>NZ_OBEC01000001.1:0-784967 GCF_900215395.1 Pantoea sp. GL120224-02 | reverse complement strand
CCAGCTGCACAGAAAGCTCAGGCTGCTAAAAAGCACCACAAAGTGAAAAAAGCGGCTAAATAAGTCGGCCTCTTAGCGCCAACACCGCATTAACGATTGAAAACACCCGGTTATGCCGGGTGTTTATTTACTGGAGTAGCGAAAAATGGTGCGTCGCTATCGCTTCGAAATTATCCTGATTGTGATGATCCTGTGCGGCATTGTTGCAGCCAGCTTTTTTATCTAGTCGTTGTAGCGTGCTGATTACTCCAATATTTCTCCCTTTTTTCCCGCTCTCCGACTATAGTTATCGCTCAAGCGTGATGACAATAACCTCTTCTTATTCTCGCCATTGAGAGAACTATGCGCCTGGCTATCCTGTTACTTGTTGGAATTTTCAGTTTTAACCTCGCAGCACATGCCGATGATGAAGATGGGCCAAGCCCGGAAGACATCAAGACGCTATTTTTTGGCAAAGACCACCGCAAAGCCATTACGGATGTGAGTGCCGCTCCCTGGGATGCCATTGGACAACTGGAGACCGAAAGTGGCAACCTCTGCACGGCCACCCTGATATCCGCCCATCTGGCATTAACCGCTGGACACTGCCTGCTCGCCCCTCCGGGTAAATTTGATAAACCGGTGGCGCTGCGTTTTATGTCAGGTGCTAAAGGCTGGCGTTACGAAATACATGATATTGATGCGCGTGTAGAACCTTCACTGGCGCGCAGGCTACAGGCCGATGGTGAGGGCTGGATCGTGCCACCAGGCGCGGCACCTTACGATTACGGGCTGGTCATTTTGCATAATCCGCCGTCGGGTATCGTACCCATCCCCTTATTTGACGGCTCACGTAGCGATTTAACCGATGCGTTGAAAACCACCGAACGCAAAGTGACACAAGCCGGTTACCCTGCTGATCACCTCGACACGCTCTATTCTCACAGCGACTGCCTGATTACCGGCTGGGCGCAACGCGCGGTGCTGTCTCATCAATGTGATACGTTGCCAGGCGACAGCGGATCGCCGCTGCTATTGAAAAGTGGTGATGGCTGGAAACTGATTGCGGTGCAAAGCTCTGCACCCGCACCGGCGGACCGTTATCGCGCGGATAACCGTGCCATCGCGGTGACGTCGTTTAAAGACAGTCTGGAAGAGCTGGCGAAATAAGATTTTCGCCACAGAATCGCTCACCTTCTTCGCGCCAGGGAGTTTCATGCGCAGTCAGCGATATTTCACTCACAGAGGCGCAGAAATAGCGCCTCTGTGCTTTTGTTGACTCAGCTAATCTGTTCCATCGCCTGCAGAATACGCTTATCAGAGATAGGATAAGGTGTGCCCAGCTGCTGAGCAAAATAGCTAATCCGTAACTCCTCAAGCATCCAGCGGATCGCCTGAACTTCAGCATCATCCTGACGCTGCGGGGGCAGTTTATTGCGCCATGCTTGCCACGCCTGCTCTGTGGCCTGCACTTTCAGCATGCGCGCACGATCGCTGTAAGGGTCAGTCGGCAGTTTTTCAAGGCGGCGCTCGATGCCCTGTAAATAGCGCAACGTATCGCCCAGATGCTGATAGCCATTACCGGTGACAAAGCCGCGGTATACCAGGCCACTCATTTGCACTTTAATATCAGACAGTGCCAGCGCCAGCGTCATGTCGACACGACCCTTCAGGAACTTGTTGATATTGAATACGCTGGTCAGAATCTGCTCGACCTGTTTGGCAATCGTCACCACAGTTTCGTTCAATTCAGCTCGCACTTTGTCGCGCAGTTGCTCGAAATTCTCCTGTTGCCATGCCGGACCGCCCGCTTCCGCCATCAGTTTGTCGACTCCACAAGCGATGCAGTCATCAATCAAATCCAGCACTTTGCCGTAGGGATTGAAGTACAAGCCGAGCTTGGCTTTGTTGGGCAGTTTCTCGTGCAGATACTTGATCGGCGACGGGATGTTCAACAGTAACAAGCGACGCTGACCGCGCCACATCATTTTCTGCTGCTCCAGTTCATTATCGAACAGCCGAATGGCGACACTGTCTTTCTCGTCGACCAGTGCGGGCCAGGCTTTAACCTGATAGCTGCCGCGTTTCTGCTCGTAACTTTGCGGCAAATCACCAAAGCTCCAGATGTGCAGTCCGCTCTGCTCCAGCCCATCGTCTGCGACTTTCGACAGCGTTTCCTGCACTTTACCTTTCAATACCTGCTTTAATTGATGCAGGTCTTTGCCTTCCTGCAGTTTGCGGTTGTGTTCATCCACAATGCGGAAGGTCATTTTCAGGTGATCGGGCACCTGATCCCACTGCCAGGCTTCACGGTCAATGGTCACCCCGGTCATGCGGCGGAACTCGCGCTCCAGCGCATCCAGCAGCGGTAACTCCATCGCTTTAACACGACCGAGGAAAGCTTCTGCATAGTTCGGTGCAGGCACCAGATTGCGGCGCGTTGGTTTTGGCAGCGATTTAATCAGTGCAATCACCAACTCACGGCGCACGCCGGGGATTTGCCACTCAAACCCCCCCTCTTCAACCTGATTCAGCAACGGCAACGGAATGTGAACGGTCACACCATCGGCATCCGCGCCGGGCTCAAACTGATAGCTCAGTTTTAGCTTCAGATTGCCCTGATGCCAGAAATTCGGGTAATCGAGCTGGCTGACTTTATCCGCGCCATCTTTGATCAGCATCTGCTTATCAAAACTCAGCAGGTCAGGATTGTCCTTGCTCGCCTGTTTCCACCAGCTATCAAAGTGGCGTGCGGAGACCACGTCAGCGCCAATGCGGCGGTCGTAGAAAGCAAACAACGTTTCATCATCGACCAGAATGTCACGACGACGTGATTTGTGTTCCAGATCTTCCACTTCACTGCGCAATTTGAGGTTGTTGCGCAGAAACGCATGGCGCGTCTGCCAGTCGCCTTCCACCAGCGCGTGGCGGATAAACAGCTCACGACTGAGTGGCGCATCAATGCGGCTGTAGTTGACCTTACGCGCCTGCACAATTGCCAGGCCATACAGCGTGACTTTTTCTGTCGCCATTACCGCGCCCTGGGCTTTCTCCCAGTGCGGTTCGCTGTAGCTGCGTTTAATCAAATGCTGGGCCAGCGGTTCGATCCATTCGGGATCGATACGTGCGGCCACGCGGCCCCACAACCGGCTGGTCTCCACCAGTTCCGCGACCATGGTCCACTTCGGCGGCTTCTTAAACAGGCCGGAGCCAGGGAAAATGGAGAAGCGGGCATTACGCGCGCCAGTGAATTCATGCTTCTCATTGTCTTTCTGACCAATATGCGACAGTAATCCGGTCAGTAAAGCGCAGTGCACTTCACGATAGGGCGCGGGTTCGCTGTTTACCGGCATACCCTGTTCGCGTACCACCTGACGCAATTGCGTGTAAATATCCTGCCATTCACGCACGCGCAAATAGTTGAGAAAGTCGGTTTTACACTGACGCCGGAAGTGATTGCCCGACAGCGCTTTTTGCTGCTCCTGCAGATAATTCCACAGATTCACAAATGAGAGGAAATCCGACTCTTTGTCAGCAAAACGCCGATGTTTTTCATCGGATGCCTGCTGTTTATCACTTGGGCGCTCGCGCGGATCCTGAATCGATAAGGCCGCAGTGATGATCATCGCTTCACGCACACAGCCAAATTTTTGCGCTTCCAGTACCATGCGTGCCAGACGCGGATCGACTGGCAATTGCGCCAGCTGGCGGCCAGACGTCGTCAGCTTGTAGGTTTCATCCTCACTTAGCGTGATAGCGCCCAACTCTTCCAGCAAGCGCACGCCATCCTGAATATTGCGCTTGTCGGGTGCTTCGACAAACGGAAATGCGCCGATATCGCCCAGGCCGAGCGCCGTCATTTGCAAGATAACCGACGCCAGGTTGGTACGCAGAATTTCCGGATCGGTAAACGCCGGACGACTGAGGAAATCGTCTTCAGAGTAGAGACGGATACAGATCCCTTCCGACACACGTCCGCAACGCCCTTTACGTTGATTGGCGGATGCCTGAGAAATCGGCTCGATCGGCAGGCGCTGCACCTTAGTACGATAGCTGTAGCGGCTAATGCGCGCCGTACCGGGATCGATAACGTATTTAATGCCCGGTACGGTGAGTGAAGTCTCGGCCACGTTGGTGGCCAGCACGATGCGGCGTCCACTGTGTGACTGGAACACCCGGTTCTGTTCGGCATTCGACAGCCGCGCATACAGCGGTAAGATTTCGGTGTGCGGGATATCGCGCTTCATCAGCGCATCGGCGGTATCGCGAATTTCACGCTCGCCACTCATAAAGATCAGGATATCGCCACGGCTCTCGTGACCTAACTCATCGACCGCGTCAAAAATCGCCTGCAGCTGATCGCGGTCGGTATCGTCAGCGTCTTCCACCATTGGGCGGTAGCGCACTTCGACTGGATAGGTTCGGCCTGAGACTTCTATCACCGGCGCATTATGGAAGTGGCGAGAGAAACGCTGCGGATCGATGGTCGCCGAGGTGATGATCACTTTCAAATCGGGACGGCGCGGCAGCAGCTCGCGCAGATATCCCAGCAGAAAATCGATGTTCAAACTGCGTTCGTGCGCTTCATCGATGATGATGGTGTCATATTGCAACAACTGACGATCCTGCTGGATTTCCGCCAGCAGAATACCGTCGGTCATCAGCTTCACTTGCGTCGTGTCGCTGACCTGGTCGTTAAAGCGCACCTTATAGCCGATAGTGCCGCCGAGCGAGGTTTCCAGCTCATCGGCAATACGATTGGCAACGGTACGTGCCGCCAGACGGCGCGGCTGCGTATGACCAATCAACCCTTTGACACCACGCCCGAGCGCCAGGCAAATCTTCGGTAGCTGGGTGGTTTTCCCTGAACCGGTTTCCCCGGCCACAATCACCACCTGATGATCGCGAATCGCCTCGGCTATTTCTTGCTGCTTTTGACTGACCGGCAGATTTTCCGGGAAGGTGATGCGTGGCGTGGCCGCCGTGCGCTGTGCAATGCGCAGTTCAGCGGCAGCAAATTCGGCTTCTAGTTCTGTTGCAATGCCCTGCTGCGCGGCTGGATTTTTCACCTTCGCTGCGCCATGCAAACGGCGCTGCAAGCGCTGGCGGTCGCGCAGCATCAGATTATCGAGCCGCGTCCAGAGTGGGGCCAAAGGGGAAGTGACGGATGATGACATAGTGGTGTGTTACCTGTGGTCGCGGCGAGCCTGGCAAAGTGCGCTCAATGCCGGCTGAAATTTCCCGGCGGATTCAATCAATTATTGCCCGGCATAATAGCACACTCTGGACAACCTCACCTGACCGGACGTGCGACCTTATTCAATAATTTCGAACATAGGTCTCGAAATATTGCGCTTTTACCTCGCGGAGGATCTCCGTAGAGTGTAACGCATTGAGCGGTAAGCCAACCGCGTAACGCACAGGAAAACACCATGAGCAAAGTTTTAGTTCTGAAATCAAGCATTCTAGCCGGTTACTCTCAGTCAAACCAACTGGCTGACTTCTACGCTGAAGAAGCGCGCGCCAAAGGTAATGAAGTGACTGTTCGCGATCTGGCTGCTCAGCCAATTCCCGTTCTGGATGGCGAGTTGGTTGGTGCACTGCGTCCTTCTGATGCTCCGCTGTCTCCACGTCAGCAGGAAGCCCTGGCGCTGTCTGATGAGCTGATTGCAGAACTGCAAGCGCATGACACTGTGGTTATTGCTGCGCCAATGTACAACTTCAACATCCCAACTCAGCTGAAAAACTACTTCGACCTGATTGCGCGTGCTGGCGTGACTTTCCGTTACACCGAAGCAGGCCCGGAAGGTCTGGTCACCGGTAAACGTGCCGTGATCCTGTCAAGCCGTGGCGGTATTCACAAAGATACCCCAACGGATCTGCTGACCCCATACGTGAAATTGTTCCTGGGCTTCATCGGCATCACCGATGTGAACTTCGTGTTCGCTGAAGGTATTGCTTATGGTCCAGAAGTGGCGACCAAAGCGGCTAACGACGCGAAAGACGCCATCAAGCAAATTGTTGCTGCGTAATCTTAAGAACGTGATGAATACCCGAGAATAATGGGTATGATGCCATCTTTGCCGGGCCTGAGTGCCCGGCTTTTTTATGGCTGTGACTCAGATAATGATGGGTTTTACTTACGTAACCACTGCCCGTTGATACCGCGCACATACTCTCCACTGCCTGCGCGACTCACCAGCTTTTCGCCCGCGATACGTGCCACTTCACTGGTGCTCAGATTGTTCTGCTGCGCGACGCGCTGATATTGTTGCATACGGCCATCATTAATCCGTTTCACCAACGCCAGGGTTTCATCATCCTGTTGTCGCGCCGCCACATAGCCACTGAGTGTTTCCCCCACGCGCCCCTGCTGCCGCGCTTCGTCCAGCGTCAGCGCCCACGCTGAAGGCACCAGCAGCAGCACCAGCAACAATGCCATCGCTTTCGATTTCATCATGCCGCTCCTCAAAACAGGCCGCTTTGGTTTTTCAGCAACGCTTCCACATCTTTATCGACCTTGATGTGGATTTCATGTTCGATCTTCACGTTCATATTGATGGTGATCGGCTCTTTCGGTGCCGCCACTTCAATGCGCGGCACGCAACCGATCAGCGGCAGCCCAGCTGCCAACACCAGCAATGCCCTGAGGCTCATGGTTGGGGATCCTTCTTTGATGGCAGGGTGGCATTTTGTTCCACCCAGGATTGCAAATTATCGCCAAAGCGCAGGCTGCGCCACAGCTGGAACAGATTTTCCTGATGCCGATAGTTGAGGTTAATCGACTGTCGGCGATTACTAAACTGACTGGTGCCTTTCACTTCGGACTGCATCGTGAGATTGCCGAAGTTATCGAGGTCCAAAGTGGCCCACGAACGGGAAATCTCCATGTAGCGCAGCCAGTCCATGGCGGCACCCGCGGCAAAGTTATTACTGACGATGGCATCCGCCATATCTTTATCCATGCGGAAGGTCAGCGGGCCGCTGTTGGCAATCCAGCCCTTCTCAATCAGCCATTGCGGATTATTCACCCATAGCGGTAGCTCGCCATTCACTTTGCCCGACATGGCGAACTGCTTGGGTTTGATCGCCGTAATCAGCTTGCTGAGGTTGATTTCACGCAGCGAAACGCGCGCGGGTTCATGCTGCGGCATGCGCAGTTCAGGCATGCTGACATGGCCGCCTAACAGATCGAGATTCACGTTACTGAGCGTCAACGGCTGGCGCTCTTGCCATGGATAGTGGCCCTGCAGATCGGCAGTGATGTTCTGCAACGCAAACTGGTTTTTGACTTCAGCGATGCGCAGTGAAACCGGACCGCGACGCCCTAACTGCCATTGGTGATCCTTGAGACGGAACGGCAGCGTGAAGTCGATGCCATTGATTTCACTGTCCGGCATCCACACGCTGCCCTTTTTCACTGCCCAGAAACCACCGGCTTCAAAGCCCTGTTTGGTGGCCGCAGAAAACGCCATTTGTGCCCGCAATTCACCTGACTGAATGCGCATCTTCAAATCGCTACTGAGCAAAGGCTGGAACACCGTCAGTGACTGAGCTGGCCACCAGGCTTCACCGCGCAAACGTTCACCATCCCAGCGCCCGTGTACCCGCACCGGGCCGATATCCTCAGCAGTAAGTTGCCCACGCCAGATAAAGCGACTCGGATCGCTGCCTTTGGCCTCAAAGCGCAGTTCTGAAGGCGGCAACCACCCGCCATAGCTAAACTGCGTCTGACCGGATTTCAGGGTAAAACCCCCGTTGAAAGCCGGATGCGCGACGTCTCGCTGCCAGCGCACCGGTGCGGTTAAGGTCAGGCGCGGTTTGTCGACTTGCACCATGCCATAGGCTAATTGATCAAAGCCGGTATTGAGTGTGTCCAGACTGATTAACGTATCCTGCCAGCTACCCGTGCCCTTCACATCCCATTTGGCATTGAGCGGCTGCATCATTCCATCGCCCCAGTATCGCCAGTTCCAGCGTCCGCTGTCTGGCCAAAAATCGCTGGCGCGTCCATCAAGATGCAGCGTGAAGCGACCGAAGTTGGGATCGTGAGCTTTTAGAATTGCTTGTAATCTGCCATTGATACCGCGCGAGGCAAGTGTCACGCCCGCTAACGGCCAGCGTGCTTCATCCACTTCCAGCGTCGAAAGCAAGCGTCCACGCAGGCGCAGCAGCGCACCTTGCTTAAGTGTGATTTGCGGATCGGTCAACATGCCGTGCAATATGCCCGGCATGCTGCCGAACAACTGCAGGTCGGCAAACTTACTTTCGCCGGTCAGCTGGAACGGTAACGCGCTGTCGGTAAGGCTCAATGTGCCCGGCCCGACACTCAGCACCAGGTTACCTTTACCGCCGCGGCCTTGGGTAAGCAGATTGAACCGCCCGCTGACCTGGGTGTTTTCCAGCCCCTGCTGCCAGTTGTCGAGGGTGAGCGCCAAACCACCCGACAGCGGTTGGTCAGCTTGCGGCCAGCGCCAATGTCCCTGAGTGATACGTATCTGCTGCGCATCGACCTGCCACGGTACCTGCAACAACGGCTGATCGTCACCCTGCTGATTAATCACCAGCGTGCCTTGCTGCTGCTGCCAGTTAAGCGTCATCGCCAGCGGCTGCGGCCACTGCGTCAGATTGACATCACCGCTGAGTTCACCCGCCACCGGCAAACCGTTAGCAAAGGTGGGCAGCGTAAGATCACCGTGCAAATCGAGCGGTTTTGGTAGCAAAGGATGACTGATTTGGAGTTGTGCGATCTGCAGTTGCTGCCCCTGCAAACGTGCATCTAGTTGAAGGTTATCGCCCTGATAATGTAACTGCTGGACGCTTTTATCGAGGCTGAGATCAAAACGGCCGGCATATTGCTGCCAGGGTAAAATAGTCAGTTGCTCCAGATGGATATCGGCACCCGGTAACATGTGTTGCCATTCGGCCAGACTGCGCGGTGCACCGCTAGAATCGCTCTGTGGCAGGGCTTGCAGGCATTCACTGTTGAGCTGTACGGCCTGTGCACTGAGCTGCCAGCGTTTATGTTGCCAACCCAGCGCGACATCTTTGACATTCGCCAGCTCGCAGTCACCAGCCAGATAGCTTACCGCCGGAAAATGCACGCCGCCGTTGTGCCAGCGCGGTGAACCATTGAGCTCAACGCGGGTATTTTCCGGCAGCCAGATGCCCGCCAGACGCGGCAACCATTGCGTCAGCGTCAGCAGTAATCCCAACAGCAGCAATATCAGCGCCAGTAGCGCAGCAAGTGTTCGACGGAGGCCCCGCGACATGGCAGTTAACTATCCTGTTCTTTACGCAATCCTGACGGAGATGATGTCATGTTATGCCCGGCAAATGAAGGTGTTAGCTATATAGCCTGGCTGAAGATCAGCAAAATGATGCAGAAAACGTTATTCTGTGATGATACCGACGTTGCATTTTTCAGGAGCGAAATAATGAAAGTTGCGGTTTACAGCACCAAACACTATGACCAGAAATACTTTGAACACGTCAATGCCAGCTTTGGATTTGAGCTGCAGTTCTTTGACTTCCTGCTGAGCGAAACCACGGCCAAAAATGCGGCGGGCTGCGATGCGGTGTGCATTTTCGTTAATGATGATGGCAGTAAAGGGGTGCTGGAGGAGCTGGCGGCACTGGGCGTGAAAACCATCGCGCTGCGCTGTGCCGGATTTAATAACGTCGACCTTGAAGCGGCTGCCGCCCTCGGTTTGCAGGTGGTACGCGTACCGGCCTATTCGCCGGAAGCGGTGGCTGAACACGCGGTGGGGTTGATGATGACGCTGAATCGCCGCATTCACCGCGCCTATCAACGCACGCGTGATGCTAACTTCTCGCTGGATGGCCTGACCGGTTTCAATATGCACGGCAAAACGGCGGGTGTGATTGGCACCGGTAAAATCGGTGTGGCGACCATGCGCATCCTGAAAGGCTTTGGCATGCGTTTACTGGCGTTCGATCCTTATCCAAGTGCTGCTGCACTCGAACTGGGTGCCGAGTATGTCGATCTGAAAACGCTGTTTGCCGCATCCGATGTGATTACGCTGCATTGCCCAATGACGCCTGAAAATCATCATCTGCTCAATGCACAAGCCTTTAATCAAATGAAAGATGGGGTGATGATCATCAACACAAGCCGTGGTGGCCTGATCGACTCACAGGCAGCCATTGATGCGCTGAAGCAGCAAAAGATAGGTTCACTCGGTATGGATGTGTATGAAAATGAGCGCGATCTGTTCTTTGAAGATAAATCGAACGATGTGATTCAGGACGATGTGTTCCGTCGCCTGTCAGCCTGCCATAACGTGTTGTTCACCGGCCATCAGGCATTCCTGACTGCCGAAGCCCTGACGGCGATTTCCGAAACCACGCTCAGCAATTTACAGCAGCTTGAACGTGGCGAAGACTGCCCGAATCAGGTGAAAGCGTAAAGATGTGGCGCCTGCCTCAGCGGGCGCACTGTCCACCCATCAGCGCCTGCTCGTCACAACGACGGCCATTGGCTAACTGACACATGCCAATACGCGATCCATCCAGCTGGCGTGAAAACGCCAATGTTCCCCCGGCATTACTGCAATTCACTTCGGCCATAGATGCCATAACAACATGCGGTTGAACGTGTGCTGCGGTAGCCTGTTGTGGTGGTTCGTCATCACTGTTGCTGCTGCAGGCAGAAAGTAACAGTGCTGCACCGGCCAGCAGTAAGGTAGCGGCTTTCATCGGTCGGGCTCCGGGGAGTTGGGCGTAAAAGAGCCCCCAGCATATGTCAGGTGCGTTAAGGGATCGATAGGCGACACAGCTTTTTACAAATTTTTTTATCGCCTTTTGCAAGCAGAATTATCCTGATTGGACCTGATCAGCCTTTTTTCACCGAAACAATCCTATTTATCAATGCATAAGGAGGAATCATGCTAACAGACATGTTGATCCGTATTGCGCTCGCCGGCATTTTGGGTGGTTTGATTGGCCTCGAGCGTCAGATGCGCGCCAAAGAGGCCGGATTACGCACCCACATTTTGGTGGGTATTGGCAGTGCCATGTTTATGCTGGTGTCGAAGTATGGCTTCGCGGACATGCTTGATAGTGATCACGTGGCGCTGGATCCCAGCCGAATTGCCGCACAGGTGGTGAGTGGGATGGGCTTCCTCGGCGCCGGTACCATCATCATCCAAAAACAAGTGGTCAAGGGTTTAACCACCGCCGCAGGTTTGTGGGTCACCGCCGCGATTGGCCTGGTGATTGGTAGCGGCATGTATGAAATCGGTATTTATGGCACGGTGCTAGCGCTGGTGGTGTTAGAAACTTTCCGTCGCATCAGTCATTGGCTGATTGGCCGCCATCACACGCTAATGGTGCACCTTAAACCCAAAAGCGTGCCGCTGGTGTTGCTGGTGCTGCAACGCGAGAATATCCGTTACGGTCACATTGCTGTGGTAAATCGGGATGAGGAGAATGGCCTGTGTGAACTCAGCGTTGAGGTGACATTGTCACGCAGTGCCGCCATTCACACCATCTACGATAAAGTGATGGAAATCAAAGGCGTTCAATCATTAGAAATGATGTAAAAATCAACAACTTTAGATGGCAGTGCGCTCACCTGTCGCCACCACACAGATGAAAAAGTCCAACCAAATTGCTTTGCTAAACTGAATTATTACCCCCGTAAAGTTTCAGGTTTCTCAGCGTAGCAAAGGACGATTTATGATTACCGTCGACGGCAACGGTGCGGTGGCTTCGGTCGCTTTCCGCACCAGTGAAGTGATCGCCATTTATCCCATCACGCCCAGTTCCACCATGGCGGAACTGGCCGACAGTTGGTCTGGCGAAGGTCGCCGCAATATCTGGGGTGATATCCCTCGCGTGGTGGAGATGCAGTCAGAAGGCGGCGCGATTGCTACCGTGCACGGTGCGTTACAAACCGGCGCCCTTTCCACCACGTTCACGTCATCGCAGGGCCTGCTGCTGATGATCCCGACGCTGTATAAACTCGCCGGGCAGCTGACACCGTTTGTCCTGCATGTTGCTGCGCGAACTGTTGCCACGCATGCGCTGTCGATATTTGGCGATCACTCTGATGTGATGGCGGTGCGCCAGACCGGTTGCGCACAACTGTGTGCTTCCAGCGTGCAGGAAGCGCAGGATTTCGCGTTGATTTCTCAGATGGCTTCACTCAATAGCCGCGTGCCCTTTATCCACTTCTTCGACGGTTTCCGCACCTCACATGAAATCAACAAAATCGTTCCTATTAGCGATGAAACCCTGCAAGCACTGATGCCAGCACAAGCGATCGCAGAACATCGTGCACGCGCATTGACGCCGGATCGTCCAACCATTCGCGGCACCTCCGCCAATCCTGATACCTATTTCCAGTCACGCGAAGCCACTAATCGCTGGTATGACGCCTGCACCGGCCATGTTGAAGCCGCTATGGACGCGTTTGCCGCTAACACCGGTCGCCAGTATCAGCCGTTTGAGTTTTATGGTCATCCGCAGGCTGAGCGCGTGATAGTGATGATGGGGTCGGGCTGCGGCACCGCCGAAGAAGCGATTGATGTTCTGTTGCAGCGCGGCGAAAAGGTCGGATTGGTGAAAGTGCGCCTCTATCGTCCGTTCTCAGCGGCGCATCTGATCAAAACGCTGCCTGCTTCGGTTCAGCGCGTGGCGGTGCTGGATCGCACCAAAGAGCCCGGCGCACTGGGTGAACCGCTGTTCCTGGATGTGATGACCGCACTGGCTGAGGCCTTTAGCCGGGGTGAACGCCCGACCCTGCCGAAAGTGATCGGCGGACGCTACGGTCTGTCATCGAAAGAGTTTGCCCCTGATGCCGTGCTCGCTGTGTTCCGTGCGCTGCAGCGTGAACAACCGCCTGCGCGTTTCACCGTGGGTATTTATGATGATGTCACGCACTTATCGCTGCCGATGGAGGCCAACATCGTGCCGAACCGGGCGCGACTGGAAGCGCTGTTTTACGGCCTCGGCAGTGACGGCAGCGTGAGCGCCAGCAAAAACAACCTGAAGATCATCGGCAATGCCACGCCGTGGCACGTGCAAGGCTATTTCGTTTATGACTCGAAAAAAGCGGGCGGCCTGACTGTTTCCCATCTGCGCGTCAGTGAACATCCCATCCAGTCGGCTTATCTGGTGCAACAGGCTGATTTTATCGGCTGTCATCAACTGCAATTTATTGATAAATATTCGATGCTTGACCAGTTGAAACCGGGCGGCATTTTTCTGCTTAATACGCCTTATGCCGCTGATGAAGTCTGGTCACGCCTGCCGCAGGAAGTGCAGAGCCAGCTTAATGACAAGCAGGCGCGGTTTTATGTCATCAATGCGGCGCGTATTGCGCGTGAATGCCAGCTCGGTGCGCGCATTAATACCGTGATGCAAATGGCGTTCTTCCAGTTGACGCAGATTTTGCCCGGCGACAGTGCATTAACCGAACTGCAAAACGCCATTGCACGCAGTTACAGCAGTAAAGGCGAGGAGCTGGTGCAGCGTAACTGGCAGGCGCTGGCGATGGCTCAACAGGCGCTGGAAGCGGTGCCGCTACAGGCGGTTGATCAGCAAAGCCCGCACCGCCCGCCGGTGGTATCCGATAGCGCACCGGATTTTGTCAAAACCGTCACCGCCGCCATGCTGGCAGGATTAGGCGACAAATTGCCGGTGTCCGCACTGCCGCCAGACGGCACCTGGCCCGTTGGCACCACACAGTGGGAAAAACGCAACATCGCCGAAGCGATCCCCATCTGGCAACCCGACCTGTGCACGCAGTGTAATCACTGCGTAGCAGCCTGCCCGCACGCGGCGATTCGCGCTAAAGTCGTTGCGCCTGAAGCCATGGACTCCGCGCCTGAATCACTCACTTCTCTCGACGTCAAATCACGCGATATGCGCGGCCAGAAATACGTGTTGCAGGTGGCACCTGAGGATTGTACCGGCTGTAATCTGTGTGTCGAAGTGTGCCCGGCCAGCGATCGCCAGCACCCGGAGATTAAAGCCATCAACATGCAATCCCGTCTTGAGCATGTTGAAACTGAAAAGGTGAATTACGATGCGTTTCTTGCGCTGCCGGAAATCACGGCGGAACAGCTGGAACGCATTGATATTCGCACCTCACAACTGATCACCCCGCTTTTTGAATATTCAGGCGCCTGTTCCGGCTGTGGGGAGACGCCGTATATCAAGTTGCTGACGCAGCTGTATGGCGATCGCCTGTTAATTGCCAACGCCACCGGTTGCTCATCCATATATGGCGGTAATCTCCCCTCCACCCCTTACACCACTAACGCTGAAGGACGCGGACCGGCATGGGCCAATTCCCTGTTTGAAGATAATGCTGAATTCGGGCTCGGTTTCCGCCTGAGCGTTGATCAGCAGAAACAGCGTGCGCTACGTCTGTTAGATCAGTGTGCGCCACAGTTGCCTGACGCTTTAGTGGCAGCATTGAAAGAGGAAAATGTCCTGCCCTCTGTTCGTCGCGAGCAAATCGTTGAACTGCGTCAGCAGCTGGCGGCTTCATCATCAGCGCACGCAGGCGAATTGCGGGTTATCGCCGATGCGCTGGTGGAGAAATCTGTCTGGCTGATTGGAGGCGATGGATGGGCCTATGACATCGGCTATGGCGGTCTTGATCATGTGATGAGCCTGAGCGAAAACATCAACGTGCTGGTTCTCGACACCCAGTGCTATTCCAATACCGGCGGACAAGCCTCCAAAGCCACGCCGCTCGGCGCAGTCACCAAGTTTGGCGAGCAAGGGAAGCGCAAAGCACGTAAGGATTTAGGCGTTGCCACCATGCTGTATGGGCATGTGTATGTGGCCCAAATTTCGCTGGGCGCGCAGTTGAATCAGACGGTGAAAGCGATTCAGGAAGCGGAAGCCTGGCCCGGCCCATCGCTGATCATCGCCTACAGTCCGTGTGAAGAGCACGGTTACGACCTCGCCTACAGCCATGAGCAGATGCGATTGTTGACCACCAGCGGATTCTGGCCGCTGTATCGCTATGACCCTCGACGTGCAGAACAAGGTAAAGCGGCACTGGCGCTGGACTCTCGCCCGCCCACCTCGGTGCTGGAAGAGGCATTGATGAACGAGCAGCGTTTCCGCCAGTTGCAAACCCGTGAACCGGAAGCCGCCGCGCAGATCTGGCAGGATGCAACCGAAGCCGCCAATCAACGCTATCAAAGACTGGCGTAAATGGCCGGTAAAACAGAGAAAAGTGACTAAATGAACTAAGCCCGGCGCGCTGGCCGGGCTTAATGATTTAACAGGGTTGAAGCTGAATAATTGCCATCTCAACCGCGCGATTGGGCGAGCCGGTTAACTCCCTATAGCGCAGTTGCAGATTACGCAATTCTGTCGCTACCACCTCTTTTTCTGTTGCTGATCCACGCTGTGCCAGCTCGAGATAACATTGCCCGACTAGCCGGCACGCTTCTTCAAAAACCATGTCGTACGTTTGCATCTGCCTCTCCTCACCTTTAGAAACTAAAAAAACACTTCATCCATCCTGTCAGGCAGCGATGCGCACAATCTTTACCCAGATCAATAAATGGGCATATTGTTCTGGCAAAGTGTGCGGTTTTATCGCAGGAATCCTTGAAAAGAGATCACATCAGACTGGCATTCGCCTGCGCAATCCGTACCATACGCACTCATGTCATAAGGGTTCATTGCCGCTGAAGCTTTATTCAGCCGCCAACGACCCTTGCGTTCATTCTCAAGCGTGAAAATAATGTCAGAAAATCAAGAAGTAACCAAAAAGAACAATATAATCTGAAGACATAAGACAGTTACTACAAGTTCTTGGCAGTAATGGATAGCCTTGATATTTCATTCGGTTAGAATATTGCATAAGTACGCAGTTTTACACTGACCGCCAATGACAATGCCCCATTTAGTGCTCTGAAAAAGATATTTGCCCCTGATTTCGCCCCTCGTTTATCTCCCTGAATAGATCGTTAGCTCCCACAATCGCTGCATTATTAATCTTTATGAAACATCAAAACTATGTGCGCATCAGTTATTTTTCCTAAGTTGTGCCAGGCTTAGAGTCGATGCCTCATTAATGGAGATTAAAATGAATAAAGTTGCCTGGCTCGCAGTAATGTTACCTCTCAGTTTTGGCGCTTGTGCTGAAACCGGGGGATTTGAAGCGGGTAAAACACCACCTCCTCAGAGCAAAGAAGATGCAGGTTATAAAGGATCCGAAGACACCGCGGAAACACCGATCACACTGATAAAAGATTTCCGCCAGGGCGGTTATGTCACTCTTGAAGGTTACATTGTTAAAAAAGTGAAGGGCAACATTTATCAGTTTCGTGATAGCACGGGCACAGTAAACATTGACGCTCCAGAGGCTACCTTTAAAGGCAAAACCTTCAATTCTGAAGATAAAATCCGCGTCAGTGGCAAGGTGTTTGGCAAAGGTAAAAATGCGCATTTAAAAGTTTCACGTATAGACGAACCCTGATAAGTAAACGATGGCCCCGCTCATTAAGGGCAGGGGCCTGACCCCATAATAGCTAGCGCTAGCTCAAACGGCTAGAGTGTGCATCCATAAAATCCCGTGGTTGAAAGCCTGACACCTTCAGCACATACCGAATAAGTTCAATACTACTTTCAATAAACGTCCATCTCTCCCGCTTTAGATTACATGATGGCAAACCTGGTATTTAATGATTGCGAATCTGACTATAGCAAGCTGAATAAAGGATTTTGATTGTTTAACTTTGCTCCTGGTGTAGAGGTAAACTTCACTCGGTTAAGCTAATTATTTTATGGTGTTAGGCCACTAACACTGCTTAGTTTTATCTATGGCAAAGCAGGCATTACCTTAAAAAATTTACTTAGTCATGACTTAATCTTACCGCTTCGCATGCAATCCCATTATCACAGTCTAAACTCTGTTTTATCGCTACCACTTTCCTGTGATATCGATAAAACTCCGTTTGATCATGATTCGCACTCTTTGTGCAGGCCCGGCTCGCCACCAGCTCCGGGCTTTTCTTTTAAATGGAGATTCTCATACACTTCTGTTTTTGAATCTTTCAATATTTCTAAAACGAGCACTAATGGAGCATTTTGAAAAGAGGGTATTAAATCAGAGGTGCTGTACATAAATTAAGCGCACCTTTCCATTTGATGAGAATTTAGCCTTTGAATGCATTTCTGTCCGGTTCAATGCGATTCTTCCGGCTTCAATTGTACTTTTTGAATGACTGTCAGCCAATGCAAGTATTATGTGTTTTTTATTTTCAGGCAATTACAGTGGTGCACAATAACCATATTGACTATACGTTCACTTGCCCCTGACGGGTGTTTTTTTGTACTCAACTGGCAATGGTTGCATCACTACATGCGATACAATGTAAGATGCGTCATATCAGAAAGTACAATCATTATCCCAAAGATTGCCCACGATTAAACTCACCTGTAGTGCGGTCTTTCTTCCTGTATGGTCTACAGTTGTTGGTAAATAAATTCCTCCTGAATGAGAAAACAGGTCCGTATGAGAAACCTGACGATTCCTGCACTAACGACTGTGCTTTTGCTTGCAATAATTTTTCTGCTACAGGCACAATGGATTTCCATGATGTGGTAAAACGTCTTATCATGGCAGAACAATAAAAAAGATAAATGATTATTAGACACTCTCTGCACAGGCTGAACTCAAGGGCATCCTGTGTTTTTTTTTGCGTCAAAGTCTGTGTACTTCATTAAAGAGTCTATTTCATGCTGTTAACGTTAATATCGGATTACTTAAGTAAAAGGCGAAAGATTCTCCACCCGAATTATCCTATCTATCGTTTTGTGTGTCTTTCTTTTGACCTTCTTACACTGCCCCCCTGACTGAATCACCTTCTTCCTGCCATCATCAAACCTCAAAACATCAACTGTTCTCATTCTTTTTGCCGCTTCGCTAGCGTTTAATCAGTTACAGTCTATTTTCAAAAGGTCGCCTTTTACTTCCCTGTTTAGACGACACAACTCTTATTGAAAATGTTTGGCATACATTGATGCCGCCCGGGTGACTGGATTCTCCCGGGCTTTTTATTTACTGCATCAGATTGGCGATCTATCTTGTACCTTTATGGCCGTGACCTCATGAGTAACTACGCCAAGGATAGCCATATCTTCCAGTAAGTCTTCTTCCAGAATCACTCCTTCATCCGTTATTACCCGGTTTGGATGTGTGTATAGGTTTCCCCACTCATACATCCCTAACATATCCAGCAAAACAGTATCACCATCTTCCGGCCGCAGTCGTTCATCAATGATACAGGTCCGCCCCTGAAACTCGACCACATAACATGTTGTGCTTGTGAGTAGCAGCAGTTGAAGAGGATTTAGTAAAAATGTCACCTCGCAACGGGGAGGTCCGAAAAGCGGGTGGTGTAAGCCGGCGACAGCATTTCCCGCTTCATAGCCCATGTTTTCTGCATACCCTGTCCTGCAAACCATAATTTCCCCTTCCCGCTTTGGTTAAGGCCGTCAACGACACGCATCAGCGTTTCACTGTTAGCCTGTGGCTTAAATTCGTCAAAGAGATTGAGCTGAGAAACGCCCTGGCTGTAAAAATCTCCCAGCATCACGCCGGCTTTCATAAAGCGGCATCCATCGAGCCAGATGCGATCCAGTGACTCCATGGCCACGCGGATAATGTCCCGCGTGTCGTTGGAGGGTGTTATCAGCGAGCCCATTGCCTGATTACCGTAAAACGTCTCCCCTACCGCGTGCGGACTGGTTCGGACGAAAACGGCTATCTGCCGGCAGTATTGTCGTTCACTTCTGAGCTTTTCGGCCGCGCGCTCGGCATAAGCACACACCGCCTGACGCATATCCTGGTATTCCGTTATGCGGGAACCGAATGAACGCGAACAGACAATCTGCTGTTTCGTGGGCGCAAATTCCTCCAGCTCGAGGCAGGGTTCGCCACGCAGCTCCCTCACCGTCCTTTCCAGCACCACATTGAAATGCTTACGGATGATGTACGTGCTATGCTCTGAAAGGTCCTTCGCGGTGATGATGCCCATCGCATTCAGCTTTTTGCTAATACGCCTGCCCACTCCCCACACATCCTCGACCTTCACCAGTTCCATCAGCCTGCGCTGGCGCTCAATGTTCGATAAATCCAGCACGCCCCTGGTTTTCGTCCATTTTTTGGCGGCGTGATTGGCCAGCTTGGCGAGCGTCTTAGTGGGTGCTATCCCCACTCCAACGGTCAGATGCGTATCGCGCTTTACGCGCGCGCGAATTTCCCGCCCGTAGTCTTCCAGCACACGGCAATTACGTATCCCGGTCAGGTCCATAAAAGCTTCGTCAATAGAGTAGATTTCAACTGAGGGTGCCATATCTTCCAGAGTGGTCATCACTCTGTTACTCATGTCTGCGTATAAGGCGTAATTGGAACTGAATACCTGAACTTTATGACGCCTGAACTCGTCTTTGAGCTTGAAGTACGGTGCCCCCCATAGGCAGCTGCAGTGCTTTCGCTTCTGCCGAACGCGCGATAACACAACCATCGTTGTTAGAGAGGACAACTACCGGCTTGCCACGCAGGTCCGGTCTGAACACCGTTTCACAGCTGGCGTAAAACGAGTTCACATCCACCAGGGCAAACATTAACGGCCCATCGTCTTAATGGAGTGCCGGACAACGCCGAAGATTTCAAACTGGTCGGCATCGGGAATCGGAATGATGGCATGTGCTGCATTCATTGGCTTAAGGTGGAGGACGGGCCGGGTCATCAGTTGCTTCACGGTGAACTCTCCAGAAATTGCAGCCACGATGATGTCGCCATGCTCCGCGTTGACGGAGCTGTCCACCACCAGCATGTCGCCATCGTTAATACCACCCTCGATCATCGAATCACCACTGACCCGGATGAAATAGGTCGAACTGGGATGGCTGACCAACAGATTATTAAGATCCAGCCGCTGTTCGACATAGTCCTGAGCAGGCGAAGGAAAGCCACACGGGACTCTGGCAATAATAAGCGGCAACTCCAGATTGGCGCGGATTTCCGATGGTCTGAAAAACTCCATGATAATAATCCCAATAAACACTGTATGTATAAGGGTCTTCCCCTGTTGTGGTGGCTGTTGTAGGATTTTTGCTGTTTACCGAACAACAGGAGGAGAACACTTGAATAATAATGCTGCTGTTGTCATCAGAGATTACATCTCTGCTTATCCTGACCCCATCGTTATAAAGAAAGACAGTACTGCCTTTATCAGCCATTGTGATCTTGAATATCGCGGATGGGTATGGATAGCGCTTGCCTCCGGTAAAGCTGGATGGGCCCCACAACAAATATTTACTCCCCTCAGTGCAAATGAAGTCGTCTGCCTCGAAGACTATACAGCGCATGAATTATCAGTCAGGTCCGGCGAGCAAATTACTGTTATGAAGTCCCTTAATAGCTGGTACTGGGCGCTCAATGACTCAGGTGAATCTGGCTGGGTGCCAGAAGAATGTGTAAGTATGCCGGGTATCTAATTTTAATCCGGTACGCTCTTATGGATGAAAGATCCCTCTATGCCCACATTCTCAATTTGTCCGGTCCGTGGCAGGTTGAATCCTTGTCCCTTGATGAAAATGCGGGTTCCGTTACTGTCACCGTCGGAATCGCTGAAAATGCGATATTAACCTGTCCTGCCTGCGGCAAATCCTGTCCTGTGCACGATCACCGGCATCGTAAATGGCGCCATCTTGATACCTCCCAGTTCACCACGATTGTCGAAGCCGATGTTCCCCGCATTATGTGTCCGGAGCATGGTTGCCAGACCCTGCCTGTTCCGTGGGCGGGTCCGGGAAGCCGGTATACGCTTCTGTTCGAATCGTTCGTGCTTTCATGGCTGAAAATCAGCACCGTTGATGCTGTCAGGAAACAACTTAAGCTCAGCTGGAATGCGGTTGACGGCATTATGACCCGGGCAGTTAAGCGAGGCCTTGCCCGGATAAAAAAGCCATTATCCGCCCGTCATATGAATGTGGATGAGGTTGCCTTTAAAAAAGGACATCGTTACATAACGGTGATCTCCGATCGCGATGGACGGGCGCTGGCCTTAACGGATGATCGCGGCACAGAGAGCCTTGCCAGCTATCTTCGCACGCTCACTGACGGGCAGTTGCTGGCTATCAAAACGCTCTCCATGGATATGAATGCAGGATATATAAGAGCAGCACGTATCCACTTACCCAGTGCGGTTGAGAAAATCGCCTTCGACCGCTTCCATGTAGCAAAGCAACTGGGCGAAGTGGTGGATAAAACCCGCCAGAATGAACATCCGCACCTCCCTGTAGAAAGCCGGCGTCAGGCAAAGGGAACCCGCTTCCTGTGGCAGTACAGCGATAAGTGGATGACCGAATCCAGGCAGGAAAAGCTGATATGGCTGCGTGCACAGATGAAGCTGACGAGCCAGTGCTGGGCGCTAAAAGAGCTGGCAAAGGATATCTGGAACAGGCCATGGGGCGAGGAAAGACGGAATGACTGGCAGAGATGGCTGGCGCTGGCGGCCAGCAGTGACGTTCCCATGATGAAAAACGCGGCTAAAACGATAGGAAAAAGGCTGTACGGGATCCTGAATGCCATGCGACACAGTGTCTCAAACGGAAATGCGGAGGCACTGAACAGCAAGATCAGGCTGCTGAGGATAAAAGCCAGGGGATACCGAAACCGGGAGCGCTTTAAGCTGGGAGTGATGTTCCACTACGGGAAACTGAATATGGCGTTCTGAGTCTCCCACCATGATCGGGGAAGACCCATTTACACACAGTATTAACGAGTTGGTAATGCTGTTCAAGCCGTACCGCTTGAGACTTTTTAAGCTGATTGAATGCTATAGGAATTAATACGTGAAGGGCATTTGATAAAGGAGATATGGTATGTAAAGAATCTCAATAGCCCATTTCGGCGATGGGTAACCCATGACCGGGAAGGAATATTTAATGCCGGGAATTTGTATGAAAAATCAGCAAATTCAGGCTATTTAAAGCGTTAAACTGCTTATTCATAACAAATGAACTAAGCTGAATGTCTGCGCAGTGAATGGCACCTGAGAACTCAGGCCGAAGAGTGCTCAGTAATACAACATAATGACAATAAGGACTTTAACTAATGGATGACGTGGATCTGGCTCAGGAACGTGAAGAAGCGCATTTAGCGGCCTCTTTGTCTGCCCGTAAGCCGCGCCTGGTAAGCCGAAATGGTAACTGTATCTGGTGCACTGATGAGGCAATAGTGGCTAACACCGCTTTCTGTTCTGCAGAGTGTGGCGAGGACTATCACAAGCATCAGCGTGAGATGAAGCAGAGAATTACTGGTGATTTGATATCTTGAAAAGTATTCACCATAAACACAAAACCCTTTTTATATTGCTTATGTCAGATTAGCTGCTATGCGATTGGAAAATATTACCGCTAAGGCGATGTAGCACTGCCATTAGGAATGATGTCATATTGAACAATAAATTTCTGGCAACCAAAATTATGCCCGTACTTAACGGCCTTTATTACCTGTTAAAATAATTGAAATCAACATTTAATTCTACTCCTGAACTTTGACAGATTTTGTAGAAATTCTATGCTTAAATAGCAACATATCGTTGCCTTACCATGGGAAGCAAATTATGAAAAATTTATTAGGCGGGATGTTCATCATAGCGAGTTTGATTACACTGGCGGGATGCCAGCATGAAAGCCCTGCGGTGGGTAACGATGGCCGCCCACATGCACCGAGTAATGAGTCGGTGCCAGGTGGGCCATTGGGTAAGGGCCCGGTCGGACAACCACAGAGTTAAAACAAACCCTTTGACTAGAATGCTTAACCGCATGAATGTTTTAGTTATGCAGGAAAAACTGGCTTCCCTGCAGTGGTGACTCGACGCATCATTGCTGGCCAGAGATAATTAGGAAAGATTATCTGACACACTTCTCACAGACTGCAGTTAATAGCAATCTGTGTTTTTTATTTTCGGATTAGCAATATTTCAGTTACATACTAAACTGTTCCCGTTCCCAGCGGGACGCCATCAATTTAAGGCAAAACTTCTGCCGCCCGGATATCTATCCGGGTTTTATTTCTTCGCGCATGGCTAATCAACACCTTGAGACTCTTCAGCACTACTTGCCTTTGAAATTCATGGCGACAAAACATCTCTTATTTTCAGTGAGTGGCTTTCTGAGACAACCAACTAAAAACAGGAAATGATTTTATTTTAATCGTACTTTCAGAACGTATCAAAGCACTTCAATACATACTGAGGAGGTTTCAAACACCAAGGCCGGGTAGGTTCCTAACTTGGAAATTCAGTATCTGCACGAACACCTTCGAGTTGCTGATAAGTGATGGTGGCAATATCGAAGGGCATTTGAATTTTATCAAAAATACGTTTTTTACACTTTTATAAAAATATACTCCATAGCATCAGGACGAATGAATTTTGAAATAATCGAAAAAACCTTTCAATTCTTAATTAAGATAGACGCAACAAATTTTAATGAATCTGCTATTTAACTTCGATCAACCGGATTTTTAAATGAATTTAAATATCCTTTTGGCTTGACCGCTGCTCGCGCAGTCTTTTTCGATAATAAATGACTGTATTTAGTCGGCTCTTTATTCTGAAATTGGCATGGTTTATCACTTTTGCCCATCGGGGGTCAACGGTGTTCCGATTATAAGTTTTAAGAGCATCCAGTAAGGTACTCCACTGGCGGGCCTGGTAAGATTTGTCATCCCTCAGGTTAATTCGCATATGCTGTATGGTAGAATCAACCTGCCTTTTGGCTTCCAAAAGACTCAAACCCGACTGATGTGCCGCGGCTATTTTTCTGATCTCAACGACGTAAAACTGCAGATCAAGTCCGTTTTCTCTCACTAACCCCACCACTCACTGCTAATTATTTTGAATATTAAATAGCAGAAAAAATCAAAAAATAAAGCGAAGCCGTGAATTTAAAAAGTCTAGCTTTTGGAGTAACTATTAGATGCGCAATTTTTAAACTTGACAATTTACTTGATAGTAATCAACTAGTTCAGCGTTAACGACCTGGCACTTTAACTTCACGAGATTGATTTAAATATAAATAATTTGAATCATTCACACTCAATTCATCTAAGAATTTTTATTAAATCATGCTGCTATGTACGGAAGAGTTCAATAGCAATGAAAAAGAAATGTACAATTGATGTCATATTATATAACTTTGGGCCGCGGCTATCGCCGCATGTAACGAATGGTGCATTGCATCACCTCTGTAAGTGTTTATGGATTTCCACTTATAGAGGTTTTTTTTAGAGTTAATCAATCTAAACAAGCACAGCTTTAGATTTCAAATTCACCACATGAAAATTTCCCTTCCCCAATTTCATTAGAACTATTTGGCAAGAAGTCATTCATAACGCATAAATCGATTGTTACTTCTTTTTCCTCACTTAGATTTCGACCACGCTTCAACATCTTTTCGTTATGTCGCATATCACCAAATGATTTAGAAATCGTCACAATAAGATAAATTTTATTTATCGACATCCAGCAACACATTAAAGGAGTTTAAGTAAAGATAAAAGACTCGTTTACGGCATTTTGCTTATACAATTCTAAAGAGCCCTGCTGCTTTTATCACGACCAATCAATTTTTATTTCTTACGAGTTGTCAATGAAAAAAAGTAAAATATAAAAAACCTTCTGCGCTGCAAAAATCATTTTTCACTCCATAATTAAAATGTCTAAACATGGAGAAAAAAATGAAGAATCCAACTCTGCTACAGGCATTCCACTGGTATTACCCTGAAGGTGGCAAACTCTGGCCTGAACTCACTGAGCGAGCGTCAGACTTGAAGGAATCTGGAATAAACATGGTCTGGTTACCCCCTGCCTATAAAGGCGCCGGGGGTGCAGCTTCCGTAGGATACGACACTTATGATCTGTTCGATTTAGGAGAATTTGACCAGAAAGGTAATATTTCAACAAAATATGGTAATAAGGAAGATTTACTCAGGGCTATCAGCTCATTGAAAGATAATGATATTGCTGTTTTATTAGATGTTGTTGTCAATCATAAAATGGGGGCTGATGAAAAGGAGGCAGTTCAGGTCAATAGAGTGGATGAAAACGACCGTACAAAAATTGACGAAGAAGTTGTTAACTGCGAAGCCTGGACACGCTATACCTTTCCGGCCAGAGCGGGAAAATACTCTCAGTTTATGTGGGATTTTAAGTGTTTTAATGGTGTAGACCACATAGAAAACCCATCAGAGGATGGGGTATTTAAGATAGTTAATGATTACACGGGTGAAGGCTGGAATCAGCAGGTTGATGAAGAAATGGGTAATTTTGATTACCTTATGGGCTCAAACATCGACTTCAGAAATCACGCAGTAACTGAAGAAATAAAATACTGGGCGCGCTGGGTCATGGAGCAAACCGGATGTAACGGCTTCAGACTTGATGCGGTAAAACACATTCCCGCCTGGTTCTATAAAGAATGGATTGAACATGTACAAGCTGTATCAGATTCGCCACTATTTATTGTGGCTGAATACTGGTCTTTTGAGTTAGACAAATTACAACAATATATAAACCAGGTTGAAGGGAAGACAATGCTCTTCGACGCACCTCTCCATATGAAATTTCATGAGGCATCTAAACAAGGCAGTGATTATGATATGAGCCGAATCTTTGAAGGCACATTAGTTGAAGCCGATCCTTTTCATGCGGTCACGCTGGTTGCTAATCATGATACTCAGCCCCTGCAGTCTTTAGAAGCCCCGGTTGAAGCCTGGTTTAAACCGCTGGCATATGCGCTTATCTTATTGAGAGAAAATGGCGTTCCTTCAGTATTTTACCCCGACCTCTTTGGAGCAGACTATGAAGACACAGGTAATGATGGTGAAACCCATCGTGTAGACATGCCAGTCATAGATAAACTCGATAAGCTAGTGCTGGCACGTCAGCAATTCGCGCATGGCGTCCAGACATCCTGGTTTGATCATCCTAACTGCATTGCATTCAGCCGGAGTGGCACGGCGGAACAACCAGGATGCGTTGTGATAATGTCAAATGGTGATGATGGTGAGAAAACGCTTAATCTTGGTGAACCCTTAGCTAATCGTATCTGGCGAGACTTCCTTTTTAATTCCGATGAAGTTATCAAGACTAATGAATCAGGTGAAGGCGTGTTTAAATGTAAAGCGGGTAGCGTAAGTGTCTGGGTTCTCGAAGAATTTATTTCCTGATAAGCTGCCCCCCACATTACTGTGCCGGCAGAATGCATACTGCCGGCAACAATTATTTGGTGGAAAGCTGATATTCTGGGTGTTTTCCTGCCAGCAGTAGTAAAAATTCGTATTCTCCCTGACTGAGTTGAGCAGGTTTCGAAAGCGACTCTTTCATCTGCCACACTCTCAGGCTCAGATTAAATCTTTCGGCTGCATTAGCCTGAGTCATACCCGCTTCAATGCGCAAGCTGCGAATGTCATTCTGGGCGGACATTACCGGTACAAAGTTGTTTTTCTTCATAACTTATCTCTGGCGTTAGTCTATGGTATGTGTAGTGGTCAAACAGATTTATAAATAACTTCACTTTCAACTGTTTAAGGCTAATATTTTTTAGTTATCGAATTAAAAAATATCGCTTCGCTTATACTTCCACCCCGCCTCGCTTAATAGCCGTCTCTATATCAGAAACATCCCATAAATAGTTTTAGACATTTAATAGGGAATATTCTGCTTTTTAGTTTTATCAAATCATTCAGAATCTGACACCCCAATGAGCCCCAATTAAATCAGAAAAATATCATATGAGGTTAGTCATGAAAGACCCAATTCAACGTCGCATTCCCCATGATTTGACGCAGGTAATAATAAATGAGCACTGGCAAATTACCTACTGGACTCTTACACTCCAAACCACTCAGGAAAGACTAACCAGAGCTATCAGAGAGGTTGGCTCAAATACAGAACTGATACGAACATGGCTCAGGGAGCATCCCCCTCTCATAACCCCCAAACCCATGATTTAATTATCTGTAATTAAGCGAGAGTTTATTATCATTTGAATCAGTTATGCCAGGCCGTCGATTAATATATCTCACACCTGTGTGGTTGCCGGTAATGCGAAATGAATGATGGTCTTAGCCATGTCTTCGGTTCTGGTATTGAGCCTTACGGCTGAACTTGCAACATGCCTTACCAATGTGGAATTTTGCTGTGTGACCCGTTCGATATCGGTAACTGCTTGCGTCACCTGAATGATCCCTTTGCTCTGTTCATTTGAAGCATAAGAGATTTTCCTGATGAGTTCATCTACTGAACAAACGCATTGGGTCACCGCTCCCATGGTGTGCCCGGCACGGTCTGCGACCTCTTTGCCCTCATTCACACGAGCGAGAGTTGTATTGATTAATCCTTCAATTTCTTTGGCTGCACTTGCGCTGCGTTGTGCAAGTGTACGTACTTCTGTAGCAACAACAGCGAACCCTCTGCCCTGCTCGCCTGCCCGGGCTGCTTCAACGGCAGCGTTTAACGCCAGTATATTTGTCTGAAATGCGATACTGTTCACTGTGGCAGTAAACTGCCGTATTTTTTCGGCTTCCTCGGTAATACCATTCATCATGAGGCCAACTGAGTTCACCAGCTTTTCGCCTTCTCCGGTGATATATGCCGTTTTCTCAGCAAGACTGCTTGCTTCATCAGCACTTAATGCATTTTGCTGAACGTTCGCGCTCAGCTGGGTAATACTATGTGCGGTCTGCTCTAAGGAAGTTGCCTGTTGAGTAGTCCTTACAGAAAGGTCAGTATTGCCCGCTTCGATGTCTGCAGCCTCACGCTTCAGCAGGTCCGTATTATTCCTGATGGAAAGTACAGTTAATAAAAGACTGTCTTGCATGGCTTTCACCAGTGGTACCAGCTGCCCTACACAATTTCTACCCAAATCTTGCAGTGGATTAGTCAGTTCACCGGAAGCAATTCCTCTGAAATGTTCCCTTAAGGTTGTCAGAGGCTCAACGAGGTGCACGACCAGAAAGCGGTCGCAGAGAACCAGTAACATAAAGATAAATAATGAAGCAACGGTGAATGCTAACTCCAGTTTTTGACGATCATCGTTGAATGCATTCTCTTTGTCAGCCAGTCTCTCCTCGAGGAATTCTAAACGCTCTTTTGATGCTGAATTAAAATTTATATCAGAACCTGTTAAGGCTGTTCGAAATTCATCCCAGTCCGGTGTAGCAGGAACTTGTTCTGCTAAGGTTCTCTTTATGGAATCGTCACCTGATTTCATCGTATTACCTGCTCGGGTCAGAAAGATGAGTTGAGCAACCAACTTTCCCTCACGCTGCGTTTGTTTATGTAGATCTCTTAAGATTTCTGAACCATATAAGCCTGCAAGAGCAACAATAATAAAAGCGGCAACGAGAATGCACTGCACTACCCGGCGAATAGTAAAATTCGTAAGAAAGTTCATTTAATTACCTGGTGTTGTGATTAATTTAGACAAAAATAGTAACCATATAAATTATTTTAGTAGTGCGCTATTAGATTGCGCACAAGTGCGTTATCAGTTAGAGTCTGGCAGGCATTTAAAAAAAAGGAAATATTCCAGCAAGAAATATTTTTCTCAAACAGATTGACCCTTTTAATTAAACTAAAAAAAACAGGACGAACTCAAGGGGCTGTCTTATGATGGCGAAAGAGACAACAAAAAGCGTAATCTTCAGTCAGTTTTTAGCTTCTTCTTCCGGTCGGTTATTTTTCTTTCACTTTTACGTTCCGGTTATTAGACCCGGCACGGGGGATTTATGGTAAAAAATTTAAATGCTACTAATGAACGTCGAAAACGAGCGCTTGACGCCCTTCTCGCACCTGATGAAGGAAGGGACAGTGTTCTGAGAAAATTTGTTCATTTAGCCAATCAGGCGCTGGGTATCCCAGGAAGTTTCATTTCAGTTTTAGATGAGGAGTTCCAATACATTCGGGCCTCACATAATTTCTCACTGAAACACTCAAAAAGAGATGAGTCTTTATGCCAACATGTGGTTAATGACGACAATGCTCTCATCGTTCCAGATACATGGCTGGATGCTCGTTTCTTAACCCACCGCTTTGTTACTGGTGAACCCTACATACGTTTTTATGCGGGCGTTCCGCTCAAAGATCGTGAAGGCCACGTATTAGGTACTTTTTGCGTAACTGACCGGGAACCACATCCGTTCAGCGATATGCAACTCGCGACACTACAACAGCTTGCTGAGTTGGTTATGTCATTTCTCGAAGCCTGGCATGCCACCGGTTTTAATGACCCTGTCACTCTCTTGCCCAACCGCTCCCGACTAATCAGCGATATGCAGTCGCTCGCTGCAGAAGGAGATAAGGTCAAGCGTCGTCTTATTATTATTGATTGCCTGAAAATGGCTCATGCTTATGACTTGGCTAAAACAGTTGGAATGGTGCCGGTTGAAGAACTTCTCAGGGATATAGCTATAAAATTGCCTCGCCGAATACGTCCTCAAAACGGTGAGATGTTCTATGCGCTTTCCACTGGACGTTTTGCCATTCTGGTGCGCGACGAAAGCCGCCTGGACGCCTCGTGGATTGCAGGGCGTATGGAAGGCATCTGTGCTGAGTTAGGTAATGGGATATCAATAACTCTTACTTCCCATGCGGGCCAAACGGATTTTACGGCGATTTCATCCAAAGCCTGTGATGTCGTTCGCCGTGCCTCGGCTGCGCTTGAAGAAGCGATCGATAAAAATTTACCCTCAGTGATGTATAAAGAGTCTGAAGAAATAAAACATTCAAATGATTTTACTCTTATGAATGAGCTTTCTGATGCAATACGTTTTGATAAAGGCTTATACCTTGTATATCAGCCTAAAACCTGTCTCACATCGGGTCAGCCCGTCGGCCTGGAGGCGCTGATACGTTGGACACATCCTGTCAGAGGGGAACTGTCACCCGCGGCATTTGTACCCATGGCTGAACAAACGGATCTACTTCATGAGATGACGGAATGGGTGATTGACAAGACGATAGCCTGCCTAAAGCGATACAATCGACAGAATATTCAATTGCCCATCACAATCAACGTCAGCCTGAACGATTTCGCGAAAAACAATTTTGCAGATTTATTAGAATCAAAAATGCTGGAAGCACGTTTATCTAATAATCTCTTGGGAATTGAATGCCTGGAAACTGAGCGGATTATAGAAAATGCACAGGCACTATCCGGTTTGCATAGACTTTATGAAAAAGGGTTTACCATATCTCTGGATGATTTTGGGACAGGCTATAGTAACATCAGTTATCTGAGACGAATGCCGCTGGATATAATAAAACTTGATCGCTCACTTATATCAGGTGTTTTAGAAGATACCTCCTCGCTTATCATCGCGCGCAGTATTATCAGAATGTTAAAAGAGCTGAATTATACGGTGCTTGCGGAGGGTGTAGAGGACGCTGAAGTAGCAATTCTTCTGAGTGATTTTGGTTGCGACCAGGCTCAGGGGTATTTCTTCTCTAAGCCGCTATCTGATCCCGAACTGGACATATGGCTTCAAAGACGCTTAAAGAACTGAAAGCACAAATTTGGTTAACTAGATACCTACTATGACTTGGTTGCGCATTACTCCATTAACACTATTCCTGTTGCTCACTTTGGTAAATTATAAGATTCATCCTGGACGTTTTAATCACAAAAAGCACTATAACTTTTGCTTAATACAGATAATTAAGCACCCTCTAGAGGGATGAGTAGCTTTAAGAATCGGTTATAAAAACAACTTTTAAATCCAGCTTTTAACCCGCTATTGCGGGTTTTTTCTCAGCAGTAAAACGATCAAAGCAATTCTTACATCACTCGTAGAAATACGTTTTTTAATTTAAGCTATTGTTTAACGACTGGATGCGCGTAAAAAATCGTATTAATATGTGACAGCTTAAAATTCGAGTTGGCCTATGGCTGCTATTCTCACCCCACTTTGTTGCTTTCAAAAGCGTTCCCAAGGAAAATTTCTCTGCATGTAACCAAAGCAATGGTTAAATTGTGAAGGATTTATTGCAAAGGATGGCTGATATGAAACTTGCTCAGAAACACTATAGATTATTATCAATAATTAAAGAGAGAGGATCAGTACCCTCCTCCGTCAAACCCGTTGTCAGGAAAGAGTTATCAGAGATGGGGCTTATTGAGTTTCTCTTAGGCGATGAATGTATGCGTGACAAAGAGCGATATAAACTTACTCCGCGCGGGAGAGAAATATTGGATGAATATGACTTTAATCTGGCCGCAAATGCGTTTAAAAGCACCTGTCAGGGAAAACGAAACTCCAGTTAAAATCTATAGATCATTGTATTTTATAAGGTATTCAGAGATAGCCATACACATCTTTATCAGTTAATTACCAGTAAAATAGTACCGATTATTGTAAACACGCCCCCAGAAAGTAGACCAACCAAAGAACTATCGAGAATAAACCAAGCTATTTTTGCTCAAACAGATTAAGAATTTCGGCATAATATATTGCTTCCATTGGACATATAACATTTTCAAGCCTTAACAATAGTCGCGAAATCATGGCACGTCTGTTGACACAACGGCGTTCACGCAGCAATTCATGCACCAGTTCACCAATCATAATCTCTGTTGGGGGTAATACTACCCTTTGAATATTTTCACCGCCTTCATCAAGATAATGAATATTCATTTTTTTCCAAAAAATTAACTAATAGTTCATAAACTATAGATCATATGACCAGAGTGGCCTCAATGAAATCAGGTCATATTTAACTAAATTTTAAATAATTGACATACCTCACAGAATTCCGATTATTTTTTCAATCCATTCCAATCACACAACACTTACCTCTCATTTAATCATTGAGTAAGCAAGACCTTGTATGATTACTTGACTAAATTTAATAATCAGCCACAAAAAATCCTTGCTTGGACTTAATATTTTGATGATAGTTTCACTCAAAATCTAAATTTATTAGGTAAATTTAACAAATTCCAATTAAACCTACACCTTCAAATCTCCTCTATACATTGTTGTAATGTTTTTTTAGCAACATTGATACCTGATTCAGCTTTGAATTGAATCCAATGTCGGAAAGGCTTAATTTTTAATAGTCTGGGAACTATTTTTACATTGTAACTAGGAATGTAAAAACACCGCCAGAGGTGACGGTGTTTTTTTGATTAATGTGGAATTTCTGATACTTCTTTGACTTCCTGCTTATTGATCTGTTGCTTAACACCGTTAGCATCAGTGTAACCTAGCAATCCTGCATCAGTCTCTGTAGGCTTACCATCGCTGACAATAGTTTTGCCATCATTAGTATGGATAGCATAGCTTGTCCGGGTACAGCCCGTTAACGCTGACAGCGCGATAATCGTGGCTAATGATGAAGAAATAATTTTTTTCATGAACTAATCCTTATCAATTATTTAATTCACTCATATTGGTGATTTTGTCGCGGTTGATTTGTTCAGTTCTTCCTGACTGTGCATCTTTGTAAGATACTAAACCCGTATCACTGTCAATTTGAGGTTTACCGTCTGTAACGATTGTACGACCGTCTGTGGTTTTGATAGCCTGATTTGAAGAACATCCCGCGACTGAAACTGCAAATGCTGAAGCAATTAGCAGGAAACCTATGCCTTTTTTATTCATTACTGATCCCTCATTTGGAAAAAAATTTTACTAACTGTTCAATAATAGATGGTTTCTAGCAATCTGCTTCAGAATTGTACTCATACCCCACGAAATGCAAAAAAGATATGCCAGTGAGGATTCCGGTTTTGATCTTTTTTATGCGTCAATCTACATGCGATGCATTAAAGACCTTAAAATTATGATGTTACCTTGTTGCTGGCGATTGGTCGTTCCAGAGAGTATTAAGCAGGTTTATTAAGTCGGACGTAACTATTTGTTGTGAAGCAGACTAACTGCGTTCCTTCACAGAGCAATTCGTAATACTCCCTTTTCGCTATTTTTTTTGATTATGAGCATAGGCATATCCTGATTATTATGCTACCAGATGAATATTCGCTTATTGTTTGGAACCTGAGGATAAGTATGCTGAAGTAAAGAGTGTAAAATACTAACTAACACTACGGATTTAAATGCTGTTAGTTCAGATTGGTTAAATCGAGGCTCATTCAATTCAGGCTACGCTCACCGGCTTCATCCACAGACCTTTCTTTTCTGAAAGAGCCCTGATGATTGGTTCAGAAAGGTCGACTTCTCTGGACAGTTTTTCAGACTGCCAATAGCGTTCGAGTGTGAGTCTGCCTGTCAGGTCACATGTACAATCCATGGTTGCTATGATTTTGTGCCGGGCGACGTTACCCTGCATCGTAGGTACAGAACATACGACTGCAGAAAAATAGAGCTTCTCATCAAACAGGATCCACATACGGCCCGGTTCATGCTCAATGGTGCCGAGCATTTCAAAACGACGGTAAACTGTACTGGTGCTGTAAGACATTGGAATGACGTTCATGTGTATCAATCACTCAGGTGCGAATAGTAATAATTATGAACACGTTGCCGAGTATTCACTCGACACGATACCTTTAACTATAGGTTTAGAATATTTTTTTAATTCTATCCACCCCTATAATTCTTTATGGCGATTTTTTAATCACTCACTTGTACTGAATACTTGCCCTACCCACTCAAATAAGTGTGTAAAACCTCATTCGTTGTAAGCATACAATCCCTTTGAAAGGGGTTTAAAAAGCTATCGTGCACATCCCAACGCTAGCCATAACCCACTAATCTCGGCGACTATGCACTTCTGATAAGCACTGAATAGTGAATTTTACCTGAAAGAGTTAAGCCCAACACCTGCTTCATTCCACAGCCAATATTTATAATAGGAATGCCCGCATTAATTATGGCTGGCAAATTAGGGTGATTCTTATGCAGGCTGTATGCGGATTACACAAAATATCTTTGAACAGAGTGCTCTTGCGGACTTTTAGAGAAAGAGTCTAATCAGGACAAATATTTTTTTGAATAAACCAGTATTTTGGCCTACCCTCAATCGGGCTTGGAATAGTTCCGGCTTTGGGTGAAATGGAAACAGAATTTTTTCCCGGGAATTGTCCCGGGATTTTTTTTGCACTAAAGAAGTGGCTATTGCTTCCCCACTCCATGGCTGTCTGGTAAAGGAAACCAATGCGATACGCGATATTGCCTGAATGTAGCGTCCCCCGGCATAAGAATTTGGGTGAAATTTTCAAATGATGCCTCATATTTTCCGCTTCCTACCCCTTCATCCGTACATATTGCAACTACCTGGCCGTCTGCGGGCTTTTCAACTTCATAATCAATCCAGTTCATACATTCTCCATTTTAGCTGGCTTAAAATATGGACTGCCTTTCCCCTTACCGCAAAGACAAATTCAATTTTAAGATAAACGGAAAATCGGTATCTGCTTTTTGTGGTTTCGGCCGATGATGGCCGCCTAAATCGTACAGAGTGAATCTCGTGTGCTTAAAAAAACAAATTCGCCGTAGGTGCTATGATCATAATTCGGAAAACCCGCTTTATATAGGCGATATGTTAAAGGCATTTGGCAGGCTGAAGCGATTCTGACTGCGGCTTTTTGGGGTCATCGGGAGACACCGGGGAACTTACCTATATTGGAGAATGAAAAAGCGCTACGGGGGTGGCCATGCTCTGGATGGAAGAGGGTCTGTATCTAAGGGTGGAAGAGTTGCCGGGCGGCCCGCGGCCGCTGCCGATGCTGAGCGGGTTCAGCCTAACTACCGCCTATCGGGCGCTAGGGTGTTTTAATCCGTCGGAAACGTCGGACGCCTATTTCATTCTTTCCAACGATCGCGATGAGGTCTGGTTTATTTATAACCGGCACCTTAGAACCGTTGTTATACGCCGGGACTGCACGGCATTCCGGTTGCCGCTCTCCTTTTTCGGCGAGCATACTTTAACCGGCACCCTGTCGGCAGTCCTCGCCAGACTCAGCGATTAAAAAGCATCCTGAGCAGAACCATCAGATGTGCCGCCTCGGTTTCATCGCTGGTCGCGTCAAGCCGCGCTATCATTTTCAGGCACACAGCAGTCCGCGTCAGCCGGCGCTCCTGTCGCAGGATCTCAACGGTAATGCGGCCCAGCAGCGCAATCTGGCAGGGATGGGTAACCTGGCTGAAGTAACCGGTGAGCCCGGCATCTTTAACAGGTGGTAGTCCGTCCCGTCGCATGAAATACCCGTATGGAGTGAATAAGTTCGGGCGCAAAATAACCGATGTAATGGCGCGTGTACAGCAGTAATCCGGCAGTGCTAAATTCTTTAAACAAAACCTGGCATTACTTCATTAAATTCATAAAGTTAAATTTACGCTCCGGTTATCAGGGAAGCTCATAGATAAAAATAATAGCGGCGGACGACAGCATGCCCATTACCCTGCACGATAACATCTTCAGTCAGGTACTGAATTCGGAAGACACTAACCGGGCCGATACCCGGGTATTTCTTGCCGGCGATGCAAAGCCTTTACGCTGCCCTATTAATTTTGTACGGCTATTCCCTATGGCAGTACGCAGCTGAACGGCAGTTCAGGCTGTACGCACAGGAGCCCTAGCCGGAAACCGTCTATGCGGTGACTGGATGACAATGAAGACTACACCTCGCCCTAGCAAGCCAGCATACAGGTTAAGATATGGCGCAAAAGCCAGCCGCTGCATTAGTATACGCTGCATCGCCTGGCACGACGAGTTTTCTGCAATTTGCTGCCTCGCTGGTCGATCATCATTACCGACAGCGCGCAGACCAACGCGGCAGAAGTGATGTGGATGAGAATGGTAGCCTGGGCCCTGCGCGACCCGGAGCACCACGTGTACGTGTGGGACGGCACAGGTGAATCGGGCTGCCTGTACCCGGTACGCAGCTGGCTGGCATTTTGAGACCGCTGGCCCGCCTTTCTGCTGGGGCGTCCAGCCTGAAAGTCATCTGTGGAGACGGGGTGTTGTTAGCACACAGCCCCTAACGCTGCGCGGAACTGACACAGTTGCGGAACGGCACGGCCGCAAAACAGCTCTCCATCGGAGGGTTGTTACGCACCGTTCCGCGCACAAAGCCTGGCGCATTACCATGAAATGGCAAGCCGCACGCGCTGTCAGGCGCTCATTTCAGATACAGCCGTCCTGCAACTCGTGTCCGCCGTCGTATTCCTGAAAAAAAGCGTGCCGAACTCAGGCAGTCCTGTGCCGACGTGCCACAATTTAACTGCCTGAAATGCAGGACATCTTTTAACTGAGGAAGACATCATGACAACAACAAGACGCGGTGGTGCTGGAAACTTTGCGGCCGATCCCGCACGTGCCTCCGAAGCAGGCAGTAAAGGCGGCGCCGCCAGCGGCGGCAACTTTAAAAACTGTCCCGACCGCGCACGCGAGGCCGGCCGTAAGGGCGGACTTATCAACCGCCGGGGTTCCAAATCTAAAATTTAATTGAGCTGAACATACGCGCGACGAGGCTAATATTACATCCCGGCGCGCTTATTTAGGGAATCTTCATTTCCTAAATACTTTTTGATTCTGATGCAGAATAATCTCCGCGTTTTTCTCAGTAATTTTTTTCTCGCCCGTCTCGAACTTTTAAAGGGTTAACCTTACAGCCTGACAGATGGTTAGCCGTAACACTTTCAATCCTCGGATGAAATTAAATCTCATATTACCCCGATTCCTTTAGATGAAATCGATTTCAGGTAAAACTTAAATTTTATTTAGTATTTTCCGACGGTTAACCCTGATAGCCTGTCAGGCATCTGAATTCATGATGTTTTTATCTTCTGACGGAAGCTTTTATTTCAGGCTGGCCGGACAATGCGCTGAAAATAATGATACGGAAGAGGACTTCATTGCATTAAACCACTACACTGAAATACCGCTATAAGACTGAGAGTGAGCTGAACATGTTTGAAGACTTTCATAACGGAAACCAGCTGATTATTGGCGAGGCTGCGGTTCACCTGGCGATGAATAATACGGATATCACCGTTAATTCAATTATCCGGGAACTGGCTGATATGGCCGCAGCTGAAGAAGATCCTTTGCGCTGCGTGCAGATAAGAGGGGCGAAGCGCTGGCTTCGCGGGTTTAAATCATTACCGGGCAACCGGGACGAGCTGAGATGGGTCACCGGAGCGGGCCGCACCTCACCGCACTAAATAGTTTCCGCCTGTCCGCGACATACCGGGCAGGCATCTTTAATGACATCTCATCTGAACATCCTTCCTGTTGTACAACCTTTCCATTGAATCATTCACTCATTATTTGCGCACAGATACTCATCTAACTTACTGAATAATAATTGGAAGCATTTTTTGCACAAAAATAAAAGTTATACAACAACACAATTGCTGTACAAGTTTGATTTAGTTGTATAACTTTACTGTCAGACAGAGCCGACTACATTTCAACCATTGAGAGGTTCACCATGCGTCAGAACGTTACGAAATTCCCGGACTCCGCCAGCGACATTGCGCATTACTTCAGCAAGGCATCGGCGCCGACCCAGCAGGAAACGCTGGGGCAGATTGTCGTTGAAATTCTGCGCGCAGGCAAGAACCTTAACCGCAAGGCCATCTGCACCAAACTGCTGCGCCGCCTTGAAGTGGCGGCGAATCAGGAAGAAGAGCGTCATTATCAAACACTAATCGGCATGCTGTTTGAACGCTGAGTTTTTTCGCTGTAAGCAGGTGATGCCCGCAGCGTGCATTCAGGACCGCCCGGAATAGTTGTCCTGCTACCCTGCCTGGAGGGCATTAACCTGAAGATGCGGGTATGAAAAATAAAGATTTAATACGCCTTGCCGATGTCGTCCTGGGTGAGGCCGTGGTAACGCTGCTGAGCATCGAAGACGGAATTAGCGCAGACAGCGTGGCTCGACAGCTCCGGGCTATGGATAGCAGTGAGACGACTCCGGACAGGCGAGAAGCTATAGCCTTGGCGCTGGGCGAGGTGCAGACGGAATTTATACAGTCCAGGGAAGGCCGTGATGCAGCAGTGCTGGCATTGGGTGCCCTTAATGGATCGGGTAGTAGTACAAAGAAATAATAGTTGCCGATTAATCCAGGACGAATCTCCGTATTTTCGGAGAGTGGCAGGACGCCCGCAGGATGCGGCTACCCAAGGGGTGGCCGTTATTTATTTCAGGCTATAAGCCTGGTCACTTTAGCCCGCAGGGCCTGACGGATAACACTATGCAGCTTAATGAACAACACACCTCTACAGAAGCAAGCATCATTCAGCACTTCCGTAGCTGCGGCGACGAGCTGGCCGCAGAAACTGCCGTGCTGGACGCAGTTATCCGCGACATCGTCATACATGGTAAAAAGGTGACCAGCAAAGCGATTATACTTTATCTGATCGCCGAGCTGGAGAGCACGACAGATGTGGGTGAGCTTGACATACTGCGCAGCGCGCTGGAAATCGTGGTGGGCAAAACGCCTGACGATGAAGGTTTTTGAAATTAATTCTGCTGCGTGACGTGCGCGGCGGCCATCGCAGCCGGGGAGTCAAATCCCCCCTGCGAAGCCCACACGGAGCAGCTGATAGCGGCGGCAAGACTTACAACAATCCAGACTTTCACTGGCTTCTCCCGGCTTAAAAGTTTAACACTTCATAGTGTGGCACATCACCGTCAGTGAGCCAGGATGTATGTCAGAACAGGAGGAATTTGAAAGTCAGTGCATTTGCTCTGCCAGAAGCCTGATGGCGCGTTCGCAGCTTAGGCGCATTCCAACAGTGCCGACCACTTCACTCATGCTGTGCAGGGCGCTGGTAATCTCGTGGAGAGTGAGGTGCTGGTCCGGCTTAAGAAGGCGAGCCACTACCGTTCCGATAACGGCGTAGATATCTTCGGCGGTGGTGTCATCATTCATATGACCTCCGTCCGTAAGGTGGATGAGTGTACAGTATAACAGAAAGGGGCAGTATCAGATACCGCAGCCCCCCATGGAGTCAGTGAAGCTTCTGCTCTGTCAATCCGGCAACCCTTTTCCCCCCTGTCTTTTCACCATTACGAACATGCATTTCCCGCCGTACTTCTTCAATAGCGCGCAGACCTGCGCGAATCCGATCTTCGTCCGTTTCAATTTCAATGGCCGATCGTAAGCGATCCGTCAGGGCCGCCCAGCTAATGGCCACGTCCTCATCCAGCAGCGCCGTGACGGCTTCGCCAAGCATAATGTCGGCCATTTTATCTTCAAAATCATTTTTCATGGGGTTATCCGGCAGTAGGTTTTGGGCGCAGAGCTTAGCACAGTGCAGCTGGCCCGAACATGAACGGGAAGGATACCTATAGAAAACATTTACGCGGCAGTGTTAACACGCGTCACGTCAGGGGAGTCCAGCAGAGCTAAGCTGTGCTGAAGGTACCTTACTCCAGGGCCGATAATTTCTTTCTGCGGCCGCGCTGCTTTGCTACGGGCGATGAGGCTGCCGCCACCTGTGAAGGCTTTTCAAGGCGATACAGGCAGACGTCGCCCCGCTCCGCCAGGCTTGCCGGCCAGATCATAGCCGCGTTCCCGTCCTCAACGTAAAGCTCGCCCAGCGGTTGCACCACGGCCCAGGGGGCACCTAGCATACGCCGCAGTTGCAGGATCTCCAGCGCCATGGCCACAGCTTCCGCTTCATAGCTGCCCTGATTTTCTGCGATTTGATTCAAACGATCTTCACTGAGCATTACTGACTCCCCTCTCAGTTATTCCCTTTTGCACTGATAGCCCGCCAGCGGATTGCCGGATACGCACCTCAGGTTCATGCTATAGACGTCTGCGGTGTTGATAAGTCTTTTAACCCGCTGCCTTTACGAAATTTTTACGAATAATAATGTGCCGTTAGCTTGCAGAGTCCGCAACCAGTTCTACGCTGGGCAGACCAGTGAAAAAAGTCTTCCAACTCTAAAATAACAAAGGCGAAAAAGATGATTCTAAGTGAGTTTATGCTGAGGTTAAACCGCTGGCCTCGCATGCATTTCACAGCAATTGAAAGCGAGCAACGTGATACCGGTATTGAGATTTATGCCATCGACTGCACAAACCAGACCAAAAGCCGGCTGCTTATTTATCGCACGCCCGACACACAACACGCTTCCGCAATGATGACGCATTTCATTAGCTGGCTTGAAAAAGCGAATCGTGGCAGAACTTTGCGGTATGAGAAGGCACAAATAACGGCTGTCATGGCCGAGCAGCCAGCAACCAACCTTACCGCAACCTCCTAATCCTGTTGGGCCCGCTTTGGGCCCTTTTCTTTCCTGTATCTCAAACAGCCTCTCGGGTCTCCGGCCAGGCAACGGCCGCGCCTTTTGCAGTGAACAGGGCACCCTGGAAATCAGTGACACCAGCCGCCTCCAGCCACATCCATTCCTCAGGCTGTTCGATACCCGCTGCAATGACGTTTATCTCCAGCGCTGAACAACAGCGAAGCACTGCGTGTACCACCGCCTGACGGGGACCGCTGCGGTGAATATTGCGCACGATCGCTGCGCCGATGCGCACGCGGTCCGGCTGGACGTGCGCCAGCAGAGACAGTCCTGCCGAACCGTCACCAAAGTTGTCGATAGAGATACTGATACCGGCTTGCTTCAGTTGGCGTACCGCCTGAGTGAATGATTCCAGCTGAGAGATAACCTCTGTTTCACTGACGCCGAGTATTATTTGCTGCGGCACCAGCTCAGCACGGTCAATTGCGTTAATGAGCCGGCTAACGGCATCCGCAAGATTAACCAGCGTCATGGGCAATATGCTGACGTATAACATGATGTCGTCGGGACACGATCTGCCTGCCTTGTTCAGCGCCTCTGTGACGACGCTTAGGTTATACGCATACAGCGCCTCGCCGGTCAGTCCATCCGGGGCTTCATCGGGTATGGCCTCGATGGCTGTGACCTTACGACCCAGAGGATCAACCACCGGGCGGAAGGTGACGCCCACCGCCGGGAACGGGGTACCGTTCTCATCCGGTACAAAGTCCCAATAGTCAGCGGGCAAAACCTCGAAGTAGTTTTCTTTCTCACGGGCTTCCACGAAGGTGCGTAAGAACTGCAGGCCCCGATCGTCGTATGTCAGACGATATTTAGACGTGCCGCGGTCAAGCACCGCCTGCAGCACACTGCCACTGTCATGGCGGCGCAGGTCAAACAGCTCCATTCCATGGTTGCCGAAGCGGCGCGACGGTGAGTAGTCGCGCATCAGCTCAACCACATTGTGGTGACGCCGGTCGGCGCAGATACGACCATAAATGTCCAGTACGCCCTCCTCCGGGCCCTCAAGAATCTGGAAGAAGTGCGTGCCGTTAAAGAGCAAGATCCCCGTAACCTGATGCCGGGCGTTGAGCAGGCTGGCTTTCTCCACCATACCCGGCAGGATGCTTATGGGTACCTCATCGGCAAGATGGCTTCGGTAAATAATTGTTGTAAGCATTTCTGGCTCCCTATTACCGCAGATTGTCACGGGCACCATAGCAGTTGGCTGACCATTCTCAAACCGGACCGGTAGTCACTCTCACCGCACCGCGACTTAAACGACGTAGACATCATTAAGCCTTTTTGTCCTCAACACAGGTATTAATTCATGCGGGTGCCGCGCTTCACAAAGCCTGTACGCATAGTAGCGAAGCATTTGTACGCAAAGTAATATCTTTCGATTTGAGCGCCTCCTGCATGCGTTTACCCAAAATCCTTATCAACAGTACTCAACCTGCGCGCCGCGAAAGGCTCAAGGTTACCGGCAGCACACGTCCACATTAACGCATGCAAAATCTGACGGATTGAACAGCCTGATTTAATTGTCAGAAAATAAATTTATCCGGCCACGGTTAATTCTTCGTGGATTACTTAAGTGGATTTTTTTGCATAAAGGGCCCAATAAACTCAGCAATTGATACAAATTATTACGAATTCAGCTTTTTTCAGAACAACCTACGGGCACTTTCACCATCTGCGACTACAGTGTGACGTGAGGCTGTCATCAACGTGAAACGGAGGTAGCTAATTTGTCTAATCATCACGACGGGAAAGGGCACGTCATTATTGGCGAAGCGGCATTAAGTCTTGCGCTGGGTGAAAAAGAGATAAGCGTGCATTCGCTTATTTCTGAGCTTGGACGCATGGCAAAAGCCGGCGGCAGCGATAACAGGCTCACGGAAATTTCGGAAGCCAGAAGCTGGTTGAAAAGCTTCAATGAGCCTGAACAGGCTGTCCGGTATCTGCCGTACCTGCAGACTTTTGCAGACCTGAACGACGAGAAGAACTGACGCCAAAGGACGTAGTCCGGCTCTGGCCGGAAGACGACGATGAAGATGACCTCACCGGTCTCGCCCAGGCGTGCACCGGCCGGAGAACCTGTCAGGGACGACACCCTTCGGTAGTACCGGCTTAAATCGCTTAAAAAAATGAATTTCACTACCTGACATCCCAGCATACAGTATCTCTTTTAACCAGAAGGAAACACGTATGTCCCAGTTTTATTACCTTCGCAATGCAGGACAGCATTACCAGTTACACGCCAGAGGATGCGTATGCCTGGAAGATCATCCAGAGCGTCAATTTCTGGGGTCTGCCCTCACCTATAGGCACGCCTATCAGATTGCATCGCAACGTATGAATGTTTGGGCCTCCATCTGTCGTCTGTGTATCGATGACAGCATGTCCGATACGCGGGACTCTACGCTCATACTTCATGCGCGATGAACTTTTTTAATCCTAAGTCACATTACGGATAATGATTCACACTCAGTAAAGTAACGCAGCTAAACTTAATGTCATCTATTTAAAGGTGACGGGAAGAACTATGTCAGAACATTTTATTCATGATGTAGCTATACCGTTGCCAGGTCATGAAGATGAAGCACCTGGCGGCAATCACGATATTCCACCTGACCGGAAATCCCTTTACTGATTGAACTGCTATCAGACTGTTTTTTTCCGCGCATGTTTATCAGCACCGCTTATCGCGATACACTGTATATATCCCCAATAAGCGGAGCGCATCTGAAAAACGGAAATGAAATAGAGGACCTTATGCACCAGGCTGTGGCTGTCGCGCTGAAGCAATTGCTGCGTCCCAGCGGGACCGTACATGTGCATGAACTCATCGCTGCCCTCTGGCGCCTGAAGGAGTCCGCCCCGGACAAAATAATGCGCGACTCCTGTGAGCGGGCTATCAGGTTACTGGCAAAAAAACTCAACTGAAATTATGCGGCGCCAGCCGCTTTCAGACACCGGGATCGTCCGGCGTATATCCCACGATCAACTGGAGCAGAACGCGCAGGATTTCCTGCCTTTCGGCGTTATTTTCAACCATGAGCTGATTCATGATATGCCGCATAATGGTTTTGTTATTCACCGGTGCCCCTATATAAATAAGGTTGTGGATAATGTCGTCCAGCGTTTCTTTCTGTAATGCATAACGGTCACCTTTAACCATAAGGCATGCCTGTATGTGTGCAACCGTATTGGTTTCTCTCATGCTGTGATGATCCCTGAATGCTCGCGCGATTCGCGTTGGTTTAAATTGCGCATTGGCTGGATTAAAGGTTGAAGATTATAGTCCTGCAGTCATAAATACTGCCGCTATAGTGAAGTATATGACAGTAAATGTATTGCGGAGCGAGCAAGCGCAGATTCAGAAAAAGCAGCTATTTGGGTAATTAAAACCCTGGCACTGACACATACGAAAGCGACAGGCATTACCTTACCTGCCGCCACAGTATGTGGTTATCTTAAGTCATCGTCATCTGCCATCAAGCGTAAGGTACTTTCCTGTGATGCAGTGCCTGAATGGCCTGCATCTGGTAAAAGCCACCTATCTTCACCAGTAGATTTAGCGCTAATACTACGGTGTCCTCGCAACCACTTGATGGCTTCCCTGATTGACAGCTCTCTTGAGTGACTACTGTCTGCCTTAAGCATCGCGGCCAATTCAGAGATAAGCGCATCGACGGTTATATCCTGTTCACGCACGGCTAGATTGACTGCTGCTTCACCAATAATTGCGTGACCGGTCATGTCTTCGCTGTACAACACGTTTGTACCTCGCTTATGAATTAGAGAACATTGTTTACTACGATAGTATTATAGCATTAACCTCCCCGGCTATATTATTTACCCGATAGGTTATGCCTATTCAAATATGCAACTCAATGTTGGAACTTTTCTCAACCTCTCTAAACAATAGAAATATTTGAATTACCTTGCGGCATGTAACAATCTCATCATTTATTTATAATAATGGTAGATAAGAGGTGCCTTAGAGTTTTCTATTGTTTAACTCTCACTTATGACGTTAAGGGATCGAAATTTCTCAACGCTTATGTAAACGACTTAATTAAATGTCTGGCATCATTAATGATTAGGTGACTAATCTAATAAAGTATTAACTAGCATAAGTAAAAGCAAGTTAATAACGAGATGTAATAGCAATGTGAGTCAGTAAACTGCTGATCTGAGCATAACTCAGAAGAGACATCTGATGATGAAAGTAAGAGGGCTAGCTACATAGCTGACACAGTGCGTAAGTCAGCTATGGTTAAGTGTTTGCCAGTTTTAAGACACGTGCTGCGTGAATGGGCGCAGGTTTAGCTAAGCACCCTTACCTGAGATGATGACTACGGCGCAGGTATCCATGTCTCTGCTTCGCTATCATCGGGATAATAGTAACCATTCGGTATTGATTGAAGTTCAATCAGGCTGCCCCACGGAGCCTGAAAGTATACGCTAGCATTATTTTCGGTATCTTCATGACGGGAGTTACCATGTATTTCTGAAAGAAACCTTCCTCCCGCTGCCCTGACCCTTTCCACCGCATAATTTATATCGTCCACATAAAGAGAGATGTGATTCCAGCCAATATCCTGCAGCCTTACAGGTTGCTCCTGTTCTTCACTTTTTATCTCAAAAAGCTCGAGATTTGGACCATTACCAATCCGTAGCAAGCGCTGCTTGATAATCATTGTCCCGGAGCTTAAGCCTAATTGTTTCTCTGTATCTGCTCCCTGTCGTGGATGATCATGCTCTGTTAGGCCGTTATAGACAAATTTAGCGTCCAGCGCCTTCTGTAAAAATTCAGTTGCCTGTTGCAGGTCGGGAACGGTAAGCCCTAGATGGTTTATGCCCCTGGTTGGCGCGCGCGTCGGTATATTTTCCATACATATCCTCCAGTTAGAATTATGATAACTTCTACAAAGAGTAGTACTTTTCTGCCCAATGAGCGGCGCGATAACTCATTGACACCCTTTCAATGCAAAAAAAACGTCCTGTCAGATCATTAAGGGTTAATTAGAATGCTCCTTGAAAAGCTCATGTTGCTTGAATGCAGCCTTCACGGTGACAAACGCAACGACCGGGATTGGCTCGAGCATCTTCTTCATCCTGAATTCCGGGAGATTACACGTTCAGGCATGATGGTCGATCGCTCAGACACGATCATGTCGCTATTGAGCGAGAAAACTGCAAGTCCAATCATAAGCAGCAATTTCCGGTTAACCGAAATAAATGAAAGTTGCGCGATACTTCTTTACCGTACGTCTGATGCGGACGGGAGCCGACCTGCATTACGTTCCTCTTACTGGCTACTTTCGAAAGAGGGCCAGTGGTCTCTGATTTTCCACCAGGGTACGCCTGTACCGACGCGTGCTTAGCTAATTAGCCGCACTATTGTTTTCAGGTGTGATGCCCGGCAAATTCGAATATGAAATGAGTTCGACGGGTCGGTGCAACACAACCCTCACCAAAATGGACGGCAAAATTCTGAGTACTGTGGTCTTTTAAATCAGGCCTGGTATTCAGGTTTCTCTCCAGGAAGAGGTTCTGAAAGCTCCTGACCTTCAACTCCTGCGTAAAAAATTACCAGTTCAGCCCCCTGTTCAGACGTATACCCGCGGTGTGCGCTATTTACCGTTTCATTGATCGCCTCACCCGCATTAACGCGATATGTGGCGCCTGTATTCATGTCTTCAATTGTCAACTGTCCCGACAGGACGTATGCCGTGTTAGGCATGGCATGTGTGTGCCAGGGCAGCTTGCTATCAGGAGGTAAAGACATGCGCATTACCGAAATGAGTGGCTTGCCTTTGGAATACGCTTCATAAGGCTGCTTATTCCATGCTGTCCCACTCTGAAGAATAAGTTTATGTTCGATCTTATCCGAACCTTTATTTGGGGTCAGCTCTGCGTTTGCCATTGTCTATCCTTCTAATTGTGTATTTTCATGCTTTCAGACAAAAGTTTAGCAGAAGCAGAAAGATTGCTTTTTAAGCTCAACGCCAAAACAGCTTCAGAGCCGGACGTTGAAAATTCAAATTAATAATCAGATTGGAGCTGGAATTCGTCGCCGTAATCCGTACCATACGCGACATACTTTTGCCTGCTGGCTTTTTGTCGGCTGGCGCCAACCCGTCATTCATAGCGAATCAGATGGGGCATGAAAACGCGCAGATGGTATATGAAATCTACGCGACATGGATTGAAGAGATGAATGGCGAGCAGGTTGACATGCTCAACAGCAAACTGGCTATCTGATAACAGTTGCCCCCTGTATGCCCCTTTTGGTTTCTGAGACAGTAAATAATGCATGATAATCAAGAAGTAACAAGAAAAGAGCAGTACAACCTGAACAAGCTTCAGAAGCGTCTGCGTCGTAACGTGGGCGAGGCCATTGCTGATTTCAACATGATTGAAGAAGGCGATCGCATCATGGTCTGCCTGTCTGGCGGAAAAGACAGCTACACCATGCTGGAAATTTTGTGCAGTTTGCAGAAGAGCGCGCCGGTGAACTTTTCACTGGTGGCGGTCAACCTCGACCAAAAACAGCCAGGATTCCCGGCACATATTCTGCCAGCGTATCTGGAAGAACAGGGTGTCGAGTATAAAATCGTTGACGAAGATACTTACTCCATCGTTAAAGAGAAGATTCCGGAAGGCAAGACCACCTGTTCGCTCTGTTCACGTCTGCGTCGCGGGATCCTTTACCGCACCGCTACCGAATTAGGCTGTACCAAGATTGCGCTGGGCCATCATCGCGACGATATCCTGCAGACCCTGTTCCTGAACATGTTCTACGGCGGCAAAATGAAAGGTATGCCACCAAAGCTAATGAGTGACGATGGTAAACATATTGTCATTCGTCCGCTGGCCTATTGCCGCGAAAAAGACATCATCCGCTTCGCTGAAGCGCGCCAGTATCCGATTATTCCGTGCAATCTGTGCGGTTCACAGCCGAACCTGCAGCGTCAGGTCGTCGCGGATATGCTGCGTGACTGGGATAAACGCTATCCGGGCCGTATCGAAACCATGTTCAGTGCGATGCAGAACATTGTGCCTTCCCACATGGCGGACATTAATTTGTTCGACTTTAAAGGCATTCAGCACGGCGATGAAGTGGTCGACGGCGGCGATATTGGCTTTGATCGCGAAACATTGCCGGTGAAACCTGCGGGCTGGCAGCCGGACGAAGAAGACGCGCCGGAAATGAGCGTGCGACTGGATGTGTTAGAAATTAAGTAATTTGTAGACGATTCTAATTAAGGCGCAGCGCTTCGGCTCTGCGCCTTTTTTATTACCGGTGAGGTGGCGGATCGATGATCGGTGGAAACTCGGGATCGTAGGGAGGATCGGGTTCCGGAATTGGCTGCGGATGAGGAATCGGTTCTGGAATCGGTGGCGGATCGGTTGGAATGGGATCGCTGGCAATGAGTTCTTGCATGCCCTGCTCCTTATCGCTGAATGTCCTTTAAGCATAGGAAAGGAAACACAGCCAAGCCAAGCGGGCAAAAAAAAGCCGGCGGATTAGCCGGCGTTGTACGAATCAAATGTGCTATGCAGTAATTCTAAAAAAGGAAGTAAGACAATATGGAGCGCAACGCCCATCGCTTGACGTTGCATTCACCTGCGAGAGAGAGTTTGCCCCTGTTAGGCGATCCACTTATTGATATCGATCAGGTTTTTCCCGCTTTTTTGCTTACAGCACCTTATTTAACAGCGGGTTAACGCTTATAACCTGAGACTTACATTACAACCAGTTGCGTCGTTTGAGCCATATCGCCACGCCCACCACCATCACCAGCAGTAGTACGCAGAACGCGGTAAAGCCCAGCGGCCAACTACCACCCGGAATACCGCCAAGGTTGACGCCAAACAATCCTGTCAGGAATGTCGCTGGCAGGAAAATCATCGCCATCAGCGACATGGTATAGGTGCGGCGGTTCATCGACTCTGCCAGTAAAGACGCGACTTCATCGGCCAAAATCCCGGTACGCGCTACGCCTGCATTGAGGTCATCCAGTCCGCGTCCCAGACGATCAGCAACGTCCTGCATACGACGACGGTCGTCATCATTCATCCACGGCAGTTTTTCACTTGCCAGACGGGCATATACATCACGTTGCGGCGCCATATAACGACGCATCACGATCAGTTGCTTACGCAGCAGCGCTAACTCGCCGCGTGCCGGAACCTGCTGATCCATCAACGCATCTTCCAGCTCGATAATTTTGTCGTGCATCTCTTCGATAAATTCGCTGGCGTGATCGGTGAGCGCATCGCAAACATCCACCAGCCAGCTACCGCCATCCACCGGGCCGTTACCGTTTTGCAAATCAGCCAGCACTTCGTCAATGGCATACACTTTGCGGCGACGCGTGGAGACGATCACTTTGTCGTTGATAAACACGCGCATGGCGACGAGTTGATCCGGTCGTGAATCGGCGTTGTGATTGACACTGCGCAGCACTATCATAAAACCGTCGCCCAGGCGCGTGACGCGTGGGCGCATGCTGTCGCCCGCTAACGCATCACGCACGGAATCGGGGATCAGCGGGGTATTTTGCAGCCACTCGGCACTTTGCCGTTGGGTGTAGTTCAGATGCAGCCAGCACGGACGCTCACAGTTGATGACATCTTTATCTTCAATCGGGATAACCCCGCCTTTGCCGTCGAGCTGGCAGGAGATAATGGCATCCGAAACTTTTAACGCTTTTCCTTCAATGACGTTCACTGACTCGCCTCACTTTCAAAATCAATACGATACAGTCTAGCGTGGCGCAGACGAGTTGCAATCATCAGGCTGTGAGCAAAGATGACAAGATAAAGGTGAGCATCCGCAGAAAGCGAGAGCGGCGACATCGTCATTGGATGCGTCTCCTTAATCCGTTGCTACGGTTATGGAGACGCACACAATCACACCACTCTGCTGATTAGCGTCGTTATATCAGTGCTTTTCGATCCACAGTTCGCGGCTGTAGGCGACATCTTCGGGATTGGTGATCGGATAACCTTTGACCCACGGTTTGATCAGTCGCCCGTTGGTATATTGGTAGATCGGGGCGATCGGTGCCTGATCGGCAATGATCTGCTCCGCTTTGTTGTAGTCGGTATTGCGGGCAGCCACGCTGGTTTCCATGCTGGCTTTGGTCAGCACCGCATCATAATCCGCGCTGTGGAAACGGGCGATATTGCCGGTGTGTGTTGAGGTCAGCAAACTCAGGAAAGTGGAAGGTTCATTGTAATCCCCGACCCATGACGCACGAATCACGTCAAAGTTACCGCTGTTGCGGCTGTCGATGTAGGTTTTCCACTCCTGGTTTTGCAGCGTAACGTCCACTCCAAGGTTCTTTTTCCACATCGACGCCACGGCGATGGCAATCTTCTGATGGCTTTCCGAGGTGTTATACAGCAGCGTCAAATGCAGCGGCTTGCCGGGACCGTAGCCCGCCGACGTCAGCAGCGCTTTTGCCTGTGCATTCAATTCCTGCTGGCTGTGCTGTTGCAGATAACTTTGCTGAGGTGTAAAGCCTGCGGTGACATCCGGTGTAAAGTGCCAGGCCGGTTTTTCGCCGGTACCCAACACTTTCTCGGCGATAATGCGGCGATCGATACTCCATGACAGCGCTTTACGCACGCGCACATCGGCGGTCGGTCCCTTTTCGGTGTTAAAGGCGTAATAATAGGTGCCCAACTGATCCGGCGTATACACCTGTCCCGGCAGCTCTTTTTTCAGCAGCGCATACATATTTTTCGGGAAAGATTCGGTGATATCGATATCGCCCGCGCGGTAACGTTTGGTGGCACTGGACTCTTCATTGATGGGGATAAAGGTCACTTTGGTGAGTACGGAATGGCTGTTATCCCAGTAGTGTTGATTGCGTACTAACACTATTTTTTCGTTCACCACGCGATCCTGCAATTGATAGGCACCGTTGCCCACCAGTTTACCGGGCGACGTCCAGCTATCAGGATTTTGCTCAATCGCCTTCTGCGATACCGGATACATCGCGGCATTGGCCACCATGCTCGGGAACCACGGCACCGGGCGTGACAAGGTCACCTTCAGATGATTGGCATCGGTGGCTGTGACACCCAACTGATCGGCACTCATTTGCCCTTTGGTGATGGCATCCGCGTTTTCGATGCCACTCAGCGCGGCAAACCACGCAAAGGGAGAACTGTTTTTCGGCTCCACCAGGCGCTGCCAGCTATAAACGAAGTCCTGCGCTGTCACCGGTTCGCCATTTGACCAGCGCGCATCTTTGCGCAGCGTGAAGATCCAGGTTTTGTTGTCATTGCTGTGCCAGCTTTCGGCCACGCCCGGCACGATTTTGCCGTGTGCGTCCTGATTGGTCAGCCCTTCAAACAGATCGCGCATCACCTGAATTTCTGGCAGCCCCACGGCTTTCATCGGATCCAGCGAGGCGGGTTCGTCTTTGATATGGCGAACAATTTCCTGTGTCGGCGCTAACTGTGCGCCCGCTGGCACATTAGCGGCAAACACCGGTGAGAAAACACCAGCAATCATTACGGCGGCCAGCGTCTTGCGGAAAGTTAATGTCATCACCACTCCTTTACCCAAAAAAATGGCGACTGCGAAGGGGTCTGCGTCGCCAGCGTCTTTGGTGACTCTATCGCAAATTGCTGATTGATATATAGCTATTTCCCTGTCTGCTGTTTACCGTTATGTTGAGGCTGAATTATCGGTCACATTTTTAATCCTGAACGCCAACCCGATTCAGGCTCTTTTGCACGATTTCAGAGAGGAATGTCATGTCGTCACACCATCCCCGTCCGCTGCGCGGCAAACTTGACGCGGTCTGGCAACAATATGGGCAATCGGTGCTGGGTGCGCCGCTGCTGTGGTTTCCCGCCCCGGCGGCCGATGCTGATAGCGGATTGATCATTGCCGGCACACACGGTGATGAAAATGCTGCCGTCGCGACCTTATCCGGTGCGATGCGCACGCTGCCGGAGTCACTGCGCCGCCATCATGTGGTGCTGGCGGTGAATCCGGATGGATGCCAGTTGGGCCTGCGTGCCAATGCCAACGGTGTCGATCTCAATCGCAATTTCCCGGCCGCCAACTGGCAAAATGGCGACACGGTGTATCGCTGGAACAGTGCGGCTGATGAGCGTGATGTGGTGCTGTCGACGGGCAGCAGCCCCGCTTCCGAGCCGGAAACGCGCGCGCTTTGTCAGCTGATCCACCAAATCAAGCCGAGCTGGGTGGTGTCCTGGCATGAGCCTCTGGCCTGCATTGACGACCCGCACCACAGCCACCTTACGCAGTGGCTGGCAGAACAAACGCAATTACCGGTGGTGAGCAGCGTCGGCTATGCCACGCCAGGTTCTTTTGGCAGCTGGTGCGACGATCTCGGCTTGTTGTGCATAACCGCCGAGATGCCGCCCATTTCAGTGGATGAAGCGACTGAAGTGTACCTTGATGCGATGATTAACCTGCTGCGCTGGCAGCCGCAGGCTTAAGCACGCCGTGTGAAAAATGCAGCGACGGCTCAACATCGGCAGCTAGCCAGGTTGGGCCGTCAAGATCGGCGAATTTTGCGATCGGTGTCAGCGGTAACGCCGCGCGGATCGCCCTTGAAGTACACAGCATACAGCCGAGCATCACTGCAAACCCTTGCTGACGTGCCTCTTTTGCCAGCGCCAGGGCTTCCGTCAATCCACCGGTTTTATCCAGCTTGATATTCACCATCTCATAGCGCCCTTTCAACTGCGCCAGATTCTCCCGGGTGTGACAACTCTCATCCGCACAGATAGGAAGTGGGTGGACAAAGTTCGCCAATGCGGCATCTTCGGCTGCCGGAAGCGGTTGTTCGAGCATCGCAATGTTTAAATCTGCCAGTAGCTGACAGCGCGCCGCCAGCCCTTCTGCCTGCCAGGACTCATTGGCATCCACAATTAACGTCGCTTCCGGTACGGCACTGCGAATCGCCACCAGACGTTCACTGATCAAATGATGATCGAGTTTTATCTTCAGTAGACGCGCACCATGTTGCCACAACGCTAACGCGCTGCTGGCCATCGCTTCCGGTGTATCGATACTCACCGTATGCGCCGTAATGATTTCCTCTGCCAACTCAACACCGCACAGCGCCTGCAAACTTTTATTCTGTTGCTGGCGTTCCAGATCCCATAAGGCACAATCGAGCGCATTCCGCGCGGCACCGGCCGCTAATGCCTGTTGCAACTCCGCTCGCGTCATACCATTTTGTATCGCAGGCAACTGCGCGGCAATTTGTTGCAGCACCGAGTCTTCACTTTCGCCATAGCGTGCGTAAGGAGTCGCTTCACCTACCCCTTTCAGGCCGTCCTGTTCAATCTCGACCACCACAACATGCGCTTCCGTCCTGCTGCCGCGTGAAATAACAAACGGCGAATGTAACGGCCAGGCCTCTGGATAACTCTTCACTGTTCTCATTAATTCTCCTTAAATCCGTGGCTTAATTGCGATGTGCTTCTGCTATCGCGACGAAATGCGCTCGTAAACCCTTCAAAATTATGTCATAAACAAACGCTATATCTGCTCTGGCAGGCTTAATGCCAGACTTTTTCATCGCTAAAAGGAAATCGTATGTCTCAGAATGTTCACTTTCAGGGCAATCCGGTCCCGGTTGCAGGTCACTTCCCGCAGGCTGGCGAACAGGCAAAAGCTTTCTCTCTGGTCGCAAAGGACCTGAGTGACGTCTCCCTTTCTCAGTATGCAGGTAAACGCAAAGTTCTGAACATTTTCCCAAGTATTGATACCGGCGTGTGCGCGGCATCAGTGCGCAAGTTCAACGAGCGTTCTGGCGAATCCAGCAACACTGTGGTGCTGTGCATCTCTGCCGATCTGCCGTTTGCCCAGTCTCGTTTCTGCGGTGCAGAAAACGTGAGCAACGTGGTGACCCTGTCTGCGCTGCGCGGTGCTGAGTTCAAAGAAGATTACGGTGTGGCGATTGCTGATGGCCCACTGAAAGGCCTGACTGCCCGTGCAGTAGTGGTACTGGATGAAAACGACAAAGTGATTTACAGCGAATTGGTGAACGAAATCACCGAAGAGCCCAACTATGATGCGGCACTGGCTGCACTGAAGTAAGCATTAATATGATGTGATAAGGGCGCACTTCATAAAGTGCGCCCTTTTTTATGGCAGTAAGATAAGCGCTGTAAAATTACTCGCTCTCGCCGCGCTTCTGCCCCAACCCATATTCACGCAGTTTATTGGCAATCGCGGTATGCGACACACCCAGGCGTTTTGCCAGTTTGCGCGTGCTTGGGTAAGACAAGTAGAGCCGCGTCAGCACCGAACGTTCGAAACGGCTGGTGATCTCATCCAGCGAACCTTCCATCGCTTCTTCGCCCAGCGTCACATCTAACGCCTGCTCAGGCAGAATGATGTCCTGAGGACGTAACTCGTAGCCTTCCAGCTGCGTCAATGCGCGATACAGCGCATTTTTCAACTGCCGCACATTACCCGGCCAGTTATAGCGTGTCAGGAACGGTGCCAGCTGCGGTGACAAACGCGGACGCGGCAGTCCCTGCTCATCGGCAAATCGCGCCACAAACATCTCTGTTAGCGGCAGGATGTCCAGCGGGCGCTCACGTAAAGGCGGCAAATTGAGCGTCAGTACATTAAGGCGGTAAAACAGGTCTTCACGGAACTCACCCCGTTGCACCAGCTCGATCAGGTTCTTCTGCGTGGCACAAATGACGCGCACATCCACATGCACTTCATGTTCTTCACCCACGCGACGGAAAGTACCATCGTTGAGGAAGCGCAGCAGTTTTGTCTGCATGCGCGGTGACATCTCACCAATCTCATCCAGCAGCACCGAGCCGCCATTGGCCTGTTCAAAGAAACCTTTCTTGCCTTCCAGCGCGTTCGGATAAGCGCCCGCCGCGTGACCAAACAGCTCACTCTCGGCCACATCATCCGGCAGAGACGCACAGTTAAGCGCCAGAAAAGGTTTTTTACCGCGTGCGCTGCGCAGATGGCAGGCGCGTGCCAGCATATCTTTGCCGGTGCCAGTATCGCCGACAATCAGCAGTGGCGCGTCGTGCATCGCCAGTTTACGAGCCTGATCGATCACCTGACGCATTTTTGGCGTCACCGCCACGATGTGGTCAAATTCCGACTCATCCGTCACGGTGAGATTTTGCAGCTGACGGCCCATGCGGGCGGTGGATTTCAGCGTGATCATTGCGCCGACGGGCTGATCGCTCTGCCCCTCTTCTTCCGCCAGATAAATCGGTCGGGCTTCCATCAGGAAATCACGGCCCTGAATAACAACGTGATGTGCCTGGGCTTCCACACGCTCATTCTCGATCCAGCGCTGGAAGTTAAAACCGGTAATCAGGGTTGCGGCGTTTTGGTTACGCAGCTTCTGCTCATCGAGATTGAACAGGTTTTGCGCTGCCGGGTTGGCGAGTTCCACCTTGCATTTAAGGTCGATAGAGAACACCGGCTCCGGCATAGCAATGAGTAATGCACTTAACGCGCGATGTTCACGCTCAGAGGGCATGTAGCTAACGGTGCGCACATCTGTTACGCCAGGTGTACGACGGATTTCCGCCATCAGTGTACTGAAGGGTTCGAATTCAAGGGCAGAAAAGTTGAGATAGATGCGACCGAGCGGCGCAATTTCAATACCGCGCAGGTCGATGTTGCGCGCAACCAGCAGATCGAGTAGCTCGCGCGCCAGACCGATGCGGTCCTGGCAGAAAACTTCCAAACGCATTGCGATGAGCCTTAGTCAGGTTTTGATTTTAGTGATAATACTCTAACTTGCAGCGCCTCAGAAGGGGGCTGTCATGAAAAGTTGACAGTTTGAGGCAGGTGACGCGAAGAAGTGTAGCGGAACGACGCACAATAATCCCGCCAAATATCACATTTAACAAAGATAGTTTCACCTTTCACCCAGTTAGCAGCGTGAAAGGTGAACAGAGAGATGTTATTTAGCAGCCTGCCCTGGTTTATCCCCACTCTTAGACAGGGATTCTTTCAGCTGAACCAGTAATTCCCGACGGAAATCCCCAAGACGCGGCTTATCATCTTCCAGCCAGGGCAGCGGACGGCATAATTCCATGGCTTTGATGCCTAATCTCGCGGTTAGCAAACCGGCACCGATACCCTGTGCAGCGCGTGCCGAAAGGCGGGCCGCGATATCCTGCGACATCCAATCCATCCCCACTTCACGCACTAGTTCTGAGGCACCGGCAAAGGCCATATTCAGCAATACCAGGCGAAACAGGCGGATGCGGCTGAAATAACCCAACTCAATGCCATAAATAGCCGCAATACGGTTGACCAGCCGCAGGTTGCGCCAGGCAATAAACGCCATGTCCACCAGCGCCAGTGGGCTCACCGCAATCATCAGTGTCGATTCTGCAGCGTGGCGGCTGATCTCACGATGCGCCTGACGATCCAGCACCGGTTGCACCAGTTGCGCGTAAAGCATCACTATTTCACGATCGTTATGAGTTTCATGCAGCGCCGCGTGCCAGCGCTGCAAAGCCGGATGCGCCTGATCGAGCTGCGCCTGCTGGGCTAGCTTTTCGCAAAAAGCGCGGCCTTTACCGATACCGTGGCTGTGCAGTAATTCCCGCCCGATATCCCGCTCTTCGGCTCGCTGGCGCAGTCGATAAAGACGACGCCATTCGCCAATTAATGCCCCGGCTCCGGCAATCACAATCAGGCCTCCAGCCACACCGGTGCCGAGTGAGAACCAATCACGCGTGATCCAGGCATCGTGCATCCACTGAGCGCCCTGCGCGACCACGCTGATGCCAAAAATCCCCAGACCCAGACCCACCAGCTTGCGCCAGAGACTGCGTTTGGGGCGTAGCGCGGCCTCAACCACTTTTTCACCTTCGCCCTCTGCCAGCGGCTCTGACTCTTGAGTGGCAAGAAACGCGCTCTCGCTTTCCTTACTAAAAGTTTGCGCCGTACGTAGCGGTTTCTGCGCCTCATCTTCGAGCGGTCGTGCAAAATCAATGCGCGGTTTTAATGGGGTTTCGTCGCTCATCGCAATTTATCTCCAAGTAAAAATTCCAGCGCGGCATCCATGCGAATGTGCGGCAGCGGCCGATCGACATCCAACTGCTGCGGCCGGAACTGTTCAAACTGAAATCCCTGCTGCTGCCAGAACTGATACCCGGGCAAACGTGGCGGCACTTCGCCGGGATAGAAGGTCAGCGCTTCGCCGTCATGAAGACGATGACCGCGCAGCGCGGGCAGCTTTTCGCCACGATGATCCACCAGCCCACTTTCGGTGGCCTGCACCGACGCCAGTCCAAGACAATCCATGCTGATCCCTTCAAACGCCGCGTTTTGCCAGGCATCCTGAACCAGCTGTTGTAACAGCGACACCATATTGGCGTGCTGATCGGCCGTGATATGGTCGGCTTTGGTGGCGGCAAACAAGAGTTTGTCAATCACCGGGGAAAACAGACGACGGAACAACGTGCGCTGCCCGTAATGGAAGCTTTGCATCAACTGCGTCAGTGCCAGCCGCATATCATTGAACGCCTGCGGCCCGCTGTTTAACGGTTGCAGACAATCCACCAGCACGATCTGACGGTCAAAACGCAGAAAATAATTTTTGTAGAAGCCCTTAACCACATGCTGGCAGTAATAGTTGAAACGTTGCTGCAGCACGGCAAAGTTACTGCCTGCGGGAGCCTGCAACAGCTTGCTGGCGTGAATCTCATCCAGCTGTGGCCAGGGGAAGAACTGCAGTGCCGGGGCACCTGCCAAATCACCCGGCAGTACGAAGCGGCCAGGCTGGATAAAGTGCAATCCCTCGGTTTTGCACTGATGCAGATAATCCGTCCAGGCCGCGGCAATCTCCGCCAGACGATTTTCATCCGCTGCGGCAAAAGGATCGAGATCCTGAGATAGGCTATGCCAGCGCGCCGCCCATTGCTGGCGATCGCCCTGCAGCAAGCCCATCATCTGTCGTGACCAGCTGAGGTAATCCTGCGCCAGCATCGGCAGATCGAGCAGCCATTCACCAGGGTAATCGACAATTTCCAGATAGAGCGTGGCGGTATCTTTGAAGTGGCGCAACAGCGATTGCTCTGGCCGATAGCGCAGCGCCAGACGCATTTCACTGACGCCGCGTGTCGGCGTTGGCCAGATGGGAGGCGTGCCATAGAGTTGCGCCAGCCCTTCGTCATAGGTAAAACGTGGCGTGCCCAGCTCACGCTGCGGCACACGTTTGACGCCCAGCAGGCGCTCTTCACGCACAACGGAAAACAGCGGCAAACGGGCGCCGCTGTGTACATTGAGAAGTTGGTTCACCAGCGAGGTGATAAACGCGGTTTTGCCGCTGCGGCTCAGACCCGTTACGGCAAGGCGTAAGTGGCGGTCAACACCGCGATTCATCAACGCCGCCAGTTCATTTTGCAGTCTTTTCATCCATCTCCCTGACGAAACGTGCTGACAGGCGTTTGAATACCTTACTCAGCAACGGTTCCAGGGCGGCCGCCAGAAGCAGGCGCAACGGGCGACGCGCCACCGATTTCACTGCCCAGCCAGCTAATCCGCCGGGCCCATAGGTTACTGCACTGATGATGATGAATTTCCCCGCCGACTTCAACGCAGGTGTTGCGCGGCGGCGCAGAGCAGTCATACGCGAATTGTACATCTCCACTCCTTAAGAATATGCGGTGAAGCGGACCCGCAGTGGGCCCGGCGGAAAAAATCAGATTTGACGGAAGCGGCTGCGCACGCTGAAGGTCTCGGAGGTGACGTAGCGTTCGATATCTCGCACGTTACGCTCATCACTGTTCAACGATGTTTCCAGCTCATCCAGTAAATCACGTGCAGTTGGCGTATGCTGGTCTGGAGCATCTGCGGGCTTTTCATCCAGCACAAAGCCCAGGATGAAGTACGCCACCACGGTAAACATGAACAACCCGAAAAACAGCGACAGCACCACAATCACACGTAACAGGCGCACCGGAATATCCAGATATTCCGCCAGACCGGCACAGACGCCGCGCACTTTGCCTTGCTGCGGGATGCGCCACAATTTGCGGCCATTCATCATGGTTGCCTCCAGTTTGGATGCTCCGCATCCAGAATGGCTTCGAGTGCTTCCACACGTTCACGCATGCGGCGCGCGTCTTGCGTCAGCTGTTGCAGACGCTGCATATCGCCTGATGACAGTTCCGCGCCACCGTTGCGTTTGTTGCTGTAGTGCAGCCATAACCAGATCGGCGCCACAAAGAGCACGAAGATCGTCAGGGGTATGGCGAGAAAAAGTGCGCTCATTGACTCTCCTTAATCATTAACACTCTGGTCGAGGGGCTCAGCGTCGAGCCCTACGTCCCTTACTCGCTGCGGTTCATTTTGGCTTTCAGCGCGGCCAGTTGCTGGCTGATTTCGTCGTCAGCTTTCAGCTCGGCAAACTCCTGGTCGAGACCTTTTGGCTTACCAAAACGCTGACTCTCCGCTTCCGCCTCCATGTGGTCGATACGACGTTCGAAGGACTCGAAGCGCGCCATGGCTTCATCCAGCTTACCGCTGTCCAGCTGACGGCGCACATCGCGGGAAGAAGATGCCGCCTGATGACGCAGCGTCAAGGCCTGCTGGCGTGCACGGGTTTCGCTGAGTTTTTTCTCCAGCTCACCGATCTCGCCTTTCATGCGATCCAGTGTTTCTTCAACCTGAATGGCTTCTTGTTTGAGTGCTGCAATCAGATCGGTTAGTTTCTGTTTTTCAATCAGCGCAGCACGCGCTAAGTCTTCTTTTTCTTTGCTGATGGCCAGCTCAGCTTTTTCCTGCCATTCAGCCTGCTGAATTTCGGCCTGCTCGATACGGCGCAGCAGCTGTTTCTTTTCTGCCAGCGCGCGCGCTGAGGTGGAGCGAACTTCCACCAGCGTGTCTTCCATTTCCTGAATCATCAGGCGTACCAGTTTCTGCGGATCTTCGGCGCGTTCCAGCAGGGAATTGATGTTAGCGTTCACGATGTCGGCGAAACGAGAAAAAATACCCATAATGATGTTCCTCTATTTGTCATGTGGTTGTGCGGTGCACGGTTTCTTAATACAAATGGCGTGCCAACTTTTAATTTGTTGATTTTGCTTGTTTTGCATATTTTACTTTCACGTAAGCATCTATTAATGTAGTGAAATTGATTAACCAGTGGCGAAATTCATCATGGCAAATGGTAACGATAACCTGTTGGGCGAATCGAATAACTTTCTGGAGGTGCTGGAGCAGGTTTCCCGTCTCGCGCCGCTGGAAAAACCGGTGCTGGTCATTGGCGAACGCGGAACCGGTAAAGAGTTGATTGCCAGCCGCCTGCACTATCTCTCCGATCGCTGGCAAGGGCCTTTTGTGTCGCTGAACTGCGCGGCACTGAATGAAAACCTGCTCGATTCCGAACTGTTCGGCCACGAAGCCGGGGCGTTTACCGGCGCGCAAAAACGTCATCTTGGCCGCTTTGAGCGTGCTGACGCCGGCACCTTGTTCCTCGATGAGCTGGCGACCGCGCCGATGCTGGTGCAGGAAAAGCTGCTACGTGTCATCGAATACGGCCAGTTAGAGCGTGTTGGCGGCAATCAGTCCTTGCAGGTCAATGTGCGTCTGGTGTGTGCCACCAATGAAGATCTACCCGCACTGGCTGCTGCAGGAAAATTCCGCGCCGACCTGCTCGATCGCCTCGCTTTTGATGTGGTGCAACTGCCGCCGTTGCGCGAACGCCGCAGCGATATCCTGGTGATGGCCGAACACTTTGCTATCCAGATGTGCCGCGAACTCGGCCTGCCATTATTCCCCGGTTTCAGCGAACGTGCTCAGCTCACGCTGCTCACTTACAGCTGGCCGGGCAACGTGCGCGAATTGAAGAATGTGGTGGAACGCTCGGTGTATCGCCATCACAGCGCAGAAGAAGAGCTGGATAACATCATCATCAACCCTTTCGCCCCGCGCAACGCCGCGCCTGAAACCCACTCTGAACACAACACCAGCGGCTTACCCGCCCTGCCACTTGATCTGCGCCAGTGGCAAAATCAGCATGAGCGCGACCTGGTCGAAGCCAGCTTGCAACAGGCAAAATACAACCAACGCCGCGCCGCCGAGCTACTGCGGGTCACCTACCATCAGTTACGCGCCATGATGAAAAAGCACGGCATTCAGGCGCGGGACGAAGATTGAACACCAAAGCGCGTGCTGCAAACGCTGCGGCGCCGAATTACTGCGGATGACGTACCAACAATTACGATAAATTATGAACAAGCACGGTATGCGGCACGTGATATGGATTAGCCTTAGCCACATAAGATGAAAATGTGCACCCTAGTGATTATTAGGGCGTACATCGTGGCTTTGCTGCTAGCGGAGAAATCCCCACATCATCGTTTAACTGGTCGAAAGGTTTTTCAACGACAGCTCAGGTGTGGGTCGGTTTTCCCTATAGCTTTTGTGCTGACGCAAGGCGGCAAGTGCGCTAATCCCCGGGAGCATACATCAGTATGTGACTGGGGTTAGTGCGCGCAGCCAACGCAGCAACAGTGCAAAAGATGACGGGAAAAATGACACACAAAAAAAAGCCCGCACTAGGCGGGCAACTTAATACTGGAAGCAATGTGAGCAATGTCGTGCTCTTCTTCGGTAGAGCCACCGTCGAAGCGCAGAAGAATAATAATCATTCTTATTATCATCTGTAAAGCCCTAATTGAGAATTTTTCTCATTTCCACACTAACATTGTGATTACCCCTTCGCCAGATTGGCGAAAAACAACGCAGAACCATCATGAATTTGGGGAGTGCGTGACGTTTGCGATACACTCACGCTATTGCCTCAGAATCGTTGAGTTCTATGCCAAAATTATTCTCCTCGCTGCTGCTCGGTCTCAGCGTATTGAGTGCGTCTGCGCTGGCCGCACCAACCAATAACATCCGTAATAGCGGTTTTGTTTATTGCGTCAATGGCACGGTCAATACCTTTAATCCACAAATGGTCAGCAGCGGCCTGGTTGTGGATACGCTGGCGGCACAGCTCTATGACCGCCTGCTGGATGTGGACCCTTACACTTATCGCCTGATTCCTGACCTGGCACAGAGCTGGGAAGTGCGTGACAACGGTGCCACTTATCGTTTTAATCTGCGCAAAGATGTCTCTTTCCAGCACACTAACTGGTTTAAACCCACGCGAAAAATGAATGCCGATGACGTGGTGTTCAGCTTTGCGCGCATGTTTAACCGCCAGCATCCATGGCATAACGTCAACGGTGGCAGCTATCCCTATTTCGATAGTTTGCAGTTCTCTGACTCGGTACAAAGTGTTAAAAAACTGGACAACGACACGGTAGAAATCCGTCTCAACAGTCCGGACGCCTCTTTCCTCTGGCACATCGCTACGCATTACGCGCCAATCCTGTCACAGGAATACGCCGACAAGCTGACGGCGAAAGGCCAGCAGGAGCGTCTGGATCGCGAACCGGTGGGTACCGGACCGTTCCAGTTGAGCGAGTACCGCACCGGGCAATATCTGCGCCTTGCGCGTAATCCGCAGTATTGGAAAGGTGTGCCGCGTCTGCAACAGGTGGTGATCGATCTTGGCGTGGGCGGAACGGGACGTCTTTCGAAATTGCTCACCGGCGAATGCGATGTACTGGCCTATCCGGCAGCCAGTCAGCTCTCCATCCTGCGCGATGACCCGCGTTTACGTATGACGCTGCGCCCCGGCATGAACATCGCCTATTTAGCTTTCAACACGCGTAAACCGCCACTGGACCGCCCGGAAGTGCGTCACGCGCTGGCGCTGGCGATCAATAACGAACGCCTGATGGAATCGATCTATTACGGCACTGCTGAAACCGCCGCCTCCATTTTACCGCGTGCTTCCTGGGCGTATGATAATGATGCGCGGGTCACCGAATACAATCCGGCGAAAGCTCGTGAAGCGCTGAAAGCGCTTGGGCTAGAAGATCTGCACTTGCGACTTGTGGTGCCCACCACCTCACAATCCTGGAACCCCAGCCCACTGAAAACCGCTGAGCTGCTGCAAGCCGATTTGGCTCAGGTTGGCGTGCGCGTCACCATCGCGCCGGTGGAAGGCCGTTTCCAGGAAGCGCAGTTGATGGCGATGAATCATGATCTGACGCTGACCGGCTGGGCAACAGACAGTAACGACCCGGACAGCTTCTTTCGGCCGCTGTTGAGCTGTGCAGCCATCCGCTCGCAGACCAACTTTGCGCACTGGTGTTCACCGGCCTTTGATGAATCATTGCAACGGGCGCTGTTGTCGCAACAACTTTCGGCGCGCATCGACAGCTACGATCAGGCACAGCAAATTCTGGCGCAGGAATTACCGGTATTGCCGCTGGCGTCATCGTTGCGTTTACAGGCATATCGCCATGATATTAAAGGCCTGGTGCTAAGTCCGTTCGGGAATGCCTCGTTTGCCGGGGTTTACCGTGATGAGAGCAGCGAGGAATAAGCATGATCATCTATATATTGCGTCGCCTGCTGTTGCTGCTGATCACCCTGTTTTTATTGTCGCTGGTGAGTTTCAGTCTTAGCTACTTTACGCCGAATGCGCCGCTGGAAGGTGCCTCACTGTTCGATGCCTGGTGGTTCTGGTTTAAAGGCCTGCTGCAATTTGACTTCGGTGTTTCCAGCACCAACGGCCAGCTGATCGACCTGCAACTGCGCGAGGTGTTCCCCGCCACGCTGGAGCTTTGCATTCTGGCCTTCATGCTGGCGCTGCTGGTGGGTATTCCGCTGGGAATTTGCGCGGGTGTGATGCGCAAAAAATGGCAGGATAAAGCCATCAGCGCACTGGCACTGCTCGGTTTCTCGATGCCGGTGTTCTGGCTGGCACTGCTGTTCACCCTGTTCTTCTCCCTGACACTGGGCTGGTTGCCGGTTTCCGGGCGCTTTGATCTGCTCTACCCGGTACAGAACGTGACCGGCTTTGCACTGATTGATGCCTGGCTGAGTCCTTCACCGTGGCGTCATGAGATGTTGATGAGTGCCCTGACTCATATGATTTTGCCGGTGGTGGTCCTGGCGGTCGCGCCAACCACCGAGGTCATTCGTTTACTGCGCAGCAGCACCAGCGATGTCATGGATAAAAACTATGTGAAAGCGGCGGCCACGCGCGGATTATCTCGCTTCACCGTGATTCGCCGCCATGTGCTGCACAACGCGCTGCCGCCCGTCATCCCGCGTCTGGGTTTGCAGTTCTCTACCATGCTGACGCTGGCGATGATTACGGAAGTGGTGTTCAACTGGCCGGGCATTGGCCGCTGGTTGATCAACGCCATTCGTCAGCAGGATTATGCGGCCATCTCTGCCGGTGTGATGGTGGTCGGCGGTTTGGTGATTCTGGTCAGCGTGCTGTCAGATATTCTGGGTGCGGCGCTTAATCCGTTGAAACACAAGGAATGGTATGCCTTACGATGATATCTATGCAGAGAAGCGGCTGCCCAGCCCGTTTCGTCTGTTTTGGCAGCGTTTTTATCGTGATACCAGTGGCATGATCGGATTGTACGGCTTTGGTGCCCTGTTATTCCTGTGCCTGTTTGGCGGCTTATTGTCGCCCTATGGCATTGATCAGCAGTTCCTCGGCTATCAACTGTTGCCCCCTTCCTGGTCGCGCTACGGGGATGTCTCCTTCTTCCTCGGCACCGATGATTTGGGCCGCGATGTATTGAGTCGCCTGCTGAGCGGCGTAGCGCCAACGGTTGGTTCGGCCATCATGGTGACGGTTTTAGCCGCGATCTGCGCCCTGATCCTGGGGGTGCTGGCTGGCATTACCCACGGTTTGCGCTCTGCGGTAATGAACCACGTGCTGGATACCTTGCTCTCCATCCCTTCGCTGCTGCTGGCAATCATTGTAGTGGCCTTTTTAGGCCCGCGTCTTGAACACGCCATGCTGGCGGTATTGCTGGCAATCATTCCGCGCCTGGTGCGGGAGATCTATACTGCGGTACATAACGAGATGGAAAAAGAGTACGTGGTGGCGCTGCGTCTGGATGGCGCGCGCAATCTGAATATTCTGTGGAACGCGGTGCTACCCAATGTCCTGCCGCTGCTGGTCGGGGAATTTACGCGTTCACTATCCATGGCCATTCTCGACATTGCCGCACTCGGTTTCCTCGATTTAGGGGCACAGCTGCCCTCACCGGAATGGGGAGCGATGCTGGGCGATGCGCTGGAGCTGATTTATGTCGCGCCCTGGACCGTGATGCTGCCCGGCGTCGCGCTGATGGTCAGTGTGTTGATCGTTAACCTGCTGGGCGATGGCATCCGTCGCGCTGTAGAAGCGGGAGCTGAATAATGCCGTTACTGGATATTCGTAATCTCACTATTGAGTTCATGACCTCAGAAGGTCCGGTGAAGGCCGTTGATCGCATTAATCTGACGCTCAGTGAAGGTGAAGTACGTGGGCTGGTGGGGGAATCCGGCTCCGGCAAAAGCCTGATTGCGAAAGCGATTTGCGGCGTAACCAAAGACAACTGGCGCGTCACCGCCGATCGTATGGTGTTCGATGATATCGATTTGCTGCGTTTGTCGCCGCGCGAACGACGCCGCATTGTCGGCCATAACGTGTCGATGATTTTCCAGGAACCGCAATCCTGCCTGGATCCCTCTGAAAGCATCGGCCGCCAGTTGATGCAGGCGATCCCACGCTGGACGTTTAAAGGGCGCTGGTATCAGCGTTTGTGGTTCTGGCGCAAAGCGCGTGCCATCGAGCTGTTGCACCGCGTGGGCATTAAAGACCACAAAGACATCATGCGCAGTTTCCCGTATGAATTGACGGAAGGTGAATGTCAGAAGGTGATGATCGCCATCGCACTGGCCAATCAGCCGCGTCTGCTGATCGCCGATGAGCCGACCAATGCTATGGAACCGACCACGCAGGCACAAATATTCCGCTTGTTGAGCCGCCTAAACCAAAATAACAACACCACGATTTTGCTGATCAGTCATGACCTGCGCACCATGAGCCAGTGGGCGGATCGCATTAACGTGATGTACTGCGGACAGACCGTTGAAACCGCGCAGAGTGAAGATTTAATGGATACGCCACACCATCCTTACACCCAGGCGCTGATTCGCGCGATGCCCGACTTTGGCAGTGCGCTGCCGCATAAAAGCCGCCTGAACACACTGTCCGGCGCGATTCCCTCACTGGAGCATTTACCGATTGGCTGTCGTCTGGGCCCGCGCTGTCCCTATGCGCAGCGTAAATGCATTGAGACGCCGCGCCTCACCGGCACTAAATCCCACCTGTTTGCCTGTCACTTCCCGTTAAATGTGGAGGGGCAATGAGCATGGAAACGCTGCTGGAAGTGCGCAACCTGAGTAAAACCTATCGCTATCGCACCGGTCTGTTTCGCCGACAGCATGTGGAGGCGGTGAAAGGGGTAAGCTTCACCTTGCGTGAGAAGCAGACCTTAGCGGTCATTGGCGAGAACGGCTCGGGGAAATCCACGCTGGCGAAAATGTTGAGCGGCATGGTGGCCCCGACGGCAGGTGAGATGCTGATCGACGATCATCCGCTGGAGTATGGCGATTACGGTTATCGCAGCCAGCGTATTCGCATGATTTTTCAGGATCCTTCAACCTCGCTTAATCCGCGCCAGCGCGTCAGTCAGATCCTTGATTTCCCGCTGCGCCTGAACACCGAACTGGATGATGAAGAGCGAGAGAAGCGCATTATTGCCACACTGCGCCAGGTGGGTTTGCTGCGCGATCACGCCGGTTACTATCCGCATATGCTGGCTCCCGGCCAGAAGCAGCGTCTGGCACTGGCTCGCGCACTGATCCTGCAGCCGAAAGTGATTGTTGCCGATGAGGCCCTCGCCTCACTGGATATGACCATGCGTTCGCAGCTGGTCAATCTGATGCTGGAACTGCAGGAGAAGCACGGCATCGCCTATATTTATGTGACGCAACATATCGGCATGATGAAGCACATCAGCGATCAGGTGCTGGTGATGCATCAGGGTGAAGTGGTGGAACGCGGCGGCACGGCTGATGTGCTGGCCTCGCCACTGCATGACCTCACTAAGCGGCTGATCACCAGCCATTTTGGCGAAGCCTTAACCGCTGAAGCCTGGCGCAAAGTGCGTTGATTGTTCATCACATCGCGAAAACGCGGTGCGATTTACCGCATTTGAGAGAGACGTGCTAGAATCCGCACGTCGATTAACGTCGGTCGCCTACTATTTAATCATTGCGACCGCCAACAACAATGACCATAAGGATTACAGCTATGGGTTTTCTTTCCGGTAAGCGCATTCTGATTACTGGCGTTGCCAGTAAACTCTCCATTGCCTACGGTATTGCACAGGCGATGCACAAACAGGGCGCAGAACTGGCTTTCACCTACCAGAACGACAAGTTGAAAAGTCGTGTGGAAGAGTTCGCTAAAGATTTGGGTTCTGACATTGTTCTGCCGTGCGATGTGGCAGAAGACGAGAGTATCACTGCGCTGTTCACCGAACTGGCAAAAACCTGGCCAAAATTTGACGGTTTTGTTCACTCAATTGGTTTCGCACCTGGCGATCAGCTGGATGGTGACTACGTGAACGCCGTGACCCGTGAAGGCTTCAAAATCGCTCACGACATCTCTGCCTACAGCTTCGTGGCGATGGCGAAAGAGTGCCGTGCAATGCTGAACCCGAATTCAGCCCTGCTGACCCTGTCTTATCTGGGTGCTGAGCGCGCGATCCCGAACTACAACGTAATGGGTCTGGCTAAAGCGTCTCTGGAAGCCAACGTACGTTACATGGCGAACGCGATGGGTCCTGAAGGTACGCGTGTTAACGCCGTATCCGCGGGTCCAATCCGTACCCTGGCAGCATCAGGCATCAAAGATTTCCGTAAGATGCTGGCTCACTGTGAAGCTGTTACTCCAATTCGCCGTACTGTCACCATCGAAGACGTGGGTAACTCTGCGGCCTTCCTGTGCTCTGATCTGGCGGGTGGTATCACCGGTGAAGTGGTACACGTTGATGGCGGCTTCAGCATTGCCGCGATGAACGAGCTGGAACTGAAATAAGTTCTGAAGGCGAGCCGGGTGCTCGCCTTTTTTCTTAGCGAAGTCTCAGCTGTCTTCACCGATTTTCGCCCTGTTCACTTTCGACTGACGTTTCCCGCAAACTCACCTCTCCCTGTTGGCTACCGCTTGAATTTTCAGGCGTATAGATTCATTCGATCTTAATTATTCCCCTTCATTCTTTTGCCACAGCCAGTGCTTCAGCGACGATAAGCTAGCCTTTTGGTGGCGATGCGCTTTTCAGATTTGCCCGTCGCGTACCCAGACCGTTTTTTGCGCAAGGAATGACCATGGAACAACGCCGTTCTCCCGGCCATGACCACTGGTTTTATGAAAGCCAGACTCGCCCGCACACCCACGCCACCACGCCATTAGTGCCCGAAGCCGCCTTTCTCGAAGATCGCTTTTTATTAGGTCTGCAACAGGAAGCCACTGCTCTTCAGCCCCTGTTTACTAGTTTCCAGCCGGCGTTACTGGCCGCGCGCGATCTGAGCCAGATTTTGCTGCCGGATACGCTGAGCAACTCACTCACGCATACCTTAACGCTCTACGATCGTCTCAGTACCGCGTTGACGGTGGCGCAGGTTGCCGGTGTGCAGAGACTGTGTAATCACTACTCGGCGCGCCTCAACCCCCTGCCGGGCCCGGATTCCTCTCGCGAGAGTAACAACCGCCTGACACAAATCACCCAGTACGCGCGTCAGTTGGCGATGCAACCGGCTCTGATCAATGTCACTGGTATCAGCGCCCTGGATGCCGTCGGGCTCACTGAGCCAGATATCGTCACTCTCAATCAACTGGTTGGATTTGTCAGCTATCAGGCGCGAGTGGTCGCGGCACTGCAAGCCATGATGGGCTTACCGGTACGCTGGATACCTGGCGTATCACCACCAGCGGATGCCGATCCGGCGCTTTTTGACCGCGACACCGCATGGCAGCACGCGCTCAAACCGGTTGAGTTACGCTATGCCAGTGCCGATCAATTGGCGGCGATAACCTTCTGTCAGGGCATCGAAGGATTAGAGGACGCGATTTGGTTGCTGGTGCATGACGCGCAGGCGCTGTATGGCTGGGCGACTTTGCAACAGCGCATCGGTGAACATCATGATGAGCAATCCGCGTTGGCGCTGGCAACCTGCGCGCGCATCCTGGGTTGTCAGCGCCCGTTCACGCGTCATGCCGCTTGCCAGCGCGAAGCATTGCTTGCAGATGTTGATAAAGCGGGAGAAGTGCAGCCGGTGATTGGCGTTACCGCTCAGCTGGTTCGCATGCCAGAGCGTTTTAGCGCAGCACACTTGCAGCCATTGCTGAATGCGGGATGGGGAACCGAGCGCATTTTCGCTCTGTTGCAAGCAGTGGCGTTTGCCAGCTGGCAGGATCGGTTATGGATGGCGCTGGGTGAAACGCGTTAATCCGGCAGATGGCGCCGCGCTTCGTCAAAGAAATGTTGAGCCAGCGGCGATGCCCTGCCCGGCTCAGCAACCACCAACGCGGCCTGGCGTCCCATGGGTGCCATCGCAATCGGCCTCCGCGCCACATTTTGCAGCATTTCCGGCAGTAAATGTCCGCGCGGCGACACCATCACGCCTAATCCCACCTGCGCGCTCTGTAATAGCTGCATAATCGAGGCACTTTCCACAATCACTCGCGGTAGCAAACCGGTTTCGCGCAGTTGGCTATCCACGTAACGACGGAAATAGCGCGTGGGTTCCGCAAGGCACAGCGGAAGCTGCGCCAGTTGCGCAAGTGAAACCGTGTCGTGTTGAAGTAAATCCGGGAAGTGCTCAGGATTAAAAATCGCCTCCACGCCGGGATCTTTCAACAGCGCGGTCTGAAAGTGTAATTCTCGCAGAGCGGTGAGCTCGAAGAAACCAATGCCGCCGTCCACCGTATGGCTATTCAGTGCCTCCAGCAGTTGGTCCGCACTCATGGCGGAGACACGATAATCCAGCTGCGGATAGCGCGTTTCAACCGCTTTTAATAACGCCGGCAAGGCGACACTGCACTGTGGCATCACGCCCAGGCGCAGCGTGCCGTTGACGCCATGCTTCAGCGACTCGACTTCCAGCTTCAGTCCCGAGTAAACCGACACGATTTCACGCGCCCAGGTCAGCACCCGTTCCCCTTCCGGCGTAAAGCCGTCAAAGTTGTTGCTGCGATTGATCAGCGATAAACCCAGTTCACGCTCAAGGTTTTTTAACCGCATCGATAAGGTCGGCTGACTGACAAAACTGGCCTCTGCCGCGCGGCCAAAATGGCGCTCGCGCTCAAGATTGCATAAATAAATCAATTGCTTGATGTCGATGTTAATATCCGCCCTGAAGTCACGATCGCGCTATGTTAGCAAACCCGCGCGGCTTTATCCGGTTCACAATGCAAAAAGCACAAAGGCCGCCGTTTGGCAGCCTTCGGTTGAAAGTTAATGCCCCACCCGGCGCTTATCTCCGGCACTCTTAATGGCTTAGCTCTTGAAGGGGCGAAGTCATCATCTCCCATCTCAGCCGTATGGATTTAACATTGATTGCTAATTTTATTATTAGCGTGATAACTAAATATGTTATGCCACGCCTAAGGCACTTTTCACGTCGTTGGCAATTTTCTCCACCTGCGGACCGTAAATGACCTGCACATCGTGATCGCTGACCCGGTTAACACCGTTGGCGCCAGTGGTCAGCAACGTTTGAACGACCACTTCATTCATCTCTTTCACGCGCACCCGCAGGCGGGTGAAACAGCAATCGACGTCCTCTATATTGGCCTCGCCGCCCAACCCGCTGATGATCACCTTAGTACGTTCATCGGCTGTCACCTGCACGGTTTGCGGCTCCTCATCCGATTCTCGTCCAGGCGTTTCCACTCGCATGCGCGTAATGACAAAACGGAAGCCGTAATAGTAGATCGGCGCATAAATCACCCCCAGCGCTACCGTCCACCACCATTGGGTTTTACTGCCACCGAGTATACCGAACACCACCAGATCGATCGCGCCGCCCTGCACGTTGCCGATCATTAAATGCAGCATCGACATCAGCATAAATGACAGACCGGTCAGCAACGCATGCAGGATATAAAGCACCGGTGATACGAAGATAAAACAGAACTCCAGCGGTTCAGTGATGCCGGTGGTGAAGGAGGTCAACGCACCTGCCATCACCAGCGCTTTAACCCGCTGTTTATGCTCCGGGCGCGCGGTGTGGTAGATCGCCAGTGCAGCAGCAGGCAAGCCGAACATCATCACCGGGATTTTACCCTGGGCCAGGAATTGGGTGGCACTGCGCACCGTCTCATCAGGTATAGCGCCTGGATGGGTGAGCGAAGTGTTGAAGATATTCAGTGCACCAACAATGGTTTGCCCGTCCACCGTCGCCATGCCACCGATAGGGGTGAAACGCACTGTTTCATTGAGTATATGGTGCAAGCCAGTCGGGATAAGCAGACGTTCGCCGGTTCCCAGCAGAAACGCGCCGTACTGGCCGCTTTTCCCAATCATCTTGCCGACCCAGGCAATGCCTTCGCCGATCGTGGGCCAGATCAAGGCCAGCAGCACGCCAATCAGCGGCAAGACGATAACGGTGACGATGGGAACAAAGCGCCGCCCGCCGAAAAAGCTAATCGCCGTCGGCAATGGTTGCGTGTAAAAGCGATTATGCAGTGCCACGGTGAACAGCCCGGCAATCACGCCGCCAAGCACACTCATGTTGTAAGTAAAGATGCCCAGCATCTCGATGTACTCTGCCGAGGTCATCATCGCCGTGGTTTGATCCAGGCCTGCTTGCTGTAAGGCTTCTGGGGTCGTAGTAGCCGCCGTCAGCCCTTTGGCGGCCAGCGTAGCACTGATGCCCACATTCATCACGACATAGCCAATGACTGCCGCAAAAGCCGCAGTAGGCTTCTCCGCTTTCGCCAGACCGATGGCGCTGGCAACGGCGAAGAACACGGGCAGATTGGCAAATAAAGCCGCCGCCACTTTGCGGATAAAGCCAATAATCAGCTGTGGCACCTGTAGATTGGCAAAGGCATCACCGGTGACGGCGGGATTCTGCATCGCGGCAGCCAGACCGAGAAAGATACCGGCAGCGGCAATAACGGAGATCGGCATCATTAATGCTTTACCGAAGGCATGAATTTGGCTGGCAAGATTCTTCATGGTGCGCGCCCTTTCATCGATAGAAAGAGCAATTATTAGCCAGTTATTGGATTCTCACGTCGCAGCCCGGTCCTGCCAGCGGATAAAGTTTGAACTGCATCACGCTTCTGCGGGCTTGAACGCGATAAACGCCGCCTATCGCACCATTAAACCAATCAATTAGACAACTTTTGCTGTCAGTCGCACACTTCCTCACAACAGAAGTCATATTCTGATAACAATTCATAAACAATAAGCCTGCAACGACTATGAAATTTAAACGTAAAATTCAGCCTTATCGTGCCGCTGCTGGCGGCTGGGGTTCTTTGGAAGCAACCACCCGTTTCGTCCTTGATAGTAAAGCTGCGCTGAAAAACATGCGCAATTTGATGCGCATGAACAAAGCGCGTGGCTTTGACTGCCCGGGTTGTGCATGGGGTGATGACAACAAGAGCACCTTCAGCTTCTGTGAGAACGGCGCGAAAGCCGTGACCTGGGAAGCGACTCGCCGCGTGGTGGAGCCCGAGTTTTTCGCTCAGCACAGCGTGAGCACCCTGTATCAACAGAGCGACTATTTCCTTGAGTATCAGGGACGCCTGACGCATCCGATGCGCTATAACAGCGCCACCGATCACTATGAACCGATCAGCTGGGATGATGCGTTGGCGATGATTGCCCGTCACCTCAAGGCGATGGACCATCCCGACCAGATGGAACTTTACACTTCCGGGCGCGCCAGTAACGAAGCCTCATGGCTCTATCAACTGTTTGGCCGTGTGATGGGCACCAATAACTTCCCTGACTGTTCCAACATGTGCCACGAAGCCAGCGGCACCGGCTTGAAGCGCAGCATCGGCGTCGGGAAAGGCACCATTCGTCTCGATGATTTTGACCACGCCAATGCAATTTTCGTTATCGGTCAAAATCCGGGCACTAACCATCCACGTATGCTGCACAGCCTGCGCCACGCAGCCGATCACGGTGCGAAAATTGTGACGTTCAACACACTGCGCGAGCGTGGGTTAGAACGTTTTGCCGACCCGCAGAAACCACTGGAAGTCGTCACCTCCATGGCGGGAACCATTAGTTCTGCCTATTATCAGCCCAATCTTGGCGGTGACATGGCAGCGATTCGCGGCATGGTGAAAACTCTGCTGGAAGTGCAACGCGAGCGTTTAGCTGCGGGTGAACCGGGCATCTTCGATCAAGAATTTATCGACGCCAACACCCATGGCATTGAGAGCTATCTGGCTGCCGTGGATAACACGCGCTGGGACGATATCGTGCGTCAATCCGGCCTGAGCGAAGCGCAGATTCGGGAAGCGGCCGCGATCTACCAAAGTGCTGAGCGTGTCATCATTACCTGGGCGATGGGCGTGACTCAGCATAAACACTCCGTTGATACGGTGCGTGAGATAACCAACCTGCAACTGCTGTTTGGACAGCTGGGTAAAAAAGGCGCTGGCCTGTGTCCGGTGCGCGGCCACAGTAACGTGCAGGGGAACCGCACCATGGGGATCGATGAGAAACCCAATAAGCCGTTCCTTGATGCCTTAGGCGCGCATTTCGGCTTCGAACCGCCGCGTGAACACGGTCATAACACCGTTGAAGCGCTGGGCGCGATGCTGCGTGATGAAGTAAAAGTGTTAATCGCTCTGGGCGGCAACCTTGCGGCTGCCGCACCCGATTCCCCGGTGACGGAGGAAGCGCTTCAGCATTGCGGTCTGACCGTGCACATCAGCACAAAACTCAATCGCAGCCATCTGGTGCCGGGCCACGAAGGTTTGATTCTGCCGACGCTCGGCCGTACTGAGCGCGATCGTCAGGCCAGCGGTAACCAGTTCATCACCGTTGAAGACTCTTTCAGCATGGTGCACGCCTCAGAAGGTGTGGGTATTCCTCTGGCAGACACCCAGCGCTCCGAAACCGCGATTGTGGCCGGTATTGCACACGCCACGCTGGGCAGTGACAAGATTGACTGGCTGGGCATGGCCGATGATTACAACGTGATCCGCGATCACATTGGCGCCACCATTCCTGGCTTTGCTGACTTCAATAACAAGTGTGATATTCCGGGTGGATTCTACCTGGGTAGCGCAGCAGCGGAGTTGCGTTTTAATACACCAAGCAAACGGGCGGAGTTCAGCGCGGCAGCCTTGCCAACCTCGCTGTTCCCACAGCTGGGCAGCGAAGTGGAGGTGCCGTTCACGTTGCAAACTCTGCGTTCGCATGACCAGTACAACACCACCATTTACGGCCTCGATGACCGCTACCGCGGCGTGTATGGTCAGCGTGAAGTGGTGTTTATCCACCCGGATGACATGGCGTCACTCGGCTTCAGTGAAGGCCAATTGGTGGATATCGAAACACTGTGGAATGATGGCCTGACGCGTCGTGTGAGTGGCTTTAAGCTGGTGCCGTATAACATTCCGCGCGGTAATCTCGCGGCCTATTATCCGGAAACCAACCCGCTGGTGCCGCTCTCCAGCTATGGTGACGGCAGCGGGACGCCGACCTCGAAATCGGTGCCGGTAAAACTGGCGTTAACCGCCGCTGAACCGACCCAACGTATTGCCTGAGTCGTCAGCGTTATCAGAAGGTAAAAAGCCGCGTAATGCGGCTTTTTAGCCTGTTTTGGCCTTGCCGCGCGCCCCTGATTCGCGTAAAACTGTCCACCGCTCTTAGGCCACGAAACTAAATACATTATGTTCCAGGATAACCCGCTGCTCGCGCAGCTTAAAGAGAAGCTTCACGCGCAAACTCCGCGCGCCGAAGGTGTTGTGAAAGGCACGGAAAAAGGCTTTGGCTTCCTCGAAGTCGATGCCCAAAAAAGCTACTTCATTCCCCCTCCGCAGATGAAAAAAGTGATGCACGGTGACCGTATTTCTGCGGTGATCCACACTGATAAAGATCGCGAGAGCGCCGAGCCGGAAACCCTGATTGAGCCGTTCCTGACCCGCTTTGTGGGCCGCGTGCAGAAGAAGGACGATCGTTTGTCGATTGTGCCTGACCATCCGCTGCTGAAAGAGGCGATCCAGTGCCGCACTGCCCGCGACGTCACCCATGATTTTCAGAATGGCGACTGGGCCGTGGCGGAAATGCGCCGCCATCCGCTGAAAGGCGATCGCGGATTCTATGCTGAACTGACCGAATTCATTGTCACTGCGGACGATTATCTTGCGCCGTGGTGGGTCACCCTGTCGCGCCATAATCTGGAGCGCGAAGCCCCGAACGTTGGCTTCGGCGAAATGCTGGATGAGCACCTGCAGCGCGAAGACCTTACCGCGCTGAACTTCGTCACCATCGATAGCGCCAGCACCGAAGATATGGATGATGCGCTGTATGTTGAAGAGCAGGCTGACGGCAATCTGCAGCTGACCATCGCGATTGCCGATCCGACCGCTTACGTAGCGGAAGGCAGCGAGCTGGATAAGCTGGCTTCAAAGCGCGCGTTCACCAACTATTTACCTGGCTTCAACATCCCTATGCTGCCGCGCGAACTGTCTGATGACATCTGTTCGCTGCGCCCAAATGTGCGTCGTCCAGCGCTGGCCTGTCGCGTGACGCTCACGGCAGACGGCAGCGTAACGGGTGAAGTGCATTTCTTTGCGGCCTGGATCGAATCCAAAGCCAAACTGGTCTATGACGAAGTGTCAGACTGGCTGGAAAACGCCGGTAGCTGGCAGCCAGAGAATGAGGCGATCGCCGGGCAGATTCGCTTGTTGCATCGTGTGTGTCAGGCGCGCAGCGAGTGGCGTCAAACTCACGCGCTGGTGTTCAAAGATCGCCCTGATTACCGCTTTGTGCTGGGTGAAAAAGGCGAAGTGCTGGATATCATTTCTGAGCCACGTCGCATCGCCAACCGCATCGTTGAAGAATCGATGATTCTGGCTAACGTCTGCGCGGCCAAAGTGCTGCAGGAGAAGCTGGGCTTCGGTATCTATAACCTGCACACCGGCTTCGATCTGGCAAACGCAGAGCAAGCTGCTGGCGTGCTGGCCGGTCACGGTATTACCGTGGATCCTCAGGCGATCACCACGCTGGAAGGTTTCCGCCAGCTGCGTCGTGAACTGGATGCCCAGCCAACGCAGTACCTCGACAGCCGCATTCGTCGCTTCCAGAGCTTCGCTGAAGTCGGCACCGAACCGGGTCCGCACTTTGGTCTGGGCCTCGAAGCCTATGCGACCTGGACATCGCCGATTCGTAAATTCGGCGATATGATCAACCATCGCCTGCTGAAAGCCATTGTGCGCGGCGACAGCATTGCCCGTCCAAAAGACGAGTTCACCGCCATTATGAGTGAGCGTCGTCGCCTGAACCGCATGGCCGAACGTGATGTGGGTGACTGGCTGTATGCGCGCTTCCTCGCGCCCTCTGCCGGGACCGATCGCAAATTCAGCGCCGAGATCATCGACGTGTCTCGTGGCGGTATGCGCGTACGTCTGCTGGAGAACGGCGCCGTTGCCTTTATCCCTGCCCCGTTCATCCACGCGGTGCGTGATGAACTGGTGTGCTCACAAGAGAGCGGCACCGTGCAGATCAAAGGCGAAGTCGCTTATCGCGTGACCGACATTATCGACGTGACCATCGCCGAAGTGCGTATGGAAACCCGTAGCGTGGTGGCGCGCCCGGCTGCCTGAGCATGAATATCTGCGGGATAACAGCCGTTATCCCGCATTTTTCCCCCTAAGTTTTATCTGTTGTTAAATTTGCCTTCCGCTTCACACTTCTGATTCGAATCCCTGTCGTTAACAATTCATTACATTACTTTTAACTTGTTGTATCCGATCGCCTATTTTCCCGGTCTCTACAAGGAGTTAACTCATGAACAACGTCAAAACCGGATTGATCTGGTTAGCGGTGGCGTTAATTGGTGCGGGTGCGTTTGCCATGCTGGCGCTCAGCCGTGGCGAACACGTCAACGCCGTCTGGCTGGTTATTGCGTCCGTTGCCTGCTACAGCATTGCTTATCGCTTCTACAGCCTGTTTATCGCTGAACGTATTTTCGAACTGGATGATCGTCGCCGCACGCCTGCAGAACGGCTGAATGATGGTCTCGATTATGTGCCCACTAACAAATGGGTGCTGTTTGGCCACCACTTTGCGGCGATTGCCGGTGCAGGTCCGCTGGTTGGCCCAATCCTTGCGGCGCAAATGGGCTTTCTGCCTGGCACCATCTGGATTCTGGTCGGCGTGATGATGGCCGGTGCGGTGCAAGATTTCCTGATCCTGTTCATCTCCACGCGCCGCGATGGTCGCTCGCTCGGCGAAATGGCACGTCAGGAGCTGGGTTCGTTTGCGGGCGTGGTCACCATGCTCGGTGCGCTTGGCGTGATGATCATCATCCTGTCAGCGCTGGCGCTGGTGGTGGTGAAAGCGTTAGCCAACAGTCCGTGGGGACTGTTTACCATCGCCGCAACCATTCCAATCGCGCTGTTTATGGGCGTGTATATGCGCTATCTGCGCCCCGGCAAGATCGCTGAAGTGTCGATTATCGGCTTTGTGCTGATGATGGCGGCGATCATTTACGGTGGCGATGTGGCTGCCGATCCTTATTGGGGACCGCTCTTCACACTGAAAGGCACCGAACTGACCTGGGTGCTGGTGATCTATGGCTTCGTCGCCTCTACGCTGCCGGTGTGGCTGCTGCTGGCTCCGCGTGATTACCTGTCAACTTTCCTGAAGATCGGCGTCATCATTGGTCTGGCAATTGGCATTGTGTTTGCGATGCCGGAACTAAAGATGCCGGCAGTGACCAAATTTATCGACGGTAGCGGTCCGGTGTTCTCGGGTGCGCTGTTCCCGTTCCTGTTTATCACTATCGCCTGTGGCGCCATCTCCGGTTTCCATGCGCTGGTCTCCAGTGGCACCACGCCAAAACTGGTGGAGCGTGAAAGTCATATCCGATTCATCGGCTATGGTGCGATGCTGATGGAATCCTTCGTGGCGATCATGGCGCTGATATGTGCCTCGGTGCTCGATCCGGGCGTCTATTTTGCGATGAACTCACCCGCAGCACTGATCGGTACCACCGTTGAGAGCGCTTCGCAAGTGATTAACGGCTGGGGCTTTGTCGTGACGCCGGAGATGCTGAGCGGTATCGCGCGCGATGTGGGTGAAAGTACTGTCCTCTCGCGGGCAGGTGGCGCACCAACCTTCGCCGTGGGGATGGCGCACATCATCACCGAGGTATTTAACAGCCGGGTGATGATGGCGTTCTGGTATCACTTCGCCATCCTGTTTGAAGCGCTGTTTATCCTGACGGCGGTCGATGCCGGTACCCGCGCCTGTCGCTTTATGGTGCAGGATTTGGTTGGCACCGTGGTGCCCTCCATGGCCAACAACCGTTCCTGGCTGGGCAATATGGCGGGCACCACGGTGGCCGTAGCCGGATGGGGCTTCTTTGTCTACCAGGGTGTCGTCGATCCGCTGGGCGGCATCAATACCCTTTGGCCGCTGTTTGGCATTGGCAACCAGATGCTGGCCTCAATGGCGTTGATTCTCGGCACCGTGGTGCTGTTCAAAATGAAGAAACAGCGTTACGCGTGGGTGACGATTTTACCGACCGCCTGGCTGTTTGTGACCTCCATGACCGCAGGTTGGCAGAAGATTTTCCACGAGAAGCCCTCCATTGGCTTCCTTGCACAAGCCAACAAGTTCCGTAAAGGGATTGATGAGGGTGTGATTATCGCCCCGGCGAAAACCGTGGCGGACATGCAAACCATCGTGTTTAGCAATCAAATTAACGCGGCCCTGTGTGGCTTCTTTATGCTGGTGGCCGTCACCATGTTGATTGCAGCGTTCTTTGTTATTCGCCGTGCCCTGGGCAGTCAGGTACCTACCACCCATGAGTCCGAAGTCTCCCTGCGTGAGGAGGTGCGGAATGTCTGAGTCCATTCATCGCTGGAAAAAACCGATTGGTGTCTGGCACATTCAGCATTGCTTACCGATCGCACCCCAGGCCACCGGGCAAACTCTTAATCGCTGGCAACAAATATGGCAGGGATTGAAGCAAAGTTTTCGCTTAATGGTTGGCGTTCACGACTATCAAACTTATCTGAAGCATATGCGTGAGCACCATCCCGGGCAAACGCCGATGGATGAGCGAGCCTTTCATCGCTACTGCCTGGATGCCCGTTTTCCCAGCCAGGCAGGCAAGCTCGGCAAGTGTCCTTGCTGACATTTTTAAGCCCCGATTTTCGGGGCTTTTTCGTGCCATTCTTTAGTGAAAACAAAAATATATTTGGTTTGCATCTTGTGCTAACGCAGGAGGTTGAATACTGTTGCTAAAATAATGAGATACCGCCTGCTCAGCATTTCCCCGGAGGAAGTTTCCATGACCGATGAACAAGGGCAAACGTTGCTATACACCCTGTTTGGCACAACCAGCCCTCATTGGCGTTTAACTTCAGATAGCGATGCTTTGCATTTTGCCGAAGATGAGAATGCCAATACCAATTTGGCGGTTCCATTAACCCCCGCGCAGGCCAGTTTGCTGCGTGCGATGACGGTGATCACCTCCAGTATCAATCTGACCCTCTCCCTGCGCGGTGCGCCGGTGCCTATGCACTTTGTCGGCCGCAAGGTCAACCAATCAACATGGGCCGGCACCTCTTCTGCCTGGGGTGATACCTCCTCCGTAGCGCGTGATTTAACGCTGGGTTTATCCTTCGCTGAACAAGTGGTCTCCGAAGCAAATTCGGTGATTGTGATCCTCGACCAACGCGGGAATATTCAGCGATTCAACCGCTTAAGTGAAGAGTACACGGGTCTGAAAGAGCAGGAAGTGATCGGCCGCAACGTGTTTCAGCTGTTCATGACCAAGCAGGAAGCGCAGGCTTCGCGACGCAACATTTCGGGTTTCTTCCGCGATGGCAATTCTTATGAAGTGGAACGCTGGATCAAAACCAAAAAAGGCCAGCGACTGTTTCTGTTTCGTAATAAGTTTGTGCACAGTGGTAGTGGGAAAAATGAAATTTTCCTCATCTGTTCTGGAACCGACATCACAGAAGAGCGACGTGCTCAGGAACGCTTACGCGTCCTCGCCAATACCGATACGGTGACCGGTTTACCGAACCGCAATGCCATCCATCAACAGATTAGTCTGGCACTGGAATTAGCCAATGGCAGTCAAACTGGCGTGGTTTATCTCGATCTGGACAATTTTAAGAAGGTGAACGACGCCTACGGCCATATGTTTGGCGACCAACTGCTGCAAGCGGTCTCCCTCGCCATTCTCAGCTGTCTGGGCAAAGATCAGACGCTGGCCCGTCTTGGTGGGGATGAGTTCGTGGTACTGGCAGAACATACCAGCCAGGCTGCGCTGGAAGCCATGGCATCACGTATTCTTGAGCGCCTGCGTCAACCCTTCCGCGTCGGTTTGATCGAAGTCTACAGCGGCTGCTCGATTGGTATCGCCCTGGCCCCGCTGCACGGCGAGGATCGGGAAAGTCTGATTCGCAACGCCGATACCGCGATGTATCACGCCAAAGAGAATGGGCGCGGTAAATTCTGCGTGTTCGCTAACGAGATGAATCAGCGTGTTTTCGAATATCTCTGGCTTGATACCAACCTGCGTAAAGCACTGGAGCTGGAGCATCTGGTGGTGTACTACCAGCCCAAATTAGATCGTGACGGCGAAGTGCGCAGCGCAGAAGCATTGGTGCGCTGGAATTCCGTCGAGCGCGGTCTGGTGCCGCCTGGCGACTTTATCTCGTATGCTGAAGAATCGGGCCTCATCGTGCCGCTCGGCCGCTGGGTGATGCTGAACGTTCTGCAACAAATTATTCAGTGGCGCAGCGAGGGAATTTACCTGCGCGTTGCCGTTAATGTTTCGGCTAAACAATTGATTGACCAAAGTATCTATACCGATTTAAAGCAGGCGCTGAGCGAAGCCGGCCTCACGGATTGTCCCATTGATATCGAGCTCACCGAAAGCTGCCTGATTGAGAACGAAGCCGGTGCACTCACGCTGATGAAGCAGTTCCAGGAACTGGGGGCTCAGGTTCATCTTGATGACTTTGGTACAGGTTATTCCTCGCTTTCTCAGTTGGCTCGCGTTCCCATTGATGCAATCAAACTGGATCAAAGTTTCGTACGTAACATCAACAAACAACCGGTGGCGCAATCTTTGGTCCGTGCCATTGTCGCCGTGGCCAAAACCCTCGATCTGCAAGTCATTGCGGAAGGGATTGAAACCAAAGCTGAGGAGAAGTTTGTGATGACCAACGGTGTCGATGGGCGTCAGGGTTATCTTTATGCAAAACCAATGCCCGCAGAACAGCTCGGGCATTGGCTGGCTAAGCATCCTGCCCGCGTTTAAAGCTGCTCTCGATTATCCGGCTTTGCGCAGGGATGCGCTATGACGGTTCTGTAGTTGCACCAGTCGTTCCATGTAAGCAATGTCTTTAGGCTCCAGTGTAAAGGCGTAATCCACCCAGTCTTCCGTAATATCCATCAGCTCGGCACGCGAGAGTTGCAGTACGCGCTGGCGCGCTTTCAACATGGCACGCACACCATTCAGCTTCGGACGTAGAGTATCGATAAAGGTACGCGTGGTACGATAAGCATCGCCTGGCTGGAAGACTTTATCTACCAGACCGCGCGTCTCATACCACTCTGCGCTATGCGATTCCCCTTCACAGATCAGCTCTTCGGCCAGTTTCATGCCGGAACGCCGTGCCACCAGTGAATAGCCGCCCATGCCAGGGAACAGATTGAACGCGATCTCCGGGAACCCCATCCGTGCAGAGTTCTGCGCCAGAATGAAGTGATGGGCCAGCGCGGCTTCAAAGCCACCACCCAATGCACTCCCTTCAATCATCGCCAGCGTCACCGCTCCGGTATCAAAACCCCGCGCTGCCGAATGGATGCAATCCACGCAGGCACGCGCATAGGCCCGCAGCGCTTCACGACGGTTGTTACGAATGCACTCTACAAAGAAACGCAAATCGCCACCGGCGTTGAACATCTGCGGCACCAGCGAACCCGTCACCCAAAAATCAATCGGCAAACCCGAACGCTGAGCGGCATAGCTCAGATTCATGATCTCCTCAATTAATTCGTGGTTGAAACTGGGGCGCGGTTGGGCACGCAGCATCATCCACATGGTGTGTCGACCCTCTTCATAGTAGGCCGCCAGCTGGGTGGTTTGTCCGACTTCGGTAAACAATCTGCAAGTTGGTTGGTTAATTACTGTCATAGTCTCATCCTCTAGTTATGTGATGCGTTAAACGCAACATCAGCGTAATCCAGAGTGAGGCCAGACCAAATGTGAGATTGATTTATAAAGTAAAATCCAGAGATATCCCCGACCATGGGGTCGGGGAAAGATAAGCAGGCTTACTTGATGGCAGCGCGCTGTCCTACCGCCACATGAGAACGCTTAACGCGTTTTGAATAGACGGCGGTAATAATCGGTACTAATACAGAAGTCACAATAACGGATGTCGCCACCAGTGCGGTGGCTGCGGGAGCGACCGGTTTAAACTGTGGCAGCATCTCGGCAATCAGCACCGGCGTCGCCACTGCCGCGCCTGCGGTACTGGATGCTGCAATTCCAGCCGTGCCATCACCACCACCAATCAAGCGATCGGCAATAATGAGTGGGATACCGGTGATGATGATGACGGCAACACCGAGCAATACGCCCAATAAACCGGTTTGTGCGATCACGGCCAAATCGATGGTGTTACCCAAAGCGAAGGCAAAAAACGGAATCAAAGTATGTACGGCTTTGCCGAAGAACTCGCGCAATTCCGGGTCAAGATTGCCAAGCGCGAAACCGACAATAAAGGGCAACACCGCGCCAACAAACACGTGTGGCTCAAACGAAGCAATGCCAGCGGTTCCCAAAATCACCATGGTCATCAGCGGACCCGATTCCAGCGACATCAGCACAAACGCGCCAGCTTCTTCTTTTGAACCGTATTGCTGCATGATGGAGGCATAAAGGCCGCCATTGGTCATGTCCATCGCAGCAACCAAAGCTAGCGTGGATAAACCAGCAAACATACCGACTTCTACGCCATTTTCCGGCATCATGCGGGATGCCACGGCAGCCACGACCCAGGCAACGGCGATTTTGGTTAATACCAGGGTGCCGGATTTACGCAGCACGGTTCCGGTTGCGCTGAGTTTGATCGATGCCCCCATGCAGAAAAACCATACCGCCAGAATCGGCACAGTGCCCGTCATCAGGCCGTTAGTAAAAGAGCCAAAGTATTTTCCTGCGCCGGGTGAAAACGTGTGGCAAAGCGCGCCCAAAAACAGCGGGATTAACATCATACCGCCTGGAATCTTATCGATTGCACGTTTGATATGCATAGTTGTGTCACCTTTACTGAGCCAGAAGGAGGTACGTTATCGTTCGCCGGATGGCATGGCAGGCAAGATAACCACTGGCAGTCAGGGAAAAAGTGATCGAATCGATATTAATGAAACGGTGTTTTATTTTTATAGATTTGACATTTCTTTTTTATGATATGCATCGCCATACCAGCGCTAAATAGCAAAAAATTAAGGCGCCCTCAGGCGCCTCAATGAAGTTTCAATGTTTAATTCTGCCCGTACCATGCATTCTTGCCATGCTTACGCAGATAATGTAGATCGAGTAAATTCTGCGAAATCGGAGGCAATTCGCTGCGCAGTTGCTCGGTGTGAAGTGCCATGTAAGCCACTTCTTCCAGCACCACCGCACTGTGCACAGCTGCATCCGCGTCTTTACCCCAGGCAAAGGGGCCGTGCGAGTTGACCAGCGCAGCAGGAATGTCGGTGGGTTTAATGCGGCGTTGCGCAAAGCTTTCGATAATCACCTGCCCGGTGTTCCATTCATACTCTTGCTGTATCTCTTCACGCTTCATCGCACGCGTACAGGGAATGGTGCCGTAGAAATCATCCGCATGTGTTGTACCCAGAGCCAAAATGTCGCGTCCGGCCTGCGCCCAGATTGTGGCGTGGCGTGAATGGGTATGTACGATGCCACCAATCTCCGGCCAGGCAAGATACAGCGCGCGATGGGTGGCCGTATCGGATGACGGACGTAGCGCCCCTTCCACCACTTTGCCGCTGGCTAACTCCACCACCACCATATCGTCGCGCTGCATATTCTCGTATTTCACGCCCGAAGGTTTGATCACCAGCAGACCATGGTCGCGGTCAATGGCGCTAACGTTGCCCCAGGTGAAAGTGACCAGGTTATAGCGCGGTAAGTCGAGGTTGGCTTCCAGCACCTGCTGCTTGAGCAATTCCAGCATGATTATTTCTCCTGCGAACTGTGATAGCTGAATTGTGCTGAACAAGCAGAGAAAACGTTATGGATCGAATCGCTGTAAAAGCAGCGGAAAGTCGCTGAGACCGAAGAAGTGTGGCGTAAATTAAGAATTTTCTATCCTGGAGGAATTTAGCTCTGCTTCAGCTGGCTAAAGTCAGGAGCGGTACGGTTTCCACCGGTTAATTCGCCCATTAAAGCGCTGTACGCGGGCATCAAAGTGAACAATGAATGACACGCAGGGATGACGTACTTCGTTGCGCAACATCTATACTTACAAGGTTGCCTCTGTACATACAATCAAGGAGAAAGAGATGACGACAACAATGAAACGTATGACCGTTGCGGTATTAGCTGCCACCCTGGTTGTTGCCTTAAGTGGTTGTTCGAACTGGTCAAAACGCGACCGTAATACCGCCATCGGGGCGGGTGCGGGTGCAATCGGTGGTTCTGTCCTGACTAACGGAAGTGCACTGGGTACAGTGGGTGGTGCAGCCGTTGGCGGTATTATCGGCCATCAGGTTTCTAAATAACGATAAAGATTCAGGCTACGCAGCGCATCTACAGCATCACGGGCCGCACAGTGTGCGGCCCGTTTTTATTAACCACCGGCTAATTTAACCTTCATGCCTTTGGCTTCAAGTAGTGCTTTCAAGAGATCACGTTTATCGCCTTGAATCTCGATCACGCCATCTTTGAGTGACCCACCACAACCACATTTTTTCTTCAGTTCTGCTGCCAGCTTGTTGAGCGCATCGTCATCCAAATCGATACCGGTAATCAGGCAGACGCCTTTGCCTTTACGGCCGCTGGTCTGGCGTTGAATGCGCACTATGCCGTCCCCTTGCGGGCGCGGCGCTTTTTCTTCTTCCTGTGCGATTCGGCCAGTTTCAGTGGAGTAAACCAGTCGGTTGTCCTGAGCCATTAGACCTCCTGTAAACTTTGCAGGATAGTGTGCAGCGTTGCAGCCGGATCATTGGATTGGGTGATCGGACGCCCAATCACCATGTAATCCACGCCAGCCAGTTTTGCCTGCTGTGGCGTCATGATACGGCGTTGATCGCCCGCATCACTGCCTGCCGGACGAATACCTGGGGTCACCAGTGCGAAATCCTGACCTAACACCTGTTTAAAGTGCTCAGCTTCCTGAGCGGAACAGACCACGCCATCCAGGCCACACTCACGCGTCAGGCGAGCCAGACGTTCCGCCTGCTGAGCGGGAGAAAGCGTAATGCCGAGACCTCTGAGATCGTCTTCATCCATGCTGGTTAATACGGTTACCGCAATCAACAATGGCGCATCTTTGCCAAAAGGCAGCAGCGCTTCACGAGCCGCATTCATCATCCGCGCCCCGCCACTGGCGTGAACATTAACCATCCACACACCGAGATCGGCAGCCGCGGCTACCGCGTGCGCGGTTGTATTCGGAATATCATGAAACTTCAGATCGAGAAAAACGTCAAAACCACGCGACTGCAGTGTTTTCACCAGTGACGGGCCAAATAGCGTAAACATCTCTTTGCCGACTTTCAGGCGGCACTGGCTCGGGTCAATGCGGTCCACAAACTGCAGTGCGCTGTCGAGATTATGATAGTCGAGCGCCACCAGAATCGGTGAAGTGGTTACAGGCATAACGTTTCCTCAAAGGCAGGCACCCGCGGGCGCAATGGACAAACGGCAAGCATTCTACCCGTGCATGCCCTTCCCGACAATCTCACAGCGCGCTTTAAACCGATGATCGACCAAAGGCTGCACAGTGCCACGACTCTCTCTGAGAATTCAAGATAATAGTATGTTGTAACTATCATGCGGTTATAGTAAAAAAACGGCCGTTACTGGCCGTCAAGTCCGCGGATTGGTTTCACAGAAGACCATGCGCGGCAGGATGGGCAATGCCAATAAAGCGCATGCGCGGTAAATCCGCACTTTTGGCAGCGGTAGCGTGGTTTGGTGCGAATCTGTTCGCCCACCATATCGCGCAGCACCATCAGGCTCTCTTTGGCACGACCGTCTTCTGCTTCATGCAGGTGGAAATCCATCAAGCGATGGAACACGCGCATGGTCGGATGGCGCTGTAACTGGCGATTAATGTATAACTGCGCCGCTTCAGGCCCCTGCTGCTGTTCGAGGATATCAGAGAGGTAAAGTTCAGCGGCCGCGCCGGTATTCTCCTCAACGCAGCGTTGTAAAAATTGCGCCCAATCTTCAGGCTGATTCAGTCGCTGATAGCAGGTTTCGAGCATCGATAAGGTTTCGCTCACCAGCTCTTTATCTTGATCCAGTACGCGCTGCAGGCGGGCCGTTGCTTTAGCGTATTCGCCCTGCTCCATAAAGATGCGGCCCATCATAATGGAAACGCGCGCGCTTTGGTGATCAGCCGATTCACCCTTTTTCAGTAAGCTCATGGCGCGATCAAGATCGTCACTGCTCAACGCCTGAAGCGCAAGCTCGCAGTAGAAATGGGCAATTTCGCCCTTGTGCTTCTCTTTGCCGAGCTTGACCAATCTTTCCGCCACTTCGATGGCTTTCTGCCAGTCACTGGTTGCCTGATGAATCTGTATCAGCTGTTGCAGCGCACCGATACGGAAGTCGGTTTCATCAATAAGCTGGCTAAACATGTCCTCGGCGCGATCGTAAAACCCGGCGGCCATGTAATCGCGTCCCAGTTGCTGGATAGCCAACAGGCGCTGTTCATAGCTCAGGGAAGCGCTTTCCATCAGGGATTGGTGGATGCGAATGGCGCGATCAACTTCGCCGCGTGAACGGAACAGATTGCCGAGCGTCAGGTGAGCTTCAACTGTGCCGCTGTCCTCCTTCAGCATATCCAGAAAGAGATCGACAGCTTTGTCCTGTTGATTGGAAAGCAGGAAGTTTACGCCGGCAACGTACTCACGTGACAGACGATTGGCTTCCTGTTGCTTATCCTGATGTGCACTGCGACGGCCCATATACCAGCCATACGCCGCAGCAACAGGGAGAAGCAAAAACAGCAATTCAAGCATCGAAACTTAATCCCGACGACCAGCAGTAGAAGAATTTGTCACAGCCGTTGATTGTTCGTTCTGCGCCTGCATGCGTTTCAGCTTGCGCTGCGCGTGAGCGAGAGAAACACGTATCCGCAACCAGAAAAGACCGCAAATTGCCCATCCAAGCAGGAATCCGGCACCAAACAGGCTCGCCAGCAATGTGGAGATGCGGAATTCACCCTGCGCCAGCAGATAGTTAAAAGTGACGATTTGGTCGTTATGCGCTCCAAGCGTGACGGAGATGATAAAAATGACCAAAACCACGAGAAAAATCAGCAAATATTTCACAATGCGTCCTGTCGTGAGGTTATCCAGTAGAAGTATGCCAAAAAAGTGCCGCCGATGCTGCTTATCAGCACATCACTTAGCGCATTTTCCGTAAGCGCAATCAATCATATGGGGGCGCGCGCAGAAATTACAATCCATCATCACGCTGGTTAATCTCCTGCTGCTCTTCGCGCGGCACCGTAAGCGGGCCACAAAAACGCTGCGCCAGCCATGTGGCAACCGTAACCAGCAGCCAGGAAATCAGGGTGGCCACCACCAAATCGCGCGGCCAATGCATACCCAGCAGTAAACGACTGCCCATGACCATGGTAGCCCAGGAAAACAGCACGACCACGGTCACGATGTGGCGCCTTGGCCAGAGTAAGCCAATCACCAGCAGCGCCCAACTGGCAGCAAACATGGTATGTCCGGAAGGAAAGGCAAAGCCGGTTTCAAACGCCCAGTGTTTTTTTAGCCATTGCGGCAACTGAGTGTCGTTAGCCACTAAAGTCGACACCAACTGACTGCGCCCCTGACGGTTTTGCTGATAAAACGCCCCTTCATCAATACCGTAACTCTTCTCCAGCCAAACCACATAGGGACGGGGTTCCTGCACCTGCTCTTTAATGAAAGATTTGGTGTACTGGCCAGCAAGAATAGCGCCGTTCATGAAGAGGATCAGTAAAATGGCGGGTTTAAGCCGGAAGCGTAAGCACCATAAAACCCAGGCGCTGAGGATAACGCTGGTCAAAATGCCCCATGGGCTGGTGACGGTTTCGGTCATCCAAAAGAGTACCCGTAAAAACGCGCTACTCTCACCTGGCTGCCATTGCCAGCCAGAGAGCCAGACAGCAACTGGCATGATTAATAACAAAAGCATTCCCAGGGTGGTGCGCTGCGCAATTTTTAACATCCGTTTCCTTTTAGATCCGCTGATATTCGCGTGGCTGGCATAACTTTAGCTGAAAAAAGAATAACATACCCGTTGCAGCTTAGATAATTGTGCTTTATCACTACAATAACTCTGACTGATTAACGGCCCGGGTACAGGTTGTGGCACAATATTGTCAGTTTTGTCGGGCCAATCGGGCCCGTGCGTTGTCATGATGATAGCGCATCCTCTGAAGGTTCTGGAGAGTCACATGCAGCTTAAACGGGTAGCAGAAGCCAAACTGCCCACGCCATGGGGAGATTTCCTGATGGTTGGTTTTGAAGAACTGGCAACCGGCCAGGATCATGTCGCGCTGGTTTACGGTGATGTTAGCGATCACAATCCAGTGCTGGCCCGCGTTCACTCCGAGTGTCTTACCGGTGACGCACTGTTCAGCCTGCGCTGCGACTGTGGTTTTCAGCTGGAAGCGGCGCTCACCGCTATCGCTGAAGAAGGTCGTGGCGTGCTGTTATATCACCGTCAGGAAGGCCGTAATATCGGTCTGCTGAACAAGATCCGCGCCTATGCTCTGCAGGATAAAGGGTACGATACGGTGGAAGCGAATCATCAACTGGGATTTGCCGCTGATGAGCGTGATTTCACCCTGTGTGCCGATATGTTTAAACTGCTGGGCGTCAATGAAGTCCGCCTGCTGACGAACAATCCACGCAAAGTCGAGATTCTGAGCGAAGCGGGAATTAATATTGTTGAGCGCGTGCCATTAGTGGTCGGGCGCAACCCCAAAAATGCCCACTACCTTGATACCAAGGCGGAAAAAATGGGTCATCTGCTGCCAAAAGCGTAACGCAGAAAGCAAAAAGCCGGGAAATCTCCCGGCTTTTTCTTTAGTTCAGCATATTACGTATCACATAATGCAATATGCCGTCGTTCTGGTAATAGGTCAGCTCATTGCCGGTATCGATACGACACCGGGTTTCCAGCGTCTCTTTTTTACCATCGACGCGCGTCAGGGTGACATTCACAGTACAACCCGGTTTCAACTGGGAAAGGTTTTCGACATCAATAAACTCCTCCCCGGTTAATCCCAGTGTTTTGCGCGTGACGCCAGCAGGGAATTCCAGCGGCAGGATCCCCATGCCGATCAGGTTAGAGCGATGGATACGCTCGAACGACTCAGAAATAACCACGCGCACACCTTGTAAACGTGGGCCTTTCGCAGCCCAGTCGCGGCTGGAACCTGAGCCATACTCCTTCCCGGCGACCACTGCCAGTGGCACACCTTCGGACTGATACTTCATGGCAGCATCGTAGATCGCCAGCTGTTCATTGCTGGGGAAGTGTTTGGTGTATCCCCCTTCCACGCCCGGCACCATTTCATTACGAATACGAATGTTGGCAAAGGTCCCGCGCATCATCACTTCGTGGTTACCACGACGCGAACCGTAGGAGTTGAAATCGGTGCGCTCAACACCATGCGACAGCAAATAGCGTCCAGCAGGACTTTCCGCTTTGATGCTGCCCGCTGGCGAAATATGGTCGGTGGTGACAGAGTCACCCAGCATTGCCAGAATGCGCGCGCCTTTAATATCCTGGACAGGCTCCGGTGTTTTGCCCATATCGTCAAAGAACGGCGACAGGCGGATGTATGTCGATCCCTCATCCCAGTCATAAGTCGCGGCTTCACTGACTTTGATTTGCTGCCACTCAGGCGTACCGTCGAAGACCTCGGCGTATTCCTTATGGAACATATCACTGGTCACTTTCTGCACTGCGGCGGCGATCTCTTCTGGTGATGGCCAGATATCCTGCAGAAAGACATCCTTGCCCTGCCGGTCCTGCCCGATGGGATCGTTCTGCAGGTTGAGTTTCATGTTACCGGCAAGTGCATAAGCCACCACCAGCGGTGGCGACGCCAGCCAGTTAGTTTTCACCAGCGGATGGATGCGCCCTTCGAAGTTTCGGTTACCCGACAGCACAGCACCGACGGTCAGATCGCCCTCTTTAATCGCGCTTTCAATTTCATCTGGCAATGGGCCCGAGTTACCGATGCAGGTGGTACAACCATATCCCACCAAATTGAAACCTAATTCATCCAGATAAGGTGTCAGTTGAGCCACCGCGAGATAATCCGACACCACTTTTGATCCCGGTGCCAGCGAGGCTTTCACCCAGGGTTTGCGCATCAAGCCACGCTCAACCGCATTTTTCGCCAGCAGGCCCGCAGCCATCAAGACGCTGGGGTTGGACGTATTAGTACAAGAGGTAATGGCAGAAATGACCACCGCGCCATCTTCCAGCTGATAGCTATCGCCGGTCTCGCTGTCGCGATACGTGACGGTCTTGTGCGCTTTCTGCGCATGATTAACTTCAAGTTCGTTGCTGGCATCAAAGGCGGCGGGTACATCACCTAAAGAGACGCGATCCTGCGGTCGTTTTGGACCGGCAAGACTGGATTCAACATCTGCCATATCCAGCGCCAGTGAGCTGGTAAACCGTGGTTCGTCGCCCGGATTTCGCCACATCCCTTGTTGCTTCGCATAAGCTTCAACCAGCTCGACTTGTTCTGCATCGCGCCCGGTCAGCGTCATGTAACTCAGCGTAATCTCATCGATGGGGAAGAAACCGCAGGTTGCACCATATTCCGGTGCCATATTGGCGATAGTTGCGCGATCGGCCAACGGCAAATCGGCCAGGCCATCACCGTAAAATTCCACGAACTTACCCACCACACCATGCTTGCGCAGCATTTGCGTCACAGTTAAAACTAAGTCGGTCGCGGTGATGCCGGGACGCAGTTTGCCGGTGAGTTTGAAACCGACAACGTCGGGGATTAACATAGAAACGGGTTGCCCTAACATAGCGGCTTCGGCTTCAATACCGCCAACACCCCAGCCTAATACGCCCAACGCGTTGATCATCGTGGTATGGGAATCTGTGCCGACTAAGGTATCAGGATAAGCGACCTCTTTGCCTTCTAGCGTTTCATGCCAGACGGATTTCCCCAGGTATTCCAGGTTAACCTGATGGCAGATACCGGTGCCGGGCGGCACTACGCGGAAACGATTAAACGCTTTTTGCCCCCAGCGCAGGAAAACGTAGCGTTCGTGGTTGCGCTCCATCTCCAGACGCACGTTTTCTTCGAAAGCATCTTCATCACCAAAATGGTCAACGGTCACCGAGTGGTCAATTACTAAATCGACCGGTGATAAGGGGTTAACTTTGGCCACATCGCCGCCGAGGCGTTTTACCGCTTCACGCATCGCCGCCAAATCCACTACCGCTGGCACACCGGTAAAGTCTTGCATCAACACGCGTGCTGGGCGATAGGCAATTTCCCGATCGGCATGGGCATCTTTCTGCCAGCCAACCAATGCCTGAATATCTTCAGCCGTCACCGAATCCCCATCCTGCCAGCGCAGTAGGTTTTCCAGCAACACCTTCATGGATTTGGGTAAGCGATCGATATTGCCCAGTTGCTGGGCGGCTTTAGGCAGGCTGTAGTAGTGATATTTTTTTGCCCGAACGTCCAGCGTATCCTGACTTTGCTCCCGTAACGTTAACGACATAGCTCCTCCTTTAATGGGCCTCTCTTTTAAACCTCAATAACCGCAAGGTTTAGCTTAAAGATAGACCACATTTTCGTTAACGATTTGATAACAACACGAAATGACACATAAAGGCACAAACAAAAATGCCCCGACGTTTGTCGGGGCATTAATAAAAGTCAGTACAATTTGAGTTATTGGATTATATCATTGCCCACACGGCCGCAGCCCAAAATGCAATGGAAAAGGCATAAACGCCAAACCATGAAAAAGTCGTGGTATTCATTGAGTCGCTCCCTCCCGTATTCCGGGCAAAAAAAGTCCACCGTCTTCAGCGTTGTACTGATGACACCGTTTTTTTAGAGCTGAGTGTTAAAGGACGGGCTTTTAAAATGCCCACCGGATAATCCGGTAAAGAGAGGAATAGATGTCTATATATAGAACAAAACGCAGACTGCGTTATTTCGACTTCGGATCCATGAAAGATTCGATAAAGTTACGCTGGTTGTCACTCAGTTCCCACGACGCAGGAATCGCCACAGGCTGTTCAGCGCTCTTGACTTCTTTCGCTTTGCACGTTGACGTGTTCGGCTGACGCGCAGAAACCGGAGACTTACGGCTGAGTGTATTTGCCCACATGGCTTAACCCCACATACGCCAGATCATCAATGCCACCACTACCCAGAACAGTGCTGAAGCAGCGAAGACGGTCAACCAAGCCTTGCGACGCACGTTACCAGAGCGCTCAACCTTGGCAGTTTTAGTACGAAAATCTTGTTGTACAGTCAGTCTAGTATTCATAGTTTTTGATAATCACTCTCAATAAAACGATTGTTGATAACGATTAAGATTTAGGACGAATCCTAAACTTGTTAAGTCCGAAAATCCAGTTATTTTTATTGAGCACAACGATTAACACTATTTATCAAAACCCAAAAGATTGATGAGATAAATTTAATTACTGATCAAGCTATTCATCTAATACATACATTGTAAATTTGGGTTAAAACAAATTTAGTACCATTCTAAATTTGAGTTTAATTTAAAGAGCCCCACGAAAAGGCCTTTCTCATCAGTTGATAACTGGAGTATGGGAATATTCCTGGCGGTCCGCAAAGCGGCAGCGTCAATTTTGTGTACTGTTTCTCATTTAATGACTAACAATGAAAAAACATGTGATCGATGTTTCATTTACAAAAAAATAATGAAGTTTTTTGAGAATCTTGTGGCGCTAACCAGAGAGAATTTCACAAGATGCCCACTGGACACCTCGTGAAAATAATGAGTTAGGGGATTATTTGAAAGGTAACTTGATATCGCGGAACATCGCTTCGATATCTTCATTAGAACGTAATGCGACCGCGGCATCCACGACATCACGCGTCAAATGCGGTGCGAAACGTTGAATAAAATCATACATATAGCTTCGCAGGAATGTGCTGCGCCTAAAGCCAATTTTGGTTGTACTATTGGTAAAAATTTCTGATGCTTCGATTCGCACCAAATCCGGATCGGAAACCGGATCCACTGCCATACTGGCAATCACACCTACCCCTAAGCCCAGACGCACATACGTTTTGATCACATCAGCATCGGTGGCCGTAAAGACAATACGCGGCGTTAATCCTGCACGGTTAAATGCGGTATCCAGCTCTGAACGGCCGGTGAAGCCAAAGGTGTAGGTCACGAGCGGGAAATCAGCCAGCTCTTCAATCGTCACATTCGATTTGCCTGCTAGCGGATGGTCTGGCGTCACGACAATGGCGCGGTTCCAGTGATAGCACGGCAACATAATCAGGTCGTCGTACAGATGCAGCGCTTCGGTCGCGATCGCAAAGTCAGCATTGCCCTTCGACACGGCTTCAGCAATTTGCGTTGGCGATCCCTGATGCATATGCAGCGATACGCGTGGGTAACGCTCGATAAACCCTTTAATCACACCGGGCAAGGCATAACGCGCCTGAGTATGCGTGGTCGCCACATACAGCGAGCCTTTGTCGGGCCAGGTATGTTCACCCGCGACAGATTTAATCGCATCGACCTTCGATAACACTTCACGTGCTATCCGGATGATCTCTTCACCCGCAGGCGTCACCTGAGTGAGATGTTTCCCGCTACGCGCAAAAATCTGCACGCCGAGTTCATCTTCCAGCATACGCACTTGCTTACTGATACCCGGTTGTGAGGTATAGAGACCTTCAGCGGTGGAGGAGACGTTGAGGTTGTGATTGACCACTTCGACGATGTAACGCAACTGCTGCAATTTCATAGTTATATCTTCCCGGTAGCGACAGAGGAGCATTCCCTGCAGGCGTGTTTCCGCCTTGATTAAGGGTTGAGGAGGGAAAGCGTGTCAGCGAAACGAAAAAAAGCTATAACCACTATATCAGTTAAAGAAAGAATGTAGAACGATTAGCTATAAGGATGATGAAAAGGCCAGCAGATGCTGGCCTTGAGGGGAATTACTTCTTCGCTTCCTGCCACTTACCGTCGATATAGAACATCGACCAGCCTGTCGCTTTGCCCTCCTTCTCGGAGGAAACATACTGCTGCTTAGTTTTACGGCTAAAACGCACTAACGTTTTATTGCCTTCCGGATCCGCCGCTGGCGCTTCCGCCAGGTATTTCAGCTTCTCTGGCAGACGGTCAGCAAAACGTTGCAGCTCTTCCACCAGCGGCGCACGCGTTTCACGCGATTTCGGGAAGGTGTTGGCCGCCAGGAATACCCCTGCCGCACCGTCACGCAATACAAAGTAGGCATCTGATTTTTCACACGCCAGCTCAGGCAACGGTACCGGGTCTTCCTTCGGTGGTGCAACTTCACCATTGCGCAGAATCTTGCGAGTATTTTTACACTCGTCGTTGGTGCAGGCCATGTATTTGCCGAAGCGCCCCATTTTCAGGTGCATTTCGGAACCACACTTTTCACACTCTACGATCGGGCCGTCATAACCTTTGATGCGGAATTCGCCCTGTTCGATTTCGTAGCCGTCACATTCCGGGTTGTTGCCACAGACGTGCAGCTTACGCTGATTGTCGATCAGGTAGCTGTCCATCGCGGTGCCACACTTCTGGCAACGACGACGGGCACGCAACGCATTGGTTTCAGCATCATCGCCTTCCAGTACGTTGAGAACCTCATTTTCCGGAATCAGATTGATGGTCTGTTTGCAGCGTTCTTTGGGTGGCAGCGCATAACCGGAGCAGCCGAGGAATACGCCGGTACTGGCGGTACGGATACCCATTTGGCGGCTACAGGTCGGGCAGTCGATCGAGGTCAGCACCATCTGGTTCGGCTGCATGCCGCCCTCTTCTGGCTCTTTCTCGGCCTGACCTAACTGCTGACTGAAATCGCTGAAGAAGGAATCCAGCACCGCTTTCCACTGCGCTTGATTATTGGCGACCTGGTCAAGGCTGTCTTCCATGCGCGCGGTGAAGTCATAGTTCATCAGTTCACGGAAATTCTGTTCCAGACGATCGGTGACAATTTCACCCATCTTCTCAGCATAGAAGCGGCGGTTTTCTACCCGCACGTAACCGCGATCCTGAATGGTGGAAATAATTGAGGCATAGGTCGATGGACGGCCAATACCCCGTTTTTCCAACTCACGGACTAAGGAAGCTTCGCTGAAGCGGGCTGGCGGCTTGGTGAAGTGCTGGCTTGGCATCAGCTCCTTCAGGTCAAGCATGTCGCCGACATTAACCAGTGGCAGCGTCAAATCTTCATCGTTTTTACGCAGCGCTGGCATCACTTTTGTCCAGCCATCGAAACGCAAAGTACGGCCTTTCGCTTTCAGTTTAAAGTCTGCTGCACCCACCGTCAGGGTGGTGGAGTCATACTGCGCCGGCACCATCTGGCAGGCCACAAACTGACGCCAGATCAGCTGGTACAGTTTCTGCGCATCAGCTTCCATATCTTTCAGCTGTTCTGCCTGGATGTTGACATCCGAAGGTCGAATCGCTTCGTGAGCTTCCTGCGAATTCTCTTTACTGGCGTACGTGATTGGCGACTCTGGCAGATACTTCTTACCAAAACTCTTCTCCACAAAGCCGCGTGCCATCGCCACCGCATCCTGACTCAGGTTGGTGGAGTCAGTACGCATATAGGTGATGTGACCCGCTTCGTAGAGACGCTGCGCCATCATCATGGTTTTCTTCACGCCAAAACCAAGACGAGTACTCGCCGCTTGCTGCAGCGTAGAGGTAATAAAAGGCGCAGAGGGTTTGCTGCTGGTCGGTTTGTCTTCACGATCCAGCACTTCGTAACGCGCTTTTTCCAGCACGGATACCGCAGCATGAGTTTGCTCGCGATTAACCGGACGGAACGCTTTATCACCCTGATGCGTGACCTGCATTGCCAGCGCGTCGCCTTTCGGCGTAGAGAAATCCGCATCGATTTCCCAATACTCTTCCGGCACGAACGCTTTGATTTCGTGCTCGCGCTCAACCACCAGTCGCACAGCCACAGACTGAACACGACCCGCCGACAAGCCACGGGCAATTTTCTTCCACAGCAGCGGGGAAACCATGTAACCCACCACGCGGTCCATAAAGCGACGCGCCTGCTGCGCATTAACACGTTCAATATTCAGTTCGCCCGGTTTTTCAAACGCCTGACGAATCGCATTTTTGGTGATTTCGTTGAACACCACGCGGCTAAACCGCTTGTCATCGCCACCGATCACTTCCCGCAGGTGCCATGCAATAGCCTCCCCTTCGCGGTCAAGGTCCGTTGCGAGGTAGATGTGGTCAGCATCGGCGGCAAGGCTTTTCAATTCGGCTACGACTTTTTCTTTACCCGGCAGAATCTGATAGTCCGCTTCCCAGCCATGCCAGGGATCGACCCCCATGCGGCTGACCAATGCGGCCTTCTCATCCTTCTTAACCTTTTTTCCTGTTTTCGCCTTTTCCCCGTCGGTAGTTTTACGGGCAGTTGAACCGCTGGTCGGCAAATCACGGATATGACCGACGCTGGATTTCACCACGTAGTCATTACCGAGGTATTTATTGATTGTTTTGGCCTTTGCCGGGGACTCAACGATTACGAGTGCTTTACCCATATGTACCTTTACCTAATTGAAACGTCCTGATAAACGGGAGAGGATTCGGTGCCCCAAAACCCAACGGGTTCAATATTGCTGCCAGCTTTTCACATTTCAAGGCAGCGGGGATAATCTCAGGTCAGATTGCATCGACTTATGCAACTTTATGATTAGAAGCGGGTTTTCCATCTGACAGCACCACACATCCGGGTGTGATCTCCCTGAAAGCTGAATCGCCCACACTCTACCTGATAAAATCCGTTACGCAACTTAATTAGCATTCTGATTAATTTTGCGCCAGTTTTGCTGAAGGACGTTGATTTGATGAACAGCGCAACTCGCTAGTAATATAGAAGGAGAACGATTGCTGTCAAAAAAGAGGTCAACAATGTCAGTAGAAACGGAATCCATTTCACGCCAGGCGTTACTGGAAATAGCCAATCAAATGATAAAACAGCACGACGATTATTTAGCCGGGATGGAAGCCAATGACGTGATTCAGCAGGGCGAGATATTGGTATTTCGTGGGCCTTACTTCTTAGATGAAGAAGGCCTGCCGAGCGCGAAAACCACCGCCGTGTTTAACGTGTTTAAATCCCTTGCCGTTGAGCTCTCCTCACGCTATCACCTGGCATAAAAAAGCCCGGCATTTGCCGGGCTTGCTTACAACAGTGGCTTATCACCACGCTGCCATATTTTCAGAATTAACCGCTCGGCCGCCAGACTGGCGCTGTTGGTGAAGCGATCCATCATTTTCTTTTTCCGCGCATAGTGCACGCCCAGCACATTGAACCGATCCATCTGCTTGATAATCAGCGCATCACTGGTGCCGATCTCATCAATCAGCCCCAAATCCAGCGCCTGGCGTCCATACCAGTGTTCACCGGTGGCCACTTTTTCCAAATCCAGTGTCGGACGCATCTGCTGGACAAACTCTTTGAACAGCAGATGGGTTTCGTTGAGATCTTCCTGGAATTTTTCACGTCCCTCATCGGTGTTCTCACCAAACAAGGTCAGCGTGCGCTTATATTGACCCGCCGTGTGCAGTTCAACGTCGATATCATTGCGTTTCAGCAGACGGTTGAAGTTGGGGATCTGCGCGACCACACCAATTGATCCAATGATAGAGAATGGCGCCGCGACGATGCGATCCGCGACACAAGCCATCATATAACCCCCGCTCGCCGCCACTTTATCGACGACGGCAGTTAACTGCAGGCCCGCATCACGCAGACGCTGCAGCTGAGAAGCGGCCAGGCCATAACCGTGCACCACGCCACCCGGGCTTTCCAGACGCAGCAAGACTTCATCACCCGGCACCGCCACCGCCAGCACCGCGGAGATCTCCTCACGCAAAGAACTGACTTCGCCCGCATCCATACTGCCTTTAAACTCCAGCACATAGAGTGTCGGTTTAGCGGCTTCGCTCACACCAGCTTTGGCATTGCGCTTCTCGGTTTTGGCTTTTTGCTTCTCTTCTTTTTTATGCTGCTTCAGCCACACTTTTTGCGCCTGTGGCTTCATCTTCGCCAACTGCAGGTCTTCCTTCATTTCACGATAATCATCGTCGAGATGAGTCAAGCGCAGTTGACCACCGCTGTGGCGTTTACGCATCGCGGCATTGAGCACAATCAGAACAATAGCTGCGAACGCCACCACCACGGTGACGGCCTTGGCCAGAAATAATCCATAACTGGAGAGTAAATCCATTCTGCCGCCTTATTAAACAGTGAATTACAAACAATGGCTGAGTTTACCCGCTTTAACGACTTTCGTCGCCTGAAATGCCCGCAGGCGGCACAGAATGCGAGGCGCGGTGATTGCACCTGGCGACAAATTGAGGCATAAAGCCCAAAACCCTCTGACTTGCCAAAGGACATCGCTGTGCATTATCAACCGAAAAGCGATCTGCTGGAAAATCGCATTATCCTCGTCACCGGCGCTTCTGACGGCATTGGTCGCGAAGCGGCGCTGACCTATGCGCGCTATGGCGCACGCGTCATTTTGATGGGCCGCAACGCCGAAACGCTGCAGCAGACTGAACACGCCATCAATCAGCTGAATAAGCAGCCCGCATCCCATTTGCTGCTGGACTTGTCGCATGCCACGCCAGAAAGCTGCGCTGAGGTGGCCGATCAGATCGCCTCCCTGGTGCCACGGCTCGATGGTGTACTGCACAATGCCGGGATTCTGGGTGAGATCGTCCCACTGGCGGAACTCGATCCTGCCGTCTGGCGCAAGGTGATGCAGATCAATCTTGACGCCACCTTTTATTTAACTCAGGCCTTGCTGCCGCTGCTGCTGAAATCAGACGCCGGTTCACTGGTGTTTACCACGTCGAGCGTCGGCCGTACCGGCCGTGCAGGCTGGGGGGCCTATGCGGTGTCGAAATTCGCCACCGAAGGCATGATGCAGGTACTGGCGGATGAGTATAAAAATCGTCATCTGCGGGTAAATTGCATCAATCCTGGTGGCACTCGCACTAAAATGCGCGCCAGTGCTTTCCCGGAAGAAAATGCCAGTTTACTGAAAACGCCTGCTGATTTGATGCCGCTTTACCTTTATTTGATGGGTGATGACAGCCGTCGCAAAACCGGGATGAGTTTTGATGCCCAGCCGGGACGTAAACCGGGGCCAGCCAGCGCATGAGTGATCGTCATCAGCAACGACAGCAGCGTTTAAAAGAACAGGTTGATGCGCGGATTGCTGCCGCGACAGAAGCGCGCGGCATTTTGATGGTGTTCACCGGCAACGGCAAAGGCAAAACCACCGCCGCCTTTGGTACGGCTTTACGCGCTTGCGGGCACGGTAAAAACGTTGCCGCCGTGCAGTTTATTAAAGGTGAATGGCCAAATGGTGAGCGCAATTTGCTGGAACAGCATGGCGTGGAATTTCAGGTGATGGCCACCGGCTTTACCTGGGATACTCAAAATCGGGAGACCGATACTGCCGCCTGCCAACAGGTTTGGCAGGCGGCAAAGCGTATGCTTGCCGATGAGCATGTGGATTTAGTGATCCTCGATGAAATCACCTACATGGTTAGTATGGATTATCTGGATCTGGATGAACTGGTGCGCGTGCTGGGACAACGTCCGGTTCAACAAAGTGTGATTATCACCGGTCGAGGCTGCCATCGAACCTTGCTCGAGATGGCGGATACCGTGACCGAGATGCGCCCGGTTAAGCATGCATTTGATGCAGGCATTCAGGCTCAGCAGGGAATAGATTGGTAAAACAGTGACGCCGCTGCATGCGGCGTCACGGGCATATCAGGAACCGCGCTTGTTGGTTCCACTGGTCCGCGTGCTGCTGTTGCGGCTGCTACTGCTGCCGCCGCGACGTGGGCTGCCGCTTACATTACTATGACGTTTTACCGCGCGACGAATCTGATTGGCTTTAGTACGACGACGATCTTTTTCAACCGCGACTTTCGTCACCGTCTCTTCCGGCATATCCACCAGCGTACGCAGGTAGTTAACCGCCGGTAATTCCATCTCCATCCAGCCACCGCGAGGTAACCCTTTTGGCAACTGAATATCGCCATAACGGACGCGCATCAGGCGGCTAACCTGCACACCTACGGCTTCCCACAAACGGCGGACTTCACGGTTACGTCCTTCGGTCAGGGTGACGTTATACCACTGGTTGATGCCTTCACCGCCAGCAAACTTAATGGTTTTGAACGATGCCGGGCCATCTTCTAACTGCACACCTTTACTGAGCTGACGAATTTTATCGTCATCCACTTCGCCGAATACACGCACCGCATATTCACGCTCAACTTCACGGCTTGGGTGCATCAGACGGTTCGCCAGTTCACCATCGGTGGTGAACAACATCAGACCACAGGTGTTAACGTCCAAACGACCCACAGCGATCCAGCGTGAACCGCGCAGACGCGGCAGACGGTCGAATACCGTTGGACGCCCTTCAGGATCGTTACGGGTACAGAGTTCGCCTTCTGGTTTGTAATACGCCAGCACGCGGCAGACTTCAGTGGCGGATTCAGCAATCGAAACCAGATGGCCATCAATACGAATTTTCAGGGATTTATCATTTTCAATGCGATCGCCCAGCGTCGCCAGTTTGCCATCGACGCTGACGCGTCCGGCTGAAATCATCGTTTCGATTTCGCGGCGTGAACCGTGACCAGCACGCGCTAATACTTTTTGTAGTTTCTCACTCATGGAGATGCCTCGTTGTCGCCTTCCCAGGCGTCGTGGTAAGAAGAGGTACGATACGGGGATTACCAGTTCCCATATCAGAATCTGTTACCGCTGAGCATAGCGCATGCCATCTCAGGCGGCCCGCGATTTTACACTAACGCAAGTTTCGTTAACACCTTTTCCTTTGCTGCCGATAATAAAGGCCAAAGGCTGCGTCACCCGTTTAGTGCCATATGCCTAAACATTTACGCTGCTTATAGATGCACCAACCACACTTCTCTTCTTTATGCGCCAAGTGACTGAATTTTTATCATTTACTCTTGGCTCTATATGCCTGGTTATTACCCCCACTTTAGACCCGTGATACATTAGCGCTTTTCAAGACTGGTCTGCTAGGATTGCGCACCACGCTTAAGGATAATCCCAAACATAAAATCTAAACCCAAACTGCAAAACAGGATAAAAAACTAATTAACCGGGATAAATAAGGCTCATTAGTCCAGTAATTTTAAATTACCAGTTAATTGGCACTGCAGGTTGGATTAAGTCTGTATTTTCGCATTATTTGATTCAGATTAAATTTGATGAATTGTTCTGATAAAAAAATTGTGTAAAATTTAAGCCTGAAACAGAGTGTGCCGTATTTATAAAAGCGTAACCTTTACTATTTACACTCGTTTCTCTAACAAGCCACTAACAAAATCACTGTGGCATTGTTGATAATATAAACCGGCGCACGCAGGAATTGACGCGTTTATTCATTCACGGAATGAATTTAATTTGCATGTCGAAAGTCTTCACCAGGGATTTTCCTGACATGCTTAAAAGAAGATGACTATCATGAAAACCTCTCTGCTTTGGCCTGCCCTCGCGGCGCTGGCACTGAGCGGCTGTTCCGTGGGCCATACTGAGTATAGTCGAGCGGCGCTTGAACACGTGGATATGAGCGTGACAGGCATCCCGACGGTATTGGGTCTGGGTATCCTCGGTACAACCATCCCTTTAACACCAGAGTACAGCCTGACAGCTGCGCACGTCGCCACCACTGCCGTACAGCGTGTGAAGGCTTATCATCCTTATTGCGACGTCGCCATTATCTATCATAAGAATAGCCCGGAAACGCTGGCAAAATTCCGCACCAGCAAAGTCGGTGAACCCATTAAGATGTACGGCTACAGCTTTATTTCAGCCATGCCCGTGGAATCAAGTGGTGTTAATTTAGCGCGCACCGCTATTACCAATAAATGGAATAAAAAACCGTGCATGGCAATGGCATCAAATGCTGGCGTTGTACAGGGAATGTCGGGGGGCGCGGTATATAATGCTGACCAGACAATTGGCGGAGTGATTGTGGGCTACAGCCATGAAATTTCCAATGTGCGCAGCAAACAAGTCATTCTGAAAGATGTTTCGCTGTATATTCCGTACGGTGATTTTAAACATTGGCTGGAAAAGAATATTGGCCAGACGACGTTAACGCCGCCTGACCACGCGTGATTAGAGGAACGGGCGCGTGTCGCCGACCCCTTCACGAACCACAACCGGTACATCGCTGGTGAGATCGATCACCGTCGTCGGCTGCTGCCCTAACGTGCCGCCATCAATGATCAGATCCACCAGCTTACCGATGCTGTGCTGAATCTCTTCAGGATCCGATTCCGTGAAGTCATTACCGGGCAACATCAGCGAAGTAGACATCATCGGCTCATTCAATCTCTCCAGTAACGCCAGCGCCACCGGATTGGAAGGTACGCGCAAACCAATAGTTTTACGCTTGTCATTCATCAAACGACGCGGCACCTCTTTGGTCGCTTTGAGAATGAAGGTGTAACTGCCCGGCGTATTGTTTTTCAGAATACGAAACGCGGTATTGTCCACCTGCGAATACGTCGAGAGCTCAGACAGATCGCGACACATCAACGTAAAATTGTGGTTGCCATCTAACTGCCGGATACGGCAGATACGCTCCATCGCGTTCTTCTCTTCCAGTCTGCAGCCTAGCGCGTAACCCGAATCGGTGGGATAGACAATCACGCCACCTTTATTAAGATAATCGACCGCCTGATTGACCAGACGCGGTTGCGGGTTATCTGGATGAATGTGAAAAAATTGACTCATAAAAACCTCATGTCACCTGTCTGCAATAGCCACGGCGGGCGCTAACGCGGGAAAGCGTTCCCAGATGGGTTCAACGCCGCCCGGCAGCCATAACTTGCGCCCCAGTTCTATCCACGGACAGGGTTGGTGAAAATCTGATCCCTGCGATCCCGCCAGCTGATTGTCGCGCGCATAAGTCGCGAGCTGCGTGCGCTCGTTGGGTGCCTGCTGACACTGCGCCACTTCCATTGCATCACCACCGACCTCGGCGAAATGGGCAATCAGTCGCTTAAGCCACTTTGCAGACAATCCATAGCGACCCGGATGTGCGAGTACCGCAACGCCGCCAGAATGATGAATGGCATCAATAGCTTGTTTAATTGTACACCATTGCGGCGGCACATAGCCGGTTTTCCCACGGGCAAGATAGTTCTTGAACACTTGCGCCATGTTATCGGCTTTACCCATCTCGACCAGATAACGGGCGAAATGACCGCGGGTGATCACACCGCCCTGAGCCAGGCGTTGCGCCCCAGCCAACGCATCAGGAATGCGGGCACGTTCGAGACGCTCTGCAATCAGCTGAGCCCGTTCAACGCGGCATTGATGCTGTTGCTCAAGAAACAAGGTCAGTGCCGGATGCTGGCAATCCACATTTAAACCTACGATATGAATTTCGTGGTTTTCCCACAATGTGGAGGCCTCTAATCCGGCCAGAATACGAATCGGTAGATTCTGTTGCTGCACAGCGGCTTGCGCTTCTGCCACGCCAGCAACGGTGTCGTGATCGGTAATCGCCAGTACCCCTACTTTCATTTCGACGGCACGTTGCACCAACTCGGTAGGGGTCAGCAAACCGTCAGACGCCTGGGTATGGCTGTGTAAATCGTAAAGGGGAAAACGGGCAATATCCGACAAGGTAACTCCAGCAGCAACTTAACTCGGCTGGCATGATAACGATTTTGACCCTGACTGAAAAAGGGTATTGACTTTTTTCATCTGAACCAGTTAACTAGTACACAAGTTCACACGTAACGGGTATCTCATCATGACTAATTTTGGTACGCATGCAAAAGGTTGGTGGCGCGATAATCCTTTAAACGGGCGACGTCGTCGTGCACAACATGCGTAACCATTGTGCAGATACCTGAGCCCGCCACCGAGCGGGCTTTTTTTTGAGCGAAATTCAGAGATGACAATAATGGCTAATGCGAAACCTACATTGAAGTTGATTACCGGTACCGCGCCCTACCGCGAAGATCCGGCCGCAGTGTTCCATCAAATTTGCGGCGCACGTCCGGCAACTCTGCTGCTTGAATCTGCCGACATCGACAGCAAAAAGAATCTGAAAAGCTTACTGATTGTGGATAGCGCCCTGCGCATCAGCGCACTGGGCAACGTGGTGACATTACAGGCGCTGTCAGAAAACGGTCGCACCATTCTGCCACTGCTGGATGAAGCACTGCCGCAGGATGTCAGCATTGAAGCGCGTCCGGATGGCCGCGTGCTGCATTTCCCGCTGCCTCAGGGGTTGCAAGATGAAGATTCACGTCTGAAAGCATTGTCTGTTTTCGATGCGCTGCGCCTGATTCCGCAACTGGTGAACAGCCCAGAGGAAGAGCGTGAAGCAATGTTCCTCGGCGGATTGTTTGCTTATGACCTGGTGGCCGGATTTGAAGATTTACCCGAGCTGCGTAATGAGCAAAGCTGCCCGGATTACTGCTTCTACCTGGCAGAAACCCTGCTGGTGATTGATCACCAGACCCGTAGCGCTCGCCTGCAGGCCAGTCTGTTCAGCCCCTCCACCAGCGAATTCCAGCGCCTGCAGAGTCGTATCGAGCAGCTGCGTGGTCAAATGACACAGCCTGCACCGGCATTACCGGTGCAGCGTGTAGAGCAAATGGCTCTGAGCACCAATCAGAGCGATGAAGAGTATTGCAGTGTGGTGCGTGAGATGCAGGAAGCGATTCGCATCGGCGAAATCTTCCAGGTGGTGCCATCGCGCCGCTTCTCGCTGCCGTGCCCTTCTCCGCTGGCCGCTTATGACACGCTGAAGCACAGCAATCCCAGCCCATATATGTTCTTTATGCAGGATCAGGACTTTGCGCTGTTTGGCGCTTCACCAGAAAGCTCACTCAAGTATGACGCCACTTCACGTCAGATTGAGATCTACCCGATTGCCGGTACGCGTCCACGTGGCCGACATGCCGATGGTTCACTGGACCGCGATCTCGACAGCCGTATCGAACTGGAAATGCGCACCGACCACAAAGAGCTGGCGGAACACCTGATGCTGGTGGATCTGGCGCGTAATGATCTGGCTCGCATCTGCGTGCCTGGTAGCCGCTATGTGGCAGACCTGACCAAAGTAGACCGTTACTCTTTCGTGATGCATCTGGTCTCTCGCGTGGTTGGCACGCTGCGTGACGATCTTGATGTCCTGCACGCCTATCGCGCCTGCATGAACATGGGCACCTTAAGCGGCGCGCCAAAAGTGCGTGCCATGCAGTTGATTGCTGAGAAAGAAGGCACGCGTCGCGGCAGCTACGGCGGTGCGGTAGGTTATTTCACCGCACACGGCGATTTGGATACCTGCATCGTGATTCGCTCCGCTTGGGTGGAAGATGGTGTTGCAACCGTCCAAGCCGGTGCCGGTGTGGTACTGGATTCTCAGCCTCAGGCTGAAGCGGATGAAAGCCGCAATAAAGCGCGCGCGGTATTACGTGCCATCGCCACAGCCCATCATTGCAAGGAGATTTTCTGATGGCCGATATCCTGTTGCTCGATAACATCGACTCCTTTACCTATAACCTCGTTGATCAGCTGCGCACCTTTGGTCACAACGTGGTGATTTACCGCAATAACGTGCCGGCTGAAGTGCTGATTGAACGACTGCAGCAGATGGAAAATCCGGTGCTGATGCTGTCGCCAGGCCCCGGCGCGCCGAAAGATGCCGGCTGCATGCCTGCGTTACTGCAAGCACTGCGTGGTCGTCTGCCGATTATCGGCATCTGCCTCGGTCATCAGGCGATTGTTGAGGCTTATGGTGGTCATGTAGGCCAGGCCGGTGAGATTCTGCACGGCAAAGCCTCTTCGATTAATCACGACGGTGAAGCGATGTTTAGCGGCCTGAGCAATCCGCTGCCGGTGGCCCGTTATCACTCGCTGGTGGGCAGCAATACGCCTGCCGAATTGACCGTTAACGCCAGCTACAACGGCATGGTAATGGCCGTTCGCCATGATGCCGACCGTGTGTGTGGCTTCCAGTTCCACCCCGAATCCATTCTCACCACCCAGGGCGCACGTTTGTTAGAGCAAACGCTGGCCTGGGCGTTGGCGAAATAATAGGGAGATTATGATGCAAAATATTCTGGAAAAACTTTACCAGGCACAAACCCTGAGCCAGGCGGAAAGCCATCAGCTATTTAGCGCCATTATTAAAGGTCAGCTCGAGCCGACCCAACTAGCCGCTGCGCTGATTGCAATGAAAGTCCGTGGCGAGCGCCCGGAAGAGATCGCGGGTGCCGCTACGGCACTGCTGGAAGATGCGAAACCGTTCCCGCGTCCGGATTACACTTTCGCCGATATCGTTGGCACCGGCGGTGACGGCAGTAACAGCATTAACATCTCCACCGCCAGCGCCTTTGTCGCCGCAACCTGTGGGCTGAAAGTGGCCAAGCACGGCAATCGTAGCGTGTCGAGCAAATCCGGCTCGTCCGATCTGCTGGCGGCTTTTGGTATCGATCTGGATATGCCCGCTGAAAAAGCGCGTAAGGCACTGGACGATCTTAACGTCTGCTTCCTGTTCGCGCCGCAATATCACAGCGGATTCCGTCACGCGATGCCAGTGCGTCAACAGTTAAAAACCCGCACCTTGTTTAACGTGCTGGGCCCTTTAATCAATCCGGCGCGACCCCCACTGGCGGTTATCGGCGTGTACAGTCCGGAACTGGTGCTGCCGATTGCCCAAACCCTGAAGGTGCTTGGCTATCAGCGTGCGGCAGTGGTGCATGGCGGCGGGATGGATGAAGTGGCGCTGCACAGTGCGACTCAGGTCGCTGAGCTGCGTGACGGTGAAATCACCAGTTATCAGCTGACGCCTGAAGACTTCGGTTTCGGCTTCCATGATAAAGAAGCCCTGGCGGGCGGCACGCCGGAAGAAAACCGTGACATTCTGGCGCGTTTGCTCCAGGGTAAAGGCCAGCCAGCCCATGAGCAGGCCGTTGCGGTGAACGTCGCAATGTTGCTGAAAGTATTCGGAAATGAAGATTTGCGCGACAACGCTCAGCGCGCCATCACCGCAATTCGCAGTGGTCAGGCTTACGAGCGCGTTGTTGCTCTGGCAGCGAGAGGATGAGATGAGTATCAAGGGCACCGTTTTAGAGAAAATTGTTCAGGATAAAGCCGTCTGGGTTGAAGCACGCAAGGCACAGCAGCCGCTGGCGACCTTCCAGAACAGCTTGCAGCCTGCAGGACGCCACTTTTACGATGCGCTACGTGGCACGCGCACCGTGTTCATCCTGGAATGCAAAAAAGCCTCCCCGTCGAAGGGTTTGATTCGCGAAGATTTTGATCCTGCGACCATCGCCGGCGTTTATCGTCATCACGCCTCGGCCGTTTCCGTCTTAACTGACGAGAAGTATTTCCAGGGTGATTTTGAGTTTCTGCCGATCGTCAGTGCCGCGATTACTCAACCGGTGCTGTGCAAAGACTTCATTATCGATCCCTACCAAATCTACCTGGCGCGCCACTATCAGGCCGATGCCATCCTGCTGATGCTGTCGGTTCTGGATGATGAGCAATATCGTCAGTTCGCCGCCGTGGCGCATAGCCTGAAAATGGGCGTACTGACTGAAGTCAGTAATGAAGAAGAACTGGAGCGTGCGATTGCGCTGGAAGCTAAAGTGGTCGGTATCAATAACCGCGACCTGCGCGACCTATCGATTGATCTGAATCGCACCCGTCAACTGGCACCACGTTTAAGCCACGGTGTGACAGTGATCAGCGAATCGGGCATCCATAACTATGCGCAGGTGCGTGAGCTGAGCCACTTCGCCAACGGCTTCCTGATTGGCTCCGCACTGATGGAAGAAGCCGATCTCAATGCTGGCGTGCGTCGCGTATTGCTCGGTGACAACAAAGTCTGCGGCCTGACCCGGCCTGACGATGCACGCATTGCGCACGAAGCGGGCGCGATTTATGGCGGTGTGATTTTCGCAGAAGGTTCACCGCGTAAAGTCAGCGCCGAACAGGCTCAAAATGTGATAGCGGCTGCACCACTGAAGTATGTCGGCGTATTCCGCAATAACTCTGTAAGTGACATTGTCACACATGCCAGTTCACTTAACCTTTCCGCTGTGCAACTGCATGGTGATGAAGATCAGGCGTTCGTCGCAGAACTGCGCAGCGCCCTGCCAGAAGAGGTGAAGATTTGGAAGGCGCTGAGCATCAGCGGAAGCCTTCCAGTCCGCGATTGGCCGCATGTGGATCGTTACGTGTTTGATAATGGCCAGGGCGGCAGCGGACAGCGATTCGACTGGTCACTGCTGCAGGGTGAAGATCTCAGCAACGTGCTGCTGGCCGGCGGATTAAGCGCCGACAACTGCGTGGAGGCTGCACAACTGGGCTGCGCCGGACTGGACTTTAACTCTGGCGTTGAATCCGCACCCGGCATCAAAGATGCCAGTAAAGTCGCGGCGGTATTCCGCACACTGCGCGCCTATTAATTTCGCTCGCCCGCCGATGCGCGGGCCGCATAAGGAAGATGAGAGATGACGACGTTATTGAATCCCTACTTTGGCGAGTTTGGCGGTCAATATGTACCGCAGATTCTGATGCCCGCTCTGCGCCAGTTGGAAAGCGCCTTTGTCGAAGCGCAGCGCGATCCTGAATTTCAGGCTGAATTCACCGATCTGCTGAAAAACTATGCCGGTCGTCCTACCGCGTTGACGCTTTGCAGTAATCTGATAAAAGGCACAAAAACCCGCCTGTATCTGAAGCGTGAAGATTTGCTGCACGGCGGTGCACATAAAACCAACCAGGTGTTGGGCCAGGCGCTGCTCGCCAAGCGCATGGGCAAAAATGAAATTATCGCTGAGACCGGAGCCGGGCAGCATGGCGTGGCTTCAGCGCTGGCGTGCGCGCTGCTGGGCATGAAATGCCGCATTTATATGGGTGCAAAGGACGTTGAACGTCAGTCACCTAACGTGTTCCGTATGCGTTTGATGGGCGCGGAAGTGATTCCGGTGCACAGTGGTTCGGCCACGCTGAAAGATGCCTGTAACGAGGCGCTGCGTGACTGGTCTGGCAGCTACGAAACCGCGCACTACATGCTCGGCACCGCAGCGGGTCCGCATCCCTTCCCGACTATTGTGCGTGAGTTCCAGCGCATGATTGGCGAAGAAACCAAAGCGCAGATTCTGGAGCGTGAAGGTCGTCTGCCGGATGCAGTGCTGGCCTGTGTGGGTGGCGGTTCAAATGCCATCGGCATGTTCGCTGACTTTATTGATGACACCAGCGTCGGTCTGTTCGGCGTTGAACCTGCGGGTCACGGCATCGAAACCGGCGAACACGGCGCGCCACTCAAGCACGGTCGCGTCGGTATCTACTTCGGCATGAAAGCGCCAATGATGCAGACTGAGGAAGGCCAGATCGAAGAATCCTATTCGATCTCAGCCGGCCTCGATTTCCCTTCTGTTGGCCCACAGCACGCCCATCTCAACAGCATTGGTCGCGCCGAGTATGTGTCGATTACCGATGATGAAGCGCTGTCAGCGTTCAAAGAGTTGTGTCGTGCAGAAGGCATTATTCCGGCTCTGGAATCCTCTCATGCTCTGGCGCACGCCTTGAAAATGATCCGCGAGAACCCAGAGAAAGAGCAGTTGCTGGTGGTTAACCTGTCCGGTCGCGGCGACAAAGACATCTTCACCGTTCACGATATTTTGAAAGCTAAGGGAGAGATCTGATGGAACGTTATAATCAGCTGTTTCAACGTCTGTCGGCGAAGAAAGAAGGCGCATTTGTTCCTTTCGTCACCCTTGGCGACCCGACCCCTGAACTGTCACTGAAGATCATCGATACATTGGTAGCAGGCGGAGCCGATGCGTTAGAGCTGGGCATTCCGTTCTCCGATCCGCTGGCGGATGGCCCAACGATTCAGGGGGCAACCCTACGTGCCTTCGCGGCGGGTACCACTGTCGCGCAGTGTTTCGAGATCCTTGCCGCCGTGCGCCAGAAGTATCCTGAACTGCCGATTGGGCTGTTGATGTACGCTAATCTGGTGTTCAGCAAAGGTATCGACAACTTCTACGCACAATGTGAAGCCGTCGGCGTTGATTCCGTTCTGGTGGCGGATGTACCGGTTGAAGAGTCTGCACCGTTCCGTCAGGCTGCGATGCGACATAACGTTGCACCCATCTTCATCTGCCCGCCGAATGCCGATGATAATTTGCTGCGGGAGATTGCCTCACACGGTCGCGGTTATACCTATCTGCTGTCGCGCGCGGGCGTAACGGGTGCAGAAAATCGCGCCAGCCAGCCGCTGAATCATTTGATTGAGAAGCTGAGCGAATATCATGCTGCACCACCGTTGCAGGGATTTGGTATCTCAGAAGCAAGCCAGGTGAGAGAAGCCATCGCGGCAGGCGCAGCGGGTGCGATTTCGGGATCAGCTATTGTGAAGATCATCGAACGTAACCAGAACGATCCCGACACGCTGTTAGCGGAACTGAAAGCGTTTGTCAGCGATCTGAAAGCTGGCACGCGCTAAATCCTCAGGACCCTGTTCGCGATGGCGGATAGGGTCTTCTCTTGATTATTCCAGCCTGAACGTTTGCTCATCGCCTGAGCCATCAGGATAAGTCAGCTTCATCGTCAGCTTGTCGTTTCTGATTTGCCACGTCAGCTTCTCGTCTTCTGGCCCCTCACGCCAACGTCCACTGCTATCTGGATTATCTGACATCAAGATAACGCTCTCGCCCTGGACCCGGCAGCGCACGGCCCAGCGTGATTGATCGGAGGGCCGGATATAGTGCACCCACGCCACGCCCTGCTCATCCACCTTATCCAGCTGCATGATTTTGAAGCTGCGACCAAAGCTCAGCGCGGTAGCCGCTTTGCACAGGGTCCCCAGGTGTGGATTGATTAACGGTTCTGCCTGCGCGCTGGGCACTGGCAAAATTTGTGAAGCAAATAGCTGGAGGTAGGACAGATAGCTCATTGTCACTATCGCCAGAATGGCACGCTTTTTCATTATTGTTTTCCCTGCCTGATGCTTAAATTTGCACCTGTCGGCTTATCGTCTTGTTGTTTTATTATTCGTTTTGCCCTGCTTTTTTAGCTTACCGTTTGCCTTGCTGCCGTCATTGGATCAATAAGTGGTAAAAATCGCGTATTTCCATCTTTTTCACCCCAGGCGATTTGCCGATTTGCAAAGCGCATACCACAATTAATCGCACCGTCTCGTCGCGGTGAAACACCATCTAAGACAGGGAGATAACCAATGAATTTTTTCAAAGTCGTTGCAGGATTATTAATGGCTGCGGTCATGGCGATCACACTTAGCGCCTGTGCACCAACAGCAACAAAGGAAGGAACCGGGGGCTATATCGATGATACGGTGATCACAACCAAGGTTAAGGCACAGTTGTTGAATGACGACTCGCTGAAATCCACCGAAATCAACGTCGAAACCTTTAAAGGAAAAGTGCAGTTAAGCGGCTTTGTCAGCTCACCGCAGATGGCGAACCGTGCAGTGACGGTGACCCGCAGCGTGGCAGGGGTTAAATCTGTGGTTAACAATATGCAGATTAAGTAATAGCGTATCGATACTGCAGCGGGCGGCCTTTGGGTCGCCCGTTGTGTTTCAGCGGGTGCCTCAGAAACGGTAACCCACACCAAAGAAGAACACCCACGGATCGATGCGCGTGTTGATATTCTGTTGTTCACCGTTGGCTTTAAATTTCACTTCAGTATCGATGTCCATGTACCACAGCGATGCGTTCAGCATCCAGTCGCGGTTGATTTGATAATCCATCCCCACCTGACCCGCCACACCCCAGGAATCTTTGACGCTTAAATCACTTAAGCCCGCGTCCTGGCCGGTTTGATTAAATTTGGCATCGTAGAACGTGGTGTAGTTGATACCTACGCCAACATATGGGCGCACCGGGCTGCGGCTATCGAAGAAATAATACTGTGCCATCAGCGTCGGCGGCAGCTGGCGCACGGTAGCCAGATTTCCGGTGGCACCAAGACCAACCTTGTGACGGAACGGTGTCGCCGCCAGCAGCTCCACACCGATGTTGTCTGTCGCCATGTAGGTGAAGGTCAAGCCTAGTTGGGTGTCGTTACTCACGTTAAAGCCGCCCATACCCAGCACATTGTCAGAGCCTTCGGTTGGACGAACAGTCGCGCTACCGGCACGCATGAAAAAATCCCCCGCCTGATGAGCCAGTGCCAGTTGCGGGATAGCCAGAGCCATGAGCAATGCGCATTTTGCCAGTTTCATAATCACTCCTTTGCAGAAAAGTAAGGTCTTAATCGGGATCGCGGCACAAGATCTAACCCTTTTTCGGTAAAAGATCATCTGCATCAATTCAAATTAATCACTTAAAAAACAATGAATTGATTCAGATCAATTTTCGGCATTGCGCGCCTGAAAGAAAAAACGCTGAGGAGGTTTTGAGGGCAGATGAAGAGGCTTTGCTGCTTTTATGAACCGGGTACGAACTTTAATTCCCCATTCTTTACCAGAGATGACACAAAGTTATGGTCTTGCGGGTGCCCGCCAGCCCACAGAACATGTACAATCGCCGGGTTAATTAACCCGGTTCCATCAAGGAGAGTACATGTCTATCACGGCAAGCTCGTTATACCGTGACACAGGAAATTTTCTGCGTCATCAGCTGGTTACTATTGTGCTGATGGCGTTGTTGACGTCGTTCATTACGGTGATTGTCGGTCATGCATTAACCCCAGGCGAAGACCAGTTATCCCTGCTTAGCCAGGCTGACGACAGCGCGACATCACTGTTTGAATTGGTACAGAATATGTCACCGGATCAGCAGCGCATCCTGCTGCGCGCTTCCGCAGCCGGCACCTTTGCCGCGCTGATCGGCAACACGCTGCTGCTGGGCGGTATGCTTTGCCTGATCCCGCTGGTCTCCAATGGCCAACGCGTGAGTGCCCTGCGAGCAATCGGTGCCTCCGCGCCACTGCTGCCGAAACTGCTGCTGCAGACCTTCCTGATTACCTTGCTGGTGCAAATTGGCTTTATGGTATTGATGGTGCCTGGCGTGATTCTGGCGATTCTGCTCTCACTGGCACCGGTAATGCTGGTCAGCGAGAAAATGGGTGTGATTGGCGCGATGCGCGCCAGTATGAAACTGGCATGGAAGAACATGAAAGTCATCGCCCCTGCCATTGTGCTGTGGTTGCTGGCGAAGATTGTGCTGATGTTCCTCATCTCATCACTCACAGTGCTGCCGGTGAACATCGCGTCGGTGGTGATGAACGCGCTGGGTAATCTGGTCTCCGCGATTCTGATTATCTATTTGTACCGACTGTATATGCTGTTACGTTAACAGCGATGGCGCTCTGCGGAGCGCCTTTATTGAACGCTCCTGCCCTAACTGGAAACGCTATGAAGCAGTTACTCGATTTTCTTCCCCTGGTAGTTTTCTTCATCTTCTACAAGCTGTACGACATCTTTGTCGCTTCTGGTGCCCTGATTGTCGCCACGGGCCTGGCGCTGGTGGTCAGCTGGGTGCTGTATCGTAAACTGGAAAAGATGACCCTCTTCACCTTCGCACTGGTGACGGTATTCGGCACGTTGACGCTGGTGTTCCATAACGATGAGTTCATCAAATGGAAGGTCACCGTGATCTATTCCCTGTTCGCGTTGGCACTGCTCTACAGCCAGTTCTTTATGGAACAGCCGCTGATTCAACGCATGCTCGGCAAAGAGCTGCAGTTGCCCGGTGTTGTGTGGCGTCGATTGAATATTGCCTGGGCCATCTTCTTCTTCGTCTGCGGCCTGGTAAATATCTATGTTGCGTTTTGGTTATCACAAGAGTTTTGGGTTAACTTTAAAGTGTTTGGTCTGACCGGCCTGACCCTACTGTTTACTCTGTTTAGCGGCGTGTACATCTGGCGACAGATGCCGCAACAAGAACAAAAATAAGCTACTCCGCCCGACAATGTCGGGCTTCTCTTCACCTGCAGAAGAACTGAGCAATGGACGAAAAACATAAATTGCCGCAAGGCGAAATGGTCTCGCGCACCTTGGCGATGCCAGCGGATACCAATGCCAATGGTGATATTTTTGGCGGCTGGTTGATGTCACAGATGGATATGGGCGGCGCTATCATGGCCAAGGAGATCGCTGAAGGTCGTGTGGTCACCGTACGCGTTGATGGTATGTCGTTCCTGAAACCGGTAGCCGTGGGCGATGTCGTGAGCTGCTATGCGCGTTGCATACGTACCGGCAACAGTTCGATGACCATCAATGTAGAAGTGTGGATCAAGAAGGTTTCGTCTGAGCCAATCGGTCAAACGTATTGCGCCACTGAAGCGGTATTTGTTTACGTTGCCGTGGATAACAGCGGGAAATCCCGTCCGCTGCCACCTGGCAAAGCCAATCTTGCCGTTTAACAGCGATAAAAAAAGCGGTCAATGACCGCTTTTTCTTTGCCTTCAACCCAGGCTTACTCGATGTTAGCGCCGCCGTTGATGCGGAACACAATGTTCATGGTCAAGCCTTTGCCAGGACGACCCGGCTGATAACGCCACTTTTTCATCGCCTGCTTCACTTCACGCTCGAACATGTTGCGCGGTTCGGCAGAAAGAATCTCCACATTATCGACACGACCGTCGCTATCCACATCAAACTGCACGCGTACACGGCCTTCCACGCGTAATGCAAACGCACGCGCCGGATAGGCAGGTTTGCTCACGTTCATCGCCTTAGGCCCGTCAGAGACGGTTTGCGTTGGCGCTGGGTTACTCTTCGGTGCCGTGGTCGGACGCGTCTGAGTGGTCGGGATATCCTGCTTGACCGGATTCTCCTGCGGCTTCACTTCCTTACGTGGCTTCGGCTCGACCTTTTTCTCTACCTTCGGCTTAGGTTTTGGCTTGGGCTTTGGTTCAGGTTTCGGAATCGGCACCGGCTCGACTTTAGGCGGCTCGGGTGCAACCTCCGGCTCAGGTTCGGGCTCTGGCGGCGGCGGCGTCACCACCGCGGGGGCCGGTTCTGGCTGCACTTCAGGTGCCACCATGGTCACGCTGATTGGCTGGGATGCTTTCGGAACCTCAATGGTCTGATGAAACGATGCATAGAGAATGCCCGCAATCAGCGAGCCGTGGAGTACCACGGACAAGATCATAGCTACGGGGGTACGTGTAGGAAGAGGCGTAGTCAACGTCGTCATATCAGTCATATTCATTGAGTGAAGCGCAGATTTTAAATGCAAATAGCAATCAGTTTCAATAAGCGATGTGTAAGCCACTCGCAGAAAGGCGTTTTTTAGCGGAGATTGCGCTATATGACGGTGGATTTATCTTTCATTTGCACTCTGATTAACGATCACTTAACGTGTCTCGCAATTTCGGCAAGTCTAACGGGAGTACCCCATCGTGCTTTACGTCATTTATGCGGAAGATACCGCAGATTCACTGGAAAAACGCAATTCCGTACGCCCTGCGCATCTCGCGCGCTTGCAGTTACTGCAGGATGAAGGTCGACTAATCGCCGCTGGCCCAATGCCTGCTGTCGATAGCAACGATCCGGGTCCGGCAGGCTTTACCGGTTCAGTGATCATTGCCGAGTTTTCCTCGCTGGAAACCGCACAATCCTGGGCTAATGACGACCCGTACATTGCCGCTGGGGTGTATGAGAAAGTGGCGGTCAAACCGTTCAAGCGCGTATTTTAATCGATGTGGCAGTCTGTTTTACTGCTGGTAGCGGTGTTAACGCTGATTGGCAGAGCACTCTGGATTTGGCGTCAGCAAGGCTGGCGCCAGGCCCGGCAGCACATTGTGATGTTAGTCGTGCTGGCGGCCGCATTACAGATCGTCAATGTCTCTCTGGTGTTACGCGGCGCTTAACGGCCGCGTAAGCCATTTACATATTCTGCGTGATGAACAGGATAGATCGGCGATGCTGCTGCGCCACCTGATGACGAATGGCATGGATACGTTTATAGCGACGTGACTGCCCTTCCAGCCAACGTGCACGACGGCGGTGTACCTGACGTAACATTCTCCAGCGTGCCACTTCATTTCTGCTTCGTCTCATCACATCCTCATCAGACAGGCTAAACTCGCCAGGCATTATAAAGATCTGATTGAAAATGCCAAATCGAAAGCTTCATTGAACTGTCATTCACGATTAAAGGTTTCACTAGTGCTATTCAGCACGTAAACTTTCCTCATCAAAGCGCGAACAGGATGTCCACTTAATGACTACATTTTATACCCTAATCAGTTGGTTGCTGCTGTTCGGCTACTGGTTGCTGATTGCGGGTGTCACGCTGCGTATCCTGATGAAACGCCGCGCAGTCACGTCCGCCATGGCCTGGTTGCTGATCATCTATATTCTGCCGCTGGTGGGTATTATCGCGTATCTGTCGTTTGGTGAACTTCATCTGGGCAAACGCCGGGCTGAGCGCGCACGCACCATGTGGCCCTCCACCGCCAAGTGGCTTAACGACCTCAAACAGTGCCGCCATATCTTTGCCACCGAACACAGTGACGTGGCACGTTCATTATTTGAACTCTGTCACCATCGTCAGGGCATTGCGGGTGTCAAAGGTAATCAGCTACAGCTGCTCACTAACTCTGATGATGTGATGCACGCGTTGATTCGTGATATCCAACTGGCTCGGCACAACATCGAGATGGTGTTTTACATCTGGCATCCGGGCGGCCTGGCGGATGAGGTCGCGGAGTCACTAATGGCGGCTTCACGCCGGGGTGTACATTGCCGCCTGATGCTGGACTCTGCGGGCAGCGTGGCATTTTTCCGCAGCCCATGGGCGAATATGATGCGCAATGCCGGTATCGACGTGGTTGAGGCGTTACAAGTGAGCCTGCTGCGTGTGTTCCTGCGCCGTATGGATTTGCGACAGCATCGAAAAGTGGTGCTCATCGATAACTATATTGCCTATACCGGTAGCATGAACCTGGTCGATCCTCGCTACTTCAAGCAGGATGCAGGCGTGGGCCAATGGATCGATTTGATGGCGCGTATGGAAGGGCCGGTCGCGACCACGATGGGCATCGTTTACGCCTGTGACTGGGAGATTGAAACCGGCAAACGCATTCTGCCGCCCGCGCCGGATGCCAACATCATGCCCTTTGAGCAGGAAAGCGGTCATATCATCCAGGTGATCGCTTCGGGGCCGGGCTTCCCGGAAGATATGATTCATCAGGCGTTGTTGACGGCGGTCTATTCCGCACGCGAACAGCTGATCATGACGACGCCCTATTTCGTCCCCAGTGACGACCTGCTGCACGCCATCTGCACCGCTGCGCAACGCGGTGTGGAAGTCAGCATTGTGGTGCCACGCCACAATGATTCGCTGTTGGTGGGCTGGGCCAGCCGCGCGTTCTTTACCGAGTTGCTGGAAGCAGGCGTAAAAATTTATCAATTTGAAGACGGTTTGCTGCATACCAAAAGCGTGCTGGTCGATGGACAGCTGAGTCTGGTCGGTACCGTAAACCTTGATATGCGCAGCTTGTGGCTTAATTTTGAAATCACGCTGGTGGTGGATGATGATGGATTTGGCAGCGATTTGGCCACGGTGCAGGATGACTATATCGCCCGCTCACGCTTACTGGATGGTGCGCGCTGGGCTAAACGTGCGTGGTGGCAACGCATCGTTGAACGACTGTTTTACTTCTTTAGCCCTTTACTGTAAAACGAGCGACAAGATTACCGCCTCAGAGTAAGCAGGAATGACCATGGATTTAAATAATCGCCTTACCGAAGATGAAACGCTGGAACAGGCCTACGACATTTTTCTAGAACTGGCCGGTGATAACCTCGATCCGGCTGACATCATTCTGTTCAATCTGCAGTTTGAAGAGCGCGGCGGTGCGGAGTTGTTTGACCCGTCGGAAGACTGGCAGGAGCACGTCGATTTCGATCTCAACCCGGACTTCTTTGCGGAAGTGGTGATTGGTTTGGGTGAAGCGGACGGCGAGCCGATTACCGATGTGTTTGCGCGCGTGCTACTGTGCCGCGAGAAAGACCATAAGCTGTGCCACATTCTCTGGCGTGAATAATCGCTGACGCATAAAACAACGCCGGGCAATTGCCCGGCGTTTTCTTTTCGACCTTATAAGGGGTCGACCTTCAGACAGGATACTGCGTGGCGGAAACTGCCCTCCAGCAACGGACGCGTTTTTGCACACTCAGGTCCGGCAATCGGACAGCGAGTGCGGAATACGCAGCCCGAGGGCGGATTGATCGGTGAAGGCAGTTCACCCTCCAGTAGCTGGATCTGTTTGTTTTTTTCCAGATCCGGATCCGGAATGGGTACCGCAGACATCAGTGCACGGGTGTAAGGATGCTGTGGATTGTTGTACACCGAGTCATAAGTGCCCAACTCAACCGCATGACCGAGATACATCACCAGTACACGATCAGAGATGTGCTTCACCACCGCAAGGTCATGCGCAATGAAAATGAGCGATAATCCCATTTCACGTTGCAGCTGCTGCAGCAAATTCACTACCTGCGCCTGAATCGACACATCCAGCGCCGAAACCGGTTCATCGCAAATAATCAGCTTGGGTTCGAGGATAAGCGCACGCGCAATGCCAATACGCTGACACTGACCACCGGAAAACTCGTGTGGATAACGGTTGATGAGGTTTGGCAGCAACCCAACCTTCATCATCATGTTTTTTACCTTATCCTTCACTTCCTGCTTTGGCATCTTCGGGTAATAGGTGCGCAGCGGCTCGGCAATGATGTCGCCAATGGTCATGCGCGGGTTCAGCGAGGCCAGCGGATCCTGGAAAATCATCTGGATATCGCTGCGCGCCTGGCGCCACTCATCCTGACTCTGCCCCAATAAATCACGTCCCAGCCAGGCCACACGACCGTCGGTGGCTTTCACCAGGCCGATGATGGCGCGTGCCAGGGTTGATTTACCACAGCCCGATTCGCCCACTACGCCGAGGGTTTCCCCCTCATACAAGCGCAGGCTGACGCCATCCACTGCTTTCAGTGTTTTTGGCGGCTGCCAGAACCACTGTTTGCCGTCTTTAATATCGAAATGCACCTTAAGATCGGCGATTTCCAGTAAGACTTTCTTCTCTTCGATGACGGTGCTCATGCTAATTCCTCCACCGGTTTGAAGCAGGCACGCAGACGCCCTTCCGCGAAAGGCTCCAGCGGTGGTGACTTGGCACAAACGTCCATCGCAAAGGCGCAACGTGGCTGGAACGGACAGCCCTGTGGCAAGCGCAACAGGTTAGGCGGGTTGCCAGGAATGGTGGTGAGTGACTCACCCTCTTCCGCATCCAGACGCGGCACCGCACTCAGCAGGCCAATGGAGTAAGGATGCGCAGGCTGATAAAACACATCGCGTGCACGGCCATATTCCATGGTACGCCCGGCGTACATCACCAGCACTTTGTCACAGATACCCGCAACCACCCCAAGATCGTGGGTGATCATGATGATCGCGGTATTGAACTCGCGTTTCAGCTCGTTCAGCAGCGTCATGATCTGCGCCTGCACTGTCACATCCAGTGCGGTAGTCGGTTCATCAGCAATCAGCAATTTAGGACGACACAGCAGCGCCATGGCGATCATCACACGCTGACGCATGCCGCCAGAGAATTCATGCGGAAACATCTTCATGCGCTTGCGCGCTTCCGGCATTTTCACCGCATCCAGCATGCGCACGGACTCTTCAAACGCCTGTGCGCTGCTCATCCCTTTATGCAGTTTAAGCACTTCCATCAGCTGCTCGCCGACGCGCATGTACGGATTGAGCGAGGTCATCGGGTCCTGGAAAATCATCGCAATCTGCTCTGCGCGCAGCTTGTTCAGTTTGTTCTCCGGCAGGTTAAGGATCTCTTCACCGTTGAATTTTGCCGAACCGCCAATGCGACCGTTTTTTGCCAGCAGGCCCATCAGGGCGAAAGCGGTTTGCGACTTGCCCGATCCCGATTCGCCGACGATACCCAGGGTTTCGCCGGCACGAAGTGAAAAGTTAAGATCGTTGACTGCGGTGACATCACCATCGTGGGTGCCAAAGGTGACGCGCAGGTCTTTAACGTCCAGCAGCAGGTTACTGTTTCCCGCACGTGCAGCCATTGCTGGCTGAAATTCATGTATGGTCATCGGGAAACTCCTTAACGATCTTTCGGGTCGAGGGCATCACGCAGGCCATCGCCGATAAAGTTGAAACAGAACAGCGTGACCACGAGGAAACCCGCCGGGAACATCAACAACCAGGGCGAGACTTCCATGGAGTTGGCGCCGTCACTCAGGAGTGCGCCCCAACTGCTCAGTGGCTCTTGCGTACCCAACCCGAGGAAACTGAGGAAGGATTCAAACAGAATCATGCTGGGCACCAGCAATGAGGCATAGACCACCACCACACCCAGCACGTTCGGTACGATGTGCCGTAGCACGATATTGAAGGTCGACACCCCACCCACTTGCGCCGCTTCAATAAACTCTTTGCGCTTCAGGCCCAGCGTCTGACCGCGCACAATACGCGCCATATCCAGCCACGACACCATGCCGATCGCCACAAAGATCAGCAGGATGTTACGACCAAAGAAGGTCACCAGCAGGATCACGAAGAACATGAACGGGAAGGAGTTGAGGATTTCCAGAATACGCATCATCACGGAGTCGATTTTACCGCCGAGATAGCCCGCCAGTGAACCATACAGCGTGCCCACCAGCACCGCGATCAACGCGGAGGCAATGCCGACCATCAACGAGATACGACCGCCAATCGCCACGCGCACCAGCAAGTCACGTCCCGATGAGTCGGTACCAAACCAGTGGCCTGATACCGTATCCGGAGCGGCTGACATCATGGCCCAGTCGGTATCATCATATTTAAACTGCGACAACACCGGCGCTAATATCACGAACAGGGTAATCGCTAACAGCACCAGCAAACTGATCAGCGCAGCGCGGTTATGGATGAAGCGGCGACGCGCATCCTGCCACAGGCTGCGCCCTTCGACTTCCAGTTTTTCACTGAAGGCATCCAGAGCTTCGCTGTTTTTCTTACTTAACATCATGGGCGAACTCCACCATCAGTAACGGATTTTCGGATCGATGACGGCATACAGCACATCCACGATCGCATTGAACAGAATGGTCAGCACGCCGACCAAAATGGTCAGACTCATCACCAAAGAATAGTCACGGTTCAGGGCACCGTTAACAAACAGCTGGCCGATACCCGGCAGACCGTAAATCGATTCGATCACCATTGAACCGGTGATGATGCCGACGAATGCCGGCCCCATATACGAGAGCACGGGTAACATGGCAGGTTTCAATGCATGACGCAGTACGATACGGCGCAGCGGCAACCCTTTGGCGCGCGCGGTGCGAATAAAGTTGGAGTGCATCACTTCAATCATCGAACCACGCGTAATACGCGCGATGCTGGCGATATAGGCCAAAGACAGCGCCACCATCGGCAGCAGCATGTAATTCCACTGCCCACCGTTCCAGCCACCGCCCGGCAGCCAGCGCAAGGTAATCGCAAAAATCAGCACCAGCAGCGGTGCGACGACAAAGCTGGGTATCACGACGCCCGTCATGGCGACCCCCATTACCGCGTAATCCCACAAACTGTTCTGTTTGAGCGCGGCAATGACTCCTGCCGTCACGCCAAGGATCACCGCAAGGAAGAAGGCGGCGAGGCCGAGTTTGGCCGAAACCGGGAAGGCATGGCCGACCAGATAGTTAACGGAATAATCTTTGTACTTGAACGATGGACCAAAATCGCCGTGCGCCAGCTGCACTAAGTAACTGACGTACTGTTTGCCGATCGGATCGTTCAAATGATATTTGGCTTCGATGTTCGCCATCACCTCAGGCGAGAGCGTGCGCTCGCCGGTAAACGGACTGCCGGGGGCCAGTCGCATCATAAAGAAGGAAATGGTGATGAGGATGAAGAGCGTCGGGATCGCTTCCAGAAGTCGACGCAGGATGAATTTTAACATTGCCGTACCTACCAGGCTGTTGCTTCACAAAGTCAAAAAGGCGGCGCTACAGCGCCGCCACTGTCGATAGCCTGAGTGCTATTAATGTTTAATGATATACAGGTTTTTATCGAGGGTTTTATCCAGCGGATCATTACCGGTATAACCACCCACGTACGGTTTCACCAGACGCGCGTTAACGTAGTAGTAAACCGGCACGATGGTGCTGTCTTTATCCAGAATCTGCTCAGCTTTCTGGTAATCCGCGACACGGGCTTTATCGTCCACCGCTTTCACCGCATCGTGGATCACTTTATCGAAGTCTGCGCTCTTATAGTGCGAGGTGTTACTGCTGCTGTCAGACAGCATGATGTTCAGGAACGAGGTTGGCTCGTTATAGTCTGCACACCAGGCCGCACGAGAAACATCAAAGTTGCCCTGATGACGGGTATCCAGGAAGGTTTTCCACTCCTGGTTCTCCAGCTTGATGTTCACGCCAATGTTCTTTTTCCAGATCGAAGACGCGGCGATAGCCAGTTTCTTATGCAGATCTGAGGTGTTGTACAGCAGGTTGAAGGTCAGTGGCTTATCAGCCGTGTAACCTGCTTCAGCCAGCAGTTTTTTCGCTTCTTCGTTACGCTTGTTCTGATCCCATTTGAACCAGTCTGGCGGCAGCAATTCCATGCCGTCGGTGGCTGGCGGGGTAAAGCTGTACGCCGGTAACTGCCCCTGCGCCAGCACCTTATTCACCATGATGTCGCGATCCAGACCCAGTTTCAGCGCAGTACGCACGCGCGGATCGGTGAATGGCGCTTTCTGGTTGTTGATTTCATAGTAGTAGGTGCAGAGATACGGCTTCACCATCAACTCTTTGCCGTTATCACGCTGCAGTTTTTTGAACAGCTCGATCGGCATGTTGTTATAGGTGATGTCACTGCCGTTCTCAGAGAAGTAACGGTTCACGTCACTGACTTCTGAGTTGATCGGCAGGAAGGTCACTTTGTTCAGTACGGTGTGCGCGTTATCCCAATATTCCGGGTTACGTACGATGGTGACACGTTCGTTGATGACGTGTGATTCCAGTTTAAACGCACCGTTGCCCACCCAGTTTTGTGGCTGCGTCCACTGATCGCCAAACTTATCGATAGCAGGCTTATATACCGGTGACATCACGGAGTTGATCAGCAGCTTGTAGAAATAAGGTACCGGCTCGCTGAGGGTCACTTCCAGCGTATGGTCATCAATGGCTTTCACACCCAGATCGGTGATCGGTTTTTTACCGGCGATGATGTCATCGACATTCAGGATGTGGCCGTATTGCGGATAGCTGGCGTAAGGAGAAGCGGTTTTAGGATCCACTAAACGCTCCCAGCTATAGACGAAATCTTGTGCCGTGACTGGCTCGCCATTGGACCATTTGGCATTTTTGCGCAGATGGAAAGTCCAGACTTTAAAATCTTTGTTTTCCCAGCTTTCTGCCACGCCCGGAATCGGTTTGCCATCGCTGTCGCTGATGATCAGACCTTCGTACAGATCGCGTGCGATGTTGTCTTCCGGCACGCCTTCGATTTTATGCGGGTCAAGCGATTGCACTTCATCGCCATTACCACGTACCAGCTCCTGTTTTGCTGCCAATTCAACGCCTGCTGGCACTGCGGCCAAAGCAGCATTCCCTGCCAGTGCGCCGATTGCTGCAAAAACGCCTACGGCAATCAGGCTTTTTTTCGTGATGTTGTTCATTACTTAGCTCCAGTTTTATTATCGTCACCGGGTCAGTGAACTGCCCGGCGTACCCCGTTTCCGGGAGATCTCTGCCTGTCTGAACAGAGACCACTACCACCCTTCAGGGTTTACCACGTTAATGTATCGTCCGACTGTAGCGCCGGTTCCACACATTACTCAATGTTTCTTTATGTAATAGTATTTCAATGCCAGCATATCCTGCGGATCTTTACCGGTAAAACCGCCTACCCAGGGCTTCACCAGGCGCACGCTGACGCGATAGTAAACCGGCACGATGGGTGAGTCCTTATCCAGCTGCGCTTCCGCCTGCTGATACAATGCGGCACGCTGAGTGTTATCGGCAACCGTCAGGGTTTGCGCCATCAATTTATCGAAGGCATCGCTGTGATAGAACGCGGTGTTGATCGAGGAACCACTCAGCAGCATATTGAGGAACGTTGAGGGCTCGTTATAGTCCGAGCACCAGGTGGCGCGCACCACGTCGTATTGCGCCTGATGACGCGTCTCCAGCAGCGTTTTCCACTCCTGATTTTGTAGCGTCACCTCGGCACCGAGGTTCTTTTGCCACATCGAGGCGGCGGCGATAGCCTGCCGTTTATTCTGCTCAGAGGTGTTATACAACAGCGTGAAACGCAGCGGATGCTGAGCATTGAAACCGGCTTCTGCCAACAGTTGTTTGGCACTGGTGTTACGTTCGGTCTGAGTTTGCTTGGACCAGGCAGGCGCTTCTGGCGAGATGCCATGCGTAAATGGCGGCGTTAGCGCATAAGCGGGGATCTGACCTTGCCCCATGATCTTGTCGGCGATGATGTCACGATCAAGCGTCAGCTTCAGGGCTGTACGGACTCTTGCATCATCGAACGGCGCCTTTTTGTTGTTCATTTCATAGTAGAAAGTGCAGAGCACAGGGCTGACTTTGACCTGGTTACCTAAACCCTGCTGCAACTTCTTGAATAAATCCGGTGGCACCACGCTGTTGGTCATATCTGTGCCACCGCTGCGATAGCGATTGATATCACTGTTCTCGGAGCTAATCGGCAGAAAAACGCCCTCATCAATCACGCTTCGCGCATTATCCCAATATTGCGGATTACGCTTCAGAACGATCTTTTCATTCACCACCCAGTCAGCCAGCGTGTAGGCACCATTTCCCACATAGTTCTGCGGTTGGGTCCACTGCTCGCCGAATTTTTCAATCGCCGAGCGATACACCGGCTTCATCGCGGTATGGGCCAGCATGTCGACAAAATAGGGAACAGGCTCAGTGAGTGTCACTTCGAGGTGATGCGCATCAAATGCTTTCACGCCCAGTGAATCCGGCGAGGCTTTGCCCGCCAATATGGCGTCGATGTTGGCGATATGGGCAGCTTGCAGATAACTGGCATAGGGTGAAGCTGTTTTCGGATCGGCCAGACGCTGCCAGCTGTAAACGAAATCTTGCGCGGTGACGGGTTCACCGTTGCTCCAGCGCGCATCTTCACGCAGGGTGAAGGTCCAGATACGCCCCTGCTGGTTGCTCCACTGCTTTGCAACGCCAGGCACAATCTGACCATTGTTATCGGTCTCGACCAGCCCCTCTAACAAATTGCGGATGACATTAGATTCGGGAACCCCTTCCGTTTTTTGCGGATCGAGCGAGGACACTTCACTACCGTTATTGATGACAATGCGCTGTGTTGCAGATAACTGCGTCCCTGCCGGGATGTCAGCCGCCTGACTATGAGAGATAAAACCTGCCAGACAAAGTACCAGAGACGTGCGCGCAACTTTTTTCGCTACCATGCTCTTCATCAACAAATATCAACCTTATATAAAAAACCTGATAGCGAGTAAGCAAGAAGCGTACACATTTGTCGCGAACAGGGAAAAAATTTGTGATGAGCCGAAAATTATCAGTACCGATGCCCGCACGCCAAAGCTAAACAGCAAAAATGTTAGCTAATTCTCTTTTATCATGTAGATCGCCTCAGGAGAAGTGTTAATTTTTACCCTAAAATATTATTCAACTCTATGTTTTATATGTAATAAATCAGTTATTTGTCGTAATTTTCGCCAAAAAGAACTTTCAACTCTCTATTTTGCAGTTAACACTGTCAATCTTTAGACAAACAATATGAAACGTTATTTGAAACGATAAAACATCCGAATAGTTACTGGATAAAATCAATTAGGCAGTGAAATATACTGTGATAATTGTCACATATATATGTTAATAAATTGGCGAAGAGAGGGAATGTAGTAGCAAAAGTGATGATAGCCTGATCATATTAAGCCAGGCGAATAATTTCACCATATTGGTGCAAAAAAATCACCCATCGCACCAATATGGATCACAGAAGTTATTTTTTGACTGAAAATACAACCTGATTAATTCAGTAAACCTGGAAATATCGCTTTAATGCCGGTGACAACAAACTCAATACCCAGCGCCATTAATAGCAGACCCATGATACGCGTAATCACGTTAATGCCTGTTTGCCCTAAGATGCGCACCATCAAAGGGGCAGCCCGGAACAGTAACCAGCAACAAAAAGCAAAAATCGCAATGGCGATAGTGAAACCGAGCAGGTTTATCCAGCTGTGGTAACGCGTGCTCCAGACGATAGTCGAACTGATGGCACCCGGGCCGGCCATCAAGGGCAAGGCCAGAGGCACCACACCAATACTTTCACGAATCGCGGTCTCTGACTTTTCCTGCTTGTTTTGCTTATCCTCGCCCAACTTGCCGCTGATCATCGACATCGCGATGGTTACCACCAGAATCCCCCCGGCGATACGGAATGAATCAATTGAAATACCAAACAAATGGAGAATGGCATCCCCCAGGAACAATGAGGTCCAGAGTATGATCGCCACAGCAAGATTTGCCGTAAAGTTGGTTTTATTCCGCTCAGCGACCGCCTGATAGCTGGTCATGCTGATAAACACGGGGATGATCCCCACGGGATTGACCAGGGCAAATAAGCCGACAAAAAACTTAACGTAGCCGGAAAAATCAAGTAGCACGGGGTTCACGGTGAGCTCCACGAAGGTAGTGTTTCAAATCGCGCTTAATGTAGTGCATAAGCCGGAGGGAAAACCAGTAGGTTAAGCGGAAATATATGCTGCTATTTCCCCTTACTTCCAGTTTATTCCTCTGCGAACGATGGCTCGTCGCCCACCTCACGTCATCTCCATCAACTAAAACCGCTTAATGAGTTACTTTAGTTGCTAAAGTGGGTGCTGAAAGGTGTCAGCTTGGCTCCGGATTGATCCACATCAAAATTTGCCTACCTCATCAGGGGTAATCTTACCCCATCGAAACTATTGATACAGGCGTCAGCATCTTATCCTGGAAACCCTTTTAGTAAGCAACGGCAATCTACTCGCCACTCTGAACAACGTATAAGCATAGCGCGACTATACTTTCCGACTCAGGCTTGCTTACTAAAAGAGTTTAACTTCCTTCAGGAGAGCACTATGGCCGTTACAAATGTTGCCGAACTTAATGCACTGGTTGAGCGTGTTAAAAAGGCACAGCGTGAATACGCCAACTTTAGTCAGGAACAAGTTGATACCATTTTCCGCGCTGCTGCACTCGCCGCTGCTGATGCCCGCATCCCTCTCGCCAAAATGGCCGTCGCCGAGTCCGGCATGGGCATCGTTGAAGATAAAGTGATCAAAAACCACTTCGCTTCTGAATATATCTACAACGCCTATAAAGATGAGAAAACCTGTGGTGTGCTGGATACAGATGACACCTTCGGTACTATCACCATCGCTGAGCCAATTGGCCTGATTTGCGGTATCGTCCCAACCACTAACCCGACCTCTACCGCCATCTTTAAAGCGCTGATCAGCTTAAAAACCCGTAACGGTATCATTTTCTCACCACATCCACGTGCCAAAGATGCCACCAACAAAGCAGCCGACATTGTGTTGCAAGCTGCCATTGCGGCTGGTGCGCCGAAAGACATCATTGGCTGGATTGATGTCCCTTCAGTAGAGCTGTCCAACCAGCTGATGCACCACCCTGATATCAACCTGATTCTGGCCACCGGTGGCCCAGGCATGGTAAAAGCCGCATACAGTTCTGGTAAACCAGCGATTGGTGTCGGTGCGGGTAACACGCCAGTGGTTATCGATGAAACCGCCGATATCAAACGTGCTGTCGCTTCTATCCTGATGTCCAAAACCTTCGACAACGGCGTCATTTGTGCATCAGAACAGTCAGTCATCGTGGTGGACTCAGTCTACGATGCGGTTCGCGAGCGTTTCACCAGCCATGGTGGCTATCTGTTACAGGGCAAAGAGTTGAAAGCCATTCAGGATATCATCCTGAAAAATGGCGCGCTGAATGCCGCTATCGTCGGCCAACCTGCGGCAAAAATTGCTGAACTGGCGGGTATTAGCGTCCCTGCGACCACCAAAATTCTCATCGGTGAAGTGAAGCTGGTGGATGAATCTGAACCCTTTGCCCACGAAAAACTGTCGCCAACTCTGGCGATGTATCGTGCGAAAGATTATTACGATGCGGTGGATAAAGCAGAGAAACTGGTGGCTATGGGCGGTATCGGCCATACCTCTTGCCTGTACACTGACCAGGACAACCAACACGAGCGCGTGCACTTCTTTGGCGACAAAATGAAGACCGCCCGTATTCTGATTAACACACCAGCTTCGCAAGGCGGTATTGGCGACTTGTATAACTTCAAACTTGCGCCATCGTTGACGCTGGGCTGTGGTTCCTGGGGCGGTAACTCAATTTCTGAGAACGTCGGACCTAAACACCTGATCAACAAGAAAACCGTGGCCAAGCGAGCTGAAAATATGTTGTGGCATAAACTTCCGAAGTCTATCTACTTCCGTCGTGGTTCACTGCCGATTGCCCTGGAGGAAGTCGCGACCGACGGTGCTAAGCGCGCCTTTATCGTCACTGACCGCTTCCTGTTTAATAATGGCTATGCCGATCAAGTCACTCGCGTGTTAAAAGCGCACGGCATCGAAACTGAAGTGTTCTTTGAGGTGGAAGCGGACCCAACACTCAGCATCGTACGTAAAGGTGCTGAGCAGATGAACAGCTTCAAACCCGATGTGATTATCGCCCTGGGCGGCGGTTCCCCGATGGATGCCGCGAAAATCATGTGGGTGATGTACGAACATCCTGAAACCCACTTCGAAGAACTGGCGCTGCGTTTCATGGATATCCGTAAACGTATCTACAAGTTCCCGAAAATGGGCGTGAAAGCGCGCATGGTGGCCATCACCACCACTTCCGGTACCGGTTCTGAAGTTACACCGTTTGCGGTAGTGACTGACGATGCCACAGGCCAGAAATATCCTTTAGCGGATTATGCACTGACGCCTGATATGGCGATTGTGGATGCCAATCTGGTGATGGATATGCCTCGCTCACTCTGTGCGTTTGGTGGTCTGGATGCGGTGACTCACTCGCTGGAAGCTTATGTCTCTGTGCTGGCTAATGAGTACTCTGATGGCCAGGCGCTGCAGGCGCTGAAACTGCTGAAAGAGAACCTGCCGGCCAGCTACCGTGAGGGGGCGAAGAATCCAGTAGCGCGTGAACGTGTGCATAATGCGGCAACAATCGCCGGTATCGCGTTCGCCAACGCCTTCCTCGGTGTGTGTCACTCCATGGCGCATAAGCTGGGCTCGGAGTTCCACATTCCGCACGGTTTGGCCAACGCCCTGCTGATTTGCAACGTCATCCGTTACAACGCGAATGACAACCCAACCAAGCAGACGGCTTTCAGCCAGTACGATCGCCCACAGGCACGTCGTCGCTACGCTGAAATTGCCGACCATCTTGGATTGAGTGCACAGGGTGACCGCACTGCCCAGAAAATTGAAAAACTGCTGGCATGGCTGGAAGAGATGAAAACTCAACTCGGTATCCCAACCTCTATACGTGAAGCTGGCGTGCAGGAAGCCGATTTCCTGGCGAAAGTCGATAAGCTGGCAGACGACGCGTTTGATGACCAGTGTACCGGTGCGAATCCGCGTTATCCGCTGATTGCCGAATTGAAGCAAATCATGCTGGATACCTTCTATGGCCGCGAATTCTCTGAAGCTGAAGGCCCAGTGGCTGAAGCCGCCGATGATAAAACGGTGAAAATCGAGAAAAAAACCAAAAAAGCCTAACCGGCTAAAAACAAAAAACCCGCTGCGGCGGGTTTTTTTATCGCTAAATAATCAAGCGTGCGGAGATTGCGCACCATAGATAGCTTTTAACGATCCTTCATCAATCGCCTGTTTATAGTGTTTACGGCAGACAGAAATATATCGCTCATTGCCGCCAATCACCACCTGCTCTCCTTCGCTGAACGGTTTACCGTTGGCATCAAGGCGCAATACCATGCTGGCTTTACGACCGCAATGGCAGATGGTTTTAAGCTCAACCAGTTTATCTGCCCATGCCAGTAAATATTGACTGCCGGTAAAGAGCTCGCCGCGAAAATCAGTGCGTAATCCATAACACAATACGGGAATATCCATATTGTCGACCACATCCGATAACGCCCTGACTTGCTCACGTGTCAGGAACTGACTCTCATCCACCAGCACACAATGAACCGGTTGCTTCGCATGCTCCCTGGCTATTTCCTGATTTAATTGTGTCGCAGCGTTATATAAAAATGCAGGAGACGAAAGACCAATCCGCGAGCTTACCTTGCCCGCACCAAAGCGGTCATCAATCTCGGCGGTATACACCAGAGTGCGCATGCCGCGCTCCTGATAATTATAGGAGGACTGAAGCAAAGCAGTGGATTTACCTGCGTTCATCGCGGAGTAATAAAAATAAAGTTGGGCCATATGCAGAATCTCATCGCAGCACAAATCTGATGGCGCGCAGTCTACCATAAACAAGTAAACCTGTAGCGATGCATTATTTTTATCATTTGCTCAAATTAACGACAATGGCAGGTACGTGATTCATCATCGATGTTAAAACAGCACTTTTTGGCAAAGGACAATCTATGCTGAGAATTTATTCAGCATTATTACTGCCAAAGTGTAAGGATTAGCACAACGTCACGGTGGCAAACGCGGATAATCAAGGCTTCAGATCTAAGCGCTAACGGTAAATATATTTGTAAACCGTAATACAATGTGATTTCTGGTTTTTACTTAACGTTTTACTTTTTAATCTGACTATTGCAGTTATTTTTTAGCCCCACTATTATGAGTCGGCAGAACAACTCCCATTTATTATATTTTGAGATTAGGACAATGAGCGAAGCACTTAAAATTCTTAATAATATCCGTACATTGCGCGCGCAAGCTCGGGAATGCACTCTGGAAACACTGGAAGAGATGCTGGAAAAACTCGAGGTTGTCGTCAATGAGCGTCGTGAAGAAGAAACTCACGCGCAGGCTGAAAATGCTGAACGTAACCGCAAACTTGAACAATACCGTGAGATGCTGATTGCAGATGGTATCGATCCAAACGAATTGTTACAGGCACTTTCTGAGACCAAAGCACCGGGAAAAACCAAGCGTGCTGCACGTCCTGCCAAGTATTCTTACGTTGATGAAAATGGTGAAAACCGTACCTGGACTGGTCAGGGTCGTACACCAGCCGTGATTAAAAAAGCGATTGAAGAACAAGGTAAACAACTGGACGATTTCCTGCTGTAATTTTCCAGTGCTTCGAATTGTGAATAGCGCTAACGTGAGTTCACTTTACACCGGGTAAGAAAAAGGAAGCCGCTGGCTTCCTTTTTTAATGCGTCTTTATTGCTGATAAAAGCGACGATACCAATCAACAAAGTTCTGCACGCCCTGCTCAACCCTGGTTTGCGGACGGAACTGAATCGCATCATATAATGGCTGAGTATCCGCACTGGTATTGAGCACATCTCCCGGCTGCATCGGCAGCATATTTTTCTTCGCTTCAATGCCCAACGCTTTTTCCAGTGACTCGATATAGGTCATCAGGCTGGTCGGCTGGCTGTTGCCGATATTGTAAACCCGGTATGGCGCAGAACTGGTGGCCGGCGATCCCGCTTCCACGGTCCAGTTTTCATCAACCTGCGGAATCACATCCTGCATACGCACGATAGCTTCAGCAATATCATCAATGTAAGTAAAATCTCGGGTCATTTGCCCACGGTTATAGACGTCAATTTGCTCACCGGCCAGCATTGCGCGGGTGAATTTGAATAACGCCATATCCGGACGTCCCCACGGACCGTAAACAGTAAAGAAGCGCAGACCGGTGGTGGGCAACTGGTACAAATGGGAATAAGTATGCGACATCAATTCGTTGGCTTTTTTGGTGGCCGCATACAGAGAAATAGGATGATCAACAGAGTCATCCGTTGAGAAAGGCATTTTGCGGTTAAGCCCATATACTGAGCTGGATGACGCATACAGCAGGTGGCCAACTTTATGATGGCGGCACCCTTCGAGAATATTGAGGTGGCCAATGAGATTGGCATCGGCGTAAGCGTGTGGGTTATCAATTGAATAACGAACGCCCGCTTGCGCACCCAGATGGATCACGCGATCAAATGCATGCTCTGCGAATAAAGAAGAAATGGCCTGGCGATCTGCCAGGTCCATTTTCAGGAAAATAAACTCGGGATGCTGGAGGATCTGGTCTAAGCGCGCTTGTTTCAGGCTGACATCGTAATAGTCATTCAGGTTATCGATACCGACGACCTGGTGACCGGCGGCCAGCAAACGCTGACTCACGTGAAATCCAATAAAACCTGCCGCACCGGTAACCAAAAACTTCATACATCCCTCATTTATTACACAATTTGAATTGATGCTCCGCGGCCGATAGCGTAATACGTAAAGCCGCGTTTGCTGATACGCTCCGGATCATACAGGTTACGACCATCAAAAATCACGGGTTGTTTTAACGCGGTTTTGATAACGTCGAAATCTGGCGCACGGAAGTTCTGCCATTCAGTACAAATCACCAGGCCATCAGCACCTTGCAACGCCGCTTCTTTGGTACCGGTCAGCTTCAGGTCGTCGCGGTGGCCATAAATACGCTGCGCTTCTTCCATTGCTTCCGGGTCAAATGCCTGAATGGTCGCACCCGCTTCCCATAGCGTTTCCATCAGCACACGGCTGGAGGCTTCACGCATATCGTCGGTGTTAGGTTTGAACGCAAGGCCCCAGAGAGCAAAGGTTTTGCCACGCAGATCGTCGCCAAAATGACGCTTGATGAAGCTCGGCAATTTGTTCTTCTGTGAATCATTCACATCTTCTACCGCCTGCAACAGACGCGGTGTGTAACCAATCGACTCAGCAGTACGAATCAGCGCCTGCACGTCTTTCGGGAAGCACGAACCACCGTAGCCACAGCCAGGGTAGATGAAGTGATAACCAATGCGAGAATCTGAACCAATCCCCTGACGGACTTTCTCAACGTCGGCTCCCAGACGTTCTGCCAGGTTAGAGATTTCGTTCATGAAGCTGATTTTGGTCGCCAGCATGCAGTTCGCTGCGTACTTGGTCAGCTCTGCACTGCGGATATCCATCAGAATCATGCGATCGTGATTGCGGTTGAATGGCTCATAAAGCTCACGCAACAACTCAACCACGTCGTCGTTATCAGTGCCCACCACGATGCGCTCAGGACGCATGCAGTCGTTTACTGCAGCCCCTTCCTTGAGGAATTCAGGGTTAGAAACCACATCAAACGGGATGTTCACATCACGTTTTTGCAGCGTCTCGGCCATTACTGCACGCACACGATCAGCCGTTCCGACAGGGACGGTAGATTTATCGATCACCACTTTATGATCGTTCATGTGCGCTGCAATTGTCCGCGCAACCGCAGTCACATATTTCAGATCGGCAGAACCGTCTTCATCCGGCGGCGTACCCACAGCAATAAATTGCATGACACCGTGGTTAACACCCTCTTCTGCATTGGTGCTGAACTTCAGGCGACCCGCTTCATAGTTAGACATCACCAGCGGCGTCAAACCCGGTTCGAAAATCGGAATATGGCCTTTTTTCAGGTTTTCGACTTTCTTTTCATCGACATCAATACAGAGAACGTCATGTCCGACTTCGGCTAACACCGCAGCCTGAACCAGACCGACATAGCCGATACCAAATACAGTGACTTTCATTGAATTATCCTGTGTTTAATGAATTACTTTTTGTTGCCTACAGCGCCTTCCAGCCATTGAGTAAAGTCTTTACCCAGTACTGGATGACGAACGCCATACTCAACGAAAGCCTGCATATAACCCAGTTTGTTACCGCAGTCATGGCTTACACCGGTCAGGTGATAGGCTTCAACGGTCTCTTTTTCCATCAGCATGGCGATGGAGTCAGTCAGCTGAACTTCGCCGCCAGCACCTGGAGGGGTTTTCGCCAGCAGTGGCCAGATATCAGCAGACAGCACGTAACGACCCACAACTGCGAGGTTAGAAGGCGCTTCAGAAGCTTTAGGCTTTTCAACCACACCCACCATTGGCGCGCTCTGGCCTGGCGCCAGGTCAGCACCTTTGCAGTCAACGACACCGTAAGCGGTCACATCAGCAACCGGCTCTACCATGATCTGGCTGCGGCCGCTTTCTTCGTAACGCGCCAGCATTTCTGCCAGGTTGTCTTTTGTTGGGTCAGATTCGTACTCATCAATGATCACATCTGGCAGAATCACGGCAACCGGCTCATCACCGACCAGCGGATGTGCACACATCACTGCGTGGCCAAGGCCTTTCGCAATACCCTGACGCACCTGCATGATGGTCACGTGTGGAGGACAGATAGACTGGATTTCATCCAACAACTGACGCTTAACGCGTTTTTCCAGCATGGATTCCAGCTCAAAACTGGTATCAAAATGGTTTTCGATGGCGTTTTTAGAAGAGTGCGTAACCAACACGATTTCGTTAATGCCCGCAGCAATACACTCATTCACGACATATTGGATCAGCGGCTTATCGACCAGCGGTAACATCTCTTTTGGAATAGCTTTAGTAGCAGGCAGCATACGCGTACCCAGACCTGCAACCGGGATTACCGCTTTTTTTACTTTAGACTTATAGGCAGACATCTAAATACCTCTCTTAATAGGCCGTTCAAGTTAATACTTGATATGTCGGTTTAAAAACGAAATGAGTATATCAGTTACTATCAGACGGATTTATCCTGGATGGAGCTAATCCGCGGAATTTAAGACTATTACCCAAGTGTAAAGCTTACCCCTGGCCCTGTCTCCAGCCCGCAAAAAATATAAATCCAATCGCTTATTCTTCAGCCGATAACATCAGCCGTAGCCTGCCACCCGCGCCCCACACATGGCACTGCCAGGCATCAGCGCGTTGACTGATCTGATTGAGGTGCGTACTGCCCATAGTACCAAGCGGCACGCCATTACTGAGTTGAATCTGATGGGTGTTAATGTGCAATGTGGCGTTGAGGCCAGCGGAGACCAGAATCAGGTTTTTCAACTGACGGTGGTAGTACCCCACCAGCAAGGGGAACTGGCCACTGAGATTGGCCTGGCGTAACAGCATATTGACCTGGCGCAGCAGGCCGTTTAACTCCGGCAAGCGCTGCTTCTGTCCGGAAAGTTGTTCCTGTAAAAGACCATTAAACAGCGCGCGCAACAGTAAGGCGGCCAACACGCCATTATCGCCTGCTCGGGTCACATCAAGACAGTAAAAGGCCAGATCCTTGTCGGACAACGCGGCAATATCCAGCACCAGCCCTGGCTGTTCGGCCATGGTCAGTTGGCGATAGTTAATGCGGCAATTGGCGATGGTTTGTTGAACCGGAGGTTGCAACTGCTTCAGTAACTTAGACGCAGCTAAAGGATCGCGAACCAGTGCATCCCAATCCTGAAACAGCTGTTCATCTTCCTCAACTTTGGAAGTGAACATCGAAGGATAAAGGCACTCATAAACAGCTTCACGAAAACGTTCGAGGTTTCTGAGCGGCTTAAGCAGAACATCCTGAACCCCAAGGCGCAGGACATGCGCAATATCAGCCATGTTCTGCGTGGCGGAGATGATCAAGATTGGCACGCTATTACCGCGGCTGCGGATACGTTCGACGAACTGAAGCCCCCCCATGCGCGGCATCTCCAGATCGCAAATCACCAGATCCACGGCTTGAGCCGACAGCAAGGTTAAGCCATCGAGGCCATCTCCCGCTTCCAGCGTGCTGGCTCCCAGCCCCACCAACATAGTGTCTAACATCGAACGGAAAACGACCTCATCTTCGACAATGAGTATCTTTTTGCCGATTAGTGGTTTTTCCATTCTCTCCCCCTGCGTACCAGATATTTCAATAGTGGTTCATAAAACGCAGTTGCGCCTTTCAGAATTGACTGAAGTCGCACTGCCTGAGAATGAACAACCTGATTATCTGCCTCGGACCAGCGGTAATAGTTCATCCATTTTTTTCTCGACGGCGGCTTTACCTGCCGCAATGGCTTCTTCTGCACGATGAAAATCCAGTGTGGATATCTGCGGACAAAACGGTTGAATCAGCACATCCGGTGGATCGCCCGCCATACGATTACGTTTAAGGCGGTTTTCCAGAATCTGGATGGATGTGGACATGATCTCCATGGCGCCCGGCGTTTGATTGGCCCGGCGGTGCGTCAGACCCAGTATGCGCTGGCGCAATTTTTTGCCCCAGCTTAATGCCTCAGCCGCAGCCTCTTCTTCGCCGCTCTGAGGTGTCACCGATAATAAATCCTGCTGCATTAAATGCGCGTCATGCTGTAAATCCACCGCGATGACAATGTCGGCGCCAAGGGCTCGTGTCAGAGATATCGGCACCGGATTGACCACGGCACCATCCACCAGCCAGTAACCATTGTAGCCAACAGGTGGTAATAAGCCTGGCATACTACAGGACGCACGTACTGCCTGATGCAAATCGCCTTCGGTTAACCACAACTCACGGCCGGTACTTAAATTCGAGGCCACCACGCCAAAGGGTTTATTGCACCCCTCAATCAATTCATTGGGGATCAACTGACGGATGTGGCTGAACACGCGGTCACCGCGCAGCAAACCACCACGCTGCCACGACAGATCCATCAGACGGATTACATCCCAGTAGCGGAATGCGCTGACCCACTTTTCCATTACTCCCAGCCGATTATTGACGTACGCCGATCCCACCAGCGCGCCGACAGAGCAGCCTGCAACCACATCTATTTCAATGCCGGCACGTTCCAGCGCATTAATCACACCAATGTGCGCCCAACCTTTGGCGGCACCTGAACCCAGGGCCAGCCCGATCCTCACCTTTCTCATCGCACCTCGTGATTAGTCTGGTACGTAGCATCCCGCTCAGCAGTCGGCTACCATAGCGCACACTTTAATTAACTTTAATCACTCACAGGAGATGACGTGTCTGAAAAGTGCCCCTGCTGCAGCGGAAAGCAGTATAGCTTATGTTGCCAGCCCTTTCTGAGCGGTCAGGCATTCCCAGCCAGCGCTGAACAATTAATGCGTTCACGCTACACCGCTTATGTTGAAAAGAACGCGGGTTATCTGGCTGCGACCTGGCACTCCAGTAAGCGTGTGGCCGACCTTGAGACGTTATTATCTGAAAGTTTTTCCGGCACTGAGTGGCTGGGCTTGAATGTAACCCGTTGTAATCATGGAAGCCACGAGAATGAAGCCTTTGTGACCTTTTTTGCGCGTTACCGCGAAAAAGAGCGCACTTCGGCCATCTATGAATGTTCACGCTTTCTCTGTGAGGATCAACGCTGGTACTATATCGACGGAACGGTGCCCGAGCTGGGGCGCAACGATCGCTGTCCTTGTGGCTCCGATAAAAAATACAAAAAATGTTGTGGTTAATCTGGACAGATGCACAACGGCTTTACCATTCATCGCTTTGACAGGACTCTGATCGAGATGCAAGCGCAAAACACGCAACGAAAAGTTTTACGGACCATTTGCCCTGATGCGAAAGGTCTGATCGCCAAGATCACCAACATTTGCTACAAGCATGAACTCAACATTGTGCAAAACAATGAGTTTGTCGATCACCGTACCGGGCGCTTTTTCATGCGCACAGAGCTGGAAGGGATTTTCAACGACAATACCCTGCTGGCGGATCTCGACAGCGCGTTACCGGTAGGTTCGGTGCGGGAACTGCAGAGCGCTGGCCGTCGTCGTGTGGTGATTCTGGTGACCAAAGAGGCGCATTGCCTGGGCGATCTGCTGATGAAATGCGCGTTTGGTGGTCTCGATATGGAGATTGCCGCCGTCATTGGTAACCATGAAACGCTGCGCTCGCTGGTTGAACGTTTCGATATTCCGTTTGTTCTGGTCAGCCACGAAGGCCTGACGCGTGAAGAGCATGACAACCGCATGGGCGATGAAATTGATCGCTACCAGCCGGATTACGTGGTGCTGGCCAAATATATGCGCGTGCTGACGCCTGCTTTTGTGCAGCGTTACCCGAATCAGATCATCAATATTCACCACTCGTTCCTGCCTGCCTTTATCGGCGCGCGTCCTTACCATCAGGCTTACGAGCGTGGTGTGAAAATTATCGGTGCTACCGCGCACTACGTGAATGATAACCTCGATGAAGGTCCGATCATCATGCAGGACGTGATCAACGTCGATCACAGCTACACCGCAGAAGAGATGATGCGTGCCGGTCGTGATGTCGAGAAGAATGTCCTGAGCCGCGCGCTGTATAAAGTGCTGGGTCAGCGCGTGTTCGTTTACGGTAACCGCACCATCATTCTGTAAGCGTCCTGGCGCTGAATTGTGCAACTCTTCAGCGCCACGGATGAAAAGTGGGCAAACGATTCATATTTTTGTTTTCAGCGCTTTACAGTCAGAACGCATTTGGTATCATGCGCCCCGCTTTCAGGCACATTATTCAGGCCAGTGGCGGGATTCCCGAGCGGCCAAAGGGAGCAGACTGTAAATCTGCCGTCATCGACTTCGAAGGTTCGAATCCTTCTCCCGCCACCATCTGAATAATCTCCTCGCCTGAATCTTCAAGAGCTTTATATCCCTGGCGGGATTCCCGAGCGGCCAAAGGGAGCAGACTGTAAATCTGCCGTCATCGACTTCGAAGGTTCGAATCCTTCTCCCGCCACCATCGCTTTTCCTATTGATTACATCGTTATTTCTTCCCGATTCAATCCATGACATTCTAACGAAAACTCGTTACCATCCCGGCATACTTTTGCGGATAAGAATGGCAGCGAAATGAAATTCATCTCTTTCAACATCAATGGCTTGCGCGCACGCCCTCATCAACTTGAAGCCCTCGTCGAACAGCATCAGCCAGACGTCATCGGCCTGCAGGAAACCAAAGTTCACGATGACATGTTCCCGCTCGAAGACGTCAGCAAGTTGGGTTACAACGTGTTTTATCATGGTCAAAAAGGCCACTACGGCGTCGCGCTGCTGACCAAAGCGCAGCCTGTTTCGGTACGTCGTGGTTTTCCCGGTGATGATGAAGATTCACAACGCCGCCTAATCATGGCGGAAATCCCCAGCCCGATTGGCGACATCACCGTGATTAACGGTTACTTCCCGCAGGGTGAAAGCCGTGACCATCCAACTAAATTCCCGGCGAAAGAGAAGTTCTACCGTGATTTACAGGATTATCTGGAACAGCAGTTGGCGATTGATAAGCCGGTGCTGATCATGGGTGACATGAATATCAGCAGTACCGATCTTGATATCGGCATTGGCGAAGATAACCGCAAGCGCTGGCTGCGCACCGGTAAATGCTCATTCCTGCCAGAAGAGCGTGAGTGGATGGATCGCCTGTTGCATTGGGGGCTGGTCGATACCTGGCGCGCGAAATACCCGGAAACGGCTGACCGTTTCTCCTGGTTCGACTACCGTTCAAAAGGTTTTGATGATAACCGTGGTCTGCGTATCGACCTGTTGCTGGCCAGTCAACCGCTGGCAGCGCGTTGCATTGAAAGTGGCATTGATTACGAGATCCGCAGTATGGAAAAACCATCGGATCATGCACCTGTCTGGTCGACGTTCAATCTGGAAAAATAAGTAAACTGCGTGGCGTGAGAACGCCACGCACCTTTACTTGATGATTTTCCAGATAAGCGGGTTAGTGCCCATCACTTTCTCATCACGCCCACACTGCAGCAGCACGCCTTCCGCTTGCACTACTGCCCCTTCAGAGTAACTGCGATTCTCATAAGTGCAGCACTGCAGACAGTTGCTCTGCTGATTATTCTGTCCCTGTGTCCAGACTTCCGGTGGCATATCCACCACCACATCCGTATTGCCCGTGCGACTGTTTTCCGGCTGGCGGTTCGCCAGCGCCGAATTCATGCACAACAGCAGCCCGCTAAGCGCTAATAGGATATAACGCATCACTCTGTCTCCTTGGTTTTACGCCGGGTCGATTTCGGTTTTGCTTTACGTTTAGCGGCCGGTGCGGCAATGCCTCTAAATGATTGCAACGAGGGTCGCTGACGCGCTTCGCCAATTAACCCGATCAGCGTGGCAACCAGCGGCTGCATAAACTCATCGTAGCGGCAGGCCTTTTCACTGATGCGTGTTAATGTCGATTCCCATTGAGCCGTCATATCTGGTCGGGCCGCCATTTCTGGTAACGCATGGATCAGCGCCCTGCCCGCGTCCGTAGAATGAATATAGCGGCCTTTCTTCACGAGGAATGTCCGGCGGAACAATAATTCAATAATGCCGGCTCGCGTCGCTTCCGTCCCTAAACCATCGGTCGCACGCAGCACTTTCTTTAGTTCTTTATCCTGAACAAAGCGCGCGATGCCGGTCATGGCGGATAACAGGGTGGCATCGGTAAACGGGCGCGGCGGCTGCGTCTGCTTGGCATGCACCTCACCGCGCTCACACAGCAGCTCATCGCCCTTTGCCACCACCGGTAAAGGCGTGCCATCGTTCTCTTCATCGCGTTCTTTACTGCCGAGTAAGGCACGCCAGCCCGCTTCTGCCAGAAAACGCGCTTTGGCAACAAACTTACCCCCGCCAATCTCGAGATCGATAACACATTTGCGAAACACCGCGTCTGGGCAAAATTGCATCAGATACTGACGTGCCACCAGGCCGTAAATATTGGCTTCATTCTCCGTGAGGTTCACTTTACTGGCGCGGGCGGTAGGGATGATCGCGTGGTGCGCATCCACCTTTTTATCATCCCAGCAGCGGTTCTTCTGATCAGGGTTAAAATCCGTAGGCGGTGTCAGATTGGGTTGGTGCGCCTGTATCGCATTCAGCACCGCATGCCGTCCGGCAAAATGTTCATCCGGCAAATAACGGCTGTCTGAACGCGGATAGGTAATCAACTTATGGGTTTCATACAGACGCTGGCAGCAGTCCAGTACGTTTTGCGCACTCAGACCGAAACGCTTTGCCGCCTCGATCTGCAGGCTGGAGAGCGAAAACGGCAATGGTGCGGTATCAGATTCCCGTTTGTCGTTATAGCCTGTCACTATCGCCGGCTTACCGTTGATGCGCTCTAAGACATGATCGGCCAGCGAACGGTGTAACAGGCGACCTTCCTCATCCTGCCAGGGTTCGCAGGCGTCGCTGGGTATCCAGCTGGCAACAAAACGCTCATCTTTCGGCGTCACGATATGCGCTTTCACTTCGAAGTAATCTTTAGGAATGAAGTTTTCGATCTCTTCATCGCGACGCACCACCAGACCGAGCACCGGCGTTTGTACGCGTCCGACCGACAGCACACCATCATAACCGGCATTGCGGCCTAACAGCGTCCAGGCACGGGTCATATTGATGCCGTAGAGCCAATCTGCACGGGCGCGGGCCAATGCGGAGACGCATAGCGGGATAAACTCGCGATTCTCACGTAAACGGCTGACTGCTCGCTCCACGGCGGAGGGGTTGAGATCGTTAATGAGACAGCGCTGCACTTTCTGCCGCTTTTCCGGCGCGAGTTGCAGGTAGTCCAGCACTTCATCCACCAACAGCTGACCTTCTCGATCCGGGTCACCGGCGTGCACCACTTCACTCGCCTGTTGCAGCAAACCCTCAATCACTTTGAGTTGCTTAGCCACCGACGGACGTGGCTGTAAACGCCACTTTTCCGGAATGATCGGCAGGTCGGCAAGATTCCAGCGCGCATAGCGGCTGTCATAGCTGTCCGGCTGCGCCTGTTCCAGCAAATGTCCGACACACCAGGTGACCATCTGATCGTTGCCACAGGCAATAAAACCGTCACCGCGGCGATGCGGCTTCGGCAGTACATCAGCAATGGCACGCGCCAGGCTGGGTTTTTCAGCAATAAACAAACGCATGTCTGGCGTCGTTCCTTCTACGTCAATTCACGACGGTAATTAATGGACAGGAAGGATCGGCAGCGAAGAGTTCACCCACCGCCGTCGCCTGCACGCCGGCCAATATTGCGCAGCGCTGGAAGGCTTCGACCTCGCTGGGTTGCACCGCCACCAGTAAACCACCCGAGGTTTGCGGATCGCACAGTAACGCGCGTGTTGCATCGTCCATTGCGGAAATCAGGGCGCCATAGCTGGCAAAATTGCGCTGAGTGCCTCCGGGCACGGCACCTTTGGCGATATACTCATCGACACCCGGTAAGCGCGGAACCTGTTTGGCGTGGATTTCCGCACGCAAACCTGATCCCTGGCAAATCTCACTCAGATGTCCCAGCAAGCCAAAACCGGTGACATCGGTCATGGCGCTGACGCCATCCAGTTTGGCGAACTCGGCACCGGCTTTATTCAACTGACACATCACCTCCGCCGCTAATGACTGGTGTTCTGGCAGCAGAAGGCCTTTTTTCTCGGCGGTGGTCAGGATGCCAATTCCCAGCGGCTTGGTGAGAAACAGCTGGCTTCCTACCTGCGCGGCGCTGTTCTTTTTCACCCGCGCCACATCAACAATTCCCGTGACGGCCAGGCCAAAAATCGGCTCCGGCGCATCGATCGAATGCCCACCCGCCAGCGCAATACCAGCAGCCTGACAGGCCGCACGACCGCCTTCAATGACCTGCTGAGCCACTTCCGGGCTCAGCACGTTGACCGGCCAACCCAGGATGGCAATCGCCATAATCGGTTTGCCGCCCATGGCATAAATATCACTGATAGCGTTGGTGGCGGCGATACGGCCAAAGGTATGGGGATCATCAACAATCGGCATGAAGAAGTCGGTGGTGCTGACTACCGCTGTGCCGTTGCCAAGATCGTATACGGCAGCATCGTCACGTGTTTCGTTGCCCACCAGCAACTGGGGGTCATGAAAAGGGGTCAGCTCACTATGAAGAATGGTTTCCAGTACCTGCGGCGAAATTTTGCAGCCGCAGCCAGCTCCATGGCTGTATTGAGTCAGACGAAGAGGTTCACTCATGGCGGGTTCCTTATGCGCTGAACAGAAGGCTGTATGTTAGCCTGGCTGTCAACCGGTGGTAAGTGTTGCGCGGTTTAAGCTCGATCTTTCGCACACGCGGTGTGCAATCTTTGCAACACGCCTCACCCTGCCGAAGAAACCCGCCGATGTCTGTCAGAAATAACTGACAAATTGCGCGGTGTCCGGTGCAACCACCGTGGTATTCGCTTTGAGTTGCGGTGTACCGAGATACAGGAATCCGACAATCGCATCCTGCTCGCGGCAACCAAAGGCTTCGCGCACTGAAGGATGGTCGGTCCATGGACCGCTGCGCCAGATACCGTTAAAGCCCTGCGCCACCGCGGCCATTTGCATCGCCATCACGGCACAACCTGCTGAAACCAACTGTTCCCAATGCGGGACTTTGGCATGCTCTTCACAGTGCGCCACAACAGTGATAATCATCGGCGCTCGAAACGGTGCGGTGGCGGATTTTTCAATCGCCTTTTCATCGAGGTTGCTGTCACGCGCCGCTTGTTCAAGCAATTTACCAAAACGCTCACGCCCTTCATTCTCTACAATGATAAAGCGCCACGGCTGCAACGTACCATGATCCGGTGCACGTAAGCCTGCGTGCAAAATGTTCTGCAAGACTTCGCCCGCTGGTGCCGGTTCTGCCAGACGCGAAGCCGAGCGGCGGTTAATTAATAAATCCAGTGCATCCATCATTATTCTCCCGTGAATAAAAAGCGTGGGCTAATCCTGGCACAGCAAGATCTTTTGTAACAGTCTGGCGCGATTTCCTGCTGACATTTCGCACGCTGCTCTTTAGGATGAACCCGACATCGGGGCAGACCGCGTGGCGACTGCCCTGTTACGTGAATATGGAGAGTTTATGCGCACATTGTGGCGAATTATTGCTGGCCTGTTCCGCTGGAGCTGGCGGGTGTTGAATTTTATTCGGGAATTCATTCTTAATTTATTCCTCATCGTCTTAATCCTCGCCGGTGTCGGTATCTGGTTACAGCTTTCCAGCGCCAACAGCAGCGAACCGGTGCAACAGGGTGCACTCAAGGTGGATTTAAGCGGTGTATTAGTGGATAAACCTTCCGTCAGTAATCGCCTGAGTCGCATCAGCCGTGAGTTGCTGGGCGCGAGCAGCGATCGCCTGCAAGAGAATTCATTGTTCAACGTGGTGGATGCGGTTCGTCAGGCGAAAACTGACAAAAACATCACCGGGATCGTGCTTGATTTGCGTGATTTTGCTGGCGGCGATCAACCCTCATTACAATATCTGGGCAAATCGCTGCGTGAGTTCCGTGATGCGGGCAAACCGATATACGCCATTGGTGATAGCTATAGCCAGGCGCAATACTACATCGCCAGTTATGCCACCAAAATTTATCTGTCACCGCAGGGCACCGTTGATCTGCATGGCTTTGCTACCAATGGGTTGTATTACAAATCCCTGTTAGAGAAGCTCAAAGTCAATTCTCATGTGTTCCGTGTGGGCACCTACAAATCTGCCGTCGAGCCTTTCCTGCGTGACGATATGTCTCCGGAAGCACGTGATGCGGATAGTCGCTGGATCGGCCAGCTGTGGCAGAACTACCTGAACACCGTTTCCGCAAATCGCCAGATTACCCCGAATCAACTGTTCCCGGGAGCAGCCGGCGTCATCAGCGGATTGCAGGCTGTTGACGGCGATACCGCAAAATATGCGCTGGACAGTAAATTGGTTGATGTGCTGGACAGCCGTGCGGCTGCTGATCAGGAACTGGTGAAAACCTTTGGCTGGGATAAAGCCAATAACGATTATCGCAACGTCAGCATTTACGATTACACCGTAAAGCAGCCTCAGCAGGATCAGGATGGCAATATTGCGGTGATCTTCGCCAGCGGTGCGATTATGGACGGTGAGGAAACCGCCGGAAACGTGGGTGGCGATACCACCGCTTCGCAGATTCGCGATGCGCGTCTCGATCCGAAAATCAAAGCGATTGTACTGCGCGTCAACAGCCCAGGTGGCAGCGTGTCGGCATCGGAAGCGATTCGTGAAGAGTTAGCCGCAGCCCATGATGCCGGCAAGCCAGTGGTGGTCTCAATGGGCGGCATGGCGGCTTCAGGCGGCTACTGGATCTCGACGCCAGCAGACTACATTGTGGCCGCACCCAGCACCTTGACCGGTTCAATCGGTATTTTCGGCGTGATTAACACGGTTGAAAATAGCCTGAACAGTATTGGTGTGCACACGGACGGCGTGGCCACTTCTCCGCTGGCTGACGTTGCCACCACCAAAGCCCTGCCGACGGAAGTGCAGCAATTGATGCAACTGACCATCGAAAACGGCTATCGTAACTTTGTCGGACTGGTCGCGAAGTCGCGTCATAAAACGCCAGAACAGATCAATGATATCGCTCAGGGCCATGTCTGGACCGGCAGTGATGCTAAAGCCAATGGCCTGGTGGATGCGTTGGGTGATTTTGACGATGCCGTGGCGAAAGCGGCTGAGTTGGCAAAAGTCGCCAAGCCGCAGCTTAGCTGGTATCAGGACGACCCCAGCATGATTGACCTGCTGCTAAATCAGATGAATGCCTCTGCACAAGCGATGCTGCCAGCAGCACTGAAGGTGTGGCTGCCCGCGCCGATGCTGGACGTCATGAGTGCAGTGAAAGATCAGCCTGGCCTGATGAACAATCTTAATGATCCGCAAAATCGCTACGCCTTTTGCCTGAACTGCGGCAACGTACGCTAATCTTTACAGCCCGGCCGCTGGTCGGGCTGCTTTTCGCTGTTAATCCCCTTATACTGCGCGTTTTACGGCAAGTCTGAGTTCTTCCATGCAAAAGAAAAATATCTATGTAGCCTACACGGGCGGTACCATCGGTATGCAGCGCTCCGCGCACGGCTACATTCCGGTTTCCGGCCACCTGCAGCAGCAACTGGCCAACATGCCAGAATTCCATCGGCCTGAGATGCCGAATTTCACCATCCACGAATATCAGCCTCTGATGGATTCGTCAGACATGACGCCATTAGATTGGCAATCGATTGCTGATGACATTAAACAGAATTACGACAGCTATGATGGTTTTGTCATTCTGCACGGCACCGACACCATGGCATTCACTGCCTCGGCGCTGTCATTCATGCTGGAAAACCTGGCGAAGCCGGTAATCGTAACCGGCTCGCAGATTCCACTGGCAGAATTGCGCTCAGATGGTCAGCAGAATTTACTCAATTCGTTGTACGTGGCCGCTAATTATCCGATCAATGAAGTGGCGTTGTTCTTTAACAACACGCTGTTCCGTGGCAATCGCACCACCAAAGCCCATGCCGACGGCTTCAACGCCTTCGCTTCACCGAATCTCCCTCCTTTGCTGGAAGCCGGTATTCACATTCGTAAACTCAATACGCCGCCGGCACCACAGGGCCGTGGCGAGTTGATTGTGCATCCGATTACCCCACAACCGATTGGCGTGGTTACCATTTACCCCGGGATCTCTGCCGATGTGGTGCGTAACTTCTTGCGCCAGCCGGTGAAAGCACTGATTCTGCGCTCTTATGGTGTCGGCAACGCGCCGCAAAATGCAGAATTCCTGGCTGAACTGCAGCAGGCGAGCGAACGTGGGATTGTGGTGGTGAATCTGACGCAATGCATGTCCGGAAAAGTGAATATGGGGGGCTATGCCACCGGTAATGCGCTGGAACATGCGGGGGTGATCAGCGGTTTTGACCTTACCGTTGAGGCTACATTAACAAAACTGCACTTTTTGTTGAGCCAAAACCTCACCAACCCGGAAATTCGTGCCAGAATGCAACAGAATTTACGCGGCGAACTGACCGACGACTGATACGGAGCGAGATGTAATGAAGCGGGCATTGATAATCATCGATATTCAGAACGATTTTTGCCCCGGCGGCCCAATGGCGGTGCGCGAAGGCGACCAAACGGTTGCCGTTGCCAATCGCTACGCACGCGAGTTCCGCGATCGGGGAGAATGTGTAGTGGCATTGCAAGACTGGCATCCGGCAGATCATGGCAGCTTCGCCTCCGTCTCTGGCGAACCAGTGTATACCCTGGGTGAATTGAACGGTCTGGCGCAGATTTGGTGGCCCGATCACGGAGTCGAGAACTCAGTGGGGGCGGATTTCCACCCAGAACTGGACCGCACACTGATTGATGCGGTGTTCCATAAGGGGGGCGACGCGGATGTGGACAGCTACAGTGCTTTCTTCGATAACGGCCATCGCCGCAAAACGGAGCTAGACAGTTGGCTGCGTGAACGCGACATCAGCGACCTGGTGATGCTGGGGCTCGCTACCGACTATTGCGTCAAATATAGCGTGCTGGATGCGCTGGAGCTGGGCTACAACGTTGAAGTGGTGAAAGAGGGTTGCCGCGGCGTCAACCTGAATCCTGATGATAGCGATATTGCCATCGAACAGATGCAAGCTCAGGGTGCGATAATAATCTGAAAATGAGGGCTGGTGAAAACCAGCCCTTCTGCGTTCTAGTGCAGGTTAATGCGCGTGATGTCCGGCTCGATACCGAACTCTTCCTTAAGCTGCTTTTTCGACTTCATCACCATCTCCCCCCCTTTGCCAATGGTCATATGCTGCGGGTCGTCGTTGTGATGCGCCTGCCACAGCATCACCAGCTGCAGGCAATTATCGCGCTGCTCTTGCGTCAGCGCGACACCGTCCGGCCATTTACCGGTTTCCACTGCGGTGGCGAGCCGCTCGTAGACTTCCGGCGTCATCGCCGCCAGCATGGCTTCCAGTTCTTGCTTCATGCTCAGCCCTCTTGTTGCTTGCCCTGCTCATCGGTAAAGCTCAATGAGGCAGAGTTAACGCAGTAGCGCTCACCGGTAGGCTGCGGGCCATCGGGGAACACGTGGCCGAGATGCGCATCGCAATTGCCACAGCGAATTTCCACGCGGTGCATGCCGTGGGAATCATCTTCCAGATAACGAATCGCTTCGTCGCTGTAAGGCTGGTAAAAGCTCGGCCAGCCGCAGCCTGAATCATATTTAGAGTCGGAGAGGAACAGCGGTGAATTGCACACTAAACAGTGGTAGATGCCCTCCTGCTTGTTGTGCAGTAGCGCGCCACTGAAAGGAGGTTCCGTGCCGCGATGCTGTGTGACATAGCGCTGCATCTCAGAAAGCTGCGCGATTTTTGCCTCGGGTGCGGTGTCTTTAGCCATTTTGAGTTCCGGAGTGTCATTCTGTAAAAATCGACTAGTATTCTAACAAACGAACAACATCATCATGGTCTTTTTTCGTGCGAACCCGTTCGCCACGACTGCCACAGCGCAAAATTGTGACGTCGATCACCCTTTGCAAAAGTCATCCCTTTTCGGTCGGTATTCGGCGTAACATAGGCGCGCAATAAGGGTGCTGCGTAAGCGATTGCGCAACCAATTATTCCTGGCGTTGGAATTGACCTGTCGCAACAATTGACACGATTCCGCTTGACGCCTGGTAAGGTTTTTGTAATTTTACAGCCAACCTTTTATTCACTAACAAATAGCTGGTGGAATATATGACTATCAAAGTAGGTATCAACGGTTTTGGCCGTATCGGTCGCATCGTTTTCCGTGCTGCACAGCAGCGTTCTGACATCGAAATCGTCGCGATCAACGACCTGCTCGACGCCGATTACATGGCTTACATGCTGAAGTATGACTCTACGCACGGTCGTTTCGACGGCACCATAGAAGTGAAAGACGGCGCGCTGATTGTTAACGGTAAGAAAATCCGTGTTACCGCTGAGAAAGACCCGGCTAACCTGAAATGGGACGAAGTAGGTGTTGACGTTGTTGCAGAAGCAACCGGTATCTTCCTGACCGACGAAACCGCCCGCAAACATATTCAGGCTGGTGCGAAGAAAGTGGTTCTGACCGGTCCTTCTAAAGATGCGACCCCAATGTTCGTTCGTGGCGCTAACTTTGAAAAATATGCTGGCCAGGATATCGTTTCTAACGCCTCTTGCACCACTAACTGCCTGGCACCACTGGCTAAAGTGATCAACGACCACTTCGGTATCGTTGAAGGTCTGATGACCACTGTTCACGCCACCACCGCTACGCAGAAAACCGTTGATGGCCCGTCTCACAAAGACTGGCGCGGCGGCCGCGGCGCAGCTCAGAACATCATCCCATCTTCTACCGGTGCTGCTAAAGCAGTGGGCGTGGTTCTGCCAGAGCTGAACGGTAAACTGACCGGTATGGCGTTCCGCGTTCCTACCCCGAACGTGTCTGTTGTTGACCTGACTGTACGTCTGGAAAAACCAGCCACTTACAAAGAAATCTGTGCCGTGATCAAAGCTGAATCTGAAGGCAAGATGAAAGGCGTTCTGGGCTACATCGAAGACGACGTTGTATCAACTGACTTCAATGGCGAAACCCTGACTTCAGTATTCGATGCTAAAGCCGGTATCGCACTGAACGACAACTTCGTGAAACTGGTTTCATGGTACGACAACGAAACTGGCTACTCACACAAAGTTCTGGATCTGATTGCACTGGTTGCTTCTAAGTAAGCGACTGGCGAAACAGACAAGGGGTGACTTCGGTCGCCCCTTTTTTTCATTTGGAAGAAGAGAAGGTCTGACGATGCAAGATACGCTTTATAGTTTACCAGTGGTGAATCAGATCACCCCTTACCTGTCTCAGCGCCAGGTGGGCGATTTGCCGATCGTGGTTGTGAGCCATCCTAAAGTTCGTGCGGCGATCGCGCTGCAAGGCGCGCATCTGCTCTCATGGCAGCCCAGCGGCCAGCAACCGGTGATCTGGTTGAGCGATAAGACGCCGTTTGCCGCAGGCAAAGCAATCCGTGGAGGCGTGCCGATTTGCTGGCCTTGGTTTGGTCCGGCAGGTGAACCGGCGCATGGTTTCGCCCGTAATCAACCCTGGACATTGACTGCACACGATGAGAACGAAGATGCCGTAATGCTGACGTTCACACTGGAAAGCAACGCGCAAACGAAGAAGCTGTGGCCGCATGATTTCACCCTGCTGGCCCGTTTTCGTATCGCCGAACATTGTGAAATTGAGCTGGAAGCCTGGGGCGATTACCAAGCCACCGCAGCCTTGCACACCTACTTTCAGATCGCCGATATTGCTCAGGTGGAAGTGAGTGGCTTAGGAAATAGCTTTATCGACAAGGTGAACGCTAACACGGTAGGCAGTTTGGCTGATGGCAAGCAAACCTACCCTGACCGCGTCGATCGGATTCACACCGCCGCCGAAGATTGCAGTGTGATTCACGACATCGCAGGAAAACGTCAGATTGAAGTGTATCACCATTATCAAAGTGACGTTGTCACATGGAATCCAGGCCCAGAATTGTCCTGCAGCATGGCGGATATGCCTAATGAGGGTTACAAAACTATGGTCTGCGTGGAAACGGCTCGCATCAACAAGCCGATGAAAAGTGCCGGTGAATCCCCTGCTCGCCTCGGTACCACCCTGCGCGTGCGCAATAAGTAGGTTTGCGGCGCAGATGCGCCGCTATACCACGTCTAAGCCCGTTTTATGTTGCGGTGCTGGAAACGCCCGGTCAATGACCGCCAACTCTTCAACACTCAAATGCAGGTCTAACGCAGCCGCATTTTCCGCCACGTGTTGTTGGCTGCTGGCCTTGGGAATGGCGATCACGCCTGGCCGACGAATCACCCACGCGAGCAGTAATTGCGCCACGCTGATGCTCTTCTGTTGTGCAATTTGGTGCAAATGGGGATCTTCAAACAGTGACTGACGTAAACGTCCCGCCTGTGCCAGAGGGCAATACGCCATGATCGGCATATCACGTTGCTGGCATGCCGCTAACAAATCGTATTCGATTCCTCGTGATGCCAGGTGATACAGCACCTGATTGGTAGCGCAGTTTTCACCGCCCGTCTCACTCCACAGTTCATGCAGATCGTCCGTGTCGAAATTGGATACCCCCCAATGCCGAATTTTTCCCTGCTGCTGTAAGGTTTCCATGGCGCGAATGGTCTCTTCCAGTGGCACATTGCCACGCCAGTGCAGTAAATAAAGATCAAGATAATCGGTCTCTAAGCGCTGTAAGCTGCGCTCGCAGGCCTCTATCGCATCCACTTCCCCGGCATTCCACGGATAGACTTTTGACACCAGCCAGGCCTGATGGCGGCGTCCGCGTAGCGCTTCGCCCACCACCTCTTCCGCCCCGCCTTCGGCGTACATTTCTGCGGTATCAATCAGTCTCAGCCCCAGATCCAATCCAGCCTGTAACGCCGAGACTTCCTGACGACGCAGCGCTGCATTCTCCCCCATATACCAGGTTCCTTGCCCAATAGCGGGTAAAGTTGATTCTCCACGGAATTGAATCGTCTTCATTACGCCTCCTGATGCGCCATGATGGGGCGCGTTATTGGTGCAAGTAATAAAAACGCCTCATTACGAGGCGCCATGTAAAACCATTAGAAGCTGTAGCTGATGCCGGTCCAGAGAGTGAACTGACCACTTTTGTCCACCATTGGACTGTCTTTGATTTCGCTATCAAAGCGGGTGTAACGCCCGGACAAACTGGCATTCCAGCTATCGCTAATCTGGTAGCTGGCATTCATTTCCACATAAGGAGACCAGCTGTCATCCGGTTGATATTCAGCAATACCTGTCCGCGCGCTTTCGTGCGAAGACACGCCATAGTAGTAGCGGTTTTGATTGGCGCTGTTCCACATTGCACCGATGCCTGGCGTCAGGCTGAACGCGCCAAAATCGAAGCGATACAGATAGGTAAGATCCCAGATGATGCCATTACTGTTGTTCAGCACATCGCCCAGCAGAGCGGTACGCACGATACCCCAATCGGCAACATGGCGATAGGTGGCACCTGCCATCAGAGTCATCCGGCGCTTATCCAGAGCCTTCATGTCACCCAGATCGTTATCCTTGGGATCATACTGTTGCGGTGAACCCAACAGGGTTAATGACAGTTGATCCTGCTGGTCTTTCCACAGGTAGTAGCCGCCCTGCAAGCTACGGAACCAGAAGTTTTCGCCTTCATAATTGATGACCGGGATGGGGATGTATCGGTCCTGTCCACCGCGATAAGGTGACTGGGCATAAATAACCGAAGCCCCGAGAGATAAGGGTTCTGCATGAGTGCTGAACGCCGCAAAATAACAAGGAACAACACAAGCAAGCGCTTTAAGTTTGAATTGGTTCACAATTTAATCAGTCCATTAATATAACAATCACACGCAGAGTCTAACTAAAATTTCGCGCTGGGTTAACGTTAAATCAGGGATGTTTATCACCCATGCGGAATAGTCTGAAGCAGGCTGCAGTGGTAGACATGCAAACGGAATGCCTTAGTGCTTATGAGACTTTGTTATTGATATATCGCTAAATAAGGAGAAAAGTGGCTGCAGATTTTCTGAATGCCTTCTACAGTTAAAAGTAAGCCGAGACTTTTTGTACGAGCAGAGTAACCATAAGAATTGTGTATCCCGATAAAAAAACGTCAGGTTGGCATAAGGGTTGCTGTACTCAATAAAGAATATCTTCCGGGAGCTGCAAACGTATCTAATTTCGCTCCTTTACCTGTGCTAAAAACGAAAGGACGGGCATCGCTATGAATATATTCGATCATTATCGTCAGCGTTATGAAGCTGCCAAGGACGAAGAGTTCACACTGCAGGAATTTCTCGCAATCTGTAAGCAGGATCGCAGTGCATACGCCAACGCTGCAGAGCGACTATTGATGGCTATCGGTGAGCCGGTGATGGTTGACACGGCGCAGGAGCCACGCCTTTCCAGAATCTTCTCTAACCGCGTCATGGGACGCTATCCCGCCTTCGAAGAGTTTTATGGTATGGAGGAAGCGATTGAACAAATCGTCTCCTACCTGAAACACGCTGCGCAAGGCCTGGAAGAGAAGAAACAGATTCTCTACTTGCTGGGGCCGGTCGGTGGCGGTAAATCGTCACTTGCTGAGCGTTTGAAAGCCCTGATGCAACGCGTACCGATCTACGTGCTGAGCGCTGATGGCGAACGCAGCCCGGTCAACGATCATCCTCTATGCCTGTTCAACCCGCAGGAAGACGCCAATATTCTTGAGAAAGAGTATGGCGTGCCGCGGCGTTACCTGGGCACCATCATGTCGCCGTGGGCAGCAAAACGCCTGCATGACTTCGGCGGCGATATTACCCGCTTTAAAGTTGTCAAAGTCTGGCCTTCTATCCTGGAACAAGTGGCCATCGCCAAAACGGAACCGGGTGATGAGAACAACCAGGATATCTCTGCATTGGTCGGTAAGGTGGATATCCGCAAACTGGAAAACCACGCGCAAAACGATCCCGACGCTTACGGTTACTCGGGCGCACTCTGCCGCGCGAACCAGGGCATCATGGAATTCGTCGAGATGTTTAAGGCACCGATTAAAGTGCTGCATCCATTGCTGACCGCCACTCAGGAAGGTAACTACAACGGTACTGAAGGGATCTCTGCCCTGCCGTTTAACGGCATCATTCTGGCGCACTCCAACGAGTCAGAATGGGTGACTTTCCGTAACAACAAGAACAACGAAGCGTTCCTGGACCGTGTTTACATCGTCAAAGTGCCTTACTGCCTGCGAGTGTCGGAAGAGATCAAAATCTACGACAAACTGCTTAATCACAGTGAGCTGACGACGGCGCCATGTGCACCAGGCACGCTGGAGACCTTAGCGCGCTTCTCTATCCTGTCGCGTTTGAAAGAGCCGGAAAACTCCAGCATCTATTCAAAAATGCGCGTCTATGATGGTGAAAGCCTGAAAGATACCGATCCAAAAGCGAAATCATGGCAGGAGTATCATGACTACGCTGGCGTGGATGAGGGCATGAACGGCCTTTCGACCCGTTTCGCGTTCAAGATTCTGTCGCGCGTGTTCAACTTTGACCATGCCGAAGTGGCGGCCAACCCGGTACATCTGTTCTACGTACTGGAGCAACAAATTGAGCGCGAGCAGTTCCCGCAGGATCTGGCAGAGAAATACCTTGAGCACCTGAAAGGTTATCTGATTCCGAAATACGCGGAGTTTATTGGCAAAGAGATTCAGACCGCCTATCTGGAGTCTTATTCAGAATACGGCCAGAACATCTTCGACCGCTATGTAACCTACGCCGACTTCTGGATTCAGGATCAGGAATACCGTGATCCCGATACCGGACAGTTGTTTGATCGTGAATCACTGAACGCCGAGCTGGAAAAAATCGAGAAACCTGCCGGGATCAGTAACCCGAAAGATTTCCGTAACGAGATCGTCAACTTTGTGCTGCGTGCCCGGGCGCAAAATAGTGGACGTAATCCCAACTGGACCAGCTACGAAAAACTGCGCACGGTTATTGAGAAGAAAATGTTCTCCAATACCGAAGAGTTGCTGCCGGTGATTTCGTTTAATACCAAGACCTCAACGGACGAACAGAAAAAACACGATGATTTTGTCGATCGCATGATGGAGAAAGGCTATACCCGCAAGCAGGTACGCTTGCTGTGCGAATGGTATCTGCGCGTGCGTAAATCGTCTTAATCGTTACCTGTAAGCTACGCGGCGCCGCGACGCCGCAACAGGAGGCCGGAGTGGTTCCGGCCTGGCTTGCACTGTAGTTTGGGGGATATGTATGGCCTATTTTATCGATCGGCGTCTGAACGGTAAAAACAAGAGCGCGGTCAATCGGCAGCGTTTCCTGCGCCGTTACAAGTCGCAAATCAAGCAGTCGATCTCCGAGGCCATCAACAAGCGGTCGGTCACCGACGTGGAGAGCGGCGAATCTGTCTCGATTCCTATCGATGACATCAATGAGCCCATTTTCCATCAGGGACGCGGCGGCAGTCGCCATCGCGTGCATCCGGGGAACGATCATTTCGTCCAGAACGACCGCATTGAGCGCCCACAAGGGGGCGGTGGTGGCGGTGGCAGCGGTCAGGGCAACGCCAGTCAGGACGGTGAAGGTCAGGATGAGTTTGTCTTCCAGATATCGAAAGATGAATATCTTGATTTGCTGTTTGAAGATCTTGCCCTGCCAAATCTGCGTAAAAATCAGCATCGCCAATTGAACGAATATAAAACGCACCGCGCGGGCTTCACCTCAAATGGGGTACCGGCCAACATCAGTGTGGTGCGTTCGCTACAAAATTCACTGGCGCGTCGTACTGCCATGACCGCCGGTAAACGCCGTATGCTGCACGAACTGGAAGCCACGCTGACGGAAGTGGAGAACAGTGAACCGGCTCAGTTGCTGGAAGAGGAGCGGCTGCGCAAAGAGATTGCCGAACTGCGGGCACGCATTGAACGCGTACCCTTTATTGATACCTTCGACTTACGCTACAAAAACTTTGAGAAGCGCCCTGAGCCTTCCAGCCAGGCGGTGATGTTCTGCCTGATGGATGTTTCCGGTTCCATGGACCAAGCCACGAAAGACATGGCGAAGCGTTTTTATATTCTGCTCTATCTGTTCCTGAGCCGGACCTATAAAAATGTGGAGGTGGTGTATATCCGTCACCATACGCAGGCGAAAGAAGTCGACGAGCAGGAGTTCTTCTACTCGCAGGAAACCGGCGGCACCATTGTCTCTAGCGCATTGAAGTTAATGGATGAAGTGGTTAAAGAGCGCTATGACCCTGCGCAGTGGAATATATATGCGGCACAGGCCTCTGATGGTGACAACTGGGCGGATGACTCTCCGTTATGTCATGAGATTCTGGCCAAACATATTTTGCCGGTTGTACGTTATTACAGCTACATTGAAATCACGCGCCGTGCGCACCAGACGCTGTGGCGTGAGTATGAACATCTGCAAGCCATGTTTGATAACTTCGCGATTCAGCACATCCGCGAGCCAGAAGACATTTACCCAGTATTTAGAGAACTTTTCCACAAACAGGTGGCAGAAGCCTGAACATCAAGCCGGTCATTGACCGGCTTTTTCTTTTCCGCGCCACCGCTCATTCGCCTGAAATCCCCGCTGATTTTTCACACAATTTTAACGATCTATGGGATAGCGCTCCGCAGATTGAAAAAATATGCAATTAAGCGCTGACAAGCTATTGATAAGGCATTATCTTTTCACCTTGTCTGTGTGAATCCCCCGCAGTTTGTCATTTCCGCTCGTACCGCAGGAGAACGCCGTTGAATGCCAGCATGATTTACAGTTTGTTTATTATTGGTTCCGTGCTGGTCGCAGCAAGTATTCTTCTGAGTTCATTCTCGTCACGGCTTGGCATCCCTATTCTGGTAATCTTCCTTGCGTTAGGCATGTTGACCGGCGTTGATGGGATTGGCGGCATCGCTTTTGACAACTACCCGGTGGCGTATCTGGTTTCTAACCTCGCGCTGGCGATTATTTTGCTGGATGGCGGCATGCGCACCAAAGCCAGCTCATTCAAGGTGGCACTGGGGCCCGCATTATCACTCGCCACGGTCGGTGTGATGATAACCGCCGGTTTGACCGGTTTGGCTGCAGCCTGGCTCTTTAAACTCGATTTGATGCAAGGTTTCCTGATTGGCGCGATTATCGGTTCCACCGATGCCGCCGCCGTCTTCTCGCTGCTGGGGGATAAAGGGCTTAACGAACGTGTCAGCTCCACGCTGGAAATTGAATCCGGCAGTAACGATCCCATGGCGGTATTCCTGACCATCACGCTGATTGACATGATCCAGCAAGGCCAGTCAGGCTTAAGCTGGATGTTTGTGGTACATCTGGTGCAACAGTTCGGTCTCGGTATTGTACTGGGGCTGGGCGGCGGCTGGGCACTACAGCAACTGATTAACCGTATCAATCTGGCGCAAGGTCTCTATCCCCTGCTGGCGTTAAGTGGCGGCATCATTGTGTTTGCACTGACGACGGTGATGGAAGGCAGCGGTATTCTGGCGGTTTACCTGTGTGGCTATCTGCTGGGTAACAGCCCGATCCGCAACCGTCACGGTATTCTGCAAACCTTCGATGGTATGGCGTGGTTGAGTCAGATCGGCATGTTTATCGTGCTCGGCTTACTGGTGACGCCATCTGATTTGTGGCATATCGCCGTTCCTGCCATGATTTTATCTCTCTGGCTGATTTTGGTGGCGCGTCCGCTTTCAATTCTGGTGGGCCTGTTGCCATTTAAAGGTTTTACCGGCCGCGAACGCATCTTTATCAGTTGGGTTGGCCTGCGTGGCGCAGTACCCATCATCCTCGCGGTGTTCCCGATGATGGCCGGGCTGGAAAACGCCAAGCTCTACTTCAACATCGCCTTCTTCGTGGTTCTCGTGTCGTTGATGCTGCAGGGCACCTCACTGGGCTATGCGGCCAAACGCGCCAAAGTGGTGGTTCCCCCTACTGCATCACCTATCAGCCGCGTCGGACTGGACATCCACCCTGAAAACCCCTGGGAGCAGTTTGTTTACCAACTTAGTGCTGATAAATGGTGTATTGGAGCCGCGCTGCGTGATTTGCAGATGCCACGCGAAACGCGCATCGCTGCCCTGTTCCGCGATAACGCGCTGATGCATCCCAACGGTAGCACGCGCCTTAAAGAGGGCGATGTGCTATGTGTGATTGGACGTGAACGTGATTTGCCCGCTTTGGGTAAAATGTTCAGTCAGTCTCCACCCGTCGCGCTCGATCAACGCTTCTTTGGTGACTTCATTCTGGATGCCGAGGCACGTTTACACGATGTGGCGCAAATTTATGGGCTGGAACTTGATGAAACCACCAACGATCAGCAATCCCTCGGTCAACTGGTGATGGGCCTGCTGGGCAGTACACCGGTGGTGGGCGATCAGGTGGAGTGGAACCAATTGACCTGGACCGTGGCGGAGAAAGAGGACAACCAAATCGTTAAAATTGGCGTACGTGTCATGGAAGACAAGGAGTAATCCTAACCGCGAATACGCCAAAACTGCGCGTGAGCGACTATGATCACTGTTCCACCCAGCACAAACGGGAGAAGCGCATGGGACACGTGGTAAAGATTGGTCGTTACGAGATCGTTGATGCAGAACTGAATGCTGAAAAGCTCGATACCATCAGCATTCCCTGCAATACCAACCCCGGCCTGAGTTACCAACTCGATGGCTGGGATCATGAAACCAGCGTGCCGGCGTGGATTGATGGCGAGCCCGTCGATCTGCAGATCGGACACTATGACAAGCAACAAGACCGCTGGGTATTAAAAAAACCCGCCTGATGTACCCCCGCCGCCATCCGCTTCGTATGGCGGTCATTCCTAAAAGCAGTCTTAAAATGAAGCGTTCTATCTGTGTTTTTTTTAGTTTTAACCTTGTATTTCAATTAGCTAACTCACTATTTCACGCAGCATTTATTTCCTTTTAAGACTATTTCCATATTAACTCTGTCAAATAACTCCTGCATACTCTTAAACGTTGCTGCAGCTTTTCGTGACGTACATCACGTCTCAAACGGCCCTTTCCATGCAGCGCTTATGGCAGCATTGACTTATATCGCACTGAAAAATTATTTCTTTTTATTTTCGGTGGACAACTCCTGAGCGCGTACTTGATTCTGGTCAGGCCATCTTTTACTTAAGAAAAGAGAGCAGGTTTTATGGCAAGTACATTGGTAATGAATGATGCAACCCGCTCGTGGAGCGGATTGCGTAAAAATCTCATCGCAAAAGTCGCTTTAAGCTTTTCGGATTTAATTGCTCTGAATCTGGCTTTGTTTTTATCTGCAGCAACCGTTCAGGGTATTTGGGGAGAACTGGACACCTTTATTCCGCCGCAGCAGATTGAGTACCGCTTCATCGCTCAATTAGGGCTTTCTGTACTTTGCACCGCGTGGTTTTGGGTGCGCATGCGTCATTACACTTACCGCAAACCGTTCTGGTTCGAGTTAAAAGAGATTGTTAAAACCCTGTTCGTCTTCTCGCTGCTGGATTTGGCGCTGATTGCCTTCTCCAAGTGGGATTTTTCGCGCATGGTTTGGGTGTTTAGCTGGACTTACGCACTGCTACTGCTGCCGCTGATGCGTGCGGTGGTCAAGCGTGCCATTAACCGCGCAGGTCAGTGGCAGAAAGAGACCATCATCATTGGTTCAGGCAAGAATGCCATGGAAGCTTATGCAGCCCTGCAGAGTGAGGAAATCCTCGGCTACAACGTCCAGGCTTTCATCTCACTGGAAGATGAGCACCACCCTGAGAATGTGAATGGTGTACCCGTGATCACCTGGAAAGACATCAACTGGCAAACGATGGATCGCGACAACACGCAATTTATCGTCGCCACTGAGTTTGAACAGCAGGTGGTGCGCGATAAATGGCTGAAGTTCCTGTCCAAAATGAAGTGCCGCTCCATCTCCGTGATTCCAACCCTGCGCGGTGTGCCGCTGTATGGCACTGATATGTCATTCATCTTCAGCCACGAAGTGATGATCCTGCGCGTCAGCAACAATCTGGCGAAACGCTCATCCCGCTTCCTCAAGCGTACTTTCGATATCGTGGTGGCATCACTGTTGCTGCTGTTCCTTGCCCCGGTATTTGGTCTGCTGTGTGCGATGGTGAAACGTGATGGCGGCAATGCCATTTATGGACATGAACGCGTTGGGCAAGACGGTGTGAAGTTTAAATGCCTGAAGTTCCGTTCGATGGTCACTAACTCCCAGGAAGTATTGCAAAACCTGCTGGCGACCAGTGAAGAAGCGCGTGCCGAATGGGATCGTGATTTCAAACTGAAGAACGATCCACGCATCACCAAAATTGGCGGCTTCCTGCGTAAAACCAGTCTCGACGAATTGCCGCAGTTGTGGAATGTGATTCGTGGTGAGATGAGTCTGGTGGGACCACGTCCGGTTATCGAAGCTGAGCTGGAACGCTACGCAGGGGATGTCGATTATTACCTGATGGCGAAACCAGGCATGACGGGGCTGTGGCAGGTGAGTGGTCGTAACGACATCGACTACGACACCCGCGTCTATTTCGATTCCTGGTATGTGAAGAACTGGGCGTTGTGGACCGATATTGCCATTCTGTTCAAAACCGCAGGCGTAGTGTTACGCCGTGACGGCGCTTACTGATCCTATCCTCGAGGCGATGTCTGTGTTGGTCCAGCAGACATCGCTTTTTTATTCCTTTCTTTTTCCCGGCTAAGTCATTACCCTTCCCGCTTGTTTAACAGGACGTTTCTGGTTTCAGATGCAAAAATTTACCCTGCTGCTTTTAAGCCTGGTGCTGCTGGCACCGCTCGGCATCGATCTTTACCTTCCCACTCTGCCGCAAATCGCTGAAGGCCTGAACAGCCCGGTCAGTTTGATTCAGATTACCATTCCGCTGTTCTTACTGGTGATGGGCATCGGCCAACTGGTGACCGGACCTTTGGTGGATAATTTTGGCCGTAAGCCGATTGCGCTGATTGGCCTGGCACTCTATATCGTGGGTAGCGCTGTGGCTGCGACCGCCACCGTATGGCCGGTGTTCTTCCTCGCCCGTTTGATTCAGGGCTGCGCGGTCTGTTGCAGTGCTGTGGTGGCCTTCAGTGGCGTGCGCGATCGTTTAAGCGGTGATGAAGCCGCACGCGCCTATGGTTTCCTGAATGGTGCACTGAATATTGTGCCGGCACTGGCGCCACTGCTGGGCGGCATCCTTGCTGAAGCCTATGGCTGGCGTGCGCCCTTCTGGTTCCTGTGTGGCTATGCTGCCATGATTGGTTTGATCGTGGTGTTCTGCCTGCCGGAAACCCGTCCTGCCGATACGCTGCGAGTTAAAGGATTGCCGCTGGCGCAGTACGCGTCTATTGCACGTGAACCGCGTTTTCTTGCCTTCGCCTTTGCCAATGCGGGCGCGCTCGGCATGGTGCTGACTTATGTGTCACTGGCACCCCACGTGCTGATGACGGAAGGGGGTCTGACGCCCCTGCAATTCTCCTTTGCCTTTGGTGCTAACGGCTTTTGGATCATGCTGGTGAGTGCGTTTGTGAATAAGACCATCCGTAAAGCCGGACGCCCGTTCTGCCTGGCGATGGGCTTTGTCACTATGCTGATAGGTGCCATTTTGCTGCTGGCGGGGATGACGCTGTTGCCTGCCGCATGGCAGACACACTGGGCGCTGTATATGATTCCAGTGGCGGTGTCGGTTGCGGGACTGGCCTTTACCGTTGGCCCCGCCACCAGCTACGCATTAGAGCCGTATCAGCAGCAGGCCGGCGTTGCCGCGGCATTGCAGGGCTTTATTCAGATGGCTTGCGGCGCAGGTGGCAGCCTGATGATTGTCGCGTTACCGGTCGCCGAGAAATCCTCACTGGCCTTAATGATGCTTTTAGGTGCAGCGCTGGCCCTGATTGCCTGGCGCTGCAGTAAGAAGATGCACGGCAGCGTGACCGCGCTTAAATAACCTCAACCGGCACACGGGGCGCGAGCGCACACATCAGCTCGTAACCCACCGTGCCGGCGGCTTTCGCCACCTCATCGATTTTCACCTGATTGCCCCACAGTTCCACTTTGGAACCAATCCCGGCCTGCGGGCACGGTTCGAGGTCAATCATCATCATATCCATTGATATCGCGCCCAGCGTCTGGGTACGAATTCCGTCGACGCTCACCGGCGTGCCGGTTGGCGCATGACGCGGATAGCCGTCGGCATAGCCACAGGCCACAATTCCGATACGCTGCGAGGACGTAGCGTGATAGCGATAGCCATAGCCCACACCATCGCCAGCACTGAGTTGCTGCACACCAATGATTTCACTGTTTAAGGTCATTACCGGCTGCAATCCGGTACTGGCAATGTCCTGCCAGTCACCACTCGGCGATGCGCCATAAAGAATGATGCCTGGGCGCACCCAATCAAAGTGCGCTTCTGGATGCCACAAGGTGGCAGCAGAGTTGGAGAGCGAGCGTAGGCAATCCAAACCTTCGGCAGCCAGTTCAACGCGCTTCATCGGCTCGATCAGACCTTCCGGATTTTCCGCGTCCGCAAAATGCGCCATCAGCGTCATCTCGCCGACGTTGGGCAACGCACGCAGTTTCTGCCACGCAGCCTGCACCTGTTCCGGACGGAAACCCAGACGATTCATGCCGCTGTTCATCTTCAGATAGATATCAACTGGCGCAGAAAGTGAAGCTTTGGCCAGCGCCTGAATCTGCCAGTTGCTGTGCACGCTGGTGGTCAATCTATAGCGATCAATCAGCGTCAAATCTTCCGCATGGAAGAAACCTTCCAGCAACAGAATCGGTTTTTTCCAACCCTGCTCACGCAACAGAATCGCTTCTTCCATATTCAACAGCGCGAAACCATCGGTCTCTGCCAGACTTTGCCAGACACGCGCGATACCGTGCCCGTATGCATTGGCTTTGACCACTGACCAAACCCGCGACTGTGGTGCAGCCTGCCGTACAATCGCCAGATTGTGGCGCAGCGCCTGTTGGTTAATGGTGGCGCCAGTAGGACGTGACATGCTTGTGCTCTCCCTGAGGTCTCAACGCGCCGCGTTAGCGTTACGCAACGGCGATGAATGGGGTTCGAAACCCGGCAGGTAGCGCAGTACTGACAAATCGTCTGCGGCAATCGCCGGTTTCTGACCGGAAATCAAATCAGCCAATAGCTGACCGGAACCACAGGCCATGGTCCATCCCAGCGTTCCGTGACCGGTGTTGAGATAGAGATTGGACAGCGGCGTACGCCCGACAATCGGCGTGCCGTCCGGCGTCATCGGACGCAATCCTGTCCAGAACGTGGCCTGTTCAACAAAACCGCCTTCAGGATAGAGATCGCTGACCACCATCTCCAGCGTTTCACGTCGTGCAGGCGTCAGTTTGGTGTTAAAACCAACAATTTCCGCCATGCCTCCCACGCGAATGCGATCGTCAAAGCGCGTGACCGCCACTTTGTAGGTCTCATCGAGGATGGTGGACACCGGCGCAGCGTCGGGATTCTTAATCGGAATGGTGAGGGAATAACCTTTAAGCGGATAAACCGGAATTGAGACAATATCTTTCAGTAACGCGGTCGAGTAGGAACCAAAGGCCACCACATAGGCATCCGCTTTAACCACCTCATCACCACACTTCACACCGTAAATGCGATTGCCTTCACGCAGCAGTTGATCAACCTGGGTGTCATAGCGGAAGGTGACACCCGCAGCGGCTGCCATCTCGGCCAGGCGCTGCGTAAACAGCTGGCAGTCTCCGGTTTCATCGTTCGGTAAACGCAGCCCACCGGTCAGTTTGTGTGCGGTCGTGGCCAGCGCCGGTTCAACGCTGTGGAGCTGGTGTGCTTCCAATAGTTCGTATGGCACGCCGGCTTCTTTGAGCACGGCAATATCTTTGCTGGCGCTCTCAAACTGCTGCTGAGTGCGGAACAACTGCAAGGTGCCACCCTGCCGGCCTTCATAGGCGATACCGGTCGAGGCGCGCAATGCTTTCAGGCAATCACGACTGTATTCCGCGATACGTACCATGCGTCCTTTGTTTTCCTGATAATGGCGCATGTCACAGTTACGCAGCATGTTCCACATCCATTCCAGCTGGAACTTGCTGCCATCGAGGCGGACGGCCAATGGCGCGTGACGCTGGAACATCCATTTTACCGCTTTCAGTGGCACGCCCGGTGCCGCCCAGGGCGCCGCATAACCTGGAGAGATCTGGCCAGCGTTGCCGGCACTGGTTTCCAGCGCGGCCCCCGGCTGGCGATCAATGACCGTCACCTCATGTCCAGCCTGCGCCAAATACCAGGCACTCGCCACTCCCACGACACCACTTCCAAGAATCACTACGCGCATAAGCCCCTCGCCGCGGCAAAAGCATAATCAACTATGAATGCTGCCTGAATCAGCATAACCAGACAGCACTTCTTATCTTACATTCGACAGACATATTTCACATGTTTTTCACCTTCCTGCACACAGAAATCATGAGCTAGTGCAAAAATCAGGATTTTTTATGCCATAAAACCATTAATCAGCAATTTATTATGCGCAAGGGAGTGCTTTTCTCTTTTTTCAGGAGAAAGCGCCGCAGTCATACAATGCACTTATAAACAGAACTTTATTCTGCAACTTAGATAAAAACCAACAGTTGTCATCAGTAATGACTTAAGCGACGATTTTTGAATGATTTTCTGCCAAAAGAATTCGATTGAGTTCCGGTTTCGGATAAGCGACAGTGGACTATCATTGAAGTGTTCGCTCAGTTTTATTGGGCTGTCTTTCTCAGGATGAAGCCTTAAACGATCGTGACAGGTGACACTCCGTTGCCTGCCGCTTGCAAAACAGAGGTGCGCTATGACGACAATCTTTGACGAGCCAACCCGGAGCAGTAAACGACTCAGTGATGGACCCGACTGGACCTTTGAACTGCTTGATGTTTATCTGGCAGAAATTGACCGTGTAGCGAAAAGCTATGGGCTTGATACCTATCCGCATCAAATCGAAGTCATCACCTCCGAACAAATGATGGATGCCTACTCCAGCGTGGGTATGCCGATTAACTACGCCCACTGGTCGTTCGGTAAAAAATTCATTGAAACCGAACAACGCTATAAACATGGCCAGCAGGGCTTAGCGTACGAGATCGTCATCAACTCCAATCCTTGTATTGCCTATCTAATGGAAGAGAACACCATGACCATGCAGGCGCTGGTGATGGCGCACGCGTGCTATGGGCACAACTCTTTCTTTAAAAATAACTATTTATTCCGCAGCTGGACCGATGCCAGCTCCATCGTCGATTACCTGTTATTCGCGCGTAATTACATCACCGATTGTGAAGAGCGATATGGCGTCGAAGAAGTGGAGCGGTTGCTCGACTCCTGCCATGCTCTGATGAACTACGGCGTGGATCGCTATAAACGTCCGCAAAAGATCTCGCTGCAGGAAGAGAAAGCGCGGCAAAAAAGCCGTGAAGAGTATCTGCAAAGCCAGGTAAACACCTTATGGCGCACCCTGCCGCGTAAAGAGAAGGAGTCTGTGCACGTGGAAGCGGCGCGCTATCCTTCGGAACCGCAGGAAAACTTACTCTACTTTATGGAAAAAAACGCCCCGCTGCTGGAGTCCTGGCAACGCGAGGTGCTGCGCATCGTGCGCAAGGTCAGCCAGTATTTCTACCCGCAGAAACAGACGCAGGTGATGAACGAAGGATGGGCGACGTTCTGGCATTACACCATCCTCAACCATCTCTACGACGAAGGGAAAGTGTCGGAACGCTTTATGATGGAGTTCCTGCACAGCCACACCAATGTGGTGTATCAACCACCGTATAACAGCCAGTGGTATAACGGCATAAACCCTTATGCTTTGGGCTTCGCCATGTTCCAGGATATCAAGCGTATCTGCCAGTCACCGACGGAAGAGGATCGCTACTGGTTCCCGGATATTGCGGGTTCTGACTGGCTAAAAACGCTGCACTTTGCCATGCGCGAGTTTAAAGATGAGAGTTTCATCAGCCAATTCCTGTCACCCAAAGTGATGCGCGACTTCCGCCTGTTTACGGTAATGGATGACGATCGCAATAACTTCCTGGAAATTGCCGCGATCCACGACGAAGCAGGCTATCGTGCCATCCGCCAGCAGCTGTCAGCACAGTACAACCTGAGCAATCTGGAGCCTAACATTCAGGTCTATAATGTGGATCTGCGCGGTGACCGTTCGCTGACCTTACGCTACGTGCCACAGCAACGTGCGCCGCTGGATAAAAGCCGCCGCGAAGTGCTGAAGCATGTGCATCGGTTGTGGGGTTTCGATGTGATTCTGGAACAACAGAACGAAGATGGCAGCGTTGAGCTGCTGGACCGCTCGCCAACACGTGGACCCGCACTGTAAACATAAAAAAACCGGACTGTTAAAGTCCGGTTTTCTTTTAGCGCTTGCTGGCTAAATCATCGGGCATGCTTTTTTGCATGCTGTGCCAGATCTCTCCACTGCGACGACCATACTCACGTACCGTATCGACAATCTGGTCCTGCGTGGGATTCGCACTGCACAAATCCGCCAGTTGACGATAGAAGCTACGAGCCTGCTGACGCGCCTCGGGATTAGAGAAGTAGTGGCGCCCCACGCGGGTGTACAGCCCTTTCAAACCATTCAGGATCAAACCATAAATCGGGTTACCGGAGGCAAAGGCCAAACCACGGAACACGCGATAATCCAGTTCGGTGTAGGCTTCTGCTTTATCCTCTTCGCTCAGTGCAGTTTCCAGCACCTCGCGCGCTTTGTCCGGATGATGGCGCAGTGCGCGGCTAATAAAAATCGATGCGATATTGGTACGCACCGACAGCAGATTATCAATCAACTGCGGTACGCTATCGTGATCGAGGCGGGCAAGCGTTTCGAGAATGTTTAGACCGGAGGTTTCCCAGAAATCATTCACGCGCGTGGGTTTACCATGTTGAATGGTTAACCATCCATCGCGTGCCAGACGTTGCAAAACTTCACGCAGCGTAGTGCGTGTAACGCCAATCAGTTCAGAAAGCTCACGTTCAGCAGGCAGAATAGACCCCGGCGGAAAGCGACTGTTCCAGATGCTTTCAATAATATACTCTTCAGCAAATCCTGCGGGGCTTTGCGCCTTAATCACCATAGCATTTATTTCTCATTGCTTTCTTTGTCGTAATGGCACTCATCATACCAGAGCGGCTATAGCGGAAATAGACTGACAACCTATTAAAAGCGCGCGCTGGCGCAAAATTCAGCGGTGTTTTTAACCGGTCAGACGGCAACGCACTCGTTTGCGTGGTATGGACCTTCTGCCACCTCCGCTTGATCAGTAAATGCGCTTTTTATGGCCTGGATCAGGCTTAAGTCATTTTTGTACATGATTTTTTCCCCTTACCTGGCTGGCACGGTTACGCTTTTGGTTTACACTGCGAAGCATTAATGGTTACAGGATAAGCAATATGTTGCGATATTTGAATCAATGCTCACGAGGACGCGGGGCATGGTTATTGCTGGCTCTGACAGCACTGGCTTTTGAACTGACTGCACTCTTCTTTCAACACGTCATGGGACTGAAACCCTGCGTGATGTGTATCTACGAACGTTGTGCGCTGTTTGGCGTCATGGGCGCAGGTATCGTTGGCGCGTTCGCCCCGAAATCCCTGCCACTGCGCTGGGCCGCTATCCTGATTTGGCTTTACAGCGCTTATAAGGGATTAATGCTTGCGATTGAACATACAAATATTCAGCTGCACCCGAATCCGTTTGTTACTTGTGACTTTGCCGCACGCTTCCCGACCTGGCTGCCGTTGGATAAATGGCTGCCATCAGTATTTGTCGCCAGCGGTGATTGTGCCGAACGCAGCTGGACATTCCTGACCTGGAGCATGCCACAATGGATGATCGTCATCTTTGCCGCGTATCTGCTGGTTGGCGCACTGGTGCTGATTGCCCAGCCGTTTAAGCCAAAACGCCGCGATCTGTTTAGCCGTTAATCAAAATAAAACAGGCAGCTCTCGCTGCCTGTTTTCACGTCAACCGTTACGGTCGGGTCGATCGATAATGTGATCTTCCCAGTCGCGTACTTCACTTTCCCGCACCGCAATGTAACGCACCGAGATACGCTGCGCATGCATCGCCTTTTTCGAACCGGCCACCAGTGGATGCCAGGCAGGTAAAGTCCCGCCCTCGCCTAACAGACGATAGGCGCAGGTACGCGGCAGCCAGTTAAAGGTGGTGAGGTTTTCACGCGTGAGCTTGATGCAGTCCTCTTCGTACTCAAACCGGCGCTCATAGTTACGACACTGGCAGGTTTTAATATTCAGCTGATTACAGGCCACATTGGTGAAATAGATTTCATCGGTATCCGCATCCTGCAACTTGTTCAGGCAGCACTGGCCGCAGCCGTCGCACAGTGATTCCCACTCTGCATCGTCCATTTGGTCAAGGCGTTTTGTCTGCCAGAAAGGTTGTTCAGTCATGATCGCGGTCCGGGTTGTGCAATAAGACCGCACCTTATAAAGGGTTAGGTGCGGTGATGCAAGTTTTACAGTACGCGGGTGGTAATTCCGTGACCGGCCAGCGAGATTTCGAGTTTATCGCCAGATCGCATTGGCCCGACACCTTCCGGGGTGCCCGTCAGGATCACATCGCCGGCGCGCAGCGTAAAGTACTGGCTCATGTAAGCAATCAGCGGCAGGATTTTGTGAATCATATCCGCCGTGCTGCCATGCTGGCGCACTTCGCCATTCACCACTAGCTTCAGTTCAGTATCCTGCGGGTCGCCGCTGAATTCAGAAACTGGAATGAAACCTGACAGCGGGCAAGAGTTATCGAACCCTTTGGATTTTTCCCACGGCTGACCGGCTTTTTTCAGCCCCGCCTGCACATCACGCAGCGTCAGGTCCAGGGCCACACCATATCCGGCAATCGCTTTCACCACATGCTCTTCCGTTGCCTGCTTCAGCGTGGAGCCTATCAGCACCGCCAGTTCCACTTCGTGATGCACTTCGCCGAAGTTGGCTGGAATCGAAAGCGGCTGGCGCAGATCGCACACCGCCGTTTCCGGTTTGATAAACACCACCGGTTCTGTCGGCGTGGCACTGCCCATTTCCTTGATGTGCTTCGCATAGTTGCTGCCCACGCAAACCACTTTGCTGACGGGATAATCCAACAAAGCGCCCTGCCAGTTACGATGCTGATACATGCTGTTCCCCTGCATTAGTAGTGTTTGATGCCAGTCTGACTGGCGGATAGGTCAGGTTCAGTGCCGGAACGCGGCAAGCTGAGGAGGATTATATTAGCGGTTTTATGGCAGCAGACGTGGCGGAAATTGTCAAAAGTCGTTAATCATACGCAACAAACAGGATCACAACCTGGAATTATTGCCCGCAATAATGCTTTAAAGCGGGCGAATAATTAATGCAAATAACACTGAGGATTTTTACAGGGAATATTTACAGATGAATCCGAATTAAACTTTTTTACTCTGATCAAGATGAATGTTGAGCAGACTTTCAACCGGTGGTGGGATCTGTAAATAATAGCCTTGATCGCTCAAACCTTGCTTAACTTTATTGATATCTGCATTAGCCAGTTTGTCGCGTTTGTCCAGTGATAGCACCATTGCTAGCTGGGGTTTACCAAAGCCACGCAGCAGTTCTTCCGGAACGCGCGAAAAATCGTCTTTTTTTTCAACATAAAGATAAGTTTGTTCACGTTGCGGGCTTCTATAGATCACACAAAACATATTTTTTACTCGAATTAACCTATGGCGTCACTTGCCTGAATATAGCAGTAACTATAACATGCTTGCAGAACTTCGAATATTGACCGTTTGATGTTAATGACGATTTTATCGGCGTACATCTTAGGGTCGTAAAACAGGACTGAGTCAGGACAGATGTCGCAAACGCCAATCGAATTCAAGGGAAGCAGTTTTACCCTGTCAGTGGTTCATCTGCACCATTCGCAACCCGAGGTGATTCGTCAGGCGCTGCAGGACAAAATCGACCAGGCACCTGCGTTTTTGCAGAATGCACCGGTGGTGCTCAACGTGTCAGCACTGAACGGTGACATCAACTGGAAACAGATGCAGCAGGCGGTCATCGCCACCGGTTTACGCATTGTCGGTGTCAGCGGTTGTAAAGATGAAGCCCTGAAAAAGATGATTGCCCGTGCAGGCTTGCCGGTGTTGTCAGAAGGCAAAGAGAATCGCAAGCGTGCGGAAGCGCCAGGGGTTGAAGAAGCCCCGCCTATTCTGGCGCCGGTCGCTGAAACCGCCAGCAAAACCCGCATCATCAATACGCCAGTGCGCTCAGGCCAACAAATTTACGCACGGAATGCCGACCTTATCGTCACCAACAGCGTCAGCGCCGGTGCCGAACTAGTGGCGGACGGCAATATTCATATTTACGGCATGATGCGTGGTCGTGCGCTGGCGGGTGCCAGTGGCGAACGTGACAGCCAGATTTTTTGTACCAACCTCGCAGCCGAGTTGGTCTCTATTGCCGGGGAATATTGGATCATGGATCAGATTCCGGCGGAATTTTTTGGTAAAGCCGCGCGCCTGTGCCTTAAAGAGGGCGCGCTCACCATTCAGACACTTTATTAGGCCCCTTTTCTTTCGTTAAGGAAATCAACATTTATGGCACGCATCATTGTAGTTACATCGGGTAAAGGGGGCGTTGGCAAGACCACGTCAAGCGCGGCCATCGCAACCGGTTTAGCGCAGAAGGGCAAGAAAACTGTCGTGATCGATTTTGATATCGGTCTGCGTAACCTCGACCTGATCATGGGCTGTGAACGCCGTGTGGTTTATGACTTCGTCAACGTCATCCAGGGCGATGCAACCTTGAACCAGGCACTGATTCGTGACAAGCGCACGGAGCAACTCTATATCCTGCCTGCTTCACAAACACGTGATAAAGATGCGCTGACCCGCGAAGGCGTGGAAAAAGTATTAAACGACCTGGCCGCGATGGAGTTCGACTTCATCGTATGTGATTCCCCTGCGGGGATCGAAACCGGTGCGTTGATGGCACTGTACTTTGCGGATGAAGCGATTATCACCACCAACCCGGAAGTCTCTTCCGTGCGTGACTCCGACCGCATCCTCGGCATTATCTCTTCTAAATCGCGTCGTGCTGAAAATAGCCAGGACCCGGTGAAAGAGCATCTGCTGCTGACACGTTACAACCCAGGCCGCGTGACGCGTGGCGACATGCTGAGCATGGAAGACGTGCTGGAGATTCTGCGTATACCACTGGTGGGTGTGATCCCGGAAGATCAGTCAGTACTTCGTGCTTCTAACCAGGGTGAGCCGGTCATTCTCGACGCTAACTCTGACGCCGGTAAAGCTTACGCTGATACCGTAGATCGCCTGCTTGGCGAAGAACGCCCCTTCCGCTTTATTGAAGAAGAGAAGAAGGGTTTCCTGAAACGCCTGTTCGGGGGATAACCAATGGCATTATTAGATTTCTTTTTATCCCGTAAGAAGAACACAGCCAACATAGCCAAGGAAAGGCTGCAAATTATCGTAGCCGAGCGCAGAAGGGGCGACAGTGAGCCCCATTATCTGCCGCAACTGAAGCGCGATATTTTGGAAGTGATCTGTAAGTACGTGAAAATTGACCCGGATATGGTGACCGTTCAGCTGGATCAGAAAGGGGACGATATCTCCATCCTGGAACTCAACGTCACACTGCCGGAGACGGAGACGGAAGACGTTCCTAAATGATTGTAGCGGGTTCCTGATTTTCCCCTGCGTTGTGCGCAGGGGAAAACATTCCGCTTATGGCGCCTGCAGGATCTCGTCGATTCGCTTTTGCAGCAATTCACCACGCCAACCAGTCAGTAATTCTGGTGTACGGCATCCGCTTTTCAAGCCCCAGTATACGCTTAACACCTGATTGATTTGGCGACGTGAAGCCAATAGCTCCTGACTGAAACCCGTCTCTTCGCTTACCTGTAACACCAGCGCTTTGATTGCTTTAAATGCCTGTTTGTAATGCGGATGGTCAATCAGATTGGGCAACGGTTGTGGCAAGGTCGCTTCATCCTGAGCCTGTGCTTCCGCCACCAGCGCCACCATCGCTTTCCCGTGGAAGCGGATTTCATGACCGTTCAGGCCCAGATGATCGAGCTCCCCCAGGCTACCCGGCATAAAGCGCGCCACTTTCCACAGATTCTCTTCACGCACCACAAAATTCACGGCCATGTCTTTCTGACGGGCGATGTTCAAACGCCATGCCGCCAGGCGTTGCAGCGCTGCTAACTGGCGCGGTCGCAACTGCCATGCGTTGGTGATGTCGCGCCATGCATCCTCTGGCTGTAAAACGTCAAGACGACGCTGGCAAAGATTATCGCATTCGCTCAGCGCGGCAGCCATGTTGCCTGCGGCTTGCGTCTGCTCAACTAACTGATGGGCGATCGGCAGAAGATAAGCGACATCTGCTGCGGCATAGTCGCATTGACGCTCAGTGAGCGGGCGCGCCAGCCAGTCAGTACGGGATTCGCTCTTATCCAGTTCGATTTGGTTAAAGTGATTAACCATCGAAGCGAAGCCCCATGACAGCGGCTGCCCAGCGAAGGCCGCCAGGATTTGGGTATCGATCATCGGATCAGGCAGGCATTTAAAACGATGCAAGAAAACTTCAAGATCTTCGCCACCGGCGTGCAGGAATTTCGTCACCTGTTTGTCTTGCAGCAGTGCGATGAACGGCGTCCAGTCACTGATGTTGAGCGGATCGATCAGAACCAGTTGTTCACCATCGAACAGCTGGATCAGACCCAACTGCGGATAGTAAGTGCGCGTGCGCACGAATTCAGTATCCAGCGCAACGGCATTATGCTGGCGCGCTTGTTCGCACACGGCAGCCAGCTGGCTGTTTTGGTCGATCAGGGTGTAATTCACGTATTCATTCTCGCTGCGGCACACTTCGCGCAGCGCTCCATGTTAAAAGCAATAAAAACGCCGGACTGAGCCGGCGTTAACCTGGAGAGAAAGGCAGCTTACTGCCCTTCTCGCTTCGCCTCGTCACGCAATTCGCGGCGCAAAATTTTGCCCACGTTGGTCTTCGGCAGCTCATCTCTAAACTCGATAATCTTCGGCACTTTGTAGCCGGTGAGCTGACGGCGGCAATGATCCAGCACTTCCTCTTTCGTCAGTGACGGATCCTTTTTAACGATGCACACTTTCACCGCTTCACCGGAAAGGTCGCTGGGAACGCCGATTGCTGCGGCTTCGCGCACTTTCGGATGCTGCATCAGCACATCTTCGATTTCGTTAGGATACACGTTAAAGCCTGACACCAGAATCATGTCTTTCTTACGATCGACGATGCGAATAAAACCTTCACCATCAACGGTAACAACATCACCGGTGTGCAGCCAGCCATTTTTCAACACTTCTTCGGTGGCATCCGGTCGCTGCCAGTAACCGATCATCACCTGTGGACCACGAATACAGAGTTCACCCGGTTCGCCTGGCACCACATCATTATCTTCGTCATCGACGATACGCACATCCGTGGAGGGTACAGGAAGACCGATGCTGCCGGTGTGGCAAGTGATGTCATACGGATTGACCGATACCAGTGGTGAACATTCAGTCAAACCATAACCTTCGAGCAGATAATGCCCGGTGAGTTTTTCCCAACGCTCAGCCACGGCCTTTTGCACGGCCATGCCGCCGCCAGCAGAAAGACGCAGCGTAGAGAAATCGAGCTTATTAAAGTTTTCGTCGTTGAGCAGCGCGTTAAACAGCGTATTGACGCCGGTAATGGCGGTGAACGGGAATTTGCTTAGCTCTTTGACAAAACCGGGGATATCACGCGGATTGGTGATCAGCAGGTTGGTACCGCCGAGATCGAGAAACAGCAGGCCGTTTACCGTTAACGCAAAGATATGGTAGAGCGGGAGTGCCGTGACCACCTGCTCTTTGCCCGCACGCAGCAGTTTGCCATAGGTGGCTTTGGTCTGCTCCAGGTTTGCCTGCATGTTACCGTGAGTTAGCATCGCGCCCTTGGCGACGCCGGTGGTGCCGCCGGTGTATTGCAGGAATGCCAGGTCACTGTTAGTCAGCGTCGGACGCTGGTAAGTCATCTGCGCGCCCTGCTGCAGTGCGCTGCGGAATGGCACCGCACCCGGCAGATGGTATTTCGGCACCAGCTTCTTAACATACTTCACCACGAAATTGACCAGCGTGGCTTTGACCGGGGCAAGTTGGTCACCCATGCGCGTCAGCATCACGTGCTTGATCGGTGTTTCCGCGACGACTTTTTCCAGCGTGTGGGCAAAGTTGGACACAATGACAATCGCGCTGGCGCCACTGTCATTCAGCTGATGTTTCAGCTCACGCGGCGTGTAGAGCGGGTTAACGTTGACCACCACCATACCCGCACGCAGCACGCCAAACAGCGCCACCGGATATTGCAGCAAGTTTGGCATCATCAGCGCCACGCGGTCGCCCTGCTTCAGGCCCAACCCTTGTTGCAGCCAGGCCGCAAAGTCGCGACTTTGCTTATCCAGCTGACGGTAAGTCATCGGCTGGCCCATATTAATGAACGCCGTATTATCGGCATACTGCAATGCTGCGTGCTCGAAAAGTTCGACCAAAGAGGTATAACGGTCCGCATTAATCTCCGCAGGAACATCTGCCGGATAGCGTTTAAGCCAAACCTTATTCAAAGAATCACCCCGATATTCTTGTTGCGTAGCCATCGCCGCCTCTGCAATCAGTGTTGTTAACAATATTTTAACTGATTGTACCAGTTTGCCTGTTTCGGCATTTTCAGGTTGCGAAGCGCATCACTAAATTTCGCGCATCGGTTGCGCGCCCAATAAAAAAGCCCGGTCGCGAGCACCGCGACCGGGCCGTCAAATAATGAAGATGAATTATTCGGTCAGGATAGTTTCCACCTGCGCGGGACCGGTATTCATGTTCATTCCCCAATAAGGATTAGGCCCCCAGTAACCCGGATGACGACGCGTTGGCCCATACCAAATCCACGGATCGATCGGCTGCGGAGGCGTCATCACCTGCTGTGTCAGATGCCAGCGCTGATAGCCACGGACATCCACCACCACAAAGTTGTAGCTGGCTTTACCAATTTCACCTTTTTCGGTGCCTTTGATATTCCCCAGTACCGTAACGTACTGATTGTTCAGATCCACCGGATCAACAAAACCGCGAATGTCGGCGAAAATACGCCCAACCGATGCGGAACCTAAACGCGGCCGCGCACTGTCATCCAGCGGTTGGGTGGCGATCTCCAGGCGCGTCACGCCCGTCAGATTGGTGACTTTCACCACTTTACCGCCAAAACGTGACTCCTGGCCGACATACAGCTGCGGCGCATTCATCACGCGTAATAAATCTTGCTGTGGAAGTTGAGAACTCCCTTTAATGGAATCTGGCACCGAAACGCAGCCGCTGAGCAACAGCGCGCAGGCAAACAGAGCGCCAGACATCCCTTTACGACTTATTGGCATAGCACTTCTCCTGTTATTTCTCAGTTAGACTGGGCGCTTACGGAATAGTTGCGTGGCGCTTAACGACCCGGCAACTTTTTCCATGCCACTTCATTACGCAGGTAAACCGGCTCGGCATTCTCCACCGCCACCGACTCACCACGCTGCCAGGCACTCAATGCCAGCGGCAGCATATCCTCCGCTGCTGGCAGTGTCACTTCTGTGGTCACTAAGGTTGCGCCCGTCGAGCTTAACAGATGCGGATAAGCCGCCCAGCCGGTGCCGACCGTTGCCCACTCGCCGCTTAGCTGGCCGATGCGCGCCTGCACATCTTCGGGTTTCAAAACGGCTTCCGAGTCCGCACCTTGCCATTCACCGTTAGCATCACGCTGATATTCGGCCCAGTAAACTTCGCCCATGCGCGCGTCGATGGCAGCCAGCACGCGTTGAGCGCCGGTTAAGCGCCATGCGCCCTGAGCCATAGTCGCGAGAGAAGAGACGCCGATCATCGGCAAGTTCGCACCCAACGCCAGCCCTTGCGCAATACCAATGCCAATGCGCACGCCAGTAAAACTGCCTGGCCCACGGCCAAACGCCAGCACGTCAAGCGCGGTCAGATCCAACTGCTGCAACTGCAACAGCTCTTGTACCAGCGGTAAGATGCGTTGGGTGTGATCGCGCGGGGCGATTTCAAAGCGGGCATCGATCTGCTGCTGATTGAGCAGCGCGGCAGAACAGGCTTCTGTCGCCGTGTCCAGAGCTAAAATTCGGGCGGACATAACAACCTCTGAAAGTCAAAATGGCGCGCATCTTAACACAGCCTGGCACAAATTAGTGCTTCTCTGGCTGGCGGACGAAAGCGATGGCGCGCTGCAAATCGCGGGTACGCGGCGTAGGTGGCAGACTGTTGAGGAACAATCCGCCATACGGACGCGACACCAGACGCTGATCACAAATCACCAGCACGCCACGATCGTCAGTATCACGAATCAAACGGCCGACACCCTGCTTCAGGGTGATCACCGCATCCGGCAGTTGCACATCATTGAAGGGATCGCCACCGCGCAGGCGACAATCTTCCATGCGCGCTTTCAGCAACGGATCTTCCGGCGAGGTAAACGGCAGCTTATCGATAATCACCAATGACAGCGCATCACCTCGCACATCAACGCCTTCCCAGAAACTGCTGGTCGCTACCAGTAAGGCGTTACCGGCCTCAAGGAACTGCTTCAGCAGCTGGCCTTTACTGGTTTCTCCTTGTAACAACACCGGCAAAGTCATCGAGGCACGAAATTCGGCGGCCAGTTCGCGCATCATCTTGTGCGAAGTACAGAGGAAGAAGCAGCGTCCTTTATTGGCATCGATCAGCGGTTTCATCATCTGTGCCAGCTTACGGGCACCGCCGGGTTGATTGGGTTCCGGCATATTGCGAGGCACACATAACAGCGCCTGCTGGGTGTAATCGAAAGGACTGTCGAGAATCATGGTGGTGGCTTTGTCGACGCCCAATCGGCTGGAGAAGTGGCTCATCTGCTCATTCACCGCCAGCGTGGCGGAGGTGAATACCCACGCCGCTTTACGGTTATCCATCACTTCACGAAAACGTTCGGCGACCGATAGCGGGGTTAACGCCAGCGTAAAGTGGCGGCTGGTGCATTCATACCAGTAGCTAAAGCCGGGTTCATCAATGGCGCGCAGACGTTTAAGGCGAGTGCGATATAACGCGGCGCGCTCAAACGCCGCATCCAGCAACGCCGAGCGCCCCAGCGACAATTTAATCACGTCGTAGCAAAGCTCCAGCGCATCATCCAGCAGGGTCAACATGCGCATGATGTTGTTGTCGCTTAGCAGGTCACGCAGATTGCCGCGAAAACCCGGCTCGCCGAGCGTTAAACGGAAATCCTGCGCGCACTGTGCCAGACGGTCGGCTGATTTCTGTAGCTGCTGCACGTCGCGCACCTCAGTGCGATAGGCAATAATGATGTCTTTGGCGAGGTCCTGCAGTTGGCGGCTCGAAAGCTGCTGACCAAAGTACTGACTGGCGATATCGGGTAGCTGATGCGCTTCATCGAAGATCATCACATCAGCCTCAGGAATCAGCTCGCCAAATCCGCCCTCTTTCACGACAAGATCGGCAAGGAACAGATGGTGGTTCACCACCACCACATCGGCATCCATGGCTTTTTTACGCGCTTTCACCACAAAGCAATCTTTGTAGAGCGGGCAATCGCTGCCAAGGCAGTTATCGTTAGTGCTGGTGACAAAGGGCCAGATCGGACTGTCTTCGGCCACGTCGGAACAGCTGCTGACATCGCCATCCGAAGTTTGATTTGACCAGCTGCGCACATTAATTAAATCCCCGAGCGCCTGCACGGTGAGATCGCCACCGGTTTGATTCTGCTGCTCCAGACGTTCGAGGCATAAATAGTTGGAACGCCCCTTCAGCAGGGCAGTTTTACCGCTGAACTTCAGGGCACGAGCGATGGTGGGCAAATCGCGGTTATACAGCTGATCCTGTAAGGCTTTGGATCCGGTCGAGATAATGACCTTTTTTTTCGCACGCAATGCGGGTGCCAGATAGGCATAGGTTTTACCGGTACCGGTGCCGGCTTCGACCACCAGCTCACCGCCCTTCTTCACCGTTTCCATGACCGCTTGCGCCATTTCACGCTGCGCGGCACGCGGTTTGAAACCTGGAATAGCCTGCGCCAGCGCGCCATCTGCTGCAAAATCGTCTGCCACACATCCTCACCGATTGGTCAAAAACACTGTAATTATGTCAGGATTCCCCTGAGGCGACCACAACAGATGACAGCGCCCTACTGGATATGGCAGGCTAGCGCAGCGAAATTACAGGAGAACACCATGACCATTACGCGTATTGATCCCGCACCCCGCATGTCAGAAGCCGTTGTGCATAACCAGACCGTCTATTACACCAGCGTGCCAGAAAATCTGGATGACGATGCCGAAGCGCAAACCGCCAACGCGCTGGCGGTGATTGACGCGATTCTGACCCGAGTCGGATCAGACAAAAGTAAGATTCTTGATGCCACAATTTTCCTGGTCGATAAAGCTGACTTTCCGGCCATGAACCGTGCATGGGATGCGTGGGTTTCACCTGACAACGCGCCAGTGCGTTGCACCGTGCAAGCCGAGTTGATGAATCCGAAGTACAAAGTGGAAATCAAAATCATCGCCGCACTGTAACCCTTTCGGGCGTTATTCGTCTTCTTCGTCGTCTTCGAACATCGCCCGAATCGATTCACCCTGATAGCTCTGACGGATCTCGTGTGCCACTTGCGCAATCGCCTGACCACTCGCCATGCCACCCGCCATCAATTCCTGGATACGTTCCACAGCTTGCTGCTGCTGTTCATGAGATAAAGCCGGAAGACCTGTAAACATTATTTGCTCCTGGTGCAAAAGGGGACGCATTATTCCATGAGGAACAAACAGGTGCCAGCGACAAAAAAATGTGCCAGGCTACGCGCCTGCTTGTTGGATTAATTAGCCCGATGATCGTAAAAACCCTTAACCTGAAGTATACGCCGGATGCGCTGTTGCACCGTTTTTCTGCGCTTGCTCATCGTCCCTGGGCGATGTTGCTCACCTCTGGCCATGCCGACCACGCCGATAATCGTTTTGACATTTTAACCGCCGATCCGCGTGTCACGCTCACCACGCGCGGTGAGATGACGGAAATCGACTGCGACGGCAAGGTGATCCTCTCCGCCGATGATCCACTGCACCTGGTGCAGCAACAGTGCGAAACCCTTGGCGCGACGCCGTTGTTTAACGCCGATTTGCCTTTCCAGGGCGGCGCGCTGGGTCTGTTTGGTTATGATCTGGGACGCCGCTTTGAAATCTTACCGCAGCGCGCTGAGCAGGATCTGACAACGCCGGATATGGCAGTCGGCATTTACGATTGGGCTTTGATCGCGGATCATCATCAGCGAAAACTCACCCTGATTTCACTCACCGATGCCGGGCAACGCTGGCAGTGGTTGCAGGCACAAGCGATTCCGCAGCCTAAAGCTTTTGCGCTAACCAGCGACTGGCAGTCAAACCTCAGTTTTGATGAATATGCCGCGCGTTTTGCACAGGTTCAACATTACATTCAGGCCGGTGATTGCTATCAGGTGAACCTGGCACAACGCTTTCAGGCTCGCTATCACGGCGACGAGTGGCTGGCCTTTTTACGACTCAACCGCGCCAACCGCGCGCCCTTCAGTGCATTTATCCGCTTGCCTAAGAGCGTCATTCTTAGCCTGTCACCGGAACGCTTTCTCTCGTTACAGCAAAAGGAGATTGAAACCCGTCCGATCAAAGGCACCCTGCCACGCTTAGCCGATCCAGAAGCCGATCGCTTGCAGGCTGAGAAACTGGGCCATGCGGAAAAAGATCGCGCCGAGAACCTGATGATTGTCGATTTGCTGCGCAATGACATTGGCCGCGTGGCTGAACCCGGCAGCGTTAGCGTCCCTGAGTTGTTTGTGGTGGAACCTTTCCCGGCGGTGCATCATCTGGTGAGCACAGTACGAGCGCGACTACCTCAACATCTCGGCGCAACCGATCTCCTGCGCGCCTGTTTCCCCGGCGGCTCCATTACCGGTGCACCAAAAATTCGCGCGATGGAGATTATTGAGGAACTGGAACCGCAGCGCCGCAATGCCTGGTGCGGCAGTATCGGATATATCAGCCTGTGTGGTCGTATGGACACCAGCATCACCATTCGCACATTAATCGCTGAAAACCAGCATCTCTATTGTGCGGCGGGCGGCGGCCTGGTGGCGGATAGCGATGTGGAGCTGGAATATCAGGAGACCTTCCACAAGGTCAATCGTATCTTGCCCAGCCTGAGCGGCGAGGTTTAAATGAGCCTGACGCTCGACCAGTTCCTGAACCGCTTTGTCATGCAACCCCCTGTGAGTGCGCCCAAAAGCGTTATCAGCGGGCGGCGAGCGGCCGTGTTGGTACCGGTGATCGACGGTGCTGAACCGGGTTTACTGCTGACGCGTCGCTCATCACACCTGCGGAAACACGCGGGCCAGGTCGCGTTCCCCGGCGGCATGCAGGATGCAACGGATGATTCGCTGATCCACACTGCACTGCGTGAGGCCGAAGAAGAAGTCGGCATTCACCCCGCTCAGGTTAGCGTCGTGGGTGTGTTACCGCCCGTGACCAGCAGCACCGGTTTTGCCGTCACGCCGGTGGTCGGCATTATTCCAGCGGACCTGCCTCTCAATATTAATCCTGACGAAGTGGAAAGCACCTTCGCGATGCCGCTGGCAGAAGCCCTGCGTCTCAGTCGCTACAGTGGTCTCAGCTTGCGCCGTGGTCATCGTCAGCATCAGGTGTGGTTGTCGTGGTATGAGGATTATTTTATCTGGGGCATGACCGCCGGGATTATTCGCGCATTAAGTCAGCAAATCGCCCTCCCCTGAGTTCCGCACTGCGTGTTACTTCCGCCATAAACTCGATCCACTTCACAACCGCAGAATGGGATAACTATTTCTGTGGCTTATAATTAGTTTATTTCATGCGAAAAGCTGCTCGCTGAGTCACGCGGACGATTACTATTAGCCGCATAAACGGCCTCAGCCGTACAGAATAAGATTTGTGAGGAGTGTCACCGGTGATTAGTGTTTTTGACATGTTCAAAGTGGGCATTGGCCCATCCAGTTCACATACCGTAGGTCCGATGAAAGCGGGCAAGCAGTTTGTTGATCTGCTGGCCGAACAGGGCAAGTTGCAAGACGTGACGCGCATTGCCGTCGACGTCTATGGCTCGCTGTCGCTCACAGGTAAAGGTCACCATACCGATATCGCCATCATTATGGGGCTGGCCGGCTTTGAGCCCGCCACCGTGGATATCGATAGCATTCCCGCTTTTATTAAAGACGTCGAGCAGCGCGAGCGCCTGCTGCTGGCGAACGGTGCACGTGAAGTCGACTTCCCACGCGAAGGCGGCATGGTGTTCCGCAGTGAAAATCTGTCGTTGCATGAAAACGGCATGACGGTTTTCGCCTTTGCCGGCGATCTGCTGATCCTGACCAAGACCTACTACTCGATTGGCGGCGGATTTATCGTTGATGAAGAGCATTTCGGCCAATCCGTACTGGATGAGGTCTCGGTGCCGTATGCGTTCAACTCTGCCAAAGAGTTGTTGAGCCACTGCCATGAAAGTGGATTGTCCCTTTCCGGTTTGGTGATGAAGAATGAGCTGGCGCTGCACAGCCGTGAAGACATATATGCCTATTTCGGCAACGTCTGGCAAACCATGCAGGCCTGTATCGATCGCGGCTTAAATACGGAAGGCGTATTGCCGGGTCCACTGCGCGTGCCGCGCCGCGCTGCCTCGTTGCGTCGTTTACTGGTTTCTTCTTCCAAGCACTCCAATGACCCGATGAACGTGATTGATTGGGTCAACATGTTTGCCCTGGCGGTCAATGAAGAAAATGCCGCCGGTGGACGTGTGGTCACCGCGCCAACCAACGGCGCCTGCGGTATCGTCCCTGCGGTGCTGGCCTATTACGATCACTTTATTGAGACCGTGACGCCGGACATCTTCATCCGTTACTTCCTGGCCTCGGGTGCCATTGGCGTGTTGTATAAAATGAATGCCTCGATTTCAGGTGCTGAGGTGGGCTGTCAGGGCGAAGTCGGTGTGGCCTGTTCGATGGCTGCCGCTGGCCTGGCGGAGTTGCTCGGCGCCAGCCCGGAGCAGGTGTGTGTCGCCGCTGAAATCGGTATGGAACATAACCTGGGATTGACCTGTGACCCGGTGGCAGGTCAGGTGCAGGTGCCGTGTATCGAACGTAATGCTATCGCCTCAGTGAAAGCCATCAATGCTGCGCGCATGGCGTTGCGCCGTACCAGTGAACCACGTGTTTCACTGGATAAGGTGATCGAAACTATGTACGAAACTGGTAAAGACATGAATGCCAAATATCGTGAAACCTCACGCGGTGGCCTGGCGATCAAAGTTCAATGTGATTGACCAGGTGTGTTGAAAAAATAATCAATTAGATTTTTTTCTGCATCTCACGCTACCTCCCTGTGAGTAAACCAGATACATTAATTTGCGCGCGGCCCTTAGTGGCCGCGCTGTTTTTTAGTGCCGCTTTTTTTCTCTGCGGTGCGCTAAACCTGGCCGCCTCAATGCCGATAACCTACACGTTAATTTGGCTTCAATTTTTGTTTTGCAAGGTGGTTACTGATGCTCATTCCCCAGCAATTTGTCGGTCAATTTCGCCGTAAGCGTTTGCTTATCGCGTTGGTGATCGCGGCGCTGGTTCTGATTCTCACGCTGACTTTTCGTTATATCGAAGAGAAATCGCGTATTGAGCAGCAGTCCCTGAATTTTGCCAGTCGCGCCATTGAGCGCTTTGACCGCATGTTCTCCCCGCTGGATGTCTCCGCCAACAACACGCTTGGGCTGGTTGGCGTGCCTTGCGCACAAGTTCGCTATCCGTTAATCGAAAAGATTTCTTCATTGCAGACCGTGCGCACCATCCTGCTGGTGCAGGATGACAGTATTTACTGCTCCAGTATTTACGGCCCGCGCAATATTTCGTTTAGCCAGACCTATCCAGAGTTGGCGATTAATAATCAGCGCATGATGCTGACCACCGATAATTATCTGCTGAAAGGCTCACCGGTCTTGCTGCTGTGGACACCCAAATCGCTGGATAATCGCGATGGGCTGCTGCAGGTTATCAATGTGGAATTGATGACGAATTATTTGCTAGAGCCACAGTTACCCTGGGTCGAACGGGCCATTTTTAATGTCGGCGGACAGAGTCTGGAATATGGCAATCCGCTGATTGAAGAGACAGTGCCATCGGAAGATGAAGTGGCTTTCGATCAGGCTTCACTGCGTTACCCCTACAGCATTACCTTGTATGGCCCTTCTCCAGCGCGTCTGGCGTTGCATACGCTTCCTTCACAGCTACCGTTGGCGGTGCTGCTGAGTTTGCTGATGGGCTATATCGTTTGGTTAGCCACCGCGAACCGCATGAGCCTCAGCTGGCAAATCAGCTATGGCATTACCGCGAATGAATTTATGGTGTATTGCCAGCCGCTGATTAACGCCAAAAGTGGTGAGTGCGATGGCATGGAGTTGTTGCTGCGCTGGCACAATGCGCGTCAAGGCTGGGTTGCGCCGGATGTGTTTATCCCGCTAGCTGAGCGTCAGAACCTGATAGCACCACTGACGCGCTTTGTGTTAGCCAAAGTGGTGGATGAGTTGCCTAACCTGCCGCAATGTTCTTCTTTCCATATTGCGATTAACGTTGCCGCCAGCCATTTCCGCGATCGTGCGATTGTCGAGGATCTGCAAAGTATCTGGTGGCCCGCTAACCCGCTGCCGAAGCTGGTGGTCGAGTTGACCGAGCGCGATGCGCTGCCGGTGATTGATCAATCTGTGGTGTCGCAGTTGCATGAGATCGGCGTGCGCCTGGCGATTGACGATTTCGGTACCGGACACAGTTCCCTCGCCTACCTGAAAGACCTGAAGCCGGACGTGCTAAAAATTGACAAGATTTTCACTGCGGCCATCGGCACCGACGCGATTAACGCCACGGTGACAGATATGGTGATTTCGCTGGCGCAGCGTTTGAACATTGCGTTAGTGGCTGAGGGCGTGGAAACCGCGGAGCAGGCACACTATCTGCGTGAGCGCGGCGTGGATCATTTACAGGGCTATTATTACGCCCGTCCAATGCCCATCGAAGATTTCCCTGTGTGGCTGGAGCAGCATCAGGCGCATTTGAGGGCCTGATGTTGGGGGGCTGTGCCTGGTGGTGCGTTCCAGCCGGTAAAGGGGGATGTTCCGTAAAGACGGCGTGAATACATCCCTGTAGCCTCGGACGCCGCATCCCTGCGGCGTACGCTTTACTCCTCATCCCCCTTTACCGGCTTCATGTGGCATTTTTGCGGTCTGCATAGCGCTGTATTCGGATCGGGTCACAGAAATACAAAAGGCCGATATCGTGGATATCGGCCTTTTCGATGACAATTAACTTAGCGCTTACGCCTCATGCTCTTCATCTTCATGCGGCTTATCTTTGGTTACGCGCACCAGGTCGATACGGTAATCGGTAGCCTCAATGATTTGGAAGTGCAGCGGCGGCAGGTCGATGATCTCACCAGGCTGCGGCAGTTGGCCTTTCTGGGCAATCAACAGACCCGCCAGCGAGGCATGATCTTCTTCCCGATCCACCAGCTCATGGTGGTCGAGCAACTGCTGCAGTGAGTGCAGATCGGTACCGCCCTTCACTAACCAGCCATCACCATCCGCGATAATATCGGGCGTTTCATCTTCATCCGGGAACTCACCGGCAATCGCTTCCAGCACGTCCAGTGGGGTAATCAAACCTTGCACCACACCAAATTCGTTGGTGACGATGACAAAGCTGCCTTTAGCGCGGCGCAGTACGCCCAGCAGGTTGATCGGATCCAGCGTTTCAGGCACCACTATCGCCGGAGTGGTAGCAGCAAACGTCGCCACGTCCATACCATGCTCCAGCGCCACCAGCAGTTCTTTAGCACGCACCACGCCGATGATCTCATCCAGCTCACCGCGACATACCGGGAACAAACTGTGCGGCGTGTCGAGGAGCTGAATACGGATTTCATCCACCGGACGTTCAGCATCAACCCATGAGATATTGCCGCGTGGCGTCATGATGCTACGAATGGAGCGCTGTGACAGCGTCAACACGCCGTTGATCATATAACGCTCTTCGTCTTTAAATGCTTCCTGTGGCATCGCCTGCGTCAGCGAAGCTTCTTCAGTGGTCACCGGCTGATGACGCTGGCGACCGCCCATCAGGCGCAAGATCGCTTCAGCCGTACGTTCTCGCATCGGCCGATGTTCCTGATGGCGAATAAAGTTACGACGCGCAATTTGGTTGAACAACTCAATCACAATCGAGAAGCCAATTGCGGCGTACAGATAGCCTTTCGGAATGTGGAAACCGAAGCCTTCCGCCACCAATGACAAACCAATCATCAGCAGGAAGCTTAAGCATAGCACCACGACCGTCGGATGGGCATTGACGAAGTTGGTCAACGGCTTCGAAGCCAACAGCATCACACCCATGGCGATCACCACGGCGGTCATCATCACCGGCAGATGGTTGACCATCCCCACTGCGGTAATCACCGCATCAAGCGAGAATACCGCGTCCAGCACCACAATCTGGATCACCACGGCCCAGAAGCTGGCATAACCTTTGTTGCCCTGATGTTCCATGCCGCGGTTTTCCAACCGCTCATGCAGTTCCATGGTTCCCTTGAATAACAGGAACAAACCACCGAACAACAGAATTAAATCTCGCCCGGAAAAACTGAAATCGCCTACGCTGAATAGGGGTCGTGTCAATGTCACAATCCAGGAAATCAGCGACAGCAGGCCCAATCGCATCACGAGAGCGAGTGACAGACCGATCAGACGCGCTTTATCACGCTGTTTCGGTGGCAGCTTGTCCGCCAGTATGGCGATGAACACCAGGTTGTCGATGCCGAGAACGATCTCCAGCACGATCAGCGTTAGCAAACCCGCCCAAATTGAGGGGTCGAAGAGAAATTCCATCAATGACTCCTTACAGCACAGAGGGGCGAACGAGATTGAGCCTGCGCGGTGAAGCGAGACGAGAGATCGTTAGCAAATGAGGTCACGCTGAGGAGCGTTGTAGTGTGCGCCAGAAAGCGCTGAGAACATGTTGAGCGACGTCGGTGACGGTCCATATAGGTGAGCTGAAGCCCGATACTCCTGAATATTAAACAGAACGCTAATGTATCAGTTACATCAACAACGTCAAAAAATTTTATTACATTTACAAACAACTGCACAAACGCAGGAATAACGAACACAAATGCAATTTTGCAGCGTTACGCTCGAAATAGCTGACAAACATCACATAAATTATTTTTTCGCACACTAAAATAAATCGCGACCTTACTGCTGTGCAGCGGACAGTTTCGGAACATTTATTGATGCGACTCTTCATCTTAGACCCAAACGATCCACCTGAATCAACAACGGTAATTCTCAATGATTCCCGGCAATGCCAGAGAATCTCTCATGCGAACGGAGGTAGCAAGTGACCATTGCTATTGTAATTGGTACACATGGCTGGGCGGCAGAACAGCTGCTTAAAACAGCAGAAATGTTGTTGGGTGAGCAGGAAAATGTCGGATGGATTGATTTCGTGCCCGGCGAAAATGCAGAAACGCTAATCGAAAAGTATCAGGCGAGACTGGCAGAACTCGACACGTCGAAAGGCGTGCTGTTCCTGGTGGATACCTGGGGTGGCAGTCCATTCAACGCGGCCAGCCGCATTGTGGTGGATAAGCCGGATTATGACGTCATCGCCGGGGTGAACATCCCGATGCTGGTGGAAACCCTGATGGGGCGCGATGATAATCCATCCTTTGAGGAATTGATTCATATTGCCGTGGAAGCCGGCCGCGAAGGTGTTAAAGCCCTCAAGACCGAAACCCCTACCCCGGAAGCTGCAGCACCCGTTGCCGCACAAGCCCCGGCGCAACCGCAAAAGCCTTTGGCACCAGGCGAGCACATGAAGATCGGCCTGGCGCGCATCGATGACCGTTTAATTCACGGGCAGGTGGCAACCCGCTGGACCAAAGAGACCAACGTGACTCGCATCATCGTCGTCAGTGATGAAGTGGCTAATGACCATGTGCGTAAAACGCTGCTGACGCAGGTGGCCCCTCCTGGCGTGACCGCACACGTGGTGGATATTGCCAAGATGATCCGCGTGTGGAACAACCCGAAATATGGCCGTGACCGCGTGATGCTGCTGTTCACCAATCCTTCCGATGTGGAACGGATTGTTGAACAAGGCGTGGATATCAAGTCGGTCAACATCGGCGGCATGGCATTCAAACAGGGTAAAACCCAGGTCAACAACGCAGTTTCGGTCGATCAGAAGGACATTGAAGCCTTCCGTAAACTGAATGAACGCGGTATTGAGTTGGAAGTGCGTAAAGTTTCAAACGACCCAAGACTGAAAATGATGGACCTGATTGCCAAGGTCAATCAGTAGTTCGCTTTTGCCTGCGCTGGCGGGCGAATACTTGAGACCTTGCTGAGGAGAAAAGCAATGGAAATAACCACGCTACAAATCATCCTGATATTTATTGTGGCTTGTATTGCCGGGATGGGTTCGATTCTTGATGAGTTCCAGTTCCACCGTCCACTGGTGGCCTGTACCTTGATTGGTGCGGTTCTGGGTGACATGAAAACCGGTATCATCATCGGTGGTACCCTGGAAATGATCGCGCTGGGCTGGATGAACATCGGTGCGGCGGTTGCACCCGATGCGGCACTGGCCTCCATCATTTCGACCATTCTGGTTATCGCAGGTGGCCAAAGTGTTGGTGCGGGTATCGCACTGGCGATTCCACTGGCGGCAGCCGGCCAGGTTCTGACCATCATCGTCCGTACCATCACCGTTGCCTTCCAGCACGCTGCCGATAAGGCCGCCGAGAAAGGCAATCTGAGCGCCATCAGCTGGATCCACGTCTCCGCACTGGTATTGCAGGCGATGCGTATTGCAATTCCAGCCCTGATTGTGGCGATTTCAGTCGGTACCAGCGTGGTACAGGAACTGCTGAGTTCAATTCCAGAAGTGGTCACCAACGGTCTGAACATTGCCGGTGGCATGATCGTGGTGGTCGGTTACGCGATGGTCATCAACATGATGCGCGCAGGCTACCTGATGCCGTTCTTCTATCTGGGCTTTGTGACGGCGGCCTTCACCAACTTCAACCTGGTTGCTCTGGGCGTGATTGGTGTGGTCATGGCGGTGCTGTATATCCAGCTGGCGCCGAAATATAACCGTACAGCAGGCGCGGCCGCTGCCGGTCCTGCACACAATGACCTCGACAACGAACTCGACTAGGAACAGGTGAAATCATGGTTGATACAACTAACACGCAAAAGAAACTCACCCCGAGCGATGTCCGTGGTGTGTTCATCCGCTCTAACCTGTTTCAGGGTTCATGGAACTTTGAACGTATGCAGGCGCTGGGCTTCTGCTTCTCAATGGTGCCGGTGATTCGTCGCCTCTATCCTGAGAACAATGACGATCGTAAACAGGCGATTAAACGCCATCTGGAGTTCTTTAACACCCATCCATACGTAGCAGCCCCTGTGCTCGGCGTTACCATGGCGATGGAAGAGCAGCGTGCTAACGGCGCGGCGATTGATGATGCCGCGATTAACGGCATTAAAGTCGGCCTGATGGGACCGCTGGCGGGGGTGGGTGACCCGATCTTCTGGGGTACCGTTCGCCCGGTGTTTGCTGCACTCGGTGCCGGTATCGCGATGAGCGGCAGCTTGCTCGGTCCCCTGCTGTTCTTCATTCTGTTTAACGCCGTGCGTATGCTGACGCGTTATTACGGTGTGGCGTATGGTTATCGCAAAGGCGTGGATATCGTCAGCGATATGGGTGGCGGCTTCCTGCAAAAGCTCACGGAGGGGGCGTCGATTCTCGGCCTGTTTGTCATGGGGGCGCTGGTCAACAAGTGGACACACGTGAACGTGCCGCTTGTGGTGTCCCGCATTACCGATCACACCGGCAAAACCACCGTGACCACCGTTCAATCGATCCTCGATCAGCTGATGCCGGGCTTAATCCCGCTGCTGCTGACCTTCGGCTGTATGTGGCTGCTGCGCCGTAAAGTTAACGCACTGTGGATTATCGTGGGCTTCTTTGCCCTGGGTATCTTTGGTTACTGGATCGGCCTGCTCGGTCTGTAATCATCTCGCCGGGGGCCTCGGCTTCCGGCAGTTTTCAGCGAAGTTACCTGAGCGCCAACGTTGAGGTAAATTCGGTTGAGGAAGAAAATGTAATGTCACTGACTGACGCTCTGATTGCCCTGCTGATCATCGCTTTCGCCCTGTTCGCAATTTACGATGACGCTATCCTGCCGCGGCGCAAGGGGCCGACCAAATTGCGTGTCGCGCTGCGTCGTCGCCATAAGATCGACAGCGGCATTTTTATCGTGTTGCTGCTGATTTTACTGTGGAATAACGTCAGCAACCATGGCCCGCAGCTCACCACCACGCTGCTGATGGTGCTGTGCTTTATGGCAATCTGGCTGTTCTGGCTACGCACGCCGAAACTGTTGATGAAGACAGAGGGACTGTTCTTCGGCAGCGTGTGGATCGACTATCGTCGTATTCAAAGTATGAACTTGTCTGAGGATGGCATTTTAGTCATGCAACTGGAACAGCGTCGCCTGCTGATTGCCGTGCAACAGCTCGACGACCTGGAACGTATCTACAATACGCTGGTGGAAGCGCGTTAAGTGCGCTGCCATAGCGTCAGCATGAAGTCGGCAGCGCAGCTAAAGCTATCGGCTGCCACCAGCTGTTGCCAGACTTCTTCGCGCGCGCGCCAGGCAAAAGGCGTCATCTGCAGCAAGCTCACTGCTTCGGCCCCATTTAACGTCATCTCATAACGCAGATTGTGTTGCCCGACCTGGCTAAAACCTTCGTAAGCCTTTTCTTCTGCCGCGTGCAGCTGCACTTCACGATAAATCAACGCTTTGAACTGCTGAAGATGATGTGGACCCGGCGTCACCGTCAGCAGATAGCCGCCCGTTTTCACCACCCGGTTCAGTTCGGTTTCATTACAGGGAGCATAGATGCGCACAATGCCCTCCAGCGATGCATCAGCAAAGGGTAAACGCTGGCTGGAGGCGACACAAAATTTCACCGTGCGATAACGTTTAGCCGCCATGCGAATCGCCGCTTTCGCCACATCCAGGCCAAACAACTGCGCCTGCGGAAGGGCTTCTGCCATTGCTGCGGTGTAGTAACCCTCGCCACAGCCAATATCCAATACCTGTGCCGCCTGGCCATTCAGGCGCTGTGCCAGATGTTGCGCCACTGCATCGCGTAATGGCTGATAGTGGCCGGCATCAAGAAATGCGCGACGTGCCAGCAGCATTTCCGCACTGTCACCCGGTTCCTTTGAGCCTTTATGCTGCACCGGCAACAAATTAACGTACCCTTCTTTAGCCTGATCGAATTGGTGACCTGCATCGCAGCGGAAGCTGTTGGCTTGCTGGTGCAAATGTTGCTGGCAAAGGGGGCAAATCAAAGACATAGACAACTCCGGGTTCACGATTCGCGCGCAGTTTACCCTGATTGTCTGGCAACAGAAAGGATAAAAGAAAAGCCCCGGTCAGAGACCAGGGCTTTACAATTCGTGTCAGCGGCGCATGGCACCGAGTCTGAGAACGAAATCAGATAGCAGTAACGTTTACTGCAGCTGGACCTTTCTGGCCGTCCTGAATTTCGAACTCAACAGCCTGGCCTTCAGCCAGAGTTTTGAAGCCGTTACCCTGGATTGCAGAGAAGTGTACGAACACGTCTTTGCTGCCGTCAGCAGGAGTAATGAAACCAAAACCTTTAGACTCGTTGAACCACTTAACCTGACCTTTAATCTTTGCCATTTTTGCAAATTCCTTTGATTGTTTATATTGCCCGAAGGCAGTCTTACAGATAAACCAGAGACGTTACTGAATGAGGCACTAATTTAAGGTTCGGCAAGGAAGCGGAATTCAACGTCAACGTCTTTACTCGTAACTTCTTTACTGAAGATGCCATACATAAACAGAACTGTACCTCGTTTGACCCAAGAGTCGTTATCACATATCCGCAAATTAATGGCAAGCCATTTTTAAACGGTGATCGACATGACGCACATAATTGGCCGTTGCTCTGCACTCTTCTGCCATTAGCATATTGACAGATGACGGAATAACTGCACAAAAAAATATTATTTGTCAGAGTAGTTAGCGCCAGTACTTACATTAGTCAAGCGTAGCGACGCAATCTAAACCAGCACAATTAAAGCGGTCAAGGCTACGCAAAAAGTATTGCATTAATATGGCATTGATAAAATATTTCGCCAAAAAATTAACGTGGAATGCAACATTCGTGCGCTGAGCAAAAGTTGTACAATCCGATTTATTAAGTACAAGTCATTAATTGTTTTGCACCAAAATCAGGAAAATTTAAGCGCTCTTGCCCCAAATATATGCACGCTCGTTTTGGCGGTTATCTTATTTTTAACTAACGACTCTACAATTAAATGTTAAAAAAACGCACTGCGACGCTTGATTTAACAAATCGGGCTTAGGACACATCTGAATCACTATTCTGCAAGCTTCGGCTGGTGCCTATTCTCCATGGCATAAAGCGTGAGTCCCCTTCTCCCGCGGATTGCATTGCTTGCGCCAAAGCGGCAGGAGGTTCATCTAAAGGATCATCCGCCAGTTCAAACACACCCCAGTGGATCGGCAGCGTTAACGGACGCCCTATCGCCTGCCATAAACGCACCGCCTGATCGGGGTCCATATGTTGACCGCGCATGAACCATTTTGGTGCATAAGCGCCAATGGGCAACGCGGCAAGATTAAAGGGCCCGAGACGTTCAGCAATTTCTAACAGGTTTTCGCTATAGCCACTGTCACCTGAAAACCAAAAATTCACACTCTGGTTTCGCACCACCCAGCCACACCACAGTGAGCGATTACGATCCCAGAAAGTTCGCATGCTCCAGTGCCGCGCGGGTACGGCAGTCAGCGTCACTCCTGCGATATCAATGGATTGCCACCAGTCGCGTTCGGTGACATGACGCACGCCACGTTTGCGACACCAGGTTCCCATACCCAGCGGCACAACAAATTGCGCATCCGGGAAACGACGTGCGATGCGCTTTACCGTAGGTCGATCGAGATGGTCGTAGTGATTGTGCGAAATCAGTACCACGTCGAGATGTGGCAACTGTGCAATATGGAGCGGAGCGGGCGTTTTACGCTGTGGTCCAGCAAACGGCAGCGGTGAAGCACGCGCAGAGAGTGCCGGATCGATGAGAATATAGCGGCGATTGAGCCGCATCAACACGGCGGCATGACCTAACCACCAGACGCGATCGTCATCACCGCCCAGATCGCTTTCCTGATACCAGCGGGCAATGAATGCCGGATAACCGGCCTGAGGCGGCAGCGGCAAATGGTCCGCTTTGCGCTCCCGCCGCCAGCGCTGCAAATCCCCTGGCTGGCGCAATTCCGGTTCCGGATTGCGGAAACCTTCTGGCGTGTGATGCGCCAGCGTTGCGTCGTACCAGGGATTTTGCCAGGCCATTACTGCTCCATCATGTGTTTAACGTTCTGGAATCATACGGATGAAGTCGCGCTGTTCTACGGCGTCTTCTTCCTCCTGCTGTTTTGCTGTGGCAGGTTGAGCATCCGCCAGGCGGCGCAACAATGCATTCTGTTTTTTCTGCTCTTCCAGCAGAGCTTCCAGCAAACGAATCTGTTCACTGGCGCGCATGCTGGCCCGGTTAACGAAGAACCAGGCTATCAAGGCCACAACAATAATGATGGCCAGTACACCATAACTGAACAGCGGACTGGTATTTGCGGCTAACTCGTTCATAACTGCCTCTATTGTCAAACATAAAACACTTACACCGCCGCTGATTCTACTCGTTGTGTGCGGAAAAGATAATGGTTGCCGGTGGAAAGCAGATTATCCCGCATCTTGATGGCTTTCAGTTATCTCTGATCGATTTCATGAGCAGGACGCGTCATGCTGCTACTATAGAAATCGCAGCGACTTCAGGATAGCTGCGTTGTGTATCACAAGGAGATAAAATGAAACTATTCATTCGGGCGATAATCGTGGTGGCAGTGGTATGGTTAGGGATGCTGTTTACCGGCTATGGCGTACTGACCGGAAGCAACAAAAACGCCGCTGGACTGGGCTTACAGTGTAGCTATCTCACTGCACGCGGCATGATCACCGCGCAATATCTGCATACCGACAGCGGTATTGTGGGTGTCACCGATTGTCCACTGCTGAAGAAAAGTGGCGAAGTGGTAGATAATTAGTGACTCAAACGGGCTGGCGACAGCCCGTTCTGCTATTCAGAATGGGTAGTCGTGGTAACCCAACTGGTCGGAAATATTGCGCGCGGCACGATGCAGCATCGCCACATACTCGTTTTTTGCTTCTTCAGAGAATCGGATTGTCGGGAACGAGATGCTCAATCCCGCGATCACCACGCCGAAGCGGTCGAAAACCGGCACAGCGATACAGCGTAAGCCCTCTTCCTGCTCTTCATTATCTTCACCGAAACCCTGCACTTTTACCTGATCTAATACTTCAAGCAGCGCTTCAGCACTGACGATGGTGTTGGCGGTACTGCGACGAAACTCGACTTCGCTCAGGATTGCCTGAACTTCAGTGCGATCGCGCCATGCCAGTAACACTTTACCGATGGCGGTGGTATGCAGCGGGTTACGACGCCCGATGCGCGAGTACATGCGCAGGTTATACAGCGAATCAATTTTATGGATATAGACAATGCTGTCTTCTTCCAGCGCACCCAGGTGGATGGTTTCTTTGGTCAAACGCGACAGTTCTCGCATTTCGACATCGGCACTACGAATCAGGTCGACGTTTTGTAGTGCCCTGGCACCCAATTCAAACAGCTTTAGCGTCAGCGAATATTTTTCACTTTCCCCTTCCTGCGCGACGTAACCCAATGATTTCATGGTTTGCAGAAAGCGGTAAACCGTGCTTTTTGACATCATCACGCGTTGCGACAGCTCGGTGATACCATGATCACGATCTTCGCCTAACGCCTGCAAAATGCCGAACACTTTCATTACCGAAGAGACGGAGTCTGGCTGTTTATCGTTATCACTGCTCGCCATTGCGCGTATCCTTTTTTGACGGTGTTTCAAAAAAAACGGAACAGAAGCGCCAGTATATGCGTTTCAGCCCAACGGCGGCAACGACTGGCAATCTGCGACACATTCCTTCGTAATTTTTTGTCAATGAATGCGGTGCTTTCCGTCACAAAATTGATTAGCATGATGATATTCACTTCCTTCATTTATTTCATTTATGTCCCCTACAGTCTCTCAGGATGGATTACCTGTTCCGCAGCGGTACGGCGCGATTATCACTATTGCGTTAGGCATCATGATGGCAGTGCTGGATGGCGCCATTGCTAACGTTGCGTTACCCACCATTGCACGCGAACTGAATGCCAGTCCGGCGGAATCAATCTGGATTGTTAACGCCTACCAAATCGCCATTGTTATCTCGTTACTGTCGCTCTCCTTTCTGGGCGATATGCTGGGTTATCGCCGTGTTTATCAGGTAGGGCTGGCGTTGTTTATCGCCACTTCACTGTTCTGCGCCCTCTCCTCTTCACTCAATATGCTTACCGTGGCGCGTATCCTGCAGGGTTTTGGCGGCGCGGCACTGATGAGTGTGAACACAGCGCTGATTCGTATTATCTATCCGCAGCGTTTTCTCGGCCGCGGTATGGCGATTAACTCACTGATCGTCGCAGTGTCGAGCGCTGCGGGCCCAACGGTGGCAGCCGCGATTCTCTCCATCGCCAACTGGAAATGGTTATTCCTGATCAACGTGCCGCTGGGCATTGTGGCACTGTGGCTGGCGCTGCGTTTTCTGCCAGATAACACGCAGAAAGCTAAACAGCAGAAATTCGATGTTCCCAGTGCCATCATGAACGCCCTGTTCTTTGGCCTGCTCATATCGGCCCTCAGCGGGTTCTCACAGGGGCAGGATCACTGGCTCATTCTGGCGGAAGTCGTCGCACTGTTGTTGGTGGGCGTGGTGTTTGTTCGTCGCCAGTTGGCAATGCCAGTGCCGCTACTGCCGGTGGATTTGCTGCGCATCCCCATTTTTTCGTTATCAATGTGCACTTCGATTTGCTCGTTCTGTGCGCAGATGCTGGCTATGGTTTCGCTGCCATTCTTCCTGCAAAACGTGCTGGGACGGGATGAAGTGGCAACCGGGTTGCTGCTCACACCCTGGCCGCTGGCCACCATGGTGCTGGCCCCCATTGCTGGCCGGTTGATTGAGAAGGTCCATGCGGGATTATTGGGTGGCCTGGGGCTGGCAATGTTTGCGGCGGGTCTGTTCTTACTGGCACTGCTGCCTTCACAACCCACCGATATTGATATTATCTGGCGAATGATGCTTTGCGGTGCGGGCTTTGGCCTGTTCCAGTCTCCAAATAATCACACAATTATCTCCTCTGCCCCGCGCCATCGCAGCGGTGGCGCCAGCGGTATGTTAGGGACGGCGCGTTTGGTCGGTCAGAGCAGCGGTGCAGCACTGGTTGCATTGATGTTCAATCTGTTTAACGACAGCGGAACACATGCATCACTGGTTCTGGCGGGTAGCTTCGCCACGGTGGCAGCCGTCGTCAGTATGTCTCGGATGACGCAATCGAGTCAGACGGTGAAGTCATAAAACAACAAAGGTGCCCAATTGGGCACCTTTGTTTATTGCAACAGCCAAACCATTATTTCAGATAGTCACCGTTACGCAGCGCTTCGATACGCTTATCGAGCGGCGGATGCGACATAAACAATTCGCTCAACGATTTGCTTTTGCCGTTAATGCAGAATGCCATCATGCTGCTTGGCTCCTGCGGCTCGTAGCTGGTTTTCAAACGCTGCAGAGCGGCAATCATCTTCTCGCGGCCCACCAGTTTGGCTGAACCTGCATCCGCGTGGAATTCACGGTGACGTGAGAACCACATGGTGATGATGCTGGCGAGAATGCCGAACACCAGTTCCAGCACGGTCGCGACCGCAAAATAGACCAGCGGGTTACCGTTGCTGCTCTCTTCACCGTCACGGTTACCCGACAGGAAGCCCGATGCTACCTGCGCGATAATACGCGAAATGAAGATCACGAAGGTGTTCACCACACCCTGAATCAGCGTCATGGTGATCATGTCACCATTAGCGATGTGGGCGATTTCGTGCGCCAGCACCGCTTCCGCTTCATCACGGCTCATGTTCTGCAGCAAGCCGGTCGAGACCGCAACCAGTGAGGCGTCACGACGCGCACCGGTAGCAAAGGCGTTAATATCTGGCGCGTGATAGATCGCCACTTGCGGCATCGCAATGCCGGACTGTTGAGCCTGGCGACTGACGGTATCCATCAGCCAGCGTTCTGTCTCGTTACGGGGTTGTTGAATCACTTCACCGCCGACGGAGCGCAACGCCATCCATTTAGACATCAGCAGTGAAACAAACGCACCGCCAAAGCCAAACAGACCTGCCATAATCATCAGACCCTGAACACTGCTTGACTGAATTCCTGTCAGACTCAGAATCAGTCCGAATACCAACATCACCGCCAGGTTGGTGACCAGGAAAAGCGCAATACGCATCATAAACGTTAATCTTCCTCAGTTGTGCTCGCGCTCATGCGCGGATATACATCCTATGTCCATTGCGCAGGTTTTCAAGCAACCTTAATCTTTAAGTGTCTAAAAAGACATAACTTTACATTTGGTAATGATGTGCGCAATTCTGCCCATTAGCCACAATGAACAATACCTTTGGTGCAAAAAAAAACACCGCCGGAGCGGTGCTTTTATTCAGCGAAAATTTATTTCGCGCCTTCGGCAGCAGGCTGGGTTTTCTCCAGCTGTGCCATGTCGTTGGCAATTTTCACGGTTTCGTCCAGATACGGGTCTGGCTCTTTGTAGTCTTTCGGCAAATCTTCAATGCTCTTCAGCGGGGCTTTGCCTTCCGCCTGGTAGCGCGCGTTAATGCGTTCCAGACGCAGTGCATCATCTTCGTGGTTCTCTTTCTCACGTTGAGCAAGATTGAGCGACACAATATTGCGTTTATCTTTCATCGCGTCAAAGCGCGCAATATCTTTCATGATGTACTGGAACTCGCGATCTTTAGCGATACGATCGGCGTGCTCTTTGGTCAGCTGCGGTACCAGCGCGGTGATATCACCGGTTTTGGTGTAAGTCGCGGCATTCACGCTATCCCATGGCAGCGCGTTGTCCTCGAACTTCTCACCGGTTTCCGCCGCTTCTACGCCAGTTGGCATCAGCAGGTCCGGCGTGACGCCTTTACGCTGAGTACTGCCACCGTTAATGCGATAGAACTTCTGGATGGTGTATTGCACTGAGCCCAGCGCCGGCCATTCCGGACGCAGCATCTGATCGTAGATGCGGTTCAGTGAACGGTACTGCTGTACGGTGCCCTTACCAAAGGTTGGTTCACCGACGATCAGTGCGCGACCGTAATCCTGCATCGCAGCGGCGAAGATCTCAGAAGCCGAGGCACTGAAACGATCGACCAGCACCACCAGCGGACCTTTGTAATAAACGATACCGTCGTTATCGCTGTCCTGGCGCACGCGACCGTTGTTGTCACGGACCTGCACCACTGGGCCACTTGGGATAAACAGACCCGACAGTGATACGGCTTCGGTGAGCGCACCGCCGCCGTTGGTACGCAAATCAATCACGATGCTGTCGACGTTCTGCTTCTGCAGTTTTTGCAGCTGCACTTTCACATCGTCAGTCAGGCCAACGTAGAAGCCTGGAATATCCAGTACGCCGACTTTCTCTTTACCGACGTTATGTACGGTGCCTTTCACAGCGCGATCTTCAAGACGGATCTTTTCACGCGTCAGTGTCACGGTGCGGGTTTTGGTGCCCTTGCCAGCAGGCAGGATTTCCAGGCGCACTTTGCTGCCTTTCGGTCCTTTGATTTTGGACACCACATCATCCAGACGCCAGCCAATCACATCTTCCATTGGCTTGCCTGGCTGAGCAACACCGACAATACGGTCGCCCACGCTGATGGATTTGCTTTTCGCGGCCGGTCCGCCAGCCACCATGGAGTTGATGACCGTGTAATCATCGTCCATCTGCAGCACGGCACCGATACCTTCCAGCGACAGGCTCATCTCGGTGTTGAACTGTTCGGTGTTACGCGGTGAAAGATAGTTGGTGTGCGGGTCGATTTCGTGCGCAAAGGCGGTCATCGCCAGCTGGAACACATCTTCACTGTTGCTCTGCGCCAGGCGACGAATGGCAAAGTTGTAACGCTTAGTCAGCGTTTCACGAATCTCTTTGTCATCTTTACCGGCCAGTTTCAGGCTCAGCTCATCATATTTAACTTTGGCATCCCACAGCGCGTTCAGCTCATCGCTGTTTTTCGGCCAGGGTGATTTTGCACGGTCAATGTCGATGGTGTCATTGCCGGTGAAATTCATCGGGCGATTCAGCACGCTTAGCGCATATTGATAGCGCTCGAAGCGGCGTTTCTGCGCCAGATTGTAGAGATCGTAGAACACATCCAGCTTACCGCTGCGCAGTTCATCACCCAACGTGGTTTTCTTATCGGCGTATTGCGTGATGTCTGAAGCCAACAACACGTTATGGTTGTAGTCGAGCAGATTCAGGTAGCGATCAAAAATTTTCGCAGAGAAATCCTGATTCAGATCGAACTGGCGATAGTGAGAACGGGTGAAACGCGAAGTGACGCGTTCACTGACGGTAGGATGCTGTGGGTCTTCATGTAACTGTGGAATCTGGTCGGCGCGGGTAATGTTATCTGCGCCAAAGGTGGGGCCTGCTAACAGCAGGCCCGCGATCATACCGATCTTTAAAATGTTGTTCATGCCGAGGTCAGCCTCCGTTTCAGAACTGCAAGTGTTCTGCGCGCACAATCATTGCCATGCCGGAAGCGAGCTGCACCCGAACGCCATCCTTGGTGATTTCAAGAATGGTGGCGTCCATTGCACTTTTGCCTGCTTTAACTTTGATGTTCTGGCCGGGTTGCAAAGTTGAGGTATCAGTGACAGGTTTAGCTCGCGGTGGGCGCGGTGCAGCAGGACGTTCTGCTGATGCGGCACGCGGTGCCTGTGGACGAGGCTTGCGAGGTGCTTCGCCTTCAGCCGCTTTGCGAGGAGCAGGTTTACGAGGACGACGTTCAGCGGTCTCTTCACCGGCTTCGCGTTTCTTCGCTTTTTGCTGATCGCGCTGCGCCTGAACGCGCGCTTTAGCTTCTTCCAGCTGCTTGCGCGCATGTTCAACGTGTTGTTCGTCCAGCACGCCACAGGCGTTGCCATCAAGATCAACACGGATTGCACCCGCTTTAATGCCGTACAGGTAACGCCAGCTTGAGGTATAAAGGCGCAAGGCTGAACGCAGTTGCGTCTTGCTCAGGCTGTTTTCACCCTGAACGCGCTCAACCAGATCCTGGAAGATACCGATTTTAAGCGGACGCGCTTCACCTTCGGCGCTAAAACATTGCGGAAAACGTTCCGCCAAAAAGGCGATCACTTCTTTACTGCTATTCAACTTAGGTTGATTTTCCATGAAATTTCCTGATTACTACGGGTTTGCCGACCAGAGCAGGCATGAACAGGCGACATTATAATGACAACATCGCCAAATGCTATGTGATCCAGTCGATTAGCTGCGTGACAGTTGAATAAATTTTTCGATGTCACTGCCCGCCAGCACTTCACAAAGCCCGTCGGTAAGGGCCACCAGCCCCGCTTCATCCTCACTATCAAAGCGAGAATAAACCGTACTATCAATGTCTAGCACACCGACAACGGTGCCATTCACTTTCAGAGGAATCACGATTTCAGCGTTGCTGGCCGCATCACACGCGATATGACCAGGGAACGCATGCACATCCTCAACGAGCTGTACTTTATCCTCTGCAATCGCTGTGCCACAAACCCCTTTGCCCACCGGAATGCGTACGCAGGCAATTTTGCCCTGGAACGGGCCCAGCACCAGCGTATTTGGCTCGGTGAGCAAGTAGAATCCTGCCCAGTTCACGCCTTCCAGGCGTTCAAACAGCAGCGCACTGCAATTACCCAGTGCTGCCAGGAAAGAGGTTTCGCCCGCTAACAGTGCACGGACATCGCGATTTAAATCCTCGTAAAAGGCTTTTTTGTTCATTGTTTAACCATAACTCGTCACTGTCGTGAGCTTGTTGTCACTCAGTTGTTAAAATAAGCACTAATAATCCAGCCCCATCAGGTGAATCATTGTGTTAGTTACTATACCCTTAGCAGTCGGTGGTTAAGACTATTCTTGTACCACTCCCTATTGCAGTCAGAATGCTCTGAACAGCATGCCGGTAAACGTAACGAACGATGGGCCACTTGCGTCACCTATGAAAATTCACGCTATCAGCCAGACGTTGCCCCACGCACGTTATCAGCGTTGTCCGCAATGCGATACCCTTTTTTCCTTACCGGATGTGAAATCGCATCAGTCGGCGCATTGCCCGCGCTGTCATGCAAAAATTCAAAGTGGCCGCGATTGGTCAATGACGCGACTCACCGTAATGGCCGTGACCATGATCGTGTTGATGCCCTTCGCCTTCAGCCTCCCGTTGGTGGATATTCGCTTGCTCGGCATGCGCATCAACGCCAGCCTGGTTGAAGGCGTGATCCAGATGGCGCAGCAGGGCAACGTGCTGACGGCCTCGATGGTGGCGTTTTGTACCATTGGTGCACCGGTAACCTTAGTCGCGGGCATCTGCTATTTATGGATTGGCAACGCCCTCGGGATGAACCTGCGTCCGGTGTTGCTGATGCTGGAGAAGCTCAAAGAGTGGGTGATGCTGGATATCTATCTGGTCGGTGTGGCGGTCGCCTCTATAAAGGTGCAGGATTACGCCGCGCTGGAAGTCGGCTATGGCCTGGTGGCCTATATCGCGCTGACGGTGCTGAGCCTGCTGACGCTGATTCATCTCAACGTGGAAGAGCTGTGGGAGCACTATTATCCGCAGGCTGTGCCCACCACACCTCCGGAACAGTGGCAGGTGTGTCTGAACTGTCATCAAACCGGCATGCCGGACGATCGCGGACGTTGTACACGTTGTCACACCCCGCTCGATTTCCGTCGTCGCCACAGTTTGCAGAAATCCTGGGCCGCACTGATCGCTTCGATTGTGCTACTGATTCCCGCTAATCTGCTGCCGATTTCAGTAGTTTACGTTAATGGCGCACGCCGTGAAGATACGATCTTCTCCGGCATTCTGGGTCTGGCTTCCGGCAACATCCCGGTGGCGGCGGTGGTATTTATCGCCAGTATCCTGGTGCCGTTTACCAAAGTGTTAGTGATGCTGACTTTGCTGGTCAGCATCCATTTTAAGTGTGAACAGGGCTTAAAAACCCGCATTCGACTGCTGCGTGCCATCACCTGGGTGGGACGCTGGTCGATGCTGGATCTGTTCGTGATTGCGGTCACCATGTCATTGGTGAATCGCGATCAACTGCTGGCTTTTACCATGGGACCTGCCGCCTTCTACTTTGGCGCGGCAGTCATCCTGACCATTATGGCTGTAGAGTGGCTTGATAGCCGCCTGATCTGGGATGCACATGCAACAGGAAACGCCGACTACACCGACTAGCGCGAACCTGCGTAACAAACGCAAGTTTTCGCCGTTCTGGCTATTGCCCATTATTGCCCTGCTGATTGCTGGCTGGCTGTTATGGACCAATTACCAGGAGCGCGGTACCACAATTACCATCAACTTCCAGACTGCGGACGGCATTGTGCCAGGCCGCACGCCTATTCGTTATCAGGGCGTGGAAGTGGGAACGGTGCAAGGTATTGTGCTGAGCGATGATTATCACAGCATCCAGATCAAGGCCAGTATCAAGAGCGATATGCGTGACGCTCTGAAGGACAATACGCAGTTCTGGCTGGTCACGCCCAAAGCCTCTCTGGCGGGCGTTTCTGGACTGGATGCGCTGGTGGGCGGTAACTATATCGGCATGATGCCGGGCGGCGGCAATCCCCGTGAGCACTTCACCGCGCTGGATACCCAACCGAAATATCGCGTTAACACCGGGGAATTGCTGATCCATCTGCACTCCCCCGATTTGGGATCGCTGAATACCGGTTCGCTGGTCTATTACCGCAAAATCCCGGTGGGACGCGTGTATGACTACAGCATCAACGGTAATACTGATGGCGTCACGGTCGACGTACTGATTGAGCGTCGTTTCGTCAATCTGGTGAAAAAGCAGAGCCGCTTCTGGAACGTGTCCGGCGTAGACGCTGACGTCAGTCTGAGCGGTGCCAAAGTGAAGCTGGAGAGCCTGGCCGCGCTGGTGAATGGGGCGATTGCCTTTGATTCTCCGGAAGAAGGTCAGCAGGCTAACAGCGACGAAAACTATCAGCTCTACCCCGATCTGGCGCGCAGCCAGCGTGGCGTGCAGATCAGTCTGGATTTACCGAGCGGCGATAACCTCAAAGCGAATAGCACGCCACTGATGTACCAGGGTCTGGAAGTCGGTACCTTGACCAAACTTAATCTGTTGCCGGGCGGCAAAGTCACCGGCGAACTCACCGTGGATCCTTCGGTGACGAGCCTGATGCGCAGCGGTACCCGCATTGAAATGCGGGCGCCCAAACTGAGCCTGACCGACACCAATCTCAGCAGCTTGCTGACCGGTAACACCTTCGAACTGGTACCGGGCGAAGGTCCCGCGCAGGATCACTTTACCGTGCTGCCTGCCAGCGAAACCCTGCTGCAAAAACCGGATGTTCTGACGGTAAAACTCAGCGCGCCGGAAACCTACGGTATTGATGGCGGTCAGCCGGTGATGCTGTACGGCATGAAGATTGGGCAGGTCATTTCGCGTCAACTGGATGAGAATGGCATTAGCTTTGCGGTGGCCATCAATCCGGAATATCGCCATCTGGTGCACGCGGACAGCAAATTCATTGTGAATAGTCGTCTCGACGTGAAGTTTGGTCTCGATGGAATGCAGGTGCTGGGTGCCAGTGCCCGTGAATGGGTAGACGGCGGCATACGTCTGGTGCCGGGTGCGAAAGGCAATCCTTCCGCCCGTTATCCTTTATATGCCGATGCTGAGCGTGCGCAGGAAGGGATTATCGGTGACCAGCCGCCAACCACACTGAAACTGACCGCCAACAGCTTGCCAGATGTGCAGGCCGGTTCAGTGGTGCTGTATCGTAAATTCCAGGTGGGTGAAGTGGTGGACGTGGTGCCGCGCGCCGATGCCTTTGAGATTTCCATCCACATTGAGCCGCAATACCGCAAATTGCTGACCAGCGAGAGCGTATTCTGGGCCGAAGGTGGTGCGAAAGTGCAACTTAACGGCAGCGGTTTAACGGTGCAGGCTTCGCCGCTCAACCGTGCGCTGAAAGGGGCGATCAGTTTCGATAACCTCACTGGCGCGCAAGCGGCGAAAGGCGTGAAACGCGTACTCTATGCCTCTGAAACGGCTGCGCGTGCAGTCGGCAGCCAGATCACCTTGCATACCTTTGATGCCAGCAAGCTGGCTGCGGGCATGCCGATTCGTTACCTCGGCATTAATGTCGGCCAGGTCGAATCACTGGCATTGAGTAAAGACAATAATCAGGTGGTGGCGAAAGCGGTGCTTTATCCCGAGTATGTGCAGGACTTTGCGCGTATCGGCAGTCGTTTCTCGGTGGTCTCACCGGAAATTTCGCCAGCGGGTGTTAATCATCTGGAGACCTTGCTGCAGCCTTACCTCAATGTCGATCCCGGCAAAGGGGCTCAGGCACGTACCTTTGAGTTGCAGGAGAGTACCATCACCGATTCGCGTTACCTCAACGGACTCAACATTTATGTTGATGCTACAGAAGCCGGTTCGCTGTCGTTGGGTACCCCGGTGCTGTTCCGTGGGGTAGAAGTGGGGACGGTAACCGGTACCTCGCTGGGCAACATGGCGGATCGCGTACAGATCGCGCTGCGCATCAGCAAGAAGTATCAGCATCTGGTGCGTAATAACTCCGTGTTCTGGCTGGCGTCTGGCTATAACCTCGACTTCGGTCTGATTGGTGGGGTCGTGAAAACCGGTACCTTCCAGCAGTTCATTCGTGGCGGCATTCAATTTGCTACACCGCCGACGGTGCCGCTGGCGCCACAGGCGGGCGCAGATAAACACTTCCTGTTGCAGGATGAAGCGCCGAAAGAGTGGCGCAGTTGGGGAACGGCGATTCCGGATCCCAATTAAGCAATCGGGCAGCCTGCGGGCTGCCCGTTTTATTTGCACGTGTTACACTTCGCGCTAAATTTGATACCCCGGTAAATGTCCGTGTCCGATCGCTTTCCTGAAGATTTCCTTGCGCTGATGCGCACCAGCCTGGCTGACGAAAATGAACTGCAGCGTTTCCTGGCGATTAGCCAGCAGCCGCTGCGCCGCAGCCTGCGCGTCAATACGTTGAAAATCAGTGTGGAGGCGTTTTTAGCACGCACCGCGCATTATGGCTGGCGCTTAACGCCGGTTCCCTGGTGCGCTGAAGGATTCTGGATCGAGCGGGAAGATGAGACATTGCCGCTGGGCAGTGTGGCCGAGCACCTGAGCGGTTTGTTCTACATTCAGGAAGCCAGCTCAATGCTGCCGGTCACCGCGTTGTTTGATGCCGCGCCAGAAGTACGCAAGGTGATGGATGTGGCCGCTGCACCCGGTTCCAAAACCACGCAAATGGCCGCGATGATGCGCAACAAAGGCGCGATTCTCGCCAATGAATATTCAGCCAGCCGCGTAAAAGTGTTGCATGCCAATATCAGCCGCTGTGGCGTCAGCAATGTGGCGTTGACGCACTTTGATGGTCGTGTGTTTGGTGCCGCCCTACCTGAGCAGTTTGATGCCATCCTGCTGGATGCGCCCTGCTCCGGCGAAGGTGTGGTGCGTAAAGATGCCGACGCCCTGCGTAACTGGACACTGGGCAGCACTGAAGAGATTGCCGCAACCCAGCGTGACCTGCTCGACAGTGCGTTTCATGCCTTACAGCCAGGCGGCACGTTAATTTATTCCACCTGTACACTGAACCAGATTGAAAATCAGCAGGTCATCGCCTGGCTGCAGCAGCGCTATCCCGATGCAGTAGAAATCGTGCCGTTGCGCGACCTGTTTGACGGTGCCGAGCGTGCATTGACGCCGGAAGGCTTCCTGCATGTCTTCCCACAGATTTTCGACAGTGAAGGCTTCTTTGTCGCACGCCTGCGCAAAACGGCCAGCATCCCGGCGCTGCCCGCGCCCACCTATAAAGTGGGTAAACTGCCCTTCTCGCCTGCCAGCCGCAAGCTGGTTGCTGAAGTGCAACAGGCGGCTGCTAAGGTGGGGATTGAGTGGGATGAGCAGCATTCGTTGTGGCAGCGTGATAAAGAACTGTGGCTGTTCCCGGCTGCGCTGGAAAACTGGCTCGGCAGAGTGCGGTTCTCCCGCATCGGTCTGAAGCTGGCAGAGACCTTCCCGAAAGGCTATCGCTGGCAACATGAAGCGGTGGTTGCCCTGACTAAACCGGGCAGCGCACTGGATTTCGAATTGACGGAAACGGAAGCAGAAAGCTGGTATCGCGGCCAGGATATTCATCCTGAAACCGCACCAACTCGCGATGAAGTGATTGTCACCTATCAGCAGCAGCCATTGGGTTTAGCCAAGAAAGTCAGTAACCGCATCAAAAACAGCTATCCACGCGACCTGGTGCGCGACGGGCGTTTGTTCCGTTAACTCTATTGAAGCTGAACCAGCGTTAAGCGATTACCGAACACTGCGCCGGTGTCGATGTAATGCTGGTTCGCCACATTGAGCGGCTGTTCCAGTGGCGTGTGGCCGAAATAGAAATCGCTCGCACCGTCAATACTGGCGGAAGCGCCACGATGATGGCGGCCGAGACGATCGCGGCTCCACACCACCTGATGCCAGTCCACGTCCTGACCCAACTCATAATGGCTGGCTGGATAGTCGGCATGGGCGATCACCACCACGCGGTCGGCTAACTCCAGGTGCAAAATCAGCGGCAGATCGGCACAGCGTTTCAGCGCATGGCGCGCCGCAATTAAATCCGCCCCTTTTAATTGCCAGAACCAGTCACCGCCGTTCATCATCCACAGCATAGGGTCTTGCCCTTCCAGCGCCGACAACGCCATCTGTTCATGATTACCGCGCACACAGCGAAACCATGGCTCCTGCAACAGCTGTAAGCAGCCGGGGCTGTCGGGACCGCGATCGATCAAATCCCCTACCGACAGCAGCAGGTCTCGCTCTTTGTCGAAGTCATGCAGAATGAGCTGCGAGTCCAGTTGAGCGCGGCAACCATGCAAATCGCCCACCACCCAAATGTTACGCCACGTTTTGGCACTCACCGTTTGGTAAAACATGTAATCTTTCCCGGTTGACTGGAAGTTTAGTGAACCCGGCATAAAGTATAGTCCGGTGAGATGAAGCCAGGGGAGGGAGCAGCGTGAGCAGCCGTAAACAATTTATCGGTGTACTGGTGTTTATATTTCTCGGCAGCCTGTTGTTGCTTGAATCGCTGGCGCGTTTGGTGCATCTGCTGTTTGTGGGCTAATCGCTGTTTCCTGTCGCGCTAAACACCTAAACTCCTTTCGATTCATATAAAGGAGCCAACATGAGCCAGAACATTTACGATAACCCCACCTTCTTTGCCGGTTATGCTACTTTACCCCGCTCGGTGGAAGGATTGGATGGCGCACCTGAGTGGCCCGCATTGCGAGCGATGCTGCCCGATCTGAAGGACTTGCGCGTCGTTGATTTAGGCTGTGGATACGGCTGGTTTTGCCGTTACGCGCAGCAGCATGGTGCCCGTGAAGTCCTGGGGATTGATGTCTCAGAAAAGATGCTGGCGCAAGCGACCGCCATGACTTCTTCACCGAACATTCGCTATCAACGTGCGGATTTAGACACTCTGCAGCTCGATAAAACCTATGATCTTGCCTACAGCTCACTGGCATTACATTACCTGAGTCACATCGAGCCGTTATTCACCACCCTGTTCGATGCATTAAAACCTGGCGGTATGCTGATCTTCTCCTGCGAACACCCTATTTATACCGCTCCGCTTCAGCAGCAGTGGATTGTCGATGATCAACAGCAGCGCAGTTGGCCGATCAACCATTACCATCAGGAAGGTGAGCGCATCAGCAATTGGTTTGCCGATGGCGTGAAGAAGCAGCATCGTAAATTAGCCAGCTGGATTAATGCGTTGATTGGTGCCGGATTCGAGATTGTGCATCTTGATGAATGGGGGCCTGCCGATGAGCAGGTAAAGCAGAATCCGGGCTTAGAAGAAGAACGCGACCGTCCGATGATGTTTTTATTGTCTGCCAGAAAACCTCAATAAATTTCAAAAGCGGCTGCGTCCTGCAGCCCTGATGAAAGTCCCGTCCGGCGCTTATCTCCGGCGCTCATTAAAGGCGTTAGCTCTGTGCGGGACGGCGATCACTTTATCAATTCAGACAATTCCGAACAAGTTAAATGATATTAACTATCATTCTCATCATTGCTTTTTTACGCTTCGCTTACATTAGTGATGTTTATTTAAGCTTTCTTCCTTCCTGCCGATAACGTCCTATCCTCTTTCCTTCTTTATGAGAATATGAAAACGCTTTCTGTTATCACACTTATGCTGTTGCTTGTCAGCATGCCCACTCACGCCAAAAAGCATGTTGAACTGATCGAGCAAGGCAATTACATCAACAGCGAAGGACAATCGATTCATCGTCCCGCATATACGCAAAATAATGATGTTCCCGATGGCGCAACCGCTCGGTGTCGCGATGGGTCATACAGTTTCAGCACCCATCACCGCGGGACCTGTTCTCGCCATGGTGGCGTTGCGGAATGGCTGGCATCTTAAGCCACACGCAATAAGCAGCATGTGCCAGGCTTAAAGGACACTATTTTCTTAAGGAGTGAGCAATGAAAGACTATTATAAAATCGATCTGGAGCTTTTTATGCAAAATAACGTGGACTTGATTCGCGAAATAAAAAGCAAAGCGCCGGTTTATGCAGATGAGTTGGGATTAGAGCTGGTGCAGTATATTAACCGCGAAGTGAAACAAGCCCATCTGGATTATATCGTAAGCCTCGGCGTGCGCGATCCTTATGAATATTACGTCTCGCAACATGAAGAAGATCGTCACCTGGCTGACACGCTAATTGCTCAGCATCGTGCCGCTTTACACCACACTGCTTAACCAACTGATTTGCCACACAAGCCGTGTGGCAAACGGTGCTCTTTAATGCGAGAGAAAGAATATCGCCAGCAGGAAAAATACCCATAATCCGGCAAAGGTCGCAAAGCCGACACGAGGCGTTTTCGTCCGACCGACTACCACACCGATAAAGATGCTTAGTAGCGTTAAGGTGCCAATCATTACCCAGAGAAGATATTGCGCATTTGCCATGAAGGATCCTTATTAATCGGCAATAAAAACAGTGCGCACTCTTATACCATTTTTCACGCTAACTGGCTGCTGTTAAATGTCCGCATCTTTCGTGCTGGCTTGAATTCATTACGCCGTTGGGTGACTGCAACGCACGGCTTTTAATTGTTCCAGCTGATTTAACCGCGTCGAGGCATGCTTGTTGGCGCTAGCCTTCGCGATACCGTTGCCAATGCCAAAGTCGCCAATAAAACCAATCACCGTCAGCGCATCAAACTCGCCGGTTGTGTCAATCTGCTGCTGCACACTGTGGGATTTCGCAATTTCCTGATCCAGTGCCGCACAATTGTAGGTTTGCGCTTCTTCATCACTGACTTTGGGTGATTGCGGGTATTGCTTCAGGGCGCAGCCACTGAGCAGCAGGATAGTGGTGAACAATACAGCAGGTTTGAACATCTCTAGACTCTCGTTTTGGCTGGCAGGGTTGGCGTATTGCTGAGAGGAAATGTAGCACGTGAAGCGAGGCGCGATTGGGTGTATAACTGGGCGATTTGCGGGTATATTGCACAAAGATTGCGTAAGGATTGCGGGATATGAAATTGATTCGGATAAAAGGATTTCGGACAAATTTCGGAAAACTTGGGTGAAGAGTAAATTATAATCATAATCAATTACATAAAAAAAGACCCAATACGATTCCTGTATCGGGTCCAGGGAAATGGCTCTTTGAGAGCCGTGCGCTAAAAGTTGGCATTTTTGAAGGCGAGTTCGCCTTGCCATTTAAAGGTAGTCCAAGGGGGATTATTTTCCAGCCAACCGTCACGATGCGGTCAGGAAGCTGCCAACTCTGTGATCGTGCTGACACATCGGGAAAGCAAGCGTAGCGGCAAAACTGTGCGCTACGCCCGAATTTTTGCAGGGACTACTTACCGCACAGCTGTTGCGCGCGATCGACGATCGGTTGCAGGCTCATCTTCTGGCCCGGATGCGCTTTGTCTTCCGCCACGATGGTATCGATGGATTGCAGTGTGCCCTTACCGGCATCAGCGCGTGCTTGGGCTTTATCATTCAGCGGATACTGCAGCAAGGTGCTCGGATTGATGGCAAACAGCGCGCCGTCTTTCTCACAGGTCAGCATCACCTCTTCGCGGGTGAAGGGCCATTTGTCTTTGCCAATCTCAAAGCGGCTGACGGTAATAATCTGCGCGGCCATTACCTGGCTGCACAGTGTCATCAGAATGCAGGCTGGAATCAATTTCTTCAGCAAAATATCGACCTCATTTTCTCTTTAATTACAATTCAGGCCGGAGACAGCGTGGCAAACACGCTAACCAATCCGACAACAACAATGGCCAGCAGCAGCTCAAGCTGCGTCAGGCGAATAAACTGCTGCGGCGCGTGACTACCCGCGACGCGAAAACCTGGCACCAGAACATAGCGATTGATCAGCGCAATGCCCACCATCATCATCACCAGCATCACTTTGACCACCAGCATCGCACTCCACAGCGTGGTGCCCCAATTGAGCGGTGTGCCGCCTATCAGCAGGCTGTTGATCAGCCCGGTGAGCAAAGCCAGTGCGACAGCCAGATGACCGTAACGCGAAAAGCGCATCATGCAGCGAATCGCATCGGTGCGATACGTAATCTGACGGGCTTCACGCATTAGCAATAACAGGGGCAGTAAGCCGCCAGTCCAGAACGCGGCGGCAATCAAGTGCAGCGCGTGATTGATCTGCTGCAGCAAGCCGGGTAAACCATCGCGCATCGCGGCGTGCCCGACGCCTGCCAGCGCCGCCAACTGCAACAGACCACTTATCAGCAAGAGCTGCTGGCGCAGTGTGCCACGCAGCAGCAAGGCCAGCGTGCTCAGCAGTGCGAACCCCAGTTCCCAACACCACACCGCGCCAAAGCGCGTCGCTAAAACCGCCTGCCAGGTTTCCAGGTCACCAACATTGTGCCAGTCACCGCTCATCAAACCGGTTTGCGTGGCGAGCATTAACACCGCACTGAGCAGACTCAATAGCGCTGTCGTGACTAAAATTTTGTGCAAACGTTGCGCCAGCACCGGGCGATAACGCCGCGGTGCCAGCAGAGCCGTATAGAACGCGCTGCCAGCCAGCAATAGCACCGCAATAAAATGCAGGGCGCGCAGGACGATCCACAACGTACTCAGAACCATGGATTACTTCACGCTAAACGCGTAACTTCCCTTGGTTTTGTGACCATCTACCGACAACACATGCCAGTTCACCTGGTAGTTGCCCGACGGCAGCGGCTTGCTGATTGGCACGATCAACTGATCATGCTTTTTGTCGTTGAGTTTGGCTTTTTCCACGGCCATCGGCTGATTCTGCGCATTGAGCACTTCAACACCGCTGAAGGCAGGCTCAACATCTTCAGTGAAGGTCAGCGTCAGATTTTGTGGCGAGCTGTCGATTACCGCTTTATCGGCGGGAACCGGCGTTTTCAGGTGAGCATGTGCCAGTGCAAACTGACTGAAGACCAACGTGGATGACGCCAGCAACAGCGCCACAACCGGGTTTAACGCAGTTTTCTTCATCACTTCTTCCCTTTGCCATGCGGCGCTCTGCCGCAAACGTGGCAGCAGGATACGCCGCTGGCACAGACGTGTCGAGACTTGCGGTGCGATCCAATTTCCTTGATCCGTAAAAGGGAAACCATTACTTTTGCCCCTGTTTATCAGGAGAAATGCATGAGCCAAAACCTTGCCCTGTTGTCGCAGGAAGAGAAAGACAAAGTCAATGTCGATCTGGCCGCCGCAGGCGTGGCCTTTAAAGAGCGCTACAACATGCCCGTGATCGCGGAAATGGTCGAGCGCGAGCAGCCGGAAGCCCTGCGTGAATGGTTCCGTCAGCGCTTGATGGCCTACCGACAGGCATCGCTCAGCCTCTCTCGCCTGCCCTACGAACCTAAACAGAAGTAATTAATCTATGTTACGCGTTATCGATACCGAAACCTGTGGCCTGCAAGGCGGCGTGGTCGAAGTCGCGTCAGTGGATGTGATCGACGGACAGATCGTCAATCCGATGAGCGATTTGATTTGCCCGGACCGCCCTATCAGCCGTCAGGCGATGGCGGTGCATCGCATTACGGAAGCAATGGTCGCCGATAAGCCGACCATTGAAGAAGCGATTGGTCGCTATCATGGCAGCCCGCATTATGTGGCGCACAATGCCAGTTTTGATCGTCGTATGTTGCCGATCATGCCCGGTGAATGGATCTGCACCATGACGCTGGCGCGCCAGCTGTGGCCGGGCATTAAGTACGGAAACCAGGCACTGCGTCACAGCCTGAAGCTTGACGTTACGCCACCTGCTGAACTGCATGCGCACCGTGCGTTGTATGACTGCTATGTCACCGCTGCGCTGCTGATCCGCATCATGGAGACCTCCGGCTGGAGCGTCAGTGATATGGTCGGCCGCTGTCAGCCCGCAGAAGTCAGCGGCGATGTGTTCCCGTTTGGTAAATATCGCGGACAAAGCATTGGCAGCATTGCGCGTAAAGATCCCGGCTACTTACGCTGGGTGCTGGAGAATGTGCGCGATTTGCGCCCACCGTTACGGCAGGCGCTGCGCAAGTACGTGAAAGTCGATCAATAATCGACGCGGTCTGGCAAGCTGCCCTGCGCCAGACCGATCAGGAAAGTAAACTCCTGCGCTACCCCTTCATAGGCTTTAAAACGCCCGGATTTACCACCGTGACCGGAATCCATCTCGGTACACAGCAGCAGCAGTGTATCGTTGGTTTTCAGCTCACGCAGTTTTGCTACCCACTTCGCCGGTTCCCAATACTGCACCTGGGAATCGTGCAATCCTGTCGTCACTAACAGATGCGGGTAGGCTTTCGCTTCGATGTTGTCATACGGGCTGTACTGGCGAATGATGTGGTAAAACTCTTCTTGCTCCGGGTTGCCCCACTCGTCATATTCGCCGGTGGTTAGTGGGATCGACGGGTCCAGCATGGTCGTCACCACATCGACAAACGGCACTTGCGCCACAACACCGTGGAACAGTTCGGGGGCAAGGTTCATCACACCGCCCATCAACAAGCCGCCCGCACTGCCGCCCATCGCATACAGCTGCTGTGGATTGCCGTAGCCTTTCGCCACCAGCGCCTGCGTCACATCAATGAAGTCGGTGAAGCTATTCATCTTCTTCTTCAGGCGACCATCGTCGTACCACTGCTGCCCCAGTTCGCCACCGCCGCGCACATGGATAATGGCGTAAACAAAACCGCGTTCCAGCAAGCTAATGCGACTGGTGCCGAAACTGGCGTCCATGCTACTGCCGTAGGCACCATAGCCGTAAGCCAGCAGTGGATTACTGCCCGATTTGAAATGCTTACGGTGATAGACCAGCGACACCGGCACTTCAGTGCCATCACGCACGGTGATCCAGTGATGTTCGCTTTTGTAGTCATCTGAGTTGAAGCCCGGCACCGGCGTCTGTTTCAACACGCGGCGATCGCCCGTCTCCATATTGAGCTCAAACAACGTGGTTGGCGTAGTCATGGATGAATAGCCATAACGCAGCGTGTCACTTTCCGGCGAAGGATTGTATGCCAGCCAGGTGACGTAAGCCGGATCGTCAAAGGCGATCCCGATGCTTTCACCGCTTTCCCAGTTGATCTGGCGCAGCGTGTTGACGCCGCGCTGGCGCTCTTCCACCACCAGCCAGTGGCGGAACAGCTGGAAATCCTCCAGCACCACGTTATCGCGTGCCGGAATCAACGCCTGCCAGCGGTTATCGGCCAGCCATGCGCTGCGATACAGGCCAAAGTTTTTGCCGTCGCGATTCGAGCGAATATAGAACTGGTGATTGTAGTGATCGATGCTGTATTCGTGATCACGGCGACGTGGACAGAACACCTGCGGCTGCGCATCCGGATACTCGGCATCAATCAGCTGGATCTCACTGGTGGTGGTGCTGTACATCGCAATCAGGATGAAGTGCTCGGAGGTGGTTTTGTGCACGCTGAGATGGAAGCTCTCATCCTGCTCTTCATACACCAGCTGATCGTCTGATTGCGGATGACCTAACTCATGGCGCCACACCTGATAGGCGAGCAGCGTTTTCGGATGCTTACGCACGTAGTACAGCGTGCGCGAATCATTGGCCCACGCCACGCTGGAAGAAGCATTGCTTAGCACTTCCGGATACCAACTGCCACTCTCCAGGTTACGGAAACGGATGCCATACTGGCGGCGCGACAGAAAATCTTCCGCCAGCGCCATCACCTGGTTGTCGGGTGAGATCGCCAGTGCGCCCATGGTGTAGAAATCACTGTGAGAAGCTCGTTGATTACCGTCGATCAGCAATTGCCAGGGTTCATTCTCTGGTGCGCTAATCGGCTGACGAAAATAGAGCGGATACTCGTTCCCCACCTCATAGCGACTTTGATAGCGATAACCGTTTTTTACGTAGGGGACGGAGTGGTCCTGCGGTGGAATGCGGTCGACAATCTCTTTTAATACCCGTTCCTGCAAAGGATCTTGCGACGCCATCATCGCTTTACCGTACGCATTCTCGGCGTGCAGATGTGCCAGAATTTCTGGGTTTTCACGCTCGTCATCGCGCAGCCAATAGTAGTTATCGGTGCGCGATTCGCCGTGCAGATTCATGACGTGGGGGATTTTTTTCGCTTGTGGCTGATGCATTCTGGCTCCTTTCCCTGAAAGACAACATTCAGCAAGCGTGGCACTTATCACGCGGGAAGCCAAGCAGCAGCGCACAGGAAGTGTAACGAAAGGAGCGCTTTTTCATGCGCCCCCTCGTCAAGGGTGGTTAACGCAACAAATTAGCTGGAAAATCAGCGGGCAATTCACTGGCCGCACAGGCGATGACCTCATCATTATCGGCACCACAATCTCGCACCAGTGTGATGGTGGCAAATTCGTCGATCACTTCAGTGGGATAAGCTGGACCCGCTTCGCGATAACGATTCATTTCGTTGAGATGTTCATTCTGGAAGCAAACCGTCTGCTGCGGGTTGTTCATCACCCAGCGGGGGAAGAAGATCGTACCGTGAAACAATCTGTCTCCCAGATTCGCGATCAAACTGACGTCAGTGCCGGTGGGTTCAGTCCAGGAAACTTTGTAGACCTCTTGCGCGACTCGCACAATATAGGCGCGCTGGTCCTTAACCCAACGATTACCCACCATCCCGCTATGAATACGATAATCAACGGTGCTGGCATTTTTAATATACAGCTCATAGTTCCAGCCATTGTCATAGGTATAGATCAGGTGTTTGCCAACAAATCCAGCCAAATCATTTTTATCGAAGGTACTCATAATGTGCTCTCCTTTGGTTTGAAGCCAGATTACGCCTTCACTTACCTGATGAATAACGCTATTTTTCGATAAAATTCATTCAAAATTTAGATGATATGCATAAATCAACGTTGGAACAGTGGAGCTTGTTAAATGAGGTGGTGCTGCGCGGCAGTTTCGCCAGCGCGGCTGAGTCGACACATCGCAGCCAGTCTTCGGTAAGCTATAACCTCGCCATGCTGCAAGAACGCCTTGAAGTCACCTTGCTGGAGACCAAAGGAAGGCGCACCGTGCTGACGCCTGCAGGCGAAAAGCTTCTGACGCAGGTCAGGCCACTGTTGAAAGCTTTCTACGCGCTGGAAAGCACCGCCAGCGCTATGCGCAACGGAGAGCGCAGCCGCATCGAACTGATGGTGGATAGCATCTTGCCGCGCGAGCATTTGTTCAGTGTGCTGAGTGAATTCCAGCGTCTCTATCCAGGTACGCAGGTTAACGTCACCGAGGTGTTGGAAACGCAGATACCGGATAACAGCCAGGCGGATGTAATGGTATTGAGCCAGCGCCAGCCCGGGACAGGCCGGGGCGAATGGATGATGAATGTGGATTTCGTGGCTGTTGCGCACCATCAGCATGCGTTACATCAATTGAATGGTGCGGTTAGTGCTGAGCAGTTAGCGGAATATCCGCTGATCCGCATTGCCGATCATCAGCATTTTAGCGTACTGCAGGAGCACCATCAGGGAGAGATCTGGGCTTGTTCCACCATCGAGGCCGCAATTGAGGCGGTAATGCATCAGGTTGGTTATGGTTGGTTACCGGAGACCCGTATTCAGTCCGCCCTGGCGGCAGGAACATTGAAGATGCTGCCGCTGCAACAGGGCGTTCGTCGCGTAACAGCGCTGCATTTACTGATCAATAACGAGATCATTGTTATTGATGCACAGTTGCAAACACTGCTCGATCTGATGCGCAATAAAGCCTGGATATGATCCAGGCTTCAGCATCATTACGCCGCTTTCTCCGCCTGAATATCGCGCTGAATGCCGTCGCGCACATCTTGTGGGATCTTCAGGGCATCACCCAGTGCAGAGAGATAGCTGCGCTCCATAAAGTGATCCACATCGATGGCGGCACAACTGAGGAAGTACAGTTCCAGCGCCTCTTCTTCGTTTTTCACATCGGCCGCCAGCCACTGTGGATCGAGTGGACGGTTCATCGCCTGCTGGATCAGCGTTTCCGCCTGTGAACCATAACCCGCCTGATGGATATTCTGCTCAATAGCGGCACGTTCGCGATCGTCAATATGACCATCGCTTTTGGCGGCGAACACTAACGCCGTCACCAAACGTTCAGCGCGCTGATCCACAGGTGTATGCAACTGACCAAATTCCGGCTCATCCTGGTGCGTTTCACGCACACGCTGTTTGTATTTGTTCCATAGCACGGCGCCCGCTGCCGCACCGCCGCCGACCAGCAAGGCTTTACCGCCGTATTTGGTCAACAGGCTTCGCGTGGACTTGCTGGCCACCAGCAATCCCGCTAAACCACCCAGCGCGCCGGGTGCCAGCATATCGCTCAAACCACCGGCTTTGCCGTCGCCGCCCTTCTTCGCCAGCACCGACTGGATTTGCTGCAACCAATTGCTCATCGTTTAACTCCTGTTTAAGTTTCCGCGTTCCATGCTGCCGTAGCGAGTGTCAGGTAACGTCAGAGCGGGAAAAGTATGGCAAACCTGATGGAGGCGAATGCGTGAGTACGCAAACGTTTTCGTATATACTGCGCGCGCATTTTGACTGCTAAGGTGAAATTATGACGACTCTCGGAACCGCGCTGCGCCCTGCCGCAACGCGTGTGATGCTGTTAGGTTCAGGCGAATTGGGCAAAGAAGTGGCGCTGGAGTGTCAGCGTCTGGGTGTGGAAGTGATTGCCGTGGATCGTTATGCCGATGCCCCTGCGATGCACGTTGCACACCGTAGCCATGTGATCAATATGCTGGACGGTGATGCGCTGGCTGCGTTAATTGCGCTGGAGAAGCCGCACTTTGTGGTGCCAGAAATTGAAGCTATTGCCACTGAAAAACTGCTGGAACTGGAAGCACAAGGCCAGAAAGTGGTACCTACCGCGCGTGCTGCGCGCCTGACCATGAACCGCGAAGGTATTCGCCGTCTGGCGGCAGAAGAGTTGTCGTTACCGACTTCAACCTATCAGTTCGCTGACAGCAAAGAGAATTTCGTCGCAGCCGCCAATGAAATTGGTTTTCCGTGCATCGTTAAACCAGTAATGAGCTCATCGGGCAAAGGTCAGAGTTTCATCCGCGAAGCGAGCCAGCTGGATAAAGCCTGGGATTACGCGCAGCAAGGCGGACGTGCCGGTGCCGGTCGCGTGATCGTCGAAGGTGTGGTGAAATTTGATTTCGAAATCACCCTGCTGACCATCAGCGCAGTGGATGGCATCCATTTCTGCGCGCCGATTGGTCATCGTCAGGAAGATGGCGATTACCGTGAATCCTGGCAGCCACAGCAGATGACCGACCTGGCTCTGCAGCGTGCACAAGATATCGCCGCAAAAGTGGTGAAAGCATTAGGTGGATATGGTCTGTTTGGCGTTGAGCTGTTTGTCTGCGGTGATGAGGTGGTGTTTAGCGAAGTCTCGCCACGCCCACACGATACCGGCATGGTGACGCTGATTTCTCAGGATCTGTCCGAGTTTGCTCTGCATGTGCGCGCGTTCCTCGGCTTGCCAATCGGTGGCATTCGCCAGTATGGCCCGGCGGCTTCGGCGGTGATTCTGCCACAGCTGGATAGCAACAATGTGCAGTTCGTGAACATCGAAGCGGCATTGGGTGCGGGACTGCAGTTGCGTCTGTTCGGCAAGCCAGAGATTGCTGGTCAACGTCGTCTGGGCGTAGCGCTGGCTACCGGTGACAATACCGATCAGGCGATTGCACGTGCCGTGGCGAGTGCCGCAGCCGTGAAAGTAGAGGGCTAATTCCCTCAGCTGCTGACAGCGAAAAAGGGCGGCCACCAGGCCGCCCTTTCAGTTCCAATGATTCGCACCCTGCCAGATGCGTTACTTCGCGCCTTCAACGGCTTCGCGAGCCAGACGCGTAATGCGATCCCAGTCGCCGCTTTCCAGCGCATCGTTCGGCACCAACCACGAACCACCAATACAGAGCACGCTTTTCAGCGCCAGGTAGTCACGATAGTTGGCCGGTGAGATACCGCCGGTTGGGCAGAAGCGCACCTGTGGGAAAGGACCGCCAATCGCTGACAGCGCTTTAACACCACCATTCGCCTCAGCCGGGAAGAACTTAAACTCACGCAGGCCATAATCCATACCCAACATCAGTTCAGAAACGGTGCTGATGCCCGGAATCAGTGGTACCGGACCTTCAACTGCGGCTTTTAGTAACGGCTCGGTCAGACCTGGGCTGATCACGAACTGCGCACCGGCATCAGTCACCTCTTTCAGCTGCTGGGTGTTAATCACTGTGCCCGCACCGACAATCGCTTCTGGCACTTCTTTGATCATCGCACGCAGCGCGTCCATCGCCACCGGCGTACGCAGCGTCACTTCCAGCACACGCACACCGCCGGCCACCAACGCTTTGGCCATCGGCACGGCGTGTTCCAGTTTATTCACCACGATCACCGGCACAACCGGGCCCGTAGTCATGATCTGTTCAGCAGTGGTTTTCCAGTTCTTCATCAGGTTTCCTTAGTGGCATCAGCCCGACTCGCATCCGGCTGTCAATGTTTGGGCTCTACCATACAAGATTGGCTGGAGCGGCGTCTATCGGATATCAAAAATTATTGAAACTCTGGTTCAATTTTAAGAAAAATGAATTTTGGGCATAAAAAAGCCCGCTCATTGGCGGGCTTAAATTTCAAGGCTTATTCAAACTCATTCCACGAACGGCCATCACGCGTAATCATCGCGACGGACGCCACCGGACCCCAGGTGCCAGCCTGGTATGGCTTAGGCGCTTCAGCATCGGCGTTCCATGCATCAATGATGGAATCTACCCAGCCCCAGGCAGCTTCCACTTCGTCACGACGTACGAACAGCGCCTGAATACCGCGCATGGTCTCCAGCAGCAGACGCTCATAGGCATCCGCCAAATGCGACTGGTTGAAGGTCTCGGAGTAGCTCAGATCCAGCTTGGTAGTCTGCAGTTTGTGCTTGTGATCCAGACCCGGCACTTTGTTCAGGATCTCGATATCCACCCCTTCGTCCGGCTGCAAACGAATGGTCAACTTGTTCTGCGGCAGTTCAGCATAAGAGTCTTTGAACAGGTTCATCTCTGGGTTCTTAAAGTACACCACAACCTCAGAGCATTTGGTCGGCAAGCGCTTACCGGTGCGCAGGTAGAACGGCACGCCCGCCCAGCGCCAGTTGTCGATATCAACACGGATCGCCACGAAGCTCTCGGTGGCGCTCTGCTTGTTCGCGCCCTCTTCTTCCAGATAGCCTGGTACTTTTTTGCCCTGCACGAAGCCGGCGGTGTACTGGCCACGCACGGTTTTTTCACGCACGTTGGTCTGGTCAATACGACGCAGCGAACGCAGCACCTTCACTTTCTCATCACGGATGGCATCCGCACTGAGATCGGATGGCGGTGACATGGCGATCATGGTGAGGATCTGCAACAGGTGGTTCTGGATCATGTCGCGCATCTGGCCAGCTTTATCGAAGTAACCCCAACGACCTTCGATACCCACCTCTTCCGCCACGGTAATCTGCACGTGATCGATGGTACGGTTATCCCAGTTATTCACGAAGATAGAGTTGGCGAAACGCAGAGCCAGCAGGTTCAGTACCGTTTCTTTACCGAGATAGTGGTCAATACGGAACACCTGGCTCTCTTCAAAGTACTTGCCAACGCTGTCATTGATCTCTTGCGAGGTCTCGAGCGAGGTGCCGAGCGGCTTCTCCATCACCACACGCGCCGGTTTAGCATTCAGCTTGGCGGCGCCCAGTCCATCGCAAATGGCGCCAAAGGTGCTCGGCGGCATGGCGAAGTAGTTGATGGTGACACGATCTTTCTGGTCAAGCATCTTGCCCAGTTTGGTGAAATGCGAGGTGTCGTTAACGTCGAGGTTGCAGAAATCGAGACGGCTGCTGAGTTTATCCCACAGCGCTTCGTCGATTTTCTCCTTCATGAAGGTTTCCAGCGCTTCACGCACCACTTTGGTGTACGCGTCTTTGTCCCACTCCGCGCGCCCCACGCCGATGATGCGTGTGGTGTCGTGAATCTGACCGGCTTTCTCCAGCTGATACAGTGAAGGCAACAGTTTCCGGCGAGCAAGATCGCCTTTGGCACCGAAAATAACCAGATCGCATGCCTGGGCTGTTTGTGTTACCGCCATTTTCCTCTCCTCGTTGCAGGATATACCCGGTTTGAGCGTCCTCATCATCCCAGGTCCTTATTGTAATTTTCTTACAGCACAATGTACTTTTTTCCCCGCATCGGAACAACCCAGACGCGGTGTGGCATTAGCCATTACTTTGAACATGATGGCGAACAAAGGTGTGTTGTGGTGTGCGCTTTTCACGCTTTTTCAGTTTCGATGTTTGTCGGGATAAAACCCGGCAACGATCAAAGTATGACAAAAAAAACGCGCTTACATTTGTCCGCTGCTGCGTGCGAGGGTGTATTACACGGTATATTGTTGTGAATTGGCAGCGTTTTATCAGGTGATGAACGCGACGAAAGTGATTGAGGCGCATCGGGTTAACGACATGCTGGAACATATTCAGGCGCAACTTAACGCGCTGAGCAAATCAGAACGGAAAGTGGCAGAACAGATTCTGGCCGCTCCGCAGCAGGCAATGCACTCCAGCATCGCCACCCTCGCCCGCGCCGCCGACGTTAGCGAACCGACAGTGAATCGCTTCTGCCATCGTATGGGCACGCGCGGCTTCCCCGACTTCAAGTTACGCCTGGCGCAAAGTCTGGCGAAGACCCCGAACTGGGTCAGCCGCGATGTGGAAGAAAATGACAGCGTTGAAAGTTACAGCCACAAGATTTTTGATTCCGCCCTCGCCGGCTTAAGTCATGTGCGCCAACAACTGGATCTTCAGGTCATTGATCAAGCGGTTCTAGCCCTGACTCAGGCCCAAAAAATCGCCTTTTTTGGTCTCGGCGCCTCTGCGGTTGTGGCGCACGACGCGACCAATAAATTCCTGCGCTTTAATCTGCCGGTCATCTGGTCAGAGGATATTGTGATCCAGCGCATGAGTTGCATAAATAGTGGACCAAATGACGTTTTTGTTCTCATATCACATACTGGTCGAACCAAAAATATGATAGAACTGGCTCGCCTGGCGCGTGTAAACGCTTCCACAGTACTGGCTATCACCTCTCCGGGTTCACCCCTTGCGGCAGAAGCAACCCTCGCACTGACGCTCGATGTACCTGAAGATACGGATATCTACCTGCCGATGGTTTCCCGCCTTGCGCAATTAACCGTGGTTGATGTTTTGGCGACAGGTTTTACCCTTGAGCGTGGCGCGGCTTTCCGCGAAAACCTGAAACGGGTGAAAGAAGCGCTCAAAGATTCGCGCCTGGAAAAGCGGGTGCAGTAAAATAATTAACATCACATTCACAATGTGAGTCGAATCACAGCCCATCGATCATATAGAATATGCGATTACACCGTGTCCCCTTGAGAGTGACACGAACCTTTGTCAACGGAGTCCTTCATGTCAAGACGTCTCAGAAGAACCAAGATCGTAACTACCCTCGGCCCAGCCACCGATCGCGACAATAACCTCGAAAAAATCATCGCGGCGGGCGCGAACGTGGTGCGACTCAATTTCTCCCACGGTACCCCGGAAGACCACCAGATGCGCGCCAACAAGGTGCGTGAGATTGCCGCTAAGCTTGGCCGTCACGTGGCGATTCTGGGCGACCTGCAAGGTCCAAAAATTCGTGTTTCCACCTTCAAAGAAGGCAAAGTCTTCCTGAATGTTGGCGATCGCTTCCTGCTGGATGCGGATATGGGCAAAGGCGAAGGTGATAAAGAGAAAGTCGGTATCGACTACAAAGGCCTGCCAGAAGACGTGGTGCCGGGCGACATCCTGCTGCTGGATGATGGTCGTGTACAGTTGAAGGTGCTGGAAGTTCAGGGTGTGAAAGTCTTCACCGAAGTCACCGTCGGCGGCCCGCTCTCCAACAATAAAGGCATCAATAAACTCGGCGGCGGTTTGTCTGCCGAAGCGCTGACGGAGAAAGATAAAGTCGATATCATTACCGCCGCGAAAATCGGCGTGGATTACCTGGCCGTGTCATTCCCGCGAAATGGTGAAGACATGAACTACGCTCGCCGACTGGCGCGCGATGCAGGTTGTGATGCCAAACTGGTGGCCAAAGTCGAACGTGCAGAAGCCGTTGCGTCTCAGGAAGCGATGGATGATATCATTCTCGCCTCTGACGTGGTGATGGTCGCGCGTGGCGACCTCGGCGTTGAAATTGGCGATCCAGAACTGGTAGGGATCCAGAAGGCGTTGATTCGTCGTGCGCGTCAGCTGAACCGTACCATCATCACCGCCACGCAGATGATGGAGTCGATGATCACCAACCCGATGCCAACCCGCGCTGAAGTGATGGACGTGGCGAACGCCGTGCTGGATGGTACCGATGCCGTGATGCTGTCAGCAGAAACCGCTGCCGGTCAGTATCCAGCGGAGACCGTGTCTGCGATGGCGAAAGTGTGTCTCGGTGCGGAAAAAATCCCAAGCGTCAACGTGTCTAAGCACCGTCTTGAAGTGCAGTTCGACAACGTGGAAGAAGCGATTGCGATGTCCGCGATGTATGCAGCCAACCACCTGCAGGGGGTTTCTGCCATCATCACCATGACCGAATCGGGCCGTACTGCGCTGATGACGTCACGTATCACTTCTGGCCTGCCGATCTTCGCTATGTCACGTCACGAACGTACATTGAACCTGACTGCGCTGTATCGCGGCGTGACACCGGTTTACTTCGACAGCAACAATGATGGTGTAGCCGCCGCGCATGATGCAGTGAACCTGCTGCGCGACAAAGGTTTCCTCGTCTCGGGCGACCTGGTGATTGTCACCCAGGGCGACGTGATGGCAACCACCGGCACCACCAACACCAGCCGTGTTCTGCGCGTAGACTAAACGCTCACGCACCACTCACAGCGGCTGTAACAACATGGATAAACGCGACTGCCTGGCAGTCGCGTTTTTATTTTTTCTGACAAGGAGGCCAGATGGCCCGCTATCAACCGATTACCCAACTCACCGGACGGGTGCTGCTGTTCCCGCTCGCGCTGGTGTTGTTTGAGTTCGCGACTTACATCGCCCATGACATGATTCAGCCCGGCATGCTGCTGGTCACTTCTGAATTCAACGTCGGCCCGGAATGGGTGTCGACTTCTCTTACTGCTTATCTGATGGGCGGCGTGGTGCTGCAGTGGCTGCTCGGCCCGCTCTCGGACAAATATGGTCGCCGTCCAGTCCTGCTGTTCGGCATTCTGTTCTTTGCTGCGGCCTGCATTCTGACCACCTGGATCACGAACATCGAACAGTTTGTCACCCTGCGCTTTATTCAGGGCATCAGCCTGTGCTTTATCGGTGCAGTCAGTTATGCCGCCGTGCAGGAAGCGTTTGATGAGGCTTTAGCGGTGCGCATGATGGCGCTAATGGCCAACGTGGCCATCTTAGCCCCGCTGGCCGGTCCGCTGGCGGGTGCCGCCTGGTTGACCGTGGGTGAATGGCGCAGCATGTTCTGGCTGTTTGCGATTTGTAGCGTGGTGGCTTTTGTGGTGCTGTGGCGCATCATGCCGGAAACCGCTGGCGATCGTAGCCACTCCATTGCCCTGCCGAATCTGGCACGCGCCTATGTCCGTCTGGCACGCGATCGTCAGGTGATGTATGGATCTTTCGCTATTGGCCTGGTGTTTATTCCGATTCTGACCTGGGTTGCCCTGTCGCCCGTGATTCTGATGCATGACGAGGGCTTATCGCGCATGGAGTATGCGTTGCTGCAACTGCCAGTGTTCCTTGCCATGATTGCTGGCAACCTGACGCTGGGTAAACTGGCGGGTCGCGTTCCCATCGAGCAGCCGGTCAAATTCGCGGCGTGGCCGATTCTGCTGGGTTTAAGCATCTCGTTGCTGGCTAACCTGCTCGACAGCCATACCTACCTGCTGCTGACCGCAGGATTAAGTCTGTATGCCTTTGGTGCGGGCATGGTCAACGCCGGTCTTTATCGTCTGACGCTGTATTCCAGCAGCGAAGGTAAAGGCAGCGTGGCAGCCATGCTGGGAATGATCAGTATTCTGACATTGGCCATCGGGATTGAACTGGCGAAAGCAGGCTACTTCAGTGGTGGCACGCCATGGTTCAGCGGCATCAACTTTGCGGCGGGTGTGCTGTGGTTTGGCCTGGTCACACTGTTCCTGCGTGAACGTATCCGGCGCAGCCACGTCGAAGCGGTAGAATAATCAAAGGGGCCAATCGGCCCCTTCGTTATTTCTTGCGAGGATAAAGCTCCTTACGCGCATAAGGTTCAATATCCCCTTCTTTACGCGTTTTCAGCAGCTTTAAAATCCAGGTGTATTGCTCTGGATGCGGCCGCACAAATATCTCAACTTCCTCATTCATTCGCCGCGCCAGGGTGTTATCGTCGGCATCCAGCAAATCGTCCATCGGCGGACGCACATAGATTTCCAGACGATGGGTCTCGCTGTTGTACACCGGAAACAGTGGCACCACGCGCGCTCGACACACTTTCATCAATCGGCCGACCGCTGGCAGTGTTGCTTTGTAGGTGGCAAAGAAATCCACAAATTCACTGTGCTCCGGGCCGTGATCCTGGTCCGGCAGATAGTAACCGTAATAGCCCTGACGCACCGAGGCGATAAATGGCTTAATGCCGTCATTACGTGCATGCATGCGGCCACCAAAGCGACGCCGTACGGTGTTCCACACATAATCCAGCAGCGGATCGCTCTGATTATGGAACATGGCCGCCATCATCTGGCCCTCTGACGCCAGCAGCATCGCCGGGATATCCACGGCCCAACCATGCGGCACCAGAAAAATCACGTTCTCTTTGTTGGCCTGCAGGGCTTCGATAATTTCACGGCCGTGCCAGTCAACGCGTTGGCGCACACGAGCCGGATCGCGCATCCCCAACTCAGCCATCATCACCATCGCCTGTGGCGCGGTGGCAAACATACGATCAGCAATCTCTTCGCGCTGTGCTTCGCTTAACTCCGGCAGGCAATAATAGAGATTGATCAACGCACGACGACGCGCACTTTTTGCCAGCTTACCGGCAAACCGCCCCAATCCACCCAAAATCGGGTCGCGCACTTTGGCAGGCAGCATTGCCATGCCCGCCAGCGCACCAATCGCCAGCCAATTGCCCCAGTATTTCGGTTTTAAAAAAGAACGTTGAAAAACGGGAATAAATTCACTGTTATTTTTCTTTCGGGTTTCCATGCACTCGCCTCTGACAATGACGGGACAATGATAGTGACGGTGGTTAATTTTGCAATCATCATGCGTCAGATAGCAAAAAACCGACGAATAATTCGTCGGTTTTTTCACTATTGGCTACAGAAATGGGTTATTTCAGTGCCAGCTGTGGCAGATAACTCTTCACGTCCGCCAGATAGTTGCTGCGATCTTTACCAGTCAGCCCTTCCATACGCGGCAGTTTCGCCGTGAGTGGGTTGACGGCCTGATTGTTGATCCACACTTCGTAATGCAGATGTGGCCCCGTAGAGCGCCCGGTGTTGCCTGACAGCGCAATACGGTCACCGCGCTTCACTTTCTGTCCTGGTTTCACCAGCGCCTTACTCAGGTGCATATAACGGGTCATATACTGACGACCGTGACGAATGGCCACATAGTTACCCGCCGCCCCGCCATTTTTGACCATCACCACTTCACCATCACCCACGGCCAATACCGGTGTACCGATCGGCAGCGCGAAATCGACACCCTTATGTGGTGCTATGCGGCCCGTTACCGGGTTAAGACGGCGCGGATTAAAGTTGGAGGAAACGCGATACTGTTTCACCGTCGGGAAGCGCATAAAACTACGGGCAAGGCCTGAGCCGTTACGATCGTAGAATTTGCCATCTTCCGCGCGGAACGCGTAGTAATCTTTGCCACCGGTACGCAGACGCACGCCGAGCAGCTGGCTCTGCGCACTTTTGCCATCCAGCATCTCGCGGGACATCAGCACGCTGAAATCGTCACCGGCGCGCAGTTTGCGGAAATCCATCTGCCACTGCATGGCTTTGATAACATTGCTGGTTTCAGCACTGGTCAAGCCTGCACGCTGGGCGCTGGCACCAAAGCTGCCACGCACTTCACCTTTCAGCACACTATTTTGCCACTCGCCCTTTTGCATCTCCTGCTGCATCTTAAAGCTGCCATTCGGCTGGCGCTCGTAAGTGCGGGTTTCACGGCGATCCACTTCCCAGGTAAAGTTTTGCAGTTGACCATCCGCATCCAACGTCCAACTGAGTTGCTGACCGACGCGCAGGTTACGGAAGTCTTTATCGCTATTGACTAACGCATTGATATCACTGAGATCAATACCGTACTGATTCAGTGCGCTGCTCAGGGTATCGCCAGAGGAAACGGTGTAATCGTGTTGATTCGGGTTGTCCTGCACATCTTTATCGATGTCATCGGCCGGAATCTCTTCTTCCGGTTCAACCGTGGTCTGATCAATCGGCTCACTGGCTTCGGGTAACAGCGTGCGCAGTTCGTTTTTGTCCAGCGTGATGTCTTTCACGATGGGGGCAACATCATGGGGATGATAAACGTAAGGCCGCCAGACAGCGACGGCCAACGTGATAACGGTTAATGATCCCAGCATAACGCGGTGGGGACGCGGCAAATTATTAAATGCGAGGGCGACAGAGCGGGCTATCTGCTGCACTTTTACTTATTCCTCTATGCTCCATTCAGGCAGCTCGCATACTGGCTCGACAACTGTGAGAGGAATTTCACATAGCTGTCTTTGGTTAAGCTGATTCCCATGCCCAGCGGGTCAAGTGTGCCTTTGCGCACGTTGGTTCCGCGAGACACGGCATCGATGACGGCCGGCCTGAATTGTGGTTCAGCAAAAACGCATACGGCTTTTTGCTCAACCAACTGTGTTCGTATTTGATGTAAACGCTGGGCGCCCGGTTGAATCTCAGGGTTGACGGTGAAATGTCCAGCAGGGGACAAACCGTAGTGTTTTTCAAAGTAGCTGTACGCATCGTGAAAAACGAAATAACCCTTACTCTTAACGGGGGCAAGCTGCGCGCCAATATGCTTATCCGCATCTGCTAATTCTGCTTCAAACTGCTGCAGGTTCGCGTCAAGTTTGGCTCTGCTTTGCGGCATAAGTTCCAATAATTTTCCATGGATTGCAACCGCAGATTGTCGCGCAATCTCAGGTGACATCCACAGGTGCATATTAAACTCACCATGGTGGTGGTGTGTATGAGACGGCTCATGGTCATCAGACTTATCTGAGTCATGCTCATGATCGTGACCGTGCTCATGTTCGTCCTCGTCTTCACCACCACGAATCAGTAGCGGTTTCACCCCTGGCATCGCCGCTATTTCGAGATTTTTAGCCTCAGGTAACTCTGCCGCTGACTTGGTCAGAAACGCCTCCATTTCTGGTCCAACCCATACCACTAAGTCCGCGTTTTTAATACGTTTTACATCAGAAGGACGTAAAGCATAATCGTGCTCTGAAGCGCCATCGGGCAACAGCACTTCCACTGGCGTCACGCCATCTGCAATGGCCGCTGCGATAAATCCGATTGGTTTGATTGAAGCCACTACGGCTGAGTGCGCGGGCATCGCGCAGGCGGCGGCGAGAGCCGCAGCAGGAAGAGTGAAAGCGAAGCGCTGCTTAATGTGTAACATAATGCGTCATTCCATCGTGACCTGTTGATGGAATGTGATATTATAACATTCGAAATTCAATGCAACCCGTAAATAATATGTCGTCACTTGTTACACTTGAAAACATCTCCGTCAAGTTTTCCCAGCGCCCTGTGCTAGCAGGTATTAGCCTGACACTGGAGCCAGGGAAAATACTTACGCTGCTTGGGCCGAACGGCGCGGGCAAATCGACGCTGGTCCGGACGGTGCTCGGCCTTCTTACGCCTACAGGGGGTAGCGTCAAACGCACCCCCGGTTTACGCATTGGCTACGTGCCTCAGAAGTTGCACATTGACCCGACGTTGCCGATCACCGTTGAACGTTTTATGCGTCTGACGCGTGGCAGCAAGCGAGATGCTATTCTCCCGGCTTTGAAACGCGTGCAGGCCGGACATCTGCTGAATGCGCCTCTGCAAAAACTCTCAGGTGGTGAAACCCAGCGCGTACTGCTGGCGCGTGCCCTGCTCAATCAACCCCAGTTACTGGTGTTAGATGAACCTACGCAAGGGGTTGACGTAAATGGGCAAGTGGCGCTCTACGATTTGATCGATCAGCTTCGTCAGGAGCTCAACTGTGGCGTGCTAATGGTTTCGCACGATCTACATCTGGTGATGGCAAAAACTGACGAGGTACTGTGCCTCAACCACCACATCTGCTGTTCCGGTACGCCAGAAGCGGTGTCGCAGCATCCAGAATTTATCGCCATGTTCGGCCCACGTGGCGCGCAGCAATTGGCTATTTATCGCCATCATCATAATCACCGTCACGATTTACAGGGACGCATTGTGCTGCGCAAAGGAAATGGTCCGTCATGATTGAATTGTTATTACCCGGCTGGCTCGGTGGCGTGCTGCTGGCGCTGGCGGCGGGTCCGCTTGGCTCGTTTGTGGTCTGGCGCCGCATGTCTTATTTCGGCGATACCCTCGCGCACGCTTCGCTGCTCGGCGTGGCCTTTGGTCTGCTGCTCAATGTGAATCCCTATTATGCAGTGATTCTGGTGACTGTATTTCTGGCTCTGGGCTTAGTGTGGCTGGAGCGTCGTCCGCATCTGGCCATTGATACGTTACTCGGTATTATGGCGCACAGCGCGCTGTCGCTGGGTTTGGTGGTAGTCAGCCTGATGCAGGGTGTACGCGTCGATTTAATGGCGTATCTGTTTGGCGATCTGCTGGCGGTGACACCGGATGATTTGTGGATGATGGGCGCTGGCGTGGCCATTGTACTGGCGGTGATGGCATGGCAGTGGCGCTCACTGCTGTCGATGACCATCAGCCCGGAATTGGCTCAAGTGGATGGCGTCAACATTCAACGCACGCGCCTGATGCTGATGCTGGTCACCGCCTTGACCATTGGTGTGGCAATGAAGTTTGTCGGTGCACTGATTATCACCTCACTGTTGATTATTCCCGCTGCCACCGCACGTCGTTTCTCCCGTTCACCGGAACAGATGGCCGGTTTTGCGGTGATTATCGGTATTCTGGCGGTCACCGGTGGACTGACATTCTCCGCCACTTACGATACACCCGCCGGCCCTTCCGTGGTGCTGTGCGCCGCTGTGCTGTTCATCTTCAGTATGGCTAAAAAGCCGGCAGCGTAATAAAGGGGCCATTAATGGCCCCTTAGCGAATGCCCGATCGTGAAATCGCGCAGCCGGACGAACGCCAGCATTACTCGTCGCGGCTGATGCCGAAATGCTTGTAGGCATGCTGCGTGGCCAGACGGCCGCGCGGCGTGCGCTGAATGAATCCTTGTTGAATCAGGAAGGGTTCAATCACATCTTCAATGGTTTCCCGTTCTTCACCAATCGCCGCCGCCAGGTTATCCAACCCCACCGGACCACCCGAGAACTTGTCGATGATCGCCAGCAACAGCTTGCGGTCCATGTAATCGAAGCCCTGATTATCGACGTTGAGCATATCGAGTGCGCTGGCAGAGACTTCACCACTCATCACACCGTTGGCGCGAACTTCGGCGTAATCGCGTACGCGACGCAATAAACGGTTGGCGATGCGAGGTGTACCACGGGCACGGCGCGCCACTTCTAACGCGCCCTCTTCACTCAATGCCAATCCTAAGCACGCTGCACTGCGGCTGACGATGTGTTGCAGATCCGGTACGTTGTAAAATTCAAGGCGTTGCACAATACCAAAGCGATCGCGCAGCGGCGAGGTCAGCGAGCCCGCGCGCGTGGTGGCGCCAATCAGGGTAAAGGGGGGCAAATCAAGTTTGATTGAGCGCGCCGCTGGGCCTTCGCCAATCATAATATCCAGCTGATAGTCTTCCATCGCCGGATAGAGCACCTCTTCCACCACCGGTGATAAGCGGTGAATCTCATCGATAAACAGCACGTCATGAGGTTCGAGGTTGGTCAGCATCGCAGCCAGATCGCCTGCCTTCTCCAGCACCGGACCAGAAGTGGTACGTAAATTCACGCCCATCTCATTCGCCACAATGTTAGCCAGCGTGGTTTTACCTAATCCCGGCGGGCCGAAAATCAGCAGATGGTCCAGCGCATCGCCACGAAGTTGCGCTGCTTTGATGAAAATCTCCATCTGCTCGCGCACCTGCGGTTGCCCCACGTATTCCGCCAGGAGCTTAGGACGAATGGCACGGTCGAGGCTCTCTTCTTCATTTATAGAGACGCCCGAGACCAGGCGATCGGCTTCAATCATGCATTACCTCAAATAGCTGCGCGCAGAGCTTCACGGATCAGGGTTTCGCAATCCGCATCAGGTTTGCCGACTTTACTGATCATGCGGCTGGCTTCTTGCGGTTTATAACCCAGCGCCACCAGTGCAGCAACCGCTTCGGCCTCAGCATCATTCGCGGCTGGCGCTTCAGACGGCGTGGTCAATGTGAAGGTCGAGTCACTGCCAAACAGATCGCCGTGCATGCCTTTAAAGCGGTCTTTCATCTCCACCACCAGACGCTCGGCGGTTTTCTTGCCGACGCCAGGCAACTTGATCAATGACGCGATCTCTTCACGCTCAACGGCGGTCACAAACTGTTGTGCTGACATGCCAGAAAGGATTGCCAGTGCCAGTTTTGGCCCCACGCCATTGACTTTCACCAGTTCACGGAACAGCGCACGCTCTTGTTTGTTATTGAAGCCGAACAGCAGCTGCGCATCTTCACGCACCACAAACTGGGTGAAGATAATCGCTTCCTGATTGATCTCCGGCAGCTCGTAGAAGCAGGTCATTGGCATGTGCACTTCATAACCCACACCGTGCGCCTCAATCAACACCAGCGGCGGCTGTTTTTCCAGAATATTGCCTCGTAAGCGACCAATCACCTGAGCAGTTCCTTATGTAATCCTAAAAATACCTGATTGATTTCCGCTGACGTTAAAGCGGCAAGCGAGCGCATGACGATGAACGCACTGAGGTCAGTGATTCAGGTGAACAAGGGTAGCTCGCGCATCAGCCAGTGGAAATATGACGGGTATTTATATCATAAAAAAGGCTGGATCAATATCCAGCCTTCAATGTTTGGGTTTTCGTCAGCCGGACCGCAATCGCCCACGCGTCATCACCAGCTTAGCGTCACTCAATCGCGTGGTGTTTTGGCTCAGGTGACAATGGGTGATGGCAATCGCCAGCGCATCAGCGGCATCAGCTTGTGGGTTAGCGGGCAGTTTCAGCAAGGTGCGCACCATGTGCTGAACCTGACTTTTTTCTGCCCCACCGGTGCCGGTTACCGTTTGTTTGACCTGACGCGCTGCATATTCGAACACCGGCAAATCGAGATTCACCGCCGCGACAATCGCTGCGCCACGCGCCTGGCCCAGCTTAAGCGCTGAGTCCGCATTCTTCGCCATAAATACCTGCTCGATAGCAAAATAGTCTGGCGAGAATTGGGTGATGATTTCTGTCACCCCGGCGTAAATCAATTTGAGGCGAGAGGGTAGATCGGTGACGTTGGTGCGGATGCAGCCGCTGCCCAGATAGCTGAGCTGGCGGCCAACCTGACGAATCACACCGTAACCGGTGACGCGCGAGCCGGGGTCAATCCCGAGAATGATCGCCACTACGCGCCTCCGGCTGTGAGGTTAATGGAAAACGCCATTACAGCGTTTCCGCGACCTCATCAGAAATTTCACCATTATGATAAACTTCCTGCACATCGTCGCAATCTTCCAGCATGTCGATCAGACGCAGCAGTTTCGGTGCGGTTTCCGCATCCATTTCCGCTTTGGTGGAAGGGATCATTGAGACTTCAGCGGTATCCGCCTTCAGGCCGCCGGCTTCCAGCGCATCACGCACCGCACCCAGCTCTTCCCACGCGGTGAACACATCAATCGCACCGTCGTCGTAACTCACCACGTCTTCCGCACCGGCTTCCAGCGCCGCTTCCATGACCGCATCTTCATCCTGGCCTGGCGCAAAGGAGATCACACCCTTTTTGCTGAACAGGTAAGAAACGGAACCGTCGGTGCCGAGGTTGCCACCGGTTTTGGTGAAGGCGTGACGCACTTCGCCCACGGTACGGTTACGGTTGTCACTCAGACACTCGATCATCACCGCTGAGCCGCCTGGACCGTAACCTTCATAGATGATGGTTTCCATGTTGGAATCATCTTCGCCGCCCACGCCGCGTGCAATCGCACGGTTCATGGTGTCACGGGTCATGTTGTTGGACAGGGCTTTGTCCATTGCTGCGCGCAGACGCGGGTTCGAGCCGGCATCGCCGCCGCCCAGTTTCGCTGCGGTCACCAGCTCACGGATGATCTTGGTGAAGATTTTGCCGCGCTTAGCGTCCTGCGCCGCCTTGCGGTGCTTGGTATTTGCCCACTTACTATGTCCAGCCATCTTGAGTATTTCTCCGATCTTTTATTTCGCACGAGCTATCTTACTTGCGATCTCGATTCCCGGCAGTGCTCGCAATCCTCACGTACAAAAGTACGCTCCGGTTGCTGCGCGCTGGCGGTAACCGACCTCGCTGCGCCGATTACGCTCGACTGTTCAATATTAGGGCGCAGGGTTGAAACTCTGCGCAGGATAAATGAAATCTAGCTGATTCGTCGCCGGAAAAACGCGCGGCGGCGGGCATTCAGGTAAATTCTTCGATTGCCTGGCGATTACTCCAGGACTTGGTCAGGGCTGCGGCAGCGGCAGGATCGAGCCAGCGCGCGGCGAGATGCTCGGTGAGCAGCAGGTCACGCTCTTGCGGGAGTGCCAGCCGGAACCAATGTTCGCGGTTGTGCGTGATGCCAGGTGCGTAGCGATGGCGATAGTGCGGGAAGATTTCAAACTCAATGTGTTTGTGGCAATCGTCCAGCACCAGCTGTTCGCCCGCAACGTCGATACCCAGCTCTTCTGACACTTCGCGCTGTGCCGCCTGACGCGGGCTCTCACCCGCTTCGAGGCTGCCCGTTACGGATTGCCAGAAACTTTCATCATCCCGTCGCTGCAGCATTAACACCCGGCCAGTATCTCGCGCAAAAATCACCACCAGCACTGAAACCGGATGTTTATAGCCCATTACTTGTTCTCTGACTTTTCTTTATTCGGAGCCACCAGAATGCCGAGATCCAACAACGCTGCCGGGTTGGCTTCGCTTGGCGCTTCGGTCATCAGGCACGCCGCTGCAGTGGTTTTCGGGAACGCGATAACATCACGGATGTTGTCGGTGCCGGTCAGCAGCATCGTCAGACGGTCCAGCCCAAAGGCCAGGCCCGCGTGCGGTGGTGTGCCGTATTTCAGGGCATCCAACAGGAAGCCAAACTTCTCGCGCTGCTCTTCTTCGGTGATACCGAGAATGCTGAATACGGTCTGCTGCATGTTGCCGTTGTGGATACGCACGGAACCGCCACCCACTTCGTAGCCATTGATCACCATATCGTAAGCGTTCGCCACGGCCTGCGTCGGGTCGACCGCCAGCTGTTCTGCGGTCAGCTCTTTCGGTGAAGTGAACGGGTGGTGCATCGCAGCCAGACCGCCCTCTTCATCCGCTTCAAACATTGGGAAGTCGATGACCCACAGCGGTGCCCACATGCTTTCGTCAGTAATCTTCAGATCACGGCCCACTTTCAGACGCAGTGCACCCAGCGCATCAGTGACGATTTTGGCACGGTCAGCGCCAAAGAAGATCAGATCGCCATCTTGTGCAGTGGTGCGGTTCAGAATCGCTTCAACGATTTCAGGCGTCAGGAACTTCGCCACCGGGCTCTGTACACCCTCGAAGCCTTTTGCACGCTCGTTGATCTTCATCCACGCCAAACCTTTGGCGCCATAGATCTCAACAAATTTGGTGTACTCATCAATCTGCTTACGCGTCAGCGCTGCGCCACCCGGCACACGCAGCGCGGCAACACGACCTTTCGGATCGTTAGCCGGGCCTGCAAACACCTGGAATTCCACGCTTTTCAGCAGGTCAGCCACGTCCACCAGCTCCATTGGGTTGCGCAGATCGGGTTTGTCAGAACCGTAACGGTTCATAGCTTCAGCAAAAGTCATTTGCGGGAAGTCACCGAGATCCACGCCTTTCACGTCGATCCACAGTTCACGAATCAGACGCTCCATCTTTTCACGCACCTCCTCGGCGGTCATGAAAGAGGTTTCCACGTCGATTTGGGTGAATTCTGGCTGACGGTCTGCACGCAAGTCTTCATCACGGAAGCATTTAACGATCTGATAATAGCGATCGAAGCCGGACATCATCAGCAACTGTTTGAACAGCTGTGGGGACTGCGGCAGCGCGTAAAATTTGCCTTTGTGCACGCGGCTTGGCACCAGATAGTCACGCGCACCTTCTGGCGTGGCTTTGGTCAGCATCGGGGTTTCGATATCGAGGAAGCCCTCGTTATCCATAAAGCGACGCACGAAGCTGGTGATTTTCGCACGGGTTTTCAGACGCTGTGCCATTTCCGGACGACGCAGGTCCAGATAGCGATAGGTCAGACGCGCTTCTTCGCTGTTGGTCTGGTTAGAGTCCAGCGGCAGAGGTTCAGCGCGGTTGATGATGTTCAGCGCATGGGCAAACACTTCGACATCGCCGGTGGCCATATCGCTGTTGCGGTTTTTCTCTTCACGCGCACGCACGGTGCCGGTGATCTGGATACAGAATTCGTTACGCAGCTCAGAGGCCAGCTGGAAAGCGTCCTGATGATCTGCGTCGAAGAATACCTGAGCGATACCTTCACGGTCGCGCATATCGATAAAAATCAGGCTGCCCAGATCGCGACGGCGGTTAACCCAACCGCAGAGAGTGACTTGCTGACCCACGTGAGACAGATTGAGCTGTCCGCAATATTCTGTACGCATAACGTATCCTTTTAACTTCGCCGCTGCTGCCAGACAGCATCAGGCCGCGTAACCTTCTGAGATGCTGTCGCAAAAAAGGCGGCTATTATAATGGAAAAACCCAGGCAGGATAAGTAGAGCCAGATCAAAGCGGGCAAAACATTGCGGTTTATCGCGCGGATTTTCCTGCCGACACCAAAACAGGGTACATTACCCGGCCTATTCCCGCCCGTAAAAGGATCAGGAGCCGCGTTTGACACTTCGCATTGGATTACCACAATGGCAGCATCCCCGCTGGAAGCAGTATGGGCTGGAAACCCTGGCGGATTACGCCCAGCTGTTTGACTGCGTGGAAGGCAACACCACGCTGTATGCGCTGCCCTCGCCGGAAGCAGTGATGCGCTGGCGCGATATGACTCACGATGACTTTCGCTTCTGCTTTAAATTTCCCAACAGCATCAGCCACAAAGCCGCGCTTCGGAACTGCGATGAACTGCTGAACGAATTCTTCCGCTTGCTCGATCCGTTGAGCCAGCGCATCGGGCAGTATTGGCTGCAACTGCCGGCGACCTTCTCACCCACGCAACTGAAAGACTTGTGGCTGTTCCTCGATAGCCTGCCGCGCGGGTTTAGTTACGGCGTTGAAGTGCGCCACGAGCAGTTTTTTGCCAAAGGCGAGGCTGAGCGCGCGTTCAACCGTGGCCTGCTGGAACGCGGCGTGAATCGCGTGATCCTCGATAGCCGTCCGGTGCACGCCTCGACTTCGCAAAGCGCCGCCGCCGTGGACGCCCGGGCGAAAAAACCGCGCGTGCCACCGCATGCCGTGCGCAGCGGTTCGCAACCGATGGTGCGCTTTATCGGCAGTGACAGCGTGGAAGAGAGCGTGCCGCTGTTTCAGCCGTGGCAAAACAAACTGGCAGAATGGCAGGCGGACAGCGATCCGATGCTGTTTATCCATACGCCGGATATGGGCGAAGTGTTCCCCTTACTGCAGGCGCTGTGGCCTCAGTTGCTGCAACTTGAGCCTTCGCTGCGCAATCTGCCCGACTGGCCGCAACAAAGCAGCTTGTTCTAAACTCAAAGCGGGTGCAGCCTGCGGGACTTTCTGACAGAATAGCGCCCTTTCCGATTCCTCTCTCCGGACTTTTCATTATGTCTGACCGCGATACGCTATTTTCCGCACCCATCGATAAGCTGGGTGACTGGACCTTTGACGAGCGCGTGGCTGAAGTCTTTCCCGATATGATTCAGCGCTCGGTGCCGGGTTATTCCAACATCATTTCGATGATTGGCATGCTGGCAGAACGCTTTGTGAAGCCTGATAGCCAGGTTTACGATCTCGGGTGCTCGCTGGGTGCCGCCACGCTCTCAGTGCGCCGTAATATTCATGTGCCGGGCTGCCAGATTATTGCCGTGGATAACTCTCCGGCGATGGTGGAGCGTTGCCGCCGCCATATTGATGCCTTCCGCGCAGATACGTCGGTGCAGGTGATTGAAGCGGATATTCAGGATATCCATATTGAGAATGCTTCAATGGTGGTGCTGAACTTTACTCTGCAATTTCTTGAGCCGCCTGCGCGCCTGGAACTGCTGAAAAAGATCGCTAAAGGCCTGAACCCCGGCGGTGCGCTGGTGCTGTCTGAGAAATTCAGCTTTGAAGATGGCGAAGTGGGCGAACTGCTGTTCAACATGCATCACGACTTCAAGCGTGCTAACGGTTATAGCGAACTGGAAATCAGCCAGAAACGCAGCATGCTAGAAAACGTCATGCTCACCGACAGTGTAGAAGCGCATAAAGCGCGTCTGAAAGACGCCGGTTTTGCCCATGCGGAATTGTGGTTCCAGTGCTTTAACTTTGGTTCTTTGGTAGCGTTGAAATGATTGATTTTGGCCGTTTTTATCAGCAAATCGCCACCGGCCCATTGGCGAGCTGGCTGGAAGTTTTACCCGCACAAGTCGCAGCCTGGCAGCGCGAGAATCTGCACGGTAAATTCCGCGACTGGGAAAAGTCAGTGGATTACCTGCCGCTGCTGAACCCGCAAACGCTGGATCTGGTCAACAGCGTCACGGCCACGGCTGACGATCTCACCGATCGCCAACGTCTTGGTATTGAAAACCTGTTGCGCAACCTGATGCCCTGGCGCAAAGGTCCTTATTCCCTTTACGGCACCGAGATTGATACCGAATGGCGCTCGGACTGGAAATGGGATCGCGTGCTGCCGCATATCTCGCCATTAACCCACCGCACGGTGCTGGATGTCGGCTGCGGTAGCGGCTATCACATGTGGCGCATGATCGGCGCAGGCGCGAAGCTGGTGGTCGGCATCGATCCGATGCAGCTGTTCCTGTGTCAGTTCGAAGCGGTGCGTAAGCTGCTGGGAGACGATCGTCGCGCCCATCTGCTGCCACTTGGCATCGAACAACTGCCCGCCTTGCAGGCTTTCGACACGGTGTTTTCGATGGGTGTGCTGTATCACCGCCGCTCGCCGCTCGATCATTTATTGCAGTTGAAAAACCAGCTGGTCAGCGAGGGAGAGCTGGTGCTGGAAACGCTGGTCGTTGAGGGCGATGAAAACACCGTTCTGGTGCCGGGTGAACGCTATGCGCAGATGCGCAACGTTTACTTTATTCCGTCTGCTGCAGCGCTGAAAGGCTGGCTGGAGAAGTGTGGTTTTGTCGATGTGCGCATCGCGGATTACGCGGTGACGTCAGTGGAGGAGCAACGTCGCACCAGCTGGATGACCAGCGAATCACTGGCCGAGTTCCTTGATCCTAACGACAGCAGCAAAACCATTGAAGGTTATCCAGCACCGCTGCGCGCGGTGCTGGTAGCACGCAAGCCGTAATGATTAACGCCGCGACAGCGCCAGCTTCGCGGCGAAACCGATAAACACGCAGCCGGTCAAACGATCCATCACTTTCAGCACCGTTGGACGACGCAGATGCGCCGCGAAGTACTGGCTGCCGCCAATCAGCACCGCATTCCACACTAATCCAATCAGCATGTGGGTTAACGCCATCAAGGTACACCACAGCGCCACTGACGCCCCGGCCGGAATAAACTGTGGCAGGAACGTGACATAAAACACACCGACTTTCGGATTTAACAGATTGCCGAATAATCCTCGCGAGAAGCAGGCGAAATAGCTCTGCTCTTTACCCTGCACACTCTGACTCTCTTCCGCCTGAGTGCGGGGATTCAGCAGCAGTTTGACGCCGAGATAGAGCAGATAGGCGGCGCCAACCCACTTCAGCAGGTTATACGCCATTTCGGAAGCCAGCAGCAGCGCGCCAAGACCCAGCCCCACTGCTACGCCCCACACCAGACAACCCATGGTGACACCCAATGCGGTGGCTGATGCCCGTTTCCAGCCTTGCGCGGCTGCGGAACGCAGCACCAGCGCGGTATCAAAGCCTGGCGTTAACGTCAGAATAGTAATGGCAAAAAGAAATGAAAATATCAGTGTCATGGCGAGCTCCCTGTCAGTTCGCCGCTATCTTAACCTTGCCGCAACATCTTGACGATAGTTACCCTCCGTCAGTAATTGATAATAATTCTCAACTTGCCAGTAATGGTTAAATCTCCGTCATTTATCTGTGTCACTTTATCGTTAACGGCTTTTCTCACATCAAGGAGTTGTCGCTATGAGTAAATTCATTTTTTCTTCTCCGCGTAAGTATGTTCAGGGTGCAGGTGTGCTGGATGAATTGGGGACCTATGTGGCCGAGCTGGGCCAGCATGCATTTTTGGTCGCCGATGACATCGTCTGGAAACTGATTGGTGAACGCACACAGAAAACGTTAAAAGCGGCGGGCATTGAGTTCAGCTGGCAGCAGTTTAACGGTGAAGCCTCCAGCAACGAGATCAATCGTTTAACGCAACTGGCGAAATCACAAGGCAGCAATGTGGTGGTGGGCCTTGGCGGCGGTAAAACGCTGGATACCGTAAAAGCGATTGCGGATGAGCTTAAGCAGCCGGTCGCCATAGTACCGACCGTGGCCTCGACGGATGCGCCCTGCAGCGCGCTATCCGTGATTTATTCCGACAGCGGCGTATTTGAGAGCTATCGCTTCTACAGCAAAAACCCGGATCTGGTGCTAGTGGATACCGCGGTTTGTGCCGGTGCGCCAGCCCGCTTGTTCGCCTCCGGCATTGCCGATGGTCTGGCCACCTGGGTTGAAGCACAGGCCGTCCTGCGCTCGCACGCCAAATCGATGGTCAACGGCGATCCAACCATTGCAGGCACCGCGATTGCGCGCGCCTGTGAAGAGACGCTCCTGACATGGGGCTACAGTGCTTATACGGCGGTGAGTGAGAAGCGCGTGACGCCTGCCGTCGAAGCCGTGGTGGAAGCCAATACCCTGCTTTCAGGACTCGGATTCGAGAATGCCGGGTTGGCGGGTGCGCACGCCATTCATAATGGCTTTACCGCGATTGATGGCGATATCCATCATCTGACGCACGGCGAGAAAGTCGCTTACGGCACGCTGACGCAAATGGTGCTGGAGCAGCGTCCGGATGAGGAGATTGCGCGCTATATCCGCTTCTACCGCTCAATCAAGATGCCGACCACGTTGAAAGAGCTGCATCTGGAGAATGAATCCTGGGAGAATCTGCTGCGCGTCGGGGCGCTGGCAAACAGCAAGGGGGATACATTGAAGAACCTCAACCCGAACTTGTCGCCAGAAGACATTGCCAACGCGATTGTCGCAGTGGATGCCTTCAGTAAAACCGTGCAGTAAAAGAGGTTGGGCGCACCACGGTGCGCCCGGACCAACCGCGTTTACTCCCCGTCATCCGCTACGGCTGGCGGGCGATCCCAGTACTGATATTTGTACGCAGAACTCAGGTGGCGCTCGATGGTGCCTTTAGCAAACACTTCGGTTTCATGCAGATAACTTAGCGTACAGTTGCCCACCTCATCCCATAACTGACACTCGTCAACTGAACTTAAGGTACTGACAGGCGTGGTAGCGAAGCCATTAAGCCGCAGCTCTCGCCACTGCTTATCATAACTGTAGGTGTCTTTACCGCGTGCACTGGACGATGAGGTGACCAGCCCTTGTGGATTCCAGCGCCAGGTGCTCTCTCCGTTGGTCATCACATCACTGCCGCGCGCGACGCTTTTCTCCAGACGAAAATGTTTGTCGTAGCGGTAAGTGGTATCGGTGAAGCCATCCTTGCCCATGCTGGTAAATTTGTCGGAAGAACTGATGATGTTGCCATGTTGACCCATTTGCCAGCTGATGGTGCCCTGACGGTTATCCACCACTTCCTCTTTGCCCGCTTTTACCACTTTGACCAGGTAGGCATATTCCGCCACCCAACCTCGCTGCACGCGGGCGATGTGCTGTTCCATGGTCAGCACCACGTTGCCTTCGTTCTTGTCATACGTAATGTCGGCAACCATCAAATCCCCGCACTGATCGAACTGCCCCAGCACGCGTTTTTGCGAATCGACATCTTTACCAAACTCACCGGCTACGACCTGACGTACCGCGCCTTTGGCATCACCACCCAGCATGATCCAGTTGTTGCTGCTGGTAATATTTTTGCTCAGAGGCGGACAGGCAGTGCTCACCGCCAGCGCTGAACCAGACAAGGGAAACAACAGCACTAAAACAGCACAAGAGTAGGATTTCATGAATGTTATCCGCGCTAAGCCATAAAGTAATCAAAGCATCTTTTTTAACAATGCGCTATCAACGGCTGTACAGCAGACAAAAAGAACCCCAGCAAAACTCACTGGGGTTTGGTACTTGCAAACATCACGTCAGAGTTTTGGCGTGCTGCGCGGCAAAAGGGGTGCGAACTCAGGCGACACGAACTGCGGTCATTTCCAGCATGCTTTTCATCGCTTCGACCACATCGCCGTCGACACAAGTTCGGCTGAATTCGTCGACTTCTGCTTCGGAGCACATGGAGACACCGGCTTTACGGTAGCGCATCGGCGAAGCAACCAGTCGGCTGGCGGAGCTGTGAACTTCCTGCAGACCACTATCGATAAATTTCTGCAAATTGCTCAAACGAACACCCGCACCGGCCATAATAATTGGACCCGTGCTCAGTTCATTTAGTTCCCGCAACAATGCAATTCCAGTTTCTGCGCTCTGCTGCTGGCCGGAAGTCAAAATACGCGCAACGCCTAAATCCGTCAGTACGTCCAGCGAACGTTTGGGGCTGTGGCACAAATCAAAAGCGCGGTGGAAGGTCACCGCCATGCCATCACTGAGCGCCATGATCTGCCGCATGCGCGCAATATCAACATGGGCATCTTCATCCAGCATGCCGATCACCACGCCAGGGAAACCGAGTTCACGCATCAGTGCAACATCGGATTTCATCACCTCAAATTCCTGTGCGGTGTAACAAAAATCGCCGCCACGCGGGCGAACAATCGGGTGAACCGGTATGGACAGTTCACGTTGTGCGGCTTCCAGCACGCCAGCTGACGGCGTCAGCCCGCCTTCGCGTGGGGAACTGCACAGTTCCACGCGATCGGCACCGGACTGCTGTGCAGTCATTGCACAGTCGATGCCGTAGCAACAAATTTCCAGTTTCGTCATAGCTTGCTCCTTTTCATGACTTCTGGCTCGAGAGGATGGCTTGAGTTAGTCTGCTTAATTGGACAGTTTACGTGGAAACCTCACTATGGCATTCGATTTTGATCAATGGATAGACCGTCGTCACAGCGATAGTTTGAAGTGGCACAAATATGGCGATCGTGATGTGCTGCCTTTATGGGTTGCAGACACGGATTTTCGCTCGCCGCCCTGCATTATTGAGGCCATTAAAAAACGCGCCGATCACGGTGTTTTTGGCTATGGCGGCACACCCACAGGATTGATTGATATCACTGTTTCCCGCCTGGCGCAGCGCTACAACTGGCATATTCAGCCGGAATGGATCGTTATGCTGCCTGGCGTCGTCAGTGGTCTGAACCTTTCGGTCCGCGCGTTTACCGAGGCTGGGCAACGCACAGTCGCGCCAACGCCGATTTATCCACCGTTCCGCGCAGCCTCAAAACTCGCCGAGCGTGAACAGATCAACTTGCCGCTGCATTTACAGCATGGCCGCTGGGTCGTCGATCTCGATACGGCTGCGATGCAGGGCAATGAACGCCTGCTGATGCTGTGCAATCCGCAAAACCCCGGCGGCACCGTGTATCGTCGCGAGGAACTGGAGGCGCAACTGGCGTTTGCTCAGCAACACGATTTAATCGTTTGTTCTGATGAAATTCACTGTGATTTGATTTTGTCGCCCGATGCCCGCCATATTCCTTTTGCAGCATTGAGTGATGATGCTGCACAGCGCAGCATTACGCTGATATCGCCCTCGAAAACCTTCAACATCGCTGGTCTCGGCGCATCAATGGCGATTATCCCCAACCCTGAATTACGCAAACGGTTTAAACAGGTACGCGAAGGTATTGTGCCAGGGGTCGATATTCTCGCACTGGTGGCAGCAGAAGCAGCCTGGCGTGAAGGTGATGCATGGCTGGAGGCGCAAATCCAATACCTGCGGGCGAATCGCGACTGGCTGGTGGCGCAGGTGAATGCACTCCCCGAATTGCACATGAATTCGCCCGAAGCGACCTATCTTGGCTGGATTGATGCCAGCCAGCTGGATGTGGCCAGCCCCGCGCTCTATTTTGAAAAACACGGCCTCGGTTTTTCACCCGGCCGCGATTTTGGTGATGACAACTTCGTGCGCTTTAACTTCGGCTGTACTCGCGTCTTACTGGAACAGGCGGTGAGCCGATTGCATAGCGCAGTCATGGCACGGCGTTAGCCTTGTTCACTGGCGACAATGTCTTCCAGTCGCCAGGGATGAAACTTGATGGTGGTTTGCCCGTCCGTCACCGCCAGTGTCGGGTTGGGCAAACGCTCATGCTCACCTTTTGGCGCGCTGGTTTTGAACGAAATGCCGGGTTGCGTCAGTGCATGATCGGAGAGCAATGCCATCGCGCGCACACCCAATGTTTCGGGCTCACCGCGCAACACGATTTCCACATGTTCCCAGCCTTCATGGCGATACAATTTCTCACCCGGCCAGGGTAACTCAATCACATCGACCTGCCATCCAGCGATCGTTAACGGCTGATGCAATTTGAACAAGCAGATTGGGCGTCCGTTGATCATGGCTTCGGAAAACTGACTGCCCATCTGCTGCAATCCCGCCTTCCAGCGCTCCGCCGTGGCGAACTGATGGCAGCGCACCGCCAGGTGATCGGCCTCATGTTCGGATAACCGCAGCCCTAATCTTTCAGCAAATTGCTGCAAGGAGTGCTCAAATCGAGCCAGGTCTTGTTCTAAATCACTCAGTTCAGCAGGAAAATTCATCTCAATACTCCAGACACATCAATATCAATTCAATTATTTTAATCAATTTAAAAACAGCAGCGCTTCAGAATCCGCTTGACAAAATCGTCGGATTCCTCCGATTTCATCATGAAAAAGACCTGAAACCGCATAAATAGGCCCTCTCTTTAGGATTATTCGCCTAAATAGGTCCAGCGGTTACTTTATGAAAACACCTTAAATCACTGTTAATATTAACGATAATTAATACAATGAGATAAGTCTTATTTCAGTTGCAAACAATTGCAGCTTGATACCCTTTCTTATAAATTTGTGTTTCACAACTACAAGGAATGGCTCTATGTCTATGCTCATTGTTGTCGCGGTCCTGATTGCATTGATGGGATTTGCAATTTCCCGCCACTGGAAGGTGCGTGAAGACAAAAGCGTTAAAAATCCTCGTCGTCACCCGCGTCGCCGTTAACCGGCGCGCGGGTTGCTGTTACCCGCCATTGCGCATGCTAAAAGCTGACGCACTTTAACATTTCACGTATACTTCCCCTCTTATTTTTCCGTCCCGCCGCGCTGTTGCGGGATGAAGGCATCGGCTCGCCGCCACTGGCGAGCCTTTTCAGCATATGAAGGTAACGCGGTGAATATTCAGGCTCTTCTATCCGATAAAGTCGGTCAGGCAATGGTAGCGGCGGGTGCGCCAGCAGATTGTGAACCTCAGGTTCGTCAGTCGGCTAAAGTGCAGTTCGGCGATTATCAGGCGAACGGTATCATGGCTGTGGCGAAAAAGCTCGGTCAGGCTCCGCGCCAGCTGGCTGAACAGGTGATTCAGCATCTGGATCTCGCCGGCATCGCCAGCAAAGTCGAAATCGCCGGCCCCGGCTTCATTAATATCTTCCTCGATCGCAACTGGTTGGCTACCCAGGCCGCGCAGGCCCTGCAATTGCCGCGCCTTGGCGTCAGCAGCCTCAAGCCACAAACCGTTGTCATTGACTACTCGGCACCCAACGTCGCCAAGCAGATGCACGTCGGTCACGTCCGTTCCACTATCATCGGTGACGCTGCGGTACGTACGCTGGAATTTCTCGGCCACAACGTGATCCGCGCCAACCACGTCGGCGATTGGGGTACTCAGTTCGGTATGCTGATTGCCTATCTGGAAAAGCAACAGAATGAGCACCACGAAGATATCGCGCTGGCGGATCTGGAAGAGTTCTACCGGGAAGCCAAGGTCACCTATGATGCGGACGAAGCCTTCGCCGAACGCGCCCGTGGTTATGTGGTGAAACTGCAAGGCGGCGACGAATATTGCCGTGCAATGTGGAAAAAACTGGTGGATATCACCATGAGCCAGAATCAGGAAGTCTATGACCGCCTGAACGTGACGCTGACGCGTAAAGATGTGATGGGTGAAAGCCTGTACAACGATATGTTGCCTGGCATCGTAAGCGATTTGCGTGAAAAAGGGCTGGCCGTAACCAGCGAAGGCGCAACCGTGGTGTTCCTTGATGAGTTCAAAAACAAGGAAGGCGAAGCGATGGGCGTGATCATCCAGAAAAAGGATGGCGGCTACCTCTACACCACCACCGATATCGCCTGCGCCAAATACCGCTATGAGACGTTGCATGCCGACCGCGTGCTTTACTACATCGATTCGCGCCAGCATCAACATCTGCAACAGGCGTGGACCATTGTGCGTAAAGCCGGATACGTGCCCGAGTCTGTGCCGTTGGAGCACCATGCGTTTGGCATGATGCTGGGCAAAGATGGCCGTCCATTTAAAACCCGTAGCGGTGGCACCATTAAGCTGGCCGATCTGCTGGATGAAGCCGTTGAGCGTGCGCATGCGCTGGTCAGCGAGAAAAACCCGGAAATGTCAGCGCAGGAGCTGAAAGATCTGGCGGAAGTGGTGGGTATCGGCGCGGTGAAATATGCCGATCTGTCAAAAAGCCGCACCACCGATTACATCTTCGACTGGGATAACATGCTGGCGTTTGAGGGCAACACTGCACCATACATGCAATATGCCTACACGCGCGTGCTTTCTGTGTTCCGTAAAGCCGGCATTGAAGCTGACAGCCTGAGCGGCGACATCGTGCTGACCGAAGAGCGTGAAGCGCAACTGGCAACTCGCCTGTTGCAGTTTGAAGAAGTGATCACCCAGGTTGCGCGTGATGGCACGCCGCATGTGATGTGTGCTTACCTGTACGATCTGGCAGGCCTGTTTTCAGGCTTCTACGAGCACTGTCCAATCCTCTCCGCCGAGGATGAGCAGGTGCGTAACAGCCGTCTGCAACTGGCTGCATTGACCGCTAAAACGCTCAAACAAGGTCTGGATACGCTGGGTATCAAAACCGTCGAGCGTATGTAGTAACAAAAAACCCGCCTCGGCGGGTTTTTTATTGGCTATTGGTAATTCACCGTCACTTCACTGCTCACCACTCGCAATCCCGGCGGTAACGCGCCCTTCCCCTGAAAACCGAACGCCAGATGCAGCGTCTCGTCAGCCGGAATATTCGCCAGGCTACGCGTTGAACCACTGCCGCCCTCAATCTCTACGCAACGCTGAGTCGCACACAAACGTACGATCAGCCCCGAGGGGGCTGGACGGCTCAACTGGTAACGCCAGTTCACCACCGTAATAGTGCCCACTGCGGGCGAAGGTGCTTTTAAAGCTGGCGTCGTGTGCCAGTTGCCGCGCACGCCGAGGCTCGGACCACTGGCACTGTCATGCCAGGATCCTGCTGCATCCACATAGAGCGGTAGCGCCATCATCGGCAACATCATTAGAGTCCAACACCAACGGCGCATCGGTTATTTGCCCCCAATGGTGGCGGTCATTCGGATCTGGCGATTGTCGGTCAGCTCCATATTTGACAGCACCACCAACTGTGGCAGATTGCGGCGCAGGAAGCGCGCCAGCAAGGCACGCAGCGGATGGTTCACCAGCAGCACTGGTGGTGCCCCCGTCATCTCTTGCTGTTGCAATGCACCCTGCGTCTGCACTAGCAGACGATCGGCCAGGCCGGGCTCTAACCCCCCACCGCCCTGTAACGCTTGCAGCAGCAGACGCTCTAAGGTGGCATCCAGTCCAATCACCTGCACTTCACCGTTACCTGGGAACCACTGCTGAGTAATCGCACGGCCCAGCGCCACACGTACCACGCTGGTCAGCTCTTGTGGATCGGTCTGGACCGGCGCATGTTCCGCCAGGGTTTCGATGATGGTGCGCATATCGCGGATCGAAACACGCTCAATCAGCAGGTTCTGCAGCACTTTGTGCAGGGTGGTCAGGGTGATAACGCCCGGCACCAGATCTTCCGTCAGCTTCGGCATCTCCTGGGTCACGCGATCCAGCAGCTGTTGCGCTTCCTGACGACCAAACAGTTCACTGGCGTATTGACCAATCAGGTGGTTAAGATGCGTTGCCACCACGGTACTGGCTTCTACCACGGTAAAGCCCTGAATCTGCGCCTGCTCTTTCAGCGCACTATCGATCCAGATTGCCGCTAAACCGAAGGCAGGATCGACGGTCGGTTCACCCGGCAAAGAACCGGCTGCAGTACCAGGGTTGATCGCCATCCAGCGCCCAGGATAGGCATCACCGCTGCCAATTTCCACGCCTTTCATCAGGATGCGGTAACGCGCAGGCGGCAACTCCATGTTGTCACGGATGTGCACCACCGGCGGCAGGAAGCCCACCTCCTGTGCGACTTTTTTACGGATACTGCGGATGCGACCCAGCAGCTCACCGTTTTGCAAATGGTCAACCATGGGAATCAGGCGATAACCCACTTCGAGACCCAGCGAATCTTCCAGCTGCACGTCTTTCCAGGAAGCTTCCACCGTGGCGGGTGTCTCCTGCGTTTTGACCAGACTAGAAGGTTCAGAGGTAGTCTTCGGTTTCATCTCTCGACCGCGCAGCCACCAGGCCAGACCGAGCAACGCGGCGGTAAACAGCAGGAAGACAAAGTTGGGCATACCCGGCACCAGGCCGAGCAGACCGATAACACCACCACTCAGCATCAACACGCGCGGATTGCTAAACAGCTGGGAGACCATCTGATCGCCCACATCCTGATCGGTGCTGACGCGCGTCACGATAACACCCGCAGCGGTAGAGATGACCAGCGCCGGGATCTGTGCCACCAATCCATCACCGATGGTCAGCAGTGTATAGGTTTCACCTGCGTGCCCCAGATCCATGCCGTGCTGCACTACGCCCACCAGCAGACCGCCGATGACGTTAATCACCATAATCAAAATACCGGCTATGGCGTCACCACGTACGAATTTACTCGCACCGTCCATTGAGCCGTAGAAATCGGCTTCCTGGGTCACTTCGCTACGACGACGTTTGGCTTCCTCTTCCCCGATTAAACCGGCGTTAAGGTCAGCATCGATCGCCATCTGCTTACCGGGCATTCCATCCAGCACAAAACGCGCACCCACTTCGGCGATACGTCCGGCACCTTTGGTGATAACCATAAAGTTGATGATAACGAGGATGATGAACACCACGATACCGATGGCAAAGTTACCGCCCACGAGGAAGTGGCCGAAAGCTTCAACCACGCGTCCGGCGGCATCGGCACCCGTATGGCCCTCGAGCAGGATAATACGGGTTGAGGCGACGTTCAGCGCCAGGCGCAGCAACGTTGAGAACAGCAGAATGGTCGGGAATGCCGCGAATTCCAGCGTACGTTGGGTAAACATTGCCACCAACAACACCATGATCGATAAGGCAATGTTGAAGGTGAACAGCAGGTCGAGAATGAAGGCAGGTAACGGCAGCACCATCATCGACAGGATCAACATGATCAGTATCGGTCCAGCCAGCACCTTCCACTGCGTGTCTTTAAAGTTGCCCGGTAAACGCAGCTTTTCGGCCAGATTAGCCATCGTTTCTGTTCTCTCCTGCAAAGTCCATGTCTGCCGGAACCGGCAGCTGTTTTGGTTTAGTTGGGATCAAGCCACCTTCGCGTTTCCAGCGACGCAGTTGCCATACCCAGGCCAGCACTTCCGCCACGGCACCGTAAAGCGCGCCGGGGATGAACTGACCAATTTCCGTGTGTCGATACAGCGCACGCGCCAGCGGCGGTGCTTCTAAAATCGGAATGCGATGTTCTTTTGCCAGCTCACGAATTTTTAGCGCAATATCCCCGGCCCCTTTCGCAATCACCTTTGGCGCGCTCATCTTGCCTTCCTGATACTGCAACGCCACCGAGTAGTGCGTTGGGTTGGTGACGATAACGTCGGCTTTCGGTACATCTGCCATCATGCGACGACGGGCCGCCGCACGCATCGCCTGACGAATGCGCCCTTTGACGTGCGGGTCACCTTCGTTTTGTTTGTGTTCGTCGCGGATTTCCTGGCGGGACATTTTCAGCTTTTTGAAATGGCTGTAGAGCTGCCAGAACACGTCGAAACCGACCATGGGCACCAGGCCCAGCATGATCAACGCACAGCTAATGGCGATCATGGTTAAACCGTGATGGAGCGCGTTGGTGGGTGATTCACTGATTAACCGCAGCATCTCCTGCCAGTGCGACCAGATGTACCAGCCACCCACCAGACCCACCAGCACCGCCTTCAAAATGGCTTTTAGCAGTTCCGCCCAGGTCTGTGAGGAAACCATGCGTTTAAGACCACTCAACGGGTTCAGCTTGCTGAAATCCAGCTTGATCGATTTACCGCTGATATTGATCCCACCCAGCAGCATCGGTGCAGCTATCGCCACAATCACCAGGCCTGCCATCAACGGCAGCAGCGCCATCACTGCCTGGCCGATCAGGTTGCTAATGTGGGCGATGATCATTTTGTCATCGGTCACCATGGCATGATCGAAACGAAAGCCAGTGGCCAACATGCTGGCCAGCTGTTCAGCCATCAGTTCGCCGCCGAGCCACAGGATCAGCAAGCCCGCCAGCAGCATCAGTACCGATGTCAGCTCGCGCGATCGCGGAATCTGCCCCTCTTCTCGCGCCTTCTCTAGTCGGTGCGCCGTGGGCGATTCTGTTTTGTCCTCGTCGCTCTCTTCAGCCACGACATACCTCAGCTGGCAGGAATTCTGAGCATAGGATGCCAAAACCCGCCAAGGCTAAAGCGTGGATTAAGGGGGGAAAATACGAGTTTATTTAGCCATAAGTGAAATTGCGTTGAGACCGGCGCTTTGTGGCTGCCGATAAAAGCGTACCACTTCACCCACCAGCAACAGTGCCGGGGATTGCGCCTGCTCACGCGCAATGGTGACGGTCAGATCCGCCAGAGTGGTCACCATCACGCGCTGGTCAGGGCGCGTGCCATTTTCAATGATCGCCACCGGCGTATCGGCAGCGCGACCGTGCGCCTGCAACTGGGCGCTGATGCTGGCGCTCCATTTCAATCCCATGTAAAACACCAGCGTCTGATTGCTGGCGGCTAAACTGGCATCATCCAGCTGTGGCTCACCGCTTTTGCCGTGCCCGGTGATTAGCCGTAAAGACTGCGCACAGTCGCGATGCGTCAGCGGAATGCCGCTGGCTGCCGCACAACCTGCTGCGGCAGTGATGCCGGGCACTATCTGGCAGGTAATACCCGCCTGCTGCAGAAACAGCATCTCTTCTCCGCCGCGCCCAAAAATAGAGGGATCGCCGCCCTTCAACCTCACCACTCGCCGCCCACTGGCCGCCAGATCGGCCAATAGCTGATTGATCTGCGCCTGCTTCAGGCCATGGCTACCGGGCTTTTTACCGACATCGATCGACAGCGTCGAGGACGGCACTTCAGCCATGATCTCGTCGCTTACCAGGCGGTCATACACCACCACATCAGCGCTTTTAATCAGGCGTAGTGCTTTCAGCGTCAGTAATTCGACATCACCCGGCCCTGCGCCCACCAGCCACACGCAGCCCGGCGCCGAGTCCCCACTTTGGAAATTGAACAGTTTTTCAAGTCGCTCAATGGCCTGAGTCATGATGTTCTCCGCTACTGCGCCACGCGCAGGGTTGCCAGTAAGTTTTTAAGTTCCGGAATACAGGAGCCACAGTTGGTGCCGCACTTTAACGCTGCCCCCAGTGCCGCTGGCGAGCCGCAGCCCTGCTCGATCGCCCGACGGATCGCCACTTCTCCCACGCCGAAACAGCTGCAAATTGTCCGGCCCTGGCTTTCCCCCTGAGCCGGACGCCCACCCAATAGCGCATGACGCAGCTGAGGAGACGTTGGCGTCTCCGTGAAGGCTCGCGCCACGAAGCCATGATCAATCTCTGGCAACCAGGGCGCGGCATAAAACGCACACACCAAACGTCCGCTGCGCCAGCCCAGCATGTGTAACTGCTGTCCCGCCTGCGCCTGTTGCCACTGCACTTCCTGCATAGCGGGTAACTGCATCAACCAATCTGCTGCCTGCGCCTCACCCGCCAGCACATAACGCTGTGCTCCCTGTTGCGGCGCACGCGACCAATACAGCAGTTTCGATGGTGTTATCACCTCAGGCATGAACAACCATCCCTGCCACAACGGACGCAGCGGTTGCAAACGCACTGCGGTCTGCTTCAACGCAGGTTGCCCCGAGTCGGGACAGCATTGAGCCGCTATTAATCCGTCGACATTCGCCTGCGCACTAAACTGACGCGTCCAGTGCATCGGGACAAACAGCTGGCCGCGGGTTAAGCCACTGTCGATCACCACACGACCACTCCACCAGCCCAATGCCGACTGCATGCGAGTGAGATCGCCCTGACTTAGGCCATGTGCCGCCGCATCGTGCGGGTGCAGCGCGACAAAAGGCTCATCGTAATGCTGCATCAGGCGCGGCACGTTGCCGGTGCGCGTCATGGTGTGCCATTGGTCACGAATGCGTCCGGTGTTCATCAATAAGGGGTAACGCGCACTGGTGAGCGTCTTAACCGGAATGGCGGGCGGCAGCAAACGTGCTTTGCCATCCGCGTGGAAGAAACGACGATTGGCAAACAGCCGTGCGGTGCCACTCGGTGCGCGGTCGTTAAGCGGCCACTGCACGGGTGCCAGCTGGTCATATTGCTCACGGGTGATATGCGCCAGTGCACTGATGTCGAAAGCGCGGCGGCCATGATTTTCGAAGCCAGACAGCGCCGCATGTTCAGCAAAAATTTCGCTGGGATGCTGCCAGGCAAAGGCTTTGGTATATCCCAGACGTTGAGCCACCTGCGCCAGTAACCACCAGTCAGGTTTCGCTTCGCCAGCTGGGGCAATAAAACTTCGCTGGCGTGAAATGCGCCGCTCGGAGTTGGTCACCGTACCGTTTTTCTCGCCCCACCCTTGCGCGGGCAGCAAGACGTGCGCTAAATCAGCGGTATCACTGCGCGCGCTCACTTCCGACACCACCACGAGTTCGCACTTTGCCAACGCCTGAGCGACACGATTCCCCTCAGGCATCGACACTGCCGGATTGGTGCCCATAATCCACACTGCTTTGACCTCGCCACGATCAATCGCATTGAACAGATTAACCGCCGTTAAACCGGGCTGGCGCGCCACCTGCGGGCTGTTCCAGAAGCGACTCACGCGGTCCACTTCCTCTTCGCTGAACCCCATATGCGCCGCCAGCTGATTGGCGAGGCCACCGACCTCACGCCCGCCCATGGCGTTCGGCTGTCCGGTTAATGAAAAGGGACCCGCGCCTGCATAGCCGATTTTTCCGCTGAGCAGATGGGCATTGATGATGGCGTTATTGTTGTCACTGCCGGTTTGCGACTGGTTGATTCCCATGCACCACAACGTCACCACGCGGGGTTGCTGGGCAAACCGTTGCCAGAAAGCCACAATATCTTGCTCGCTGAGCTGGCAGGCGGCGGCGACTGTGGCCAGATCCCAGGCCTTGCAGGCCGCCAGCGTGGCTTCGACGTTGGACAGATGGGGCAGCATGCTTGCATCCACCGCATCATTGTCGCTCAGCCAGTTAAGCAGCCCGGCGAACAGAGCACTGTCCGACCCCGGCTGCAGGGCCAGATGCAGATCGGCGATATCACAGCTGGCGGTGCGACGTGGGTCGATTACCACCAACTGCATTTCTGGTCGATCGGTTTTCGCCTGCACCAGCCGCTGCCACGCCACCGGATGCGCCCACGCCGCGTTTGAACCGACCAGCACCACCATATCCGCCTGTTCGATATCTTCATAACAGCAGGGCACGGCATCGGCACCGAATGCGCGTTTGTAGCCCACCACTGCCGACGCCATACATAGCCGCGAGTTGGTATCGATATTGGCGGCGCCAATAAAGCCCTTCATCAGCTTGTTGGCGGTATAGTAGTCCTCGGTCAGAAGTTGGCCAGAGCCATAAAACGCCACTGCCTGAGGACCATGCTGATCGATGATACGGCGCAATCCTTGTGCGACATGATCCAGCGCCCGATCCATGCTGACGCGTTCACCGTGGATCTGCGGCCACAACAGACGTCCTCCATGAGACAGGGTTTCACCCAGCGCTGAGCCTTTCACGCACAAGCGGCCAAAGTTAGCCGGATGCTGGCGGTCCCCGCTCACCGGCTGATCGGGCGCGTTGACTTCTACGCCACACCCCACGCCGCAGTAAGGACAGGTAGTTTTCATGATGCTGCCGCAAGCGCGAGAATGGGCTGATGGCCGAGCCACACTTTGCCGCCATCCACCCGCACTGGCCAGCAACGCAGCTGGTGCTCGGTATTGTCCAGACTCTGCCCATCGCGCAAACGAATCCGCTGCTTATAAAGCGGAGAAATCACCACCGGTTCGCCCGCCACATCGCCGAGAATCCCGCGCGACAATACGCTGGCCTGCGTGCCCGGCTCAATATCCTCCAGCGCGTAGACCGCCTCACCTAAGCGGAAAAGCGCCACACGCTGGCCACCCAGTCGCGCGCCCATCCCTGCTGCCTCAGGAATCGAGGACACATCACAAATCGCACTCCAGGGTTCAGCAGGCAGCGTGGTCACTGGAATGATTTCCATGGCCGCGGGTTGTCGCTGGTCGCGCACGCGCACATAGTTGAGGGTTTCATCCGCTTGCTCACTGTTGACTGTTGCACTGAACAATGCGCGGCGTGAAGGATCCTGCAGCGTGCTTTGCCACTCGCACTGGTAGCGATCCACCACCAATTGCATCTCCTGCTCCAGCATGTCGCCGATACCGAGGGCATCCTCGATGATCACGCTGCGCAGGTAATCCAGTCCGCCCTCCATGTTGTCCATCCACACGCTGGTGCGCTGCAGACGGTCAGCGGTGCGCACATAAAACATCAGAATGCGATCCACATAGCGCAACAGCGTTTCATCATCCAGATCGCTGGCGAACAGGTCAGCGTGACGCGGCTTCATCCCCCCATTGCCACAGACATAGAGGTTCCAGCCTTTGTCGGTGGCGATCACCCCAATGTCCTTGCTCTGCGCTTCAGCACACTCTCGGGTACAGCCCGACACCGCCATTTTGATTTTGTGTGGCGCACGCAGCCCCTTGTAGCGATTCTCCAGCGCGATAGCGAAAGCGGTGGAGTCCTGCACGCCATACCGACACCAGGTCGAGCCGACACATGACTTCACGGTGCGCAGCGATTTGCCGTAGGCGTGGCCGGTTTCAAAGCCAGCAGCGATCAGTGTTTCCCAGATGTCGGGCAACTGATCCAGCCGTGCACCAAACAAATCGATGCGCTGGCCGCCAGTGATTTTGGTGTAGAGATCGTAACGGGCCGCCACTTCGCCAATGGCAATGAGTCCCTTGGGCGTGATCTCCCCAGCGGGCACGCGCGGCACCACCGAGTAGGTGCCGTCTTTCTGGATGTTGGCAAAGTAGCGGTCATTAGTATCCTGCAACGGCAGATGCTGGGGTTTCAGCAGGTACTCGTTCCAGCACGAGGCCAGCAGCGAGCCCGCCAGCGGCTTGCACACTTCACAGCCGTGACCCCGACCATGCTGCTGGATCAGTTGATCAAAGGTGGTAATATTACCGACGCGAATCAGGTGATACAGCTCCTGGCGTGAGTAGGCAAAGTGTTCGCAGATATCCTTTTTGACCACCACGCCCTGGTTCGCCAGCTCGAGCTCCATCACCTGTTTCACCAGCGCATTACAGCCGCCACAGCCGGTGGCCGCTTTGGTGCAGCTTTTGATTGCGGCCATATCGCCACAACCGCCCTGCACGGCTGCACAAATATCCCCCTTGCTGACGTTGTGGCATGAGCAGATCTGCGCGGCTTCCGGCAACGCCGCTACCCCCAACGCTTTGGATGGCACCCCTGCCAGCTGCGGCAGGATCAGGCTTTCTGGTTCACTCGGCAGCGGCATCTTATTGAGCATCATCTGAAGCAGACTGCTGTAATCACCGCTGTCACCCACCAGCACACCGCCGAGCAAGGTTTTGCTGTCTTTGCACACCACCAGTTTTTTGTAGATGCCTTTGGGATTGTCAGTCCAGTGATAGCTTTGACTGTCAGCCGTGCGGCCATGCGCATCACCAAAGGAGGCCACTTCCACACCGAGCAGTTTAAGCTTGGTGCTCATGTCCGCGCCGCCGAATACCAGCTCCTCCTGCGCCAGCTGCGCTGCCAGCACGCGCGCCATTTGATAGCCTGGCGCCACCAGGCCAAAAATCTGACCTTGCCACAGTGCACACTCGCCAATCGCATAAACGCCGGCCACGTTGGTTTCACAGCCATCGTTGATGGCAATGCCACCCCGATCGCCGAGTTGAATCCCCGCCGTACGCGCCAAAGTATCGCGTGGTCGGATACCGGCGGAGAACACAATCAGATCGGTTTCCAGTACGCTGCCATCGGCAAAGCGCAGCAGCACGCTGCCGTCCGGCTGGCTTTCAATCGCTTCGGTCTGTTTACTGGTGTGGATCTGCACGCCCAGTGCGCTGATTTTGCCGCGCAGCATTTGCGCCCCGCCATCATCCAGCTGCACCGCCATCAGACGCGGGGCAAACTCCACCACGTGGGTTTCCAGCCCGAGTTGCTTCAGGGCGTTGGCCGCTTCCAAACCCAGCAAACCTCCGCCGATCACCACGCCGCGCGTGGCCTGTTTGGCGCAAGCGGCAATCGCATCGAGATCGGCCAGAGTGCGATAGACAAAACAGCGTGGGCTTTCACGTCCTGGCACCGGCGGCACAAACGGCATCGATCCGGTGGCCAGCACCAGCTTATCCCACGCCAGTTCCGCACCGCTGGCATCGCGCAGGCTGCGCTTGTCGGTATCAATCGCCAGCACTTCGCAACCCGTGCGCAACTCTATCCCGTGTTGCTCGAAGAAGTTCTCGCTCACCAGCGAGAGATCGTCGGCACTTTTGCCGGTGAAGTACTCGGTGAGGTGCACGCGGTCATACGCCATCTGCGGCTCATCGCCATACACCACGATGTGATAGTGCTGGTGCAGTTCACGACTCACCAGCTGCTCAAGAAAATGGTGGCTGACCATACCGTGACCCACCACGGCGAGAAGAGGTTTGCTCATGACATTGCTTCCTGCAGCACACGGCTGCGTTAAGGGATTCTCCAGACCAAACAGCGCGTGAATGTCCACGTGTTCTGCCTGTTGTAATTGGGTTAGCAGCGAACTGGCACCCTGACTGTCGCCAAACAGCAGCACGCCGCGCAGGGCGCCATCGCGTAAGAACAGACGGCGATAGTGGCCGTCGAAAGGATCAAAACTGGTAATAGAGTCGCCTTCACGGATGTCGCCCGCGCTGAACATCTCAATGCCGGTGACTTTGAGCCGCGTACCGCTCTCCTGATGGTAAAAATCCGCCACTGGCGCGCCGGTCAGCTGTGCCGCCAGCACGTCGGCCTGAGCCAGGCACGGCGCTACCAGGCCAAAGGTCTCACCGTCGATTTCACAGCATTCGCCCAGCGCATAGACGTTAGCGACCTGGGTTTGCAGCTGACGGTTAACGATGATGCCGCGCTGGCATGGCACGCCAGCCTGCTGCGCCAGGGCTATTTCAGGCACCACGCCAATCGCCATCACCATCTGCTGCGCGGGCAGCAACGTGCCATCGGTGAGCGTCACGTGAGTGCGCTGGATCGATTGCAGCGACACGCCGAGACGGCAGTGGATCCCGCGCTGAGTGAGATGCTGTTTCAATAGCGCGCCCGCCTGTTGATCCAGCTGGCGATCCAACAGCCAGGGACGATGATGCAGCAGCGTGACATCGCGCCCGCGCAGACGCAGCGCCGCAGCGGCTTCCACCCCAATCAACCCGCCGCCCAGCACCACCACCGGTCCATCCTGCGCCAGCATGGTGTCGACATCGCGCAAGGTGCGAAATCCCAACACCTGCGGGCGCTCAACTCCCGGCAGATCCGGCATACGGGGTTGGGATCCACAGGCAAACACCAGCTTGTCCCAGTGCAGCGTGCGTTGATCGGTGAACACCGTCCGTGCGGTGAGATCCACCTGCAGCGCTTCTTCACCCATCAGCAGTTGTACGTCATGTGCGACATACCATTCCGGCGTGTGGATCAGCGTGTCCGCGAAGGCTTTTTCCCCAGACAGCACCGGTGACAGCAGCACGCGGTTGTAATTGCCCTGTGCTTCACGGCCAATCACCGTGATGGCATAGCGGCCCGGCGCACGTTGCAGCAAGGTTTCCACCATGCGCATCGCCGCCATCCCGTTACCGATCACCACCAGCTGCTGAGTCATCGCCCGCTCCTTACGCCACTGCCGTCTGTTTTTCGTAGAGGAAATGTAGGATCTGCTGGCGTAGCTGGTGATAGCGCGGCTCATCGGCCAGCGCCACGCGTGAACGCGGGCGCGGCAGATCGATAGCAAGGATCTCGCCCACCTGCGCCGCCGGGCCGTTAGTCATCATCAGCACGCGGTCCGACAGCAATACCGCTTCATCCACGTCATGAGTGATCAGCACAATGGTGGTTTTCAGCTCCTGCTGGATGCGCATCACGCTGTCTTGCAAGTGGGCACGCGTTAAGGCGTCGAGCGCGCCGAATGGCTCATCCAACAGCAGCACGCGCGGTTTCATCGCCAGCGCACGCGCAATACCGACGCGCTGCTTCATGCCGCCGGAGATTTCCGAGGGGCGCTTGTGCATGGCGTGGCTCATCTGCACACGATTGAGGTTGTGTTCGATCCACTCGCTCATCTCGCGCTTGTTCATCTGCCCTTTAAACACCTGCTGCACCGCCAGCTCAACGTTCTGATAGGCGGTGAGCCATGGCAGCAGCGAATGGTTCTGAAATACCACCGCACGCTCGGGGCCGGGGCCGCTGATTTCGCGGTTCTCACACAGCAACACGCCGCTGCTCGGTTGAGTTAAGCCGGCGATCAGGTTGAGCAAAGTGGATTTACCGCAGCCGGAGTGGCCAATCAGGCTCAATGTTTCACCCGCGTGGATATCGAAGCTAACGTTATCGAGTGCCAGAAATTCACCGCTGGCGGTGTTAAAACGCTGACTCACCTGCTGTACGCGAATAATCGGATTCATCATCGGCCCCTTATTTATCCCAGCTAAAACGACGTGCCAGCAGCATCAGTGCCTGCTCCAGCAACAGCCCAATCACGCCGATCACTACGATGGCGATCAGGATGTTTTCCACATTGAGGTTGTTCCACTCGTTCCAGATCCAGAAGCCAATCCCGAGACCACCGGTCAGCATCTCGGCGGCGACGATCACCAGCCAGGCGATGCCCATCGACAGGCGCATCCCGGTGAGCGCGGCGGGCAATACCGCCGGGAACAGGATGCGGCGCATCACCGTCCATTCGTTGAGTTGCAGCACGCGGGCGACGTTGAGGTAATCCTGCGGGATGCGCTGCACGCCCTCGGCGGTGTTGATCACCATCGGCCAGATCGAGCAGATGAAAATGGTCCAGCTGGAAGCGGGTTCGGCACGCTGGAACAGCAGCAGGCCAATCGGCAACCACGCCAGTGGGCTGACCGGACGCAGCAGCGCGATGATTGGGTTGAACATGCGTGCCACAAAGGTGAAGCGGCCAATCAGGAAACCGGCTGGGACGCCCACCAGCGCTGCCAGCCCAAAACCCACCGCCACGCGTTGCAGCGAGGCGACGATGTTCCAGCCAATACCCTGGTCGTTTGGCCCATTGTTGTAGAAAGGATCAGCGAACAGCGTGATGGCTGCCTGCCAGGTGGCAAACGGCGTTGGAAAGCCTTTGCTCGACATTGATGCCAGCTGCCAGACAAACAGCAGCAAAATCACACCGCAACTCGCCGGGATCAGTCTTTGTAGCAGCGGTTGCAACCAGCGCTGACGAGCGCGCGGTTTCTGTGGCACGTTAAGCGCAATCACCTGCGCCGGTTGAGCGACGACAGGCGTCGCGGGTTTTAGCGTGCGGGCTTCAGATTTCATGCTGACCTCACTTAACTGCGTTTAATGGCAAAGCTGTCGGCATAAGCGGCGGGGTTGCTGCCGTCCCACACTTTGCCGTCAGTAAGCGTGCTGCTGCGCATTTCACTGGACGGCACGGAGACGCCTCCCACTGCGCTGGCGGCTTGTTTGTAGATGTCGATACGATTGATTTGACGGGCAACGGCAGCGTAATCGGGAGCGGTCTTCACCATGCCCCAGCGCTTCATTTGCGTCAGGAACCACATGCCATCAGAGATCCATGGGAAGCTCACTTCGCCATCGTGGAAGAAGCGCATGGCATGCGCGTCCTGCCATTTCTGGCCGAGACCGTTTTCGTACTGGCCGAGCATGCGCCCTTCTAAGGTTTCAACTTTGGTATTGATCCATGCGCGCCCGGCTAATACGGCGGCGGTCTCTTTGCGATTTTCATCAGAAGCATCGATCCAGCGTGCGGCTTCCAGCACCGCTGCGGTCATAGCGCGCGCGGTGTTAGGGTTCTCTTGCACCCATTGCGCGCGAGTGGCGAGGATTTTTTCCGGATGATCGGGCCAGATTTGCTGCGTGGTGGTGGCGGTAAAACCGATGTTGTCGCTGATGCCGCGCTGATTCCATGGCTCGCCCACGCAGAAGCCGCTCATGTTGCCCATCTTCATGTTCATCACCATCTGCGGCGGCGGCACCACCACGGTGCGCACATCCTCAAACGGATCGATACCGGCGTTTGCCAGCCAGTAATAGAGCCACATGGCGTGGGTGCTGGTCGGGAAGGTGTGCGCGAAGGTGAACGTGCCTTTCGCCTGGCTGGCGATCAGCTTTTGCAAGCTGGTGGCATCAGTGACCTTCTGCTCTTTTAGTTGATTGGCGAGCGTGATGGCCTGACCGTTGTTATTCAACGTCATCAGGTTAGCCATGTCGTGTTGTGGCCCTGCTACGCCCAGCTGTAAGCCGTAGATCATGCCATACAGCGCGTGTGCCGCATCCAGCTCTCCGGCTGTGAGTTTGTCGCGCACCGCCGCCCAACTGGCTTCTTTACTCGGCTGTAGCGTCAGACCGTACTTCTTATCAAAACCTTTTACAGAAGCCATCACCACCGGAGCGCAGTCAGTGAGTGGAATAAAGCCCACGCGCACGCTGCTTTTTTCGGGCGCATCTGAACCGGCAGCCCATACCGCATTGCGTAAGCCCGGCAGTAAATAACTGCTTCCTACCACCGCGCTACCCAGCAGGAACTGACGACGTGAGACTGAAAACCGCGTTTTACTCATCATGCGCTTCCTGAAAAAAAGAAATAAAAAAAGGCGTCCTCCCGCATGTCGTAAAAACATGGGGTCGGACGCCTTTATCCAAAGCACTCGCTTCACCGCCGTTGGCGAAACAAATGCGCAATGTCAGTGGAATATTGCAAAGCCTGTGCCAGAAAATTTTTTACTGCAAAATCAATATTAGCGCACCATTGAGCCGTGAATCTGACTCCGCTTTGCACTGCCAGGACGCATAATACGCACAAGCTTTGTGCAACTACCTCCTTCGGGTTATGGCTTCAGCGTGGCCGCTACAGCGAGGATCGCCTGAGCAATATCCAGCATGCGTTTGTTCTGATTCATGGCACTTTTGCGCAGCGCTTGCCACGCTTCCTGCTCGCTAAAACCATGCTGCTGCATAAGCCATCCTTTGGCCTGGTCGATGACTTTTCGCTCATCCAGAGAAGCACGCATGGTGGCTAGTTCATCCGCCTGTGCCTGTAAGCGTTGCGCCTGCTCGCGAATCAGTGACAGCACAGAGCGGCCGAGTTGGGGGGCGAGACCGTTACTGTCCAGTGTGGTTTCCTGCTCACCCAGCCAGCTGGCGCCAGCGACATACAATGAGAAACTCGCGTCCTCATTGATCGTCAGGTGCTGCGGTTCAGCTTGTTCACTCGCCGCAATGGCGCGCTGGCAACACGCCATTAATGTGCTGCAGAGTTCATCTTCAATCTGTTTCATCTGATCGAGACGTTGGCTCAGCAGCGTGAACCACTGCAGCACGCCATTCTCACCGCACTGCGCGCCGGTGCAGGCAATACGCCTCAGACGCTCAATCTGGCTATCCGCATCCGCCATCACTAGCCATCGCTGCTGGTTGTGCATATCCGCGAACTGACTGAAGGTCGCGAAGCTTTGCTCCTGAGCAGCGATCAACATTTGAATCCGCTGGCGCTGTTCCGCGGTAAACTCCCCGGCAGCAAACCCGGCTGAACCGGTAGCGCGCTCCTGCCCCGCCAACTCCTTACCCTGCATAAAGCTAAAGAGCGCAATCAGCGCGCGGGAAATCTCCGGCTCACTGGCCGTATCGGTGGCTTCGAAGACCAGATTAAGTAAGGTGCGGATAATGTGATTAAAGCCCTCCATCGCCTCTGCATGGCTGCACTGCCCGGTCCGTATTTGCTGGCGTAACGATGGCAGGCTCTGTAACGACTGCAGCGCTGCGGCTATCAGCATACAGAAACGGCTGTAACCCGGCTGCGCCACCGCTTCCGGCAGGACCATAAGGGCATTTTCCTGTCGCTGCTCTACCTCAAGTGCGCGCGCATCCAGCTCATCGCCAAACAACCGTCCTGCGGAACAGATCCAAATGTTGCTGGCACCGCGCTCACGTTGTAGCACGTGAATTAACTCACTGATGGCGAGAATCTGTTCGCCTGTGCGCAGAAGTCGTCGCAGGCTGGCAATTTCGCTGGCGCGGCTGGCGCGCAAATATTCTAAAGCCCGGCTCATAAGGTTCTCTTGAGCAAAATAGACATAACGACTTTAAGCAAAAGCCGTGCCGGACTGACTTTAAAGCTGGCGGAAATGTGCGCGGAAATTCCGAAAGTAAGAAAATTGTTTACCTGCGCAATCTTTTTTTAACCTTAAGGAAAGATTAATAATGCTTACTATTAATCAGGCACCTTTCTGGGTTGTTTCGGCTTTATCGCTTGCGTTTTACGCTTACGCAGGTAAATAAGTAAACTCAGCTTATCTATCACTTAAGGCACGAGTTTTTTATCCCCCTGCTATGCGCTGTTTTCGCCCGTTAGCACGGGTTTTCTCGCTATGCAATGGATTGAATTCTCAAAAGTCTTAGGTAGACTGAGCACAGTACTATCTTTCTGTAATCTGACTGTTTTTTGATGGCTTTCCCGCTGCATACTCTGCCCGCCTTAAATGCGTGTGCCACATATTAATCTGCAGCTAATCTGATGAAATTTGAGGTTCATGGTGAATAAGAGTCTGTTGCTCACTCTGCTGGCAGTATTGACATTGGCGGGTTGTAAAGCGCCACCACCGCCGATGACTGATGACACCCTGGTCACCAGTGAGGTAAATGGCGTCAAGCTGGTTCACCGTCATGCGGTGGCAGCGCCAGGCGAATTCACGCCGGTTAATGAGAGTTTCCGCGCACTGTATGCGGCGTCGGTGATGACCACGCCAGATTATGGCGGCAAGGTCGTTCGTTATCTCGATAACGCTAAACCATTTGAAGTACTAGGACGTGTCGAACACAGTTGGTTAGCCGTTGCCGATGAACCCAATGGACAGCTGATTGGTTACATCCCGCCGAAAGCCGGGGTTGAAAGTAGCCGTTATGACGCCACCCTGCGTAGCGACCGTCCACGTCCCCGCCGTACTAAACAGGTCTGCGTGGCCGTTGGCGGAGCCAGCAAGGCTTGCCGCACCAACGATACCGCGACCTGGATCCTAGACTGATAATGCAATATGGCGCAGATTGTCCACAGCAAGGTCGCACTCTGTGGACGCTCCCTAGCGCCATTGCCAGGAAAAAAGATATTTAATGACCCAGGATTCTGTTGTCCGCGATGGCATTGTCGCGGGCAACGATAACCTTTTGCTTAATGCCGCAGCACCGATATTGAATGCCGTTGTCCGTATACGGCAGGCTGCTACGCATGACGATCCCGCCGGTTTACGCCAGTTACTCATTGAAGAGATCCGCCAATTCGAACATCGCTGCAAGCAAGCCGGTTTGCCGTTTGAGATGATCATTGGTGCGCGCTACTGCTTATGCAGCGTACTGGATGAAGCCGCCGCACAAACTCCATGGGGTACGCGCGGTGTGTGGTCAGGGAACGGCATGCTGGTCACTTTCCATAATGAAAGCTGGGGCGGCGAAAAAGTGTTTCAGCTACTTTCCCGCGTCTCGCAAAGCCCGCAGCAACACCTGTGGTTGCTGGAGCTGATTCATTACTGTCTGTTGCTGGGCTATGAAGGACGTTATCGCGGCAGCGATGCTGGCCGTGCACAGTGTGAAGGGATTCGTAAACGTCTCGCTCAACTGATCCAGGAAACGCGCCCGTCGACCACGAACCCGGCCGTGCCGCTGGTGGAAGTGCACCCCCTGGTCAGTCGCTTAACCCGTCCGATGGTGCCGCTATGGGCCTGTGCGATGTTAGCGGCCCTGATTGCCTGTCTGATTTACAGCGGCCTGAACTGGCGGCTGGGCAATGCGGCCGAGCCGCTGCTGCGCGCCATCTATCAAACACCGCTGCCACAAATTATGCCCGGCCGTCGCCCTACCTCACCGCAGGCATTGCTGGATTTGCATCAGCGTTTGAATGATGTGATCGCCGCCGGTCAACTTGAAGTCAGCGATGGCGCCTTTGGCAGTAAAGTGATCATTCCTGCCGATAAACTCTTCTCCCCTGACGGTACCGTGGTTAATCAGGTTGGTCGCGCGCTGCTGGCGCACGTTGCCAGCGCCATGAAAACCGTTAAAGGCACGGTACTGGTGTCGGTGTATACCGATAACAGCCCGGTGGATGGGCGTTTTGCCTCAAGCTATGAATTTTCCTTTGCGCGCGCACGCGCCGTGACCCAGTTGCTAAACCCGCAACTGGCGGAAGGGCACAGTGTGAAAGCGGAAGGCCGCGGCGACAGTAATCCGCTGCTGCCAAATGACAGCAATGAAAACCGCGCGCGCAACCGCCGTGTGGAGATCACCCTGTTTGCCGCACCGGAAACCCTTGGCAATCATCCAGGAGGTGAGTGATGCGCGCATCGCTGCAACATCTGTTAACCCACCGCCTGCTGTGGAGCCTGATTGGTGTCACTGCCTTAAGCTGTGTGCTGTGGATGCTCGGCCCGCTGTGGAGTTGGGGAGACACCCGCCCCCTTGAGCCGGTGTTTCCTCGTCAACTGCTGGTCGGTTTGCTGTTCTTCTGCTGGGTGCTGTTCCAGTTTATCCCGGCGATCTGGCGCGGCTGGTTTAACAGTAAACTCCTCAACCGTTTGCAGGAGATGAGTCACGAAGAGCTGTCCGATCGTCAGGCCACTGATACGCTGCTGGCTCAGCGCTTCAGTGAAGCAGCGCTGCGCCTGAAACGCACACAGTTTGGTCGACGTCATCAACAGAACTGGCTGGCCCGCTTTCAGAGCCACTATCTCTACCAGCTGCCCTGGTATGTGATGATTGGGGCGCCCGGCGCGGGCAAAACCACCGCCCTGCTCAATGCCGGACTGGAGTTTCCACTGACCGATAGCCTTGGCAAAGCGGCGATTCGCGGCGTCGGCGGTACGCGTCACTGCGACTGGTGGTTTACCGACAGCGCGGTGTTGATCGATACCGCAGGGCGATATGCTCTTCAGGAGAGCCAGCGTGTACGCGACGGCGCCGAGTGGCAGAGTTTTATTAACCTGCTGAAACGCTATCGCACCCGCCAGCCGATCAACGGCGTGATCATGACCATTAGCGTTGCCGATCTGCTCACCGATTCCGCGGAAGCACGTCACGCACAGGCCAGCGCGTTACGTAGCCGCATGCAGGAGTTACACCAGCAAACCGGTATCCATTTCCCGGTGTATGTGATGGTGACCAAGACCGATCTGCTGAAAGGGTTTTTAAGCTTTAACGAAGGCCTGAGCAAACCGCAGCGCGACGCCATCTGGGGATTCACCTTCCCCTGGGAACCGGGTAAACCGCACAAAGATGACTGGCATAACAGTTTTAGCCAGCAATATCAGCGTTTGGAACAGCGCCTGCAGCAGCAACTGCCCACGGTGATGGCGAATGAACGCGATCTCACCCTGCGTGCTGACTGTTTCCTGTTCCCACAGGAGTTCAGTTCGTTAAGGCCGTTGCTGAATGAGTACCTGGATGTGGTGTTCTCGCGCCATGAGGATGAGATTGCCTGGTCAGCGCGCGGCTTATTCTTTACCAGCGGGACTCAGGAAGGCTTACCGTTTGATCGCATCATGGGCGAACTCAACCGTAAGCTTCAATTGCCACATACCGGTGAAAGTAGCCTCGCCACCTGGGATAGCGTCACCCGTAATAACCCCATCCCCGGCAATAAAGGCCAGAGTTTCTTTATCCGCGACCTGCTGAGCGATCTGGTGTTCCGCGAAAGTGGCTTAGCGGGCAGTAACCGCCATTGGGAGTACCGCAACCGCCTGTTCCACTGGATTGGCTACGGTGCGCTCACTGGCGCATTGCTTTTGCTCTCCGGTTTATGGCTGGCCAGCTATGTCCAGAACCAGCAATATCTTAACCAGGTCGCCGAGCGTATTGAGCCAATGACTCGTCAGAGTCAGCAGGTGATTCATCAGCCAGCCGATAATATCTTTGATCTGCTACCCTTCTTAAATAACCTGGTGAAGCTGCCGTTGTCGGAGCGCTTTTCCCTCGACAATCCACCGCTTAGCATGCGCGTGGGTCTCTATCGTGGCAACCAGGTAAGCGATGCGGCATGGGTGCTTTATCAAAATGCGCTTAAGTCTCTACTGTTACCGCGCGTGGCCCAGCAAATCACCAATTTGCTGCGTGATGACCCCGGTAACGACAATGAATACAGCCGCAATGCGCTGCGTGCCTATCAGATGTTGTATCAACCGCGCAATTATGACGGCGAATTCCTGCGCGCCTGGCTGATGCAGAATCTTCAACGCAATCTGCCAGATGATGTCAGCGCCCGGGATTTGCAGCAGCTTGACTGGCATCTTAGCCAGCTTCTGGATCAGCAGATTCAGTCGTCGCCTTATGCGCGAGATAACGCACTAATGATGCGCAAGCTTGCAGAAAATCTGAAAATTGCCGGTGCGAATGGCAGTTCGCTGGCGATTGCACCACAGCGGGTTTCGCAGCGATTGACCGGACACAGTGAGTAATGGTGAGGTAACCATGGCGACGCACACCGCGCCGGGTTGGTACGGCAAATTACCGGCCACCGGCGATTTCCTGCGCCAGCGCCTGAGTGAGAATACCGTGACGCCCTGGAGCCATTGGTTTCAACAGGGGCTCATGCACTGGCATCAGCAACCCGATGCCTCCACTCAGCTGTTTCTGCGCGCACCTGTCTGGAATTTTGTTCTGCCGCTGTCGCCGCTACGTCAGCAGGTGCAGATGGGCTGCCTGCTGCCTTCGTGCGATCGCGTGGGGCGCAGCTGGCCGCTGCTGGCTTTGCGAAGTTTTCCGCTCAGCCACTGGCACAGCGCTCAGCTGGCCATGTCGGGCGACTGGTTTCAGGAGTTGGGGACGCTGCTACTGCGCGGCGTGCGTGACCGGCTGAACCCGGATGCGCTGGAGCAGCAGATGCAACGCGTCACGCCGCTGATGGTCCCGGATAATCAGCGCAGCGATATTATGGATGTGATTGGTTTTGATGATCTGCCCTGCACACTGAGCTGGCGTGAAGTGGCGGATAAATTTGATCCCCAGCAGCATATTAGCTACTGGTGGAGTAATCGCAGTGACGGTTTTGCCCACGCCACACACAAACACAGTGGGCCGCTCACCGCGCAACTTTTTGCGTTACTGTTTAACCCGGCGGCAGGTGCACAGCCGGGACGCAACGGCCTCTATCCACCCATGTTTGAATGAGCCGCAGCGTTTTCCTTGTTAACAGGATGACTCATGCAATTTACCATTGTGCAGTGCAATACGGATGTGCCAGCAAAGACGGTTGCTTTTAAACCGCCTGGGGGAACCATTGGCCGCAGTCAGGATAACGATCTGGTGCTGCCTGACGAATCGCGCGCCATTTCACGCTTGCAGGCGCTGGTGCATATCTCCCCGGAAGGTGAATGCCGCCTGACCAATCAGGGCAGCGTGACCTCGGTGGTATTGAACGGCGTGGCGCTACAGCGTGGTTCACAAGTGCAATTACAGCATGGTGATGCACTGCAAATCGGCGATTATGGCCTTGAGGTGCGCGATCCTGCCTGCCAGAGTATCCAGCATGATGACCCGCTCACGTTCTTCGCGGACAGCACTGCCGATCCTCTCGGTATGCAGCAGGCATTCGACAGGGTGCCGGAACCCACTGCGGCGCGTCCGGAGCGCCTGACTGACCCACGCCTGGGTATTGATCCACAAAGTGATGCCCCTTCGGCTCCCGCCACGTTGCCGCATGCCGATCAGGACAAGCTGCTGGCCGCGCTGCTGGAGGGCATGGGATTGAACAATGGCCATCACACGACGATCACCGAAGAGCAGATGCGCGTGACCGGCCGCATGCTGAGCCTGTTCTCGCAAGGCACTGTTGCCCTGCTCTCTTCCCGTTCGATCCTCAAGCGCGGCGTGAAAGCCGATATGACGATGATCCTCAATGAGGCCAACAATCCGTTTAAAATTTTGCCTTCGGGTAAGACGGTATTGATGCAGATTTATCAGAGCCAGATGCCCGGTTTTATGCCGCCAGAAGCGGCAGTGCGCGATGCACTGGTGGATTTGCAGGCGCATCAGCTGGGTATGATCGCTGGCATACGCGCGATCATCGCGGCGATGCTGCAATCCTTCAATCCGCAACGGCTGGAAGAGGAAGCACGTAAAGATGGCGTGTTGCCTAAGCTACCGTTTAACGGCGGGCGTAAAGCGGCCTTGTGGGATTACTTTTCACGCCACTACCAGCGCACTGCCGGTGAAATTGAAGATGACTTCCATACCCTGTTTGGTGAAGCGTTCCTGCATGCGTATGACATGGAAGTGAATCAATATAAAGATTCCCAGACTCGGACCGAAGACGCATGAAAATGATGTTTGCCAGCCGTTGCCAGCAGGGAATGCGCGATGAAAACCAGGATCGCACCGGAGCCGAGCTGGATGAGCACAAAGCCTGCTTTCTGGTTTGCGATGGCGTGGCCGGTTTGCCTGGCGGTGACAAAGCGGCGCAAATCGTGCGGGATACGCTGCTGACCCAGTTACACAACAGCCCGACGTTCACGCCCGAGAGCACTCGTGCAGCGATTGAGCACTGCCAGCAGGTGTTGCTTGAGGCGCAGGGAAAAAATCCGAAATATGCTCGCATGAGCACCACGCTGGCCGCGCTGTTTATTGACCGCGAGACACAGCGCGCATGGTGGGCGCATGCTGGTGACAGCCGGGTTTATCACTTCCGTCATGGGGTGTTGAGTCAAGTGACGCGTGACCATAGTCTGGCCCAGCAACTGCGCGAAGCAGGCTATGAAAATACCGGAATTAACAGTAATTTACTCTATAATGCGCTCGGCGTTGAGCCTGCACGTCCAGCCACCTTTAGTGAAGTGATTTCATTGACGGATGGCGATGCGTTTCTCGTCTGCACCGACGGGTTCTGGCTCAATCTGACCACTCACGAGATGGAACAAGCCCTGCGCATGGTCAATGCCTGCGAAGAGTGGCTGACTTTGATGGAACAAGCCGTTAACCGCAGTGTAAAAAGCGACAATCTCAGCGCTCTGGCCATCTGGATTGGCGAACCGCAGGAAGCGACGCTGCTTTATTCCCAGGCTGATGCGGCACGTTTTCTGCCGACACGTTATTGATCCCAAGGACCCTTATGAAAGTGTGGTTGCCGGGCTTAGCGACCCTGTTGCTGGCTCTAAATGCGCAAGCTGATGATTATCGTGTGGTCTATTCGCCGAGTCTGTCGCTTGAAGTCTACATCGATAATGTGGCCAGCAATTCACCCAACGACTGGTGCAAAGAGACCTTGCCGTTGCGTATTGTTTCCGGCAAAAGCACTGATTCCAGCATTCTGACCAGCTTCCTGCCGCGCGTTGGCACGCTGCTGGCGAATCAATGCGGCACGCTGGATGAAATCCCGTGGCAGATGACCAATAAAGACGGCAGCGTGCTGGCCAACGGCAGCGCAGCAAAATTACAGAACTGGCGACCCATCGTGATTAACGATGCGACCGCCAGTGCCAGTGCCAGCAATGCCGCCCCGCTGGATCTCTCACGCCCGGCAGACAGCACCCCATTGCAGCACTTTACCCTACCAGCGGGTTGTCATTTCCGCACCTCCTGGGACGAAAACGGCGACTCGCTATTTATTCCGGATAACCCGCAGCAGCACTGCTCCACGGATGGCTGGCTTGAAGGCCCGAGTGAATTAACGCTGATGAGTGGTGACAAAACCCGCTCGCTGGCGGTGAATTTCTATCAGGGCTACCCCATTGCCAACCTCAAGCTCAGCGGCCCGGCACTGGAAGTGGTGGCGGTGAACAAACAGCGCATGATCGTGACGCGTCCGGACGCCGAAGAGAGTTGGTTAGTGCTGCCGTTCGATAGCCAGCAACATGTGTGGCGCTTCACCGGCAATCTGCTGATTAAAATGGATAAGACAGCAGGTCAAGACAGTGACACGGTGAAGAGTCGGGTTGAAACCTTACGCGGCGTTTGGTCGTCGCAGTTTATGCCACAGCAAAAAGTGACTGTGTTACTGATTGACACCCTGCATGCGGATCTTGCCGATCCGGCGATTGGTGCCTGGCGTAACATTAATTAATTAGCGGTCGTCGCCTGACGTCAACAGACTGGCAGGCGCTACAGGACGTGTTCAGAGAGTTCACTATGTCGGCAAACGAAAACCACACACCGAATGCCCTGCCTGCGGGTTACCGGTTTAATGAATTTGAAATCAAGGAAGTGATTGGCGGCGGCGGCTTTGGCATTGTTTACCGTGCCTGGGACCATCAACTGGAACGCACCATCGCCATCAAAGAGTACATGCCGGTTTCACTGGCGGTGCGTGCCGCTGACCTGTCGCTGGAGTTGCGTGGCGAGCGCTTCCAGAAACTGTTCAACGCCGGACGTAACAGCTTCATTCAGGAAGCCCGTTTGCTCGCACGTTTTAATCATCCCGGCCTGCTGCACGTGTTGCGCTTCTGGGAAGAGAATGGCACCGCCTATATGGGCACGCTCTACTACAGCGGGATGACATTGAAAGAGTGGCAGGTCACCAGCCCGGACAGTATCGATGAGTCCTGGATTCGTCGGCTGTTACCGCCGCTGTTTGGCGCAATTAATACCATCCATACCGCCGGTTATCTGCACCGTGATATTTCGCTGGATAACATCCAAATCCAGGAAAATCAGCTGCCGGTGTTACTCGATTTTGGCTCAGCGCGGAAGGAGATCGGCAATCTCTCCGATGAAACCGAGATCATGCTGAAGCCTGGCTTTGCCCCGATTGAGCAATACAGCGAAGAGGGTGAAGTTGAGCAAGGTCCGTGGACCGATATCTATGCGCTTGGCGCGGTGCTGCACAATCTGATTACCGGCCATGCGCCTCCGGTTAGCGTGGTGCGCTGCATCGAGGATAACTATCAGCCACTGGTTGAACGCAAGCCAGCAGGCTATTCCCTGCCGCTACTGCATGCCATCGACTGTGCGCTGGCAATGAAACCCGGCGATCGCCCACAAAGCATTGATGCGTTTGCCAGCCTGATTGATTTGCCGGTGAGCGATGTTGAAGCACTGGTCACCACCTTCCCGGTGGCGGTTGAAGCTCCAGCTCCAGCGCCTGAACCCGTCGCCGCTCCGGTGCCTGAACCACAGGTAATGGCGGTGAATCATGCAGCGGCGGCGATTGAACCTGTCACGCCACGCAACGTGCGTCGCCTTTCGCCTGGTCTGGTCGCCGCCGCTGCCATTGCCATTCTGGCCGTGGTGGTGGTGGTGTGGAAAACGAATCGCCACATTGAAACCGCTTCGATCGCCGCGACACCTTCTGCGTCAGCGCCGGTAGCGAGTCAGAGCGCAGCAGCCAGCGCGCCAGGTATGGCAACCGTCTATCTGCGCTTGCAGGAGGGAGAGAAAGTGCTGCTTAACGGCGAAGCGAATGACGTGAAACCCACCAGCAGCGGCTTTGCTTCACTCAATCTGGCGGCGGGGAGTTATCGAATTGAAGTGCAAAATGGCAGCCAGGTAATGAGCCAATCACTGACCATTGACAAACCCGGAACCTGGCTGATTAATCCGGTTAAACAATAGTTAACGCGCTGCAGACTGCTGCAGCGCCCTCACTTCAGCGGCCAGACGCGTCAACGCATCTTCCTGCATGCCGCGTTTACCCAACTCCTGTTCGAGGGAGTAGAGATACTGAGCATTGGTGCCCAATGGTCCGCTGGCCTGGGCAATCAACGGTGCGATGGTGCTGCGACAGGAGTCTGCTTCATACAGCGGGTGACGCGGATCCATGATGAATACCAACGCCGTCACTTTGCGAGCATCTTCCAGTTCCAGTTCGCACCAGGTTGGCAGATAACAGCCGGTGATCATCTCGCGCTTCCACAGCAGCTCCAGCTCGTCATGCAACCGCGCTTCGGGTAAACGGAAAGCCAGACCGCTGGTTGCACCGCCTTCTTTTAGCGCCAGCATACGACCGGGCGTCGATACCGTTCCTCTGCCAGCGGTCAGACGCAGACAGAAAGCACGATGCCAGCCTTCGAGTCGTCCGGAAGCCACTTCTTCCGCCTCAAAAACCGGGTTCCACATCAGGGAGCCATAGCCAAAAATCCACACCGGGCTTTGGTCAGGGCGACAAGCCAGTGTGGCAGCGAGTGACGCGGCACGCTTTTCACAGCTCCACAGCAGCGCTTCGTCGATATCGCCAAATGATGTTTTACAATCCGCTTTTAACAGAAATTCCCGGGTTAACAATGCGACCTCCTCTACTGCGCTGACATCCTGTCGGTTCGGCTCCTCAAAGATGATGTCTTACAGGCAACACGCGTTGCGTCGACTTAAGAGAAGACATTAATGCATATTTAACAAAAGTTTCAAGATTGACCCCGATCACAAAGGGGAAATTCTTTGTAAATAGCATCGGCTGCCTGGCAGATAACTTGAACAGAGTGATGACGAAGAAAGCAATGAAATGGCAAACATATACTTTAGTTACACAAGGTTTTTTAAATCCATAAAACTCCGATAAACCACATTGAAATAAGATTAAAACAGGTATTATTTTATCTAAAAATTACTTTTATCGATTCATAACAAGATGAATAGTCTATTTTATTAGTAGATAATTACTTCTTTTGATGGATTAGAATAAAAAACCTGACTAAGTAAAGTCGCGTAAAAAGCCTGAAACACAACTGTTGAAAAGTTACACTGCGCTGCGTCAGAAAAGTCATTATATTTATCAGGCACTGATCGCCTGTTTTGTTCTTTTTGCCGGAGAGGATGGTGAATGGCTACACATGAGAAAACCCGACATACCGAGTACTCACTGATTTTCCCGATTGTCGCGCTGACGGTGCTGAGCTTCTTTGGCGGTCAGACGGCATTATTGCCGATTATCGGCATCAACCTGCTGGCGCTGGTCGCCATCCTTTGTAGTGCTTTCAGCGTGGTGCGTCATGCTGACGTGCTGGCACACCGCCTGGGTGAACCCTATGGCTCGCTGATTTTGAGCCTGTCTGTGGTTATTCTGGAGGTCAGTTTGATCTCCGCCTTGATGGCCACCGGCGATGCGGCACCTGCGCTAATGCGTGACACGCTCTACTCCATCATCATGATTGTGACCGGCGGTCTGGTGGGCTTTGCGCTGCTGCTCGGCGGACGCAAATTCGCCACCCAATATGTCAATCTGGCGGGCGTTAAGCAGTACATGATTGCCATCTTCCCGCTGGCGATTCTGGTGCTGGTGTTCCCGAATGCGCTGCCAGGCGGTAACTTCACCACGGCTCAGGCGTTGATCATTGCCGCAATCTCCGCTGCCATGTACGGCGTGTTCCTGCTGATTCAGACCAAAACGCACCAGAGCCTGTTTGTTTATGAGCATGAGGATGACGGTGACGATGGCGATCCGCATCATGGTAAGCCTTCTGCGCATAGCTCACTGTGGCACACGGTATGGTTGATCATTCATCTGATCGCGGTGATCAGCGTGACCAAGATGAACGCCAACACGCTGGAGCATCTGCTGACGGAACTGAATGCACCTGAGCAGTTCACCGGTTTCCTGGTGGCGTTGCTGATTCTGTCGCCGGAAGGGTTAGGGGCCATCAAAGCGGTGTTAATGAACCAGGTACAGCGTGCGATGAACCTGTTCTTTGGTTCGGTATTAGCCACCATCTCCCTGACGGTACCAGCGGTGAGCATTATCGCCACCCTGACCGGTCAGCAGCTGATATTTGGTCTTGAGCCACCACATATGGTGATCATGAGTGCCGCGCTGATTCTGTGCCATATTTCGTTCTCAACCGGGCGTACCAATGTGCTGAACGGCGCCGCGCATCTGGCACTGTTTGCCGGCTATTTACTGACAATTATGCTGTAGCGTCTGACGCTCAGATTCAAAGCAAAAAAAGGCGCCCATCGGCGCCTTTCTTACACCTGGATAACGCAATTAGTTGCTGGTATCCAGTTCCGGGAAACTCTTGACCAGATCATCAATCGCTTTTATCTGCACCAGGAATGGCTCCAGCTTATCCAGCGGCAGCGCGGATGGACCGTCGCATTTCGCGCTGTTCGGCTCAGGGTGCGCTTCAATAAACAGACCGGCGATACCCACCGCCATACCCGCACGAGCCAGTTCAGCTACCTGCGCGCGACGTCCACCTGAAGCCGCGCCGAACGGATCGCGCGTCTGCAGTGCGTGGGTCACGTCGAAGATCACCGGGCTGTTGTTGGTGACCTTCTTCATCACGTTGAAGCCCAGCATATCGACAACCAGGTTGTCGTAACCGAAATTGCTGCCACGGTCGCACAGGATTACTTTGTCGTTACCGCCTTCCGCGAATTTATCGACAATGTTACCCATCTGGCCTGGGCTAACGAACTGCGGTTTCTTAACGTTGATGACTGCACCGGTTTTCGCCATCGCTTCCACCAGATCGGTCTGACGCGCCAGGAATGCAGGCAGCTGAATCACATCAACGACATCCGCCACCGGCTGCGCCTGTGAAGCTTCATGCACATCAGTGATGATTTTCACGCCGAACGCCTGTTTCAGCTCCTGGAAAATCTTCATGCCCTCTTCCAGACCTGGACCACGGTAGGATTTGATGGAAGAGCGGTTAGCTTTGTCAAAAGAGGCTTTGAACACGTAAGGGATACCGAGTTTGTCGGTCACTTTTACATAGTGTTCGCAAATACGCATGGCGAGGTCGCGCGATTCCAGCACGTTCATGCCGCCAAAGAGAACAAATGGCAGATCGTTTGCGACCTTGATATCGCCGATATTTACTACTTTCTGAGTCATGCCCTTTCCTTATTGTCGAGATGACGCTTAGTGCAGCGTCACCTGTTTCTGTTCAATTGCGTGAATCTGCACTTTAATCATTTCGCTGACCGGATCTTCTGGACACTGTTCAACGAAGTAGGTCAAATCGGTCAGCGCGATATGTTCACACTCAAGCTGAGCGTAGATTAACCCCCGATCGCGGATTTCATACGGGTCATCGGGATCAATCTGCAGCAGTACCTGGCTGACGTTTAACGCCAGTTCCATCTGCTTCTCTTCCATCAGTGCCGCTTTCAACGTATCCAGCATTTTACGCATCACGTTGATGGTTTTGGCTTCATCCAGATCATCATTGTAGAGCTTCGCGGTCGGGCTGATATTGCCCTTCAGCCACACTTCCAGCGTATGTGTATCCAGCGTTTCGCCGTTGAAAGGATTGATCAACCACATTTCACCGTCCAGCCAGTCAGCACGCAGAATCAACTGGGTGGGGAAAATCACCGGGATCAGCGGCAGCTCCAGCTCGTCGGCAATGTGTAACAGAATCACCCCCAGCGATACGGCGGTGCCCTGTCGGCTCTTCAGCACTTTATCGATCCACAGCGCATCGGACAAATTGTAGACGCCGCTGGCGCCACCAAAGCCCCACTGGCGATAAAACAATTCAAGCAGCTTGCCCAGTTGCAAGTCGGCATCCTGTTCGCTGCTGACGTATTCCCGTGCTTCTTCAACTAATGCCGCCAGCTGTTGCTGAACGGATGGCGCAGAAAAATCATTGCGTATGGCGCAGGTTGCGCCAATCACCGCTTCACTCAACGGTGTTTCACTGTAATCAACTAGCTCTGGCGAGGTCATACTATCCCCAATAACGGCATTTTGGTCATCGCCAGCTTAATCACAAACAGCAGTGCTACGATTGCAATCAGACAAGCGATCCAACGTGTCCCCATCTTGCGTGGGCGACGGCTCAATGCCACGGAACCTAAGGCGATGTAGATAATAACCCCTAACAGCTTCTCCGTCAGCCAGCTTCCTTGCGGTGAGAACGGATAAAAGTGCGTAATCACCACCAGCAATACGCCACTGAGCAATAAAAAGGTGTCATTAATATGCGGCGCAATGCGAACCCAGCGGCGCTGCAGCATTGCCGAACCGGTGGTTAGCCAGTAAAAGCGCAGTAAAAACAGACTGATAGTCAGGGCAACCGTCAGCAGGTGAAAATGTTTAATCAGCGGATACCAGCTTGCCATGGTGCTTCCTTAAATCAAAAAAATTGCCCAAGTGTGACGCGCGGATTGCCGCCATAATCGTTAATGCTGCTGACCTGCTGATAGCCGTGCTGCGTCATGATCTCGCGCACAGCTTCATCTTGTTGCCAGCCGTGCTCCAGTAACAGCCAGCCGCCAGACTGCAACCAATGTGGGGCACGGTGAATAATCAAACGCAAATCAGCCAGCCCCGCCTCGTCGGCCACCAGTGCGCTAAGCGGTTCAAAGCGTACATCGCCCTGCTGAAGATGCTCATCGGCGGCGTCGATATAAGGAGGATTGCTGACGATGAGATCGAAACGCTGGGCGGGAATGTCATCGAACCAGTGGCTGAGCTGGAAACGCGCATTGCTGATGTGCAACCGCTGAGCATTCTCTTCCGCCAGCGCCACGGCTGCTGGGATACGGTCGCAGCCCAACACCTGGCAGTCAGGACGTTCACTCGCCAGCGCTAATGCGATAGCACCGGTGCCGGTGCCAAGATCGAGCAAGGAGGACGGTGTTGCGGGAATACGTAAGAGCGCCTGTTCCACCAGCACTTCGGTATCCGGACGCGGAATTAATGTGGCATCATTGACGCGCAACGGCAGCGACCAAAACTCACGCTCGCCCACCAGATGCGCAATCGGTTCGCCTTTCACCCGACGCGCCAGCAGCGCATTAAGTTCGGCAAGCTGAGTAGCGTCGAGTTCATGATCGTCAAACGCCACCAGCCAGCTGCGTGATTTTCCCGTTACGAACCCCAGCAAAATCTCCGCATCCCGTTTCGGGCTGTCTCCGCCACAGAGTGCGACCACTGCGTGCTTGAGCCAGTGGCGAATCATCATCAGTCTTGTCCAGCCAGCGCGGCCAGCTGATCGGCCTGATACTCCTGCACAATCGGCTCGATCAACGTATCCAGCTTCCCTTCCATGGTTTCATCCAGGCGGTACAGCGTCAGGTTGATACGATGATCGGTAACACGACCCTGCGGGAAGTTGTAAGTGCGGTTACGGTCCGAACGGTCGCCGCTGCCCAACAGGTTGCGACGGGTTGAGGCTTCTGCCGCATTACGCTTGGCGGTTTCGGCGGCATGAATACGCGCACCCAATACCGCCAACGCTTTGGCTTTGTTTTTGTGCTGGGAACGTTCGTCCTGACACTCCACCACAATACCGGTGGGCAGGTGGGTAATACGAATCGCTGAGTCGGTGGTGTTAACGTGCTGACCACCGGCACCTGAGGAGCGGAAGGTATCGATCTTCAGATCGCCCGCGTTGATTTCCGGCATTTCCGCTTCCGGCAATTCTGGCATCACCGCCACGGTGCAGGCAGAGGTATGAATACGGCCCTGAGATTCGGTTTCCGGGACGCGCTGAACGCGATGACCGCCGGATTCGAATTTCAAACGACCGTAAGCGCCTTCACCATTAATTCGGGCGATAACTTCTTTGTAGCCGCCGTGCTCGCCTTCGTTGGCGCTAATGATCTCGACCTGCCAGCGGCGTGCTTCGGCATAACGGCTGTACATACGGAACAGATCGCCTGCGAAAATTGCCGCTTCATCTCCGCCGGTTCCGGCGCGCACTTCCACAAAGCACGAACGTTCATCATCGGGATCTTTTGGCAGCAGCAGCACCTGAAGCTGTTGTTCCAGCACTTCACGTTTCTCACGCGAAATTTTTAACTCTTCGTTAGCCATTTCACGCATTTCAGGATCGTCGAGCATCATTTCAGCTGTTTCGATATCTTCCTGCACCTGCTGCCAGTCGCGGAAGCAACGGGTCACATCGGTCAACTGTGCATATTCGCGTGATAAGGCGCGAAAACGTTCCTGATCGCCAATGACGCCGGCATCGCCCAGCAACGCTTCAACTTCTTCGTGGCGTTCCTGGAGGGCTTCCAGCTTGGCAACAATAGAGCTCTTCATGTAATAGAGGGTATCCCAGTGATAGGTCGTGACAGACCAGATTACTCTAAACCGAGGCTGTCACGTAAGATCTGCAGGCGTTCGCTGTCGCCATCGCGCGCGGCCTGCTGCAGTGATTTGGTTGGTGCATGAATCAGACGGTTAGTCAGCTTGTGCGCTAACTCTTGCAAGACTTTCTCGGCATCCGCGCCCTGACGCAGCGCGGCAATCGCACGCTCCTGCAACTCGGCACGCACGTCGTCAGCCTGTGAACGATATTCGCGAATGGTGTCGCCCGCGCTTTGCGCACGCAGCCATGCCATAAATTCGCCACTTTCCTGCACAACTATGCTTTCGGCCTGGACTGCAGCGGCTTTGCGTTGTGCCATATTCTGCTCGATGATCGCTTGCAGATCATCGACGCTGTACAAATAGGCGTTCGCCAGCTTACCCACTTCAGGTTCGACATCACGCGGTACGGCGATATCCACCAGCAGCATCGGCTGGTTGCGACGTGCTTTCAAGGCGCGCTCCACCATGCCTTTGCCAATGATCGGCAGCGGGCTGGCAGTAGAAGAAATAATGATATCCGCATCGGCCAGACGGGTTTCAATATCACCCAACCCAATCACTTCTGCGCCCACTTCATCGGCCAGCAGCTGCGCACGCTCGCGGGTGCGGTTGGCAATCATCAACTTCTGCACTTTGTGTTCACGCAGATGACGCGCCACTAACTCGATGGTTTCCCCGGCGCCCACCAGCAACACGTTGACCGTGCTGAGTGATTCGAAGATTTGACGCGCCAGAGAACAGGCGGCGAAGGCAACAGAGACCGCGCTGGCACCGATTTCAGTTTCGGTGCGCACGCGTTTAGCGACGGAGAAGGTCTTCTGGAACATGCGCTCCAGCTCGCTGCTTAGCGCATGGTCACGCGAAGAATCAGCATGGGCCTTTTTAACCTGGCCGAGAATTTGCGGTTCGCCCAATACCAGCGAATCCAGACCGCTGGCAACGCGCATCAGATGGCTGACGGCGGCGTTGTCATGATGCCAGTAAAGGCTGGCACGGACATCCTCTTCACGCAGATCGTGATACTCGCACAACCAGCGCACCAACCTCTCCTGCAAATCTGTCTGCTGCTCTACGCTGAGATAGAGTTCAGTACGATTACAGGTTGAGAGCACCACACCACTCTGAACCATCGGCTGGGACAACAGGCTATTCAGAGCCTGATCCAGCGTGTCTGGCAGAAACGCAACGCGTTCGCGCAGCGCAACAGGTGCGGTTTTGTGGTTGATTCCGAGAGCAAGCAGCGTCATGGTGATTCGGGTTGGGATGTCCCAATATTTGTCAGGGCTTTGTGAAGCGCATTCTACAAGATGCCACAGATCAAGAAAAGCCATACAAAGGCTATGACTGTAATAAGATTAAACTGATCGTGCGCAATTATCCTTACATCGGCATTGACGGCGTAGTATTGGATGGTTAGCGTTATCGGTTACGAAGTAAAAACGTGTCTGAGGAGACGACCACGTGATGCATTTGCCCCCGCGCAAGCTGTTGCGCCTTTTGCCCCTTGCCAGCGTATTGCTGGCTGCTTGTAGCATCAACAAACCACAAGGTCCTGGCCCCAGCACCACCTCACCGCAATGGCAGCAGCATCAACAAGCCGTTGAGAAAATCACCCAATATCAAACGCGTGGCGCTTTTGCCTATCTCTCTGATAAGCAAAAAGTCTATGCGCGCTTCAACTGGCAGCAAACCGCCGCCGATCGCTATCGTCTGTTGTTAACCAACCCGCTTGGCAGCACCGAGCTGCAGCTGGATGCGCAAGGTTCGGTGGTGCAAATCGTCGATAACAAAGGCAAGCGCTACGTGAGTAACGATGCTGAGAAGATGATTTCACAGTTGACCGGCATGGATATCCCGCTGGCGAACCTGCGTCAGTGGATGATGGGTCTGCCGGGTGATGCCACGGATTATCAGCTCAACAGCAGCTATCAGTTGCAGAGTGTTAACTACAGCCGAAATGGTCAGCAGTGGAAAGTGAACATCTCTGATTACGACAGCAAGGTCAATCCACCGCTGCCGGCCAACCTGGAACTGACTGAAGGTGGTCAGCGAATCAAACTGCGCATGGATAGCTGGACCACGCAATGATCACCACCTGGCCTGCTCCGGCAAAACTGAATCTGTTTCTCTACATTACGGGCCGTCGCGCTGACGGCTACCACAATCTGCAAACGCTGTTTCAGTTTCTTGATCACGGCGACAGGCTTGAGATCACGCCTGACCGCAGTGGGAAGATTACGCTGCTGACGCCGTTAGCGGGCGTCGCCGATGACGATAACCTGATCGTGCGGGCGGCGCGGATGTTACAGCAAGCCGCGGTCGTTCGCGGTACGCTGCCCGAAAACGCGGGTGCGGAGATAGCCCTGGAAAAACGTCTTCCGATGGGCGGCGGACTGGGCGGCGGTTCATCGGATGCCGCGACCGTGCTGGTGGCGCTGAACCATTTATGGCAAACCGGGCTTAGCGTGGATGAGTTAGCCACCCTTGGCGTGCAGCTTGGTGCTGATGTTCCGGTGTTCGTGCGTGGGCACGCCGCCTTTGCCGAAGGGGTTGGCGAGCAGATTCAGCCTGCTGAACCGGAAGAAAAATGGTATCTGGTGGCACATCCTGGTATTAGCATCGGCACGCCGGATATCTTTCGCGATCCTGACTTGACGCGCAATTCACCGATACGCACATTAGATGAACTGTTACAGCGTCCTTTTCACAATGATTGTGAAGCTGTGGCAAGAAAACGTTTTCGCGAGGTTGATGCGCTGCTTTCCTGGCTGCTAGAATACGCGCCGTCGCGCCTGACCGGGACCGGATCTTGTGTATTTGCTGAATTTAGCACCGAATCCGCTGCTCGTCAGGTGCTGGAGCTTGCCCCGAAATGGATTTGCGGATTTGTGGCGCGCGGGCTTAATATCTCGCCGTTGCAACGCACCCTTTCCGGGCTCTAAGCGTTTGCGTGACAGCGCCATCCTGTTCCAGGCACTGCACGTGACGCATTAACACACCCGTATGAACGACTTCAAAAGTATTCGCCGGTTACTTTTGAAACGTTCATTCTCTGGACGCCAAGCCTGAGGTTCTTCTCGTGCCTGATATGAAGCTATTTGCTGGTAACGCCACCCCGGAACTAGCACAACGTATTGCCAACCGCCTTTACACTAGCCTCGGAGACGCCGCTGTCGGCCGTTTCAGTGATGGTGAAGTAAGTGTACAGATCAACGAAAATGTACGCGGTGGTGATATTTTCATCATCCAGTCCACCTGTGCCCCCACCAATGATAATCTGATGGAGCTGGTTGTGATGGTCGACGCGTTGCGTCGGGCTTCTGCTGGTCGTATTACTGCTGTTATCCCTTACTTTGGTTATGCCCGTCAGGACCGCCGCGTGCGTTCTGCTCGTGTGCCTATCACCGCCAAAGTGGTTGCCGATTTCCTCTCCAGCGTGGGTGTTGACCGTGTTCTGACGGTTGATCTGCACGCCGAACAGATTCAGGGCTTCTTCGATGTCCCGGTTGATAACGTGTTCGGTAGCCCAATCCTGCTGGAAGATATGCTGCAGATTGGCCTGGAAAACCCGATTGTGGTTTCTCCGGACATCGGCGGCGTCGTGCGTGCGCGTGCTATTGCTAAGCTGCTCAATGACACTGATATGGCTATCATCGATAAACGTCGCCCGCGTGCGAACGTTTCTCAGGTGATGCACATCATCGGTGACGTGGCAGGTCGTGACTGTGTACTGGTCGACGATATGATCGACACCGGCGGTACGCTGTGCAAAGCAGCTGAAGCGTTGAAAGAGCGCGGCGCGAAACGTGTCTTCGCTTATGCGACTCACCCCATCTTCTCTGGCAACGCGGTCGAAAACCTGCGTAAGTCAGTGATCGATCAGGTTATCGTATGCGACACCATTCCGCTGTCAGACGAGATGAAAGCCCTGCCAATCGTGCGTACCTTAACGCTCTCTGGCATGCTGGCCGAAGCGATTCGCCGTATCAGTAACGAAGAGTCCATCTCCGCAATGTTCGAACATTAATACATTGCATGAAACCGGGCCCCGCGCCCGGTTTTTTATTCCCAACAATCCGCTTCATTTACCGATTAAGCCGCTCTCGCTACAGATATTTTCGCGATAAATTTCGTTAAAACTCGCTATTCTCCCTGCCTTACACTCTTTTCATTCGACTCGCGATGCTGCACTTTAGCGGGCCATTGATTAGTGGTATTTTTCTCCACACTTTTTTCTGAGAACTCCGACCACTATGACTCTCGACATTTACACACTATTTGTTTGCGAGCTCTATGTGCTGGGTTTTTTGAGCATTATTTTGGTGTTCGCCTGGGTGGGTGCGCAGTACGATCGCGTGCTGGGGTTCACTACGCTGGCGCTCACATTGACCCTGACAGCGGTGTTTCTCAGCAGTCTGCGCAGTGCTGGATTTGTTTTTCTTCCCATCGCTGTCGGCAACGTGGTGATGATGCTGGCCTATGGTAATCTGCTGAACGCTTTTCGAGCATTCTGCAATAAACCTCTCGGATTCAGCTGGTTAGCGGCTGCATTGTTATGGGCCATTCTCTGCGCGTTCCCGCAGTTTTACGCCAGCCAACCTAAACGCGTTTTAGTCATATGTCTGCTTTGCATTATTTACACCGGTGCCCTGATTCGCCTGTTATGGCAATCGCGCGATGCACTGCAGGTGACCTTTTGGCCGGCGCAGATGTTGCTGTGGATCCATCTGCTGTTTCACGTGGCGCGTATATTCCTGGATGATGCCATCGCCACCCCGGTGCGCGGCGCGATAGCCGGTTCCAGCTTTTCGGTGTACGTGATTCTTGAATCCATTCTGTTTGTGATTGGCCTGACATTTACCATTCTGGCGATGGTCAATGAGCGCACGCAGATAGCTCACAAACGGGCCTCGCTTCACGATCCCCTGACCAGCGTCTGGAATCGTCGCGCCCTGTTCGAGCAAGCCGATAGATTAGTGTTACGCAATACGCGCAATCCGCAGCCATTGGTTTACTCGGCCGTGCTGTTTGATCTTGACCATTTCAAAGGCATTAACGATCGTTACGGCCATCTGCAAGGTGACCGCGTATTAATCGATTTTTGTCAGGTGGTGCAGGCGTTGCTGCCCGCAGAAGGTCATTTTGCCCGTCTGGGCGGTGAAGAGTTTGCGGCGATTCTGCCGGGCAATAGCGAGGATGCAGAACGGGTGTGTGAGCGTATCCGTCTGGCGACACAGCTGTCGCAGCCCAACGACGTCTGCTATACCGTGAGTATTGGCTATGCTACCGCTAACCATCGCGATCACACCTTCCCGATTTTACTCGGCCTGGCGGACGAAGCGTTATACCGTGCAAAAGCCAGTGGCCGTAACCGCGTCGAACGTTATTTCGTGCAGTTACAGCCGGTGCAGGAAGCTGCTCTCTTAATGTGAAGAATGATTGCGGCGGCAGCGTTTGTCACCGTAATGGCGTAACCAGAAGTAGCGGTCTTCGACACGCTCACGTCCGCTGACGCGCGCCCCTACCAGCCACAACAGTGCTCCGACAAAGATGCTGAACATGGCACCATGCGCGAGGAATTGCGGCAGGTTTAACGCAGGCAGCTGATTAATAATGGAATAGCCGACGCCTAATACCATCGTCAGTAAACCTAAACACATCAGGCCATTACCTAAATAGCGGCATTGTTGACGTTTCATGATTCACCTCCATCCTTATGAAAAAGCAAAACAGCACGTATGGTTAACTTGTCATAAGTTTAGGCAATGACTGCCGGTTAAGTTGCGTACAGGATCACACATCCTTCACAATCTCTGACATTTCTTTACGGCCAGAGGCTTGATTTCGATAGAAATTGATAAGTCACGCAGAGGTATCATCTGTACTCAGCACCCTTTGTCATCGCCGCTTGCAGGCAGTAAACTATCGCCCTTTCCGCAGCAAGACAGGATAAACATCGTGAGCAGCATTAAACTGATTGTGGGGCTGGCCAATCCCGGCGCTGAATACGCCGCAACGCGCCATAACGCAGGTGCCTGGTATGTGGATTTGCTGGCCGACCGGAACAATCAGTCATTGAAAGAGGAGCCGAAATTCTACGGCTACACTGCACGCCTGTCACTGGCGGGTGAAGATGTCCGTTTGCTGGTGCCCACTACTTTTATGAACCTGAGTGGCAAAGCGGTTGCGGCAATGGCGACATTTTATCGCATCGCACCGGAAGAGATTTTAGTGGCACACGATGAACTGGATCTGCCTCCTGGCATCGCCAAATTCAAACAGGGCGGTGGTCATGGCGGGCATAACGGTCTCAAAGACATCATCAGCAAGCTTGGCAATAACAATAATTTCCATCGCCTGCGGGTTGGCATCGGTCATCCCGGCGATCGCAATAAGGTTACCGGCTTCGTGTTAGGCAAACCGCCTGCCAGCGAGCAAAAACTGATTGACGATGCCGTGGATGAAGCGGTGCGCTGCACCGAACTGTGGCTGAAAGAAGACAAAATCAAGGCGATGAACCGCCTGCATGCGTTCAAGGCTGGCTAAGCCCAATTCCCGCGCTGCAGAAGGCAATTCTGTGTATAATGCGCGAAATTTTTTGAATCTGTCGGCGCTGCCAGCCAGTGCCGTACACTCAGTGAGAAAGGTAATCAGACCATGGGATTTAAATGCGGTATTGTGGGCCTGCCGAACGTCGGTAAATCCACCCTGTTCAACGCGCTGACTAAAGCGGGTATCGAAGCAGCCAACTTTCCGTTCTGCACCATCGAGCCTAACACCGGTGTGGTGCCAATGCCCGATCTGCGCCTCGATCAGCTGAGCGAAATCGTTAAGCCACAGCGTGTTGTGCCGACCACCATGGAATTCGTCGATATCGCCGGTCTGGTAAAAGGCGCATCCAAAGGTGAAGGCCTCGGTAACCAGTTCCTGACCAACATTCGTGAAACCGAAGCTATCGGTCACGTGGTGCGCTGCTTCGAGAACGACAATATTATTCACGTTTCCGGCAAAGTGAATCCGGCGGAAGATATTGACGTCATCAACACCGAGCTGGCGCTGTCCGATCTCGACACTTGTGAACGTGCTATTCAGCGTTGCCAGAAGAAAGCCAAAGGCGGCGACAAAGATGCTAAAGCTGAGCTGGCTGCATTAGAGAAGTGCCTGCCGCACCTGTCCGAAGCGGGCATGTTACGCGCGCTGAACCTGGATGCAGACGAGAAAGCGGCCATTCGCTACCTGAGCTTCCTGACCCTGAAGCCCACCATGTACATCGCCAACGTCAACGAAGACGGTTTTGAAAACAACCCGTATCTTGATCAGGTGCGTGCGATTGCAGAAGCCGAAGGTTCAGTGGTGGTGCCAGTATGCGCAGCCGTTGAATCCGACATCGCTGAGCTGGATGACGAAGAGCGTGACGAGTTCATGGCGGAATTGGGTCTGGAAGAGCCGGGTCTGAACCGCGTGATCCGTGCAGGTTATGCCCTGCTCAACCTGCAAACTTACTTCACCGCTGGCGTGAAAGAAGTACGTGCATGGACCATCCCAGTGGGCGCGACCGCGCCACAGGCTGCCGGTAAAATTCATACCGACTTCGAGAAAGGCTTTATCCGTGCGCAGACCATCGCGTTTGATGACTTTGTCACCTACAAAGGTGAGCAAGGCGCGAAAGAAGCCGGCAAGATGCGCTCAGAAGGTAAAGAGTATATCGTGAAAGATGGCGACGTGATGAACTTCCTGTTCAACGTCTAATCTTCAAGTCGATGATTTGACCCTGTTGAATTAAATTCAGCCAAAAAAATCCACGCCTGGCGTGGATTTTTTATTTCCCATTAGGTAAATTCTTCCGCGTCGCCTCCGGGCGTGTTGACCATCACTTCACTTTTGTCGCTGGTCTGGCCCATCTTCACCGCTCGCTTTTCCGCAAAAAATCCCCCTTCTGACCACCCTGCTTCAGAGTGTGAACCCGATCATGAAATTGGCTCATGCAGGTTTGAAGTTTAATCACTTTCAATCACTGAGTGACTCTGGCATAAAATTCGCATTGTTATTGACTTAAGACAATGTGAAATCTACCGCAGGTGATAGGCCGAAGTATCAGGTCTACCCGCCTAAAGCCGGAAAGGTTTTGCAGCTGAAATCAGGATACCCGAGCATCATGAGCAACGATTTTGCATTTTCAATTAAGAGCAGCGTTTTCGATGAGAACTACAATCCATCTGAAAATACGCGCATCACCACGAACTTTGCTAACCTGGCACGTGGAACCCATCGCCAGCAGAATTTGCGCAATGCCTTAATGATGATGAACAACCGTTTCAACTCTCTGGCGCACGCGGACAACCCAAAAGGCGATCGTTATGCCGTTGAGCTGGAAATCATTTCTGCGGAAATTGATATTGAAGGCAATGGCAAAACCTTCCCGGTGATCGAAATCCTGAAAACCAATATTGTTGATCGCAAAACTCAGCAGCGTACCGATGGCATCGTAGGCAATAACTTCTCGTCTTACGTGCGTGATTACGATTTTAGCGTGCGTCTGCTGGCGGCCAATAACAATAACTCTGGTTTCAGCCTGCCGGAAGGTTTCGGTGATCTGCACGGCAATATCTTTAAAAGCTTCGTCAACTCGGCGGCTTATCAGGAACGCTTTAATAAAAAGCCAGTGATCTGCCTGAGCGTATCCAGCAAGAACACCTATCACCGCACTGACTATCAGCATCCGGTATTGGGCTTTGAATATCAGCAAGATGAGCTGTCTCTCACCGACCATTACTTCGGCAAAATGGGATTGCAGGCGCGCTACTTCATGCCTGAAAACAGCGTCGCGCCATTAGCTTTCTATTTCACCGGTGACTTGCTGAATGATTACACGGATCTGGAACTGATCGGCACCATCAGCACTATGGAGACGTTCCAGAAGATTTACCGCCCGGAAATTTACAATGCCAACTCTGCCGCAGGCCAGTGCTATCAGCCAAGCCTGACACATGGCGACCATTCATTAACGCGCATTGTTTACGATCGAGAAGAACGCAGCCGGTTGGCAATTGAGCAGGGGAAGTATACGGAAGAGCACTTCATCAAACCCTATCAAGACATTCTTGAGCAGTGGTCTGCACATTACGTTCTTTGATTAAGCCAAAATAAAAGGTTATTGATTATGAAATTGTTATTACCTACTTCAACGGCAGGAAGCTTACCGAAACCGGCCTGGCTTGCTCAACCTGAAACGCTGTGGTCGCCATGGAAATTGCAGGGTGATGAATTAGCCGAGGGCAAAAGAGATGCCCTGCTGTTATCCCTGCAGGATCAGCAATTGGCGGGTATTGATATCGTCAGTGATGGCGAGCAAACGCGCCAGCATTTCGTCACCACCTTTATTGAGCATCTCAGCGGCGTTGATTTTGAAAAGCGTGAGATTGTGAAAATTCGCAATCGCTATGACGCCAGCGTGCCGAGCGTGATCGGTGAAGTCGTACGTAAAAAGCCGGTGTTTGTTGAAGATGCTAAATTCCTGCGCCAGCAAACCAAACAACAGATCAAGTGGGCTCTGCCAGGCCCAATGACCATGATCGATACGCTTTATGATGGTCACTACAAAAGCCGTGAAAAACTCGCCTGGGAATTTGCCAAAATTCTTAACCAGGAAGCCAAAGAGTTAGAAGCAGCCGGTGTTGATATTATTCAGTTTGATGAACCCGCATTTAATGTGTTCTTCGATGAAGTGAATGACTGGGGCATTGCCGCACTGGAAAGAGCCGTTGAAGGTCTGAAGTGCGAAACCGCCGTGCACATTTGCTATGGCTACGGCATTAAAGCGAACACCGACTGGAAAAAGACCCTCGGCACTGAGTGGCGTCAGTACGAAGAAGTGTTCCCTAAACTGCAAAAGTCTTCTATCGATATCATTTCACTGGAAGCGCAGAATTCGCGCGTGCCAATGGATCTGATTGAGCTGATCCGTGGCAAAAAAGTGATGGTCGGTGCCATTGATGTGGCGACCAACACTATTGAAACTGCGGAAGAAGTGGCTGATACCTTGCGTAAAGCACTGCAGTTTGTCGACGCCGATAAGCTTTATCCTTCTACTAACTGCGGTATGACGCCACTGTCGCGCCGTGTTGCCAGAGGTAAGCTGGAAGCCTTGAGCGCAGGTGCTGCTATCGTACGTAACGAACTCACCGCGTAATGCTGATCCACTCACCGCCCAACAAGACGGTGAGTGCTTTTCTCGGTGCCCAGCGATGTTCAAACGGGCACCGTCTACAGTCTCCTTCCTGCCTCATTCGATCCTGATAAAACCTCATCACGCCCTATGCGCGTGCGCTTGCCTGTCGGCCAGTAACTGATCGACGAAGGTAACGATCTCCGGTTTGGTCTGCTCAATCTCCGCAATTTTGCTGGCAAACTTCGGCAAATAGCCTTTATGGGCATACAACAATTGATCCAGCACTTTGATCGCCGTGTCGCCCGCCGGAATCAGCGGATTAATGGTGAAAGCGTGTAATGCCGCACCGTAATCTCCAGTAACGGCGGCTTCAATCACTGTTTCCTCCATGGCTTTCATTAACTGAATCATGCCGCGCGCCGCAGGCGGTAACGCTCCCCAACGCAGCGGTTCTGCGCCATGAGAAGTGATGGCGGCAGTGACCTCCACCACGCAATCAAACGGTAAATCGGCAATCGCGCCATTATTGCGCGTTGAGACCACCATTAATTTTCCACTGTTATTTTGAATTGATGCAATGAGATCGCAAGCCGCATCGCTGTAATGCGCCCCGCCCCGCTGACTTAACTCTTCAGGCTTGTAGTTAAGATTGACGTCTTTATATAACTCGAACAGCCGCGCTTCGGTTTTCTTCACCACTTCAGCGCGGGTTTCATACTGTTCGAACTCTTCGATGGCATGAGCGAGCATCGGTTCCTGCAAATAGTAATAGCGGTGATAACCACAGGGCAGCAGGCCGAGATGTTTTACCTGATCGTAGTTAAACGGAATCTGATGAATATTTTTCAGTCCTTCATCGCTTGTTTCCTGCTGGTCTGGGGAATAGATTTTATCAATCAGTTCTGCGGTGCGTTCATTGCCCTGCTGATCCCAGACGCGATGCCAGTGGAAATGGTTAAGCCCGGCAAATTTGAAATAGAGATCGTTCTCTTCCGCACCGAGCACGCTGCATGCCTGAGTGATATGGCCGAACGGCACATTGCACAGGCCAACGGTTTTTTCCCACTTGCCATATTTAATCGCCGCTTCTGTCACCATACCTGCCGGATTAGTGAAATCCACCAGCCAGGCGTTTGGGCACAATTGACGCATATCCTCGATAATATCGAGAATCACCGGCACCGTGCGAAACGCTTTAAATATCCCGCCCGGGCCGTTAGTTTCCTGGCCCAGTAAACCATTGGCTAATGGAATCACTTCGTCTTTTAAGCGTGCATCCAGCAACCCCACGCGGAACTGGGTGGTCACGTAATTCGCATCCTTTAACGCTTCCTTGCGATCGAGAGAAAGATGCACCTGCCAGTCGAGTTTGGCAGCCGCGATCATGCGCTTTGCCATACTGCCGACGATTTCCATCTTCTCTGCGCCGTCCTCAATATCGACCAGCCACAACTCGGCAATCGGCAACTGCTCCTGACGCAGGATAAGCCCTTCAATCAACTCTGGCGTATAGCTGGAACCCCCACCGATAGTGACAATTTTGATCTTATTTGGCATAGGATATAACTCCGTTTGGTTGCAATCAGGTGAGTAAAAAGCGCCGTTGCAGGCAGCATTGCGCCTCACCGCATGGATGATATTTTTCCTGGCTCAGGTTTATGTTATTTATTCAGCCTGCCTGCGCAGGCTGGAAAGGATATTCACTGCCGAAGAGATGACAACTCTGATTTACCCGGGCTTCCTGCCCGGGCAATCCGAATTAAAGCGCTTCACCTTGTGAGGCGATGACCTTTTTATACCAGGCAAAACTCTTTTTCTTCGAACGCGAAAAATCGCCGGTTTGATCGTCATTACGGTTTACGTAGATAAAGCCGTAGCGTTTGCTGTATTGGCCGGTGCCAAAAGAGACACAGTCGAGACAGCCCCAGGGCGTGAAGCCCATTAAATCCACGCCATCTTCCAGTACGGCTTTTTTCATTTGCTCGATGTGTTCACGCAGGTAGGCAATACGATAGTCATCATTGACCTCGCCGTTGGCCTCACGTTGATCGACGGCGCCAAACCCATTTTCCACAATAAACAGCGGCTTCTGATAACGCTCATACAGCGCATTTAGTGTGTAGCGCAGGCCAACGGGATCAATCTGCCATCCCCAATCTGACGCCTGCACATGCGGATTTTTTCGGCTGCCGGGGAATGCTTCGAGTGCGCTGTCCATGCGGGTCGCGCTGGCATACTCCACGGCGTTACTCATGTAATAGCTAAAGCCGAGATAGTCGGTGCAGCCTTCTCGCAGCGTTTGTGCATCTTCCGGCGCCATCTCAATGTGGAATCCGCGCAGTTCCCACTCTTTCAAAATGTAGGAAGGATAGGCACCACGCATGTGCACATCGCCAAACAGATAACGTTCCTGCATTGACTTTTGCGCATACATTACGTCATCAGGATGGCATGACCACGGATACAGCGGCACCATCGCCAGCATGCAACCGATCTTGAATTCAGGATTGATTTGATGCCCCAGCTTCACCACTTTGGCACTGGCCACAAACTGATGATGCAGTACCTGATACATCACCTCTTCCGGATTTTCATGATCGGTGAAAATCACGCCTGAGTTGCTGTAGCCGAACAGCGGTCGGCGCCAGTTACGCTGGTTGTTGATCTCGTTAAAGGTCATCCAGTATTTCACTTTGCCTTTGTAGCGCTTCATCACCACTTCGCTATAGCGCACAAAGAGATCGATCAATTCACGATTCAGCCAGCCGCCATATTGCTGCACCAGATGCAATGGCATCTCGAAGTGCGACAGCGTAATCACCGGTTCGATGCCATATTTGAGCAGCTCATCAAACATGTCGTCGTAGAACTGCAGGCCCGCTTCGTTAGGTTGTTGCTCATCGCCTTTCGGGAAGATGCGTGTCCAGGCAATCGAGGTACGAAAACACTTAAAACCCATCTCGGCAAACAACGCGATATCATCTTTGTAGTGATGATAAAAATCGGTGGCCTGATGATTGGGGTAGTGTTTCCCCTCGACAATGCCATCGGTAATTTCACGTTCAACGCCATGCGCTCCGCCCGTCAACACATCGACGATGCTCGGCCCTTTACCGCCTTCGTTCCATCCACCTTCAACCTGATGCGCGGCAACGGCGCCGCCCCATAAAAAATCAGCCGGTAACTGAGACATAATCCATCCTTTCATGTGATTAACTGCGTCTTACTGCAAGTGGGTTTTCGATAACTCCTGCACCTGACGATGCAGATAGATCAGCTCTTCAACTAAATCGCGGCACAACATGGCGTTCATCAGATGATCCTGCGCATGCACCATAATCAGGTTGACCGGAATTTTGCCGCAGCCTTCATCCGCACCAATTAACGCGGTTTGAATTTTGTGGGCTTCGCGCGCGGCATCTCGTGCATTCGCCAGCAGCACATCGGCTTCCTGCCAGTTGTGTTTTCGGGCCGCTTGCAGTGCCTGCATCGATGATGAACGGGCCTCCCCGGCATGAATGATCAGCTCCATCACCGTGCTTTCCATTTCCTGCATCTCTTGCATTACTTCATCTCCTCAGCCAGTTGTTCCTGCGCCATCTCTCCTTCCTGCGCAAGCAGTTGGCGTTCATACATTTTGAAGAACGGGTAATAAATCAGCGTGGATAAACAAATCAGGAACGCGACTAACACCACTGCGCGCCAGTCCCAGCCGGTTGACCAGGCGGCACCAATCGGTCCCGGCGTGGTCCAGGGTGCCAGCGAAATGACGTGGTTGATCAGGTTGGTGCGGGTGGCGGTCCAGGCGATAACCGCGTTGATCAACGGCGTGGTGATAAAGGGAATAAACAGCAGCGGATTCATCACCACCGGTGAACCGAAAATAATCGGCTCATTGATGTTAAACATACCGGGTACAAAGCCGAGGCGGCCGATGGCGCGCAGATGCGCGGAGCGGCTGCGCAGATAGAGAATCACCAGGCCCATGGTGGCACCCGATCCGCCTACGGTGATGAAGAACTGCCAGAATGGCTCGATAAAGATTTTAGGGATCTCTTGCCCGGCATTTAACGCTTCCTGGTTCAGCCCCAGATTACTCAGCCAGAATGCCTGCAGGATGCCGCCGACAATCGCCGCACCGTGAATGCCGGCAAACCACAGCAAATGACATAGCAAGACGGCGATGAGCACCGCAGGCAGTGAATCGGCTGCTGAGATAATTGGCGCAAACACTGACATGATGGCCTGAGGAATCAACAGACCAAAGTGGCTCTCCATAAACAGGTTCAGCGGGTAGAGCGTCAGGAAAATCACCATGATGGGGATCAGCAGGTCAAAGGACTGACGAATTTTCGGCGGCACCTGTTCCGGCAGTTTGAAACCAATGTTGTACTTCACCAGCCAGTGCATCACTTCCGTGCAGTACAGGCTGATCAGGATGGCGGTGAATATTCCTTCCCCACCCAGCGAAGCGACGGACAATGCGCCGTTCTTTTCCGGTGCAGCCACCACCAAAAAAGTCATCAGCGACAGCAGCGCCGCCATCAGGCCATTCAGTTTGTAGCTTTGCGCCAGGTTATAGGCAATCGCGCCGGTGATGAACACCGCCATGATGCCCATCGTCATGTTGTAGGGCATCATCAGCTGGTCGTTGTACTGCTTCACCATGCCCAGCCACCACTGGGCGAAGCCCCATTGGCTGTCCTGACTGAAAGGAGGATGTGAGAACAGCAGCATGAATGAGCCGACAATCAGGAACGGCATTGAGGCAATAAATCCGTCCTTGATCGCCACCACATGCCGTTGCGATGAGAGTCGCGCAGCAATCGGACTGATGCGGTTTTCAATCACACCAAATAAGGAGTCAGCCAGTGTACTCATCATGCCCCCTTATTAGCATCAATCAGGGCGAGCGCCGACTTCAGGATCTTTTCGCCATTTAACATGCCGTAATCCATGGTATTAATGACGGTGACCGGTTTGTGATACTCCTGCGCCTGACGTTCGAAATCTGCCAGCTTATATTTGATCTGTGGGCCTAGCAGACAACAGTCATACTCGGCGATTTTTTCACTGAACTCTTCCATGCCAACGGCATCAATTTTGGCTTCTAAACCCAGCTGCGTAGCGGCTTTCTGCATTCTTTGTACGACCATGCTGGTTGACATACCTGCGGAACAACACAATAGAATTTTCACCATGACACCCTCCGTTTTTTTAAATAATTACGCGCCGAGAATCGTTTCTGCAACCGGTTACAGATTCAATTTGTTCTTTTTGTGATCCATAACTCAAACCGTTAAACCTTATTTAAAGAGTGAAAATATGATTAATCTGAGACCGGTTTCATATTATTTTTATGTTAGCCTTTTAAATATGTGATGAAATCGGATGATAATGAGAAAAAACGTTATCGGTTAGAAGAGCCTCACTCTGCGGTTTTCAGATTGAGCTTTTGCGCTACAATGCGCGAGAACGCTGAGAAGGAAGATAAATGACGACAATGCTTGATGTCGCAAAACGCGCAGGTGTGTCAAAAGCCACGGTGTCACGGGTGCTGGCTGGCCATGCTTATGTGTCTAAAACGGTGCGGGATCGGGTGATGCTGGCCATAGATGAGATGGATTACCGTCCTAATCTGCTGGCACGAAGTCTTGCGACCAACCGTTCGCACAGTATTGGTCTGATGGTGCCCAACACGCTTTACAATGGTCCCTTTTTTACCGAGCTGTTATTCCAGGCCGCGACCATGACGGAAAAACTCGGTTCACAACTGGTGCTGGGCGATGGTAAACACAATGCGCAGCAAGAGCGCGAGGCCATAAACTTTTTAATCGATAGCTATTGCGATGCCGTGATCATCTATCCGCGCTATTTAAGCGTGGAAGATATTGATGCACTTATTCCTGGAATGAGTAAGCCGTTAATCGTGTTAAACCGCCGTTTGAAGCAGCATCCGCAATATTCGGTGTGTGCTGACCACGAAAATGACACCCTCAACGCGGTGAATCATTTAATTGCTCAGGGCCACCGCGAGATCGCTTTCATCAAAGGGATGGGTAGCTCTCACACCGGATTAAGTCGTCTGAAAGGCTATATTTCATCGTTGATGGACAATGGCATTGAATACGACGAAAACCTGATGCTGGACGGCTGCTGGACCAGCGCCAGTGGGCAACTGGCGGTTGAAGCACTGTTACGTCGTAAAGTCAGATTTTCCGCGATTGTCGCCAGCAATGATGATATGGCGATTGGCGCCGCCTGCGCCTTGCACAACGCGGGTTTGCGCATCCCGCATGACGTCTCCTTGCTGGGCTTTGATGATATCCCGGTTGCGCCCTATCTCCTGCCGGCGTTAACCACGGTGCATGTTCCGGTTGCTGAGATGGTGTCGAGCGCATTAACGCAACTGTCTAAAATGCTGGATGGCGAAAGCGTGACGGCGCAGCCACTGATGCCGGGCCGACTGGTGCTGCGTAATTCGATCACCCAGGGACCGTATTACCAGCAAAAATAACGGCGCCGTGCGATAATCTGGCTTATTTTGCCACGATGAGCATTTTACGCCATGAAGCACTTTCTCGTTATCGTCCCCGATGGCGGCATGTTATTTGAAGCCGCCGGTATTGCCGACATCCTGATGCACGCCAACCTGCACCTGCCCGTTGGCGTTGATCAGCCACGTTATCGCGTCAGTATCGCCACCACGCAGCCGCATCAGGTGATCCATGGTCAGTCGGGCCTCAACCTGCTGGCTGACCTGAAGCTGGCCGAATTAGATCCCCGCGCCGCCTGGGACACCATCATGATTACCGGACGCGGTGACAGCGTTGAAGAGGGCAATATGGTGGTGGATTTCATCAGGCTGGCGGCTCCGCAGGCTCGGCGTGTGGTGTCAATTTGTGGTGGCGCGATGCTGCTCGCTGAAGCCGGTTTGCTGGATGGACGCCGCGCCACGTCACACTGGCGCCTGCTGGAAACCCTGCAAACCCGCTTCCCCCGTGTTCAGGTGGAAGGGGGTCCGCTGTATATTCAGGATGGTCCTATCTGGACGTCCGGCGGCGTGAGTTCCGGCTTTGATCTCACGCTGGCGCTGGTTGAAGAGGATTTTGGTTTCAGCGTGGCACGCGATATCGCTCAGGATATGGTGATGTATTTGCGTCGCCCCGGCGGACAGATGCAGTTCAGCCGCTACCAGCTACAACAAACCAGCACCGGCCCGATCCACGATCTGCAAAGCTGGATACGCGCCAACCTGGCGAAAGATCTGTCGGTTGAGAAATTGGCCGAACGTGTCGCCATGAGTCCACGCAATTTCACCCGCGTATTCACCCGTGAAACCGGTGCGTCACCGGCGCGCTATGTCGCAGAAGCGCGATTGGCCGCCGCACGAGAACTGTTGGAACAGAGCCGCGCGACGCTGGAACGCATCGCCCTTGACACCGGATTTGGCAGCAGCATCAATTTGCGCCGCAGTTTTGAGCGCCAGCTGCATCTCACTCCGGGTGAATATCGCCAACGCTTTCACTGCCGCAAAATGGCGTAAAGTGATCCTTTTTTGTCGTTTACGCCAATCACACATCGTCCTACATTGACTGCAACCACTTCGGATAGGGAGTCAATGATGATTAAGATTGGCATTAACGGCTTTGGCCGTATCGGACGTAACGTGTTCCGCGCCGCACTCGGCAGCAACGATATTGAGATTGTGGCGATTAACGATCTCACCGACAGCAAAACGCTGGCGCATCTGCTTAAACACGACTCATTGTTAGGCAGACTTCCTGCAGAAGTTGAGGCCGGTGAAGGTGAGCTGCGCATCGATGGTAAGCCGGTGCGGGTGTTCAGCGAACGCGACCCGGCCAATATCCGCTGGCGTGACGTGGGTGTTGATATTGTGATTGAAGCCACCGGCTTCTTCACCGAGCGCGAGAAAGCGGCAGTGCATATCACGCACGGCGGCGCAAAAAGAGTGATTATCTCCGCTCCTGGTAAAAACGATGATTTGACGATTGTGCTGGGCGTGAACGATCAGCGCTACGATCCCCAGCAGCATTTCGTGGTGAGTAACGGCAGTTGCACCACCAACGGTCTGGCACCCGCCGCGCAGGTATTACATCAGGCATTCGGCATTGAACATGGCTTGATGAACACCACCCATGCTTACACCAATAGCCAGGTGCTGCACGATCAGCCGGAGAAAGATCTGCGCGGCGCGCGCGCGGCGGCGCTGTCAATCGTGCCTTACTCCAGCGGTGCGGCGAAAGCGCTAGGTCGCGTCATCCCGGAACTGGATGGCCGTCTGACGGGGTATTCACTGCGCGTGCCGGTGCCAGTGGTGTCGATTGTGGATCTCACCGTGAGGCTGAAGCGTGATGTGACGGCAGAAGAAGTGAACAATGCATTTAAGGCCGCCGCCGCTGAAGGTCCATTAAAAGGCATTCTGGGATACAGCGATGAGCCACTGGTCTCCAGCGATTATCAGGGCGATCCACGTTCATCGATCATTGATGGGCTCTCTACCCTGGTGATTGGCGGCAACCTGGTGAAAATCCTCGCCTGGTACGATAACGAGTGGGGATTCTCAAATCGTCTGGTGGATTTAGCGCGCTTAATGGCGCAGCGCGGATTGTGATTCGCACCAATCTGCAGCCAGAGAATCCCCGCTGTTGCGGGGATTCTCGTTGCTGCCGGGCGTGGTTACTTAATGCCCATTGCATCCTTCAGCGTAAAGAACAAGTCCGTCTGATCGGTCAGGCCCACCACGTTAGCCGCATAAGGACCATAGGCCGCGATGCGCAACTGTGTGCCGGTATGTCCCTGAGAATCCTCTTCAGAGTTACCGTAGCTGATGGTCATGACCGCACCATCTTTGGTGTTCACCGCCTGCGTCAGGCCTGGGGCTTTGCTGCCATTTTCAATAATCTGGCTGCTATGCGCATGGTCTGCCGTCACTACCACCAGCGTGTCACCGTGTTCACGTGCAAAAGCCAGCGCCTGCTGCACGGCCTCATCCAGATCCACCGTTTCGCCAATCTGGCCGCACGGGTTCGCCGCGTGATCCTGTTTATCTATTGAAGCCCCTTCCACCTGCAGGAAGAAGCCATTCTCATTGGTGCTCAGCAGATCAATCGCCTTTTTGGTCATCTGCGCCAATGTTGGTGTTGATGCCGGGCGATCTTTATTGACTTCACAGGTCACCACCGGTTTATCGATATTGCCGTGATAGCTGGCTTTCGGTCCCTGCCAGCGAACCGGCATATTGCCGTCGGAGAACAGCCCGAGCACCGGTTTAGTTTGGTCGGCCTGTTGGATGGCATTCATGCCATCCAGGTTATCGACCAGCTGGAAGCCCAGTGCCTGAGCCTGCTCGCGCAGGGTTTTGCCCTGGTACTCACCCGCTTTGGCGCTTTCAGAGAACGATTTCGCCCCGCCGCCGAGGGTGACATCTGGACGGGTCTTCAGCATCTGCTCGCTAATAGACCCTTTACCGCCCTGCTCCAGCGCATTGGTGGGACACAGCTCGCTGGTTTTCTCCGGGCCATAACATTTACGCGACGTGACATGCGCCATTAAAGCGGCGGGCGTGGCATCCTGCAATTCTGCAGTCGAGACGTTACCGGTGGCTTTCCCAGCGGCTTTCGCCAACTCCAGAATGGTGACCTGATCCTTGCCATTAACGTCTACGCCGATGGCGCCGTTATAAGATTTGGTGCCCGTCGCCCAGGCGGTCGCGGAGGCAGCCGAATCGGTCACGTAATTCGGTTTGTGAGTTTTCTTGTCTAACGAGTAGTGGGTGTACTGACCGGTTAACGGCAGCGCATCAATGCCTGGGAAGAAACCACCCGCGCCCATCGCCTGATTTCGTGCGGCGGTGATTTCCGAGTCACCCATGCCATCGCCGATCAATAAGATGACGTTTTTGGCCGTGGTATTAACGAGTGAGGCTTTCAGCGCTTCCGTCTGGTCGCTGCTGAGGCGGCGCGCGCCACCGTGTTCGGTGATATCACCGGTGGCGGCGCGGCTATACGTTGTTGTGTCTGCCACTGCTGACGTCGCGATGAGTGAAGCCAGCAGAGAAACCGTGAAAAGAGGTATGTGTTTCATTTATAAGCATCCTTATCAGTAAATATAACCAAATGTTTCCGCAGACAAGTCTGCGACAGTCTGGTGACACTTTTGTGGCAGAGAAGGAATAATTTGATGACAGAACACGCAGTTCGGCGAGAGATGCAGCAAGCTGCACAGAGCTTAAGCGGATAGAACAAAAGGAGAAAATAGGGCTTGACCGTATTCAGGTAACTCCCTATAGTAGCGCCCCGTTGACCCAGTGCGGTTGGCAGAAAAAATGTGGTGAGATGTCCGAGTGGCTGAAGGAGCACGCCTGGAAAGTGTGTATACGGCAACGTATCGGGGGTTCGAATCCCCCTCTCACCGCCATCATTTTGAAGAAGAGCCTGAACGAAAGTTCAGGCTTTTTTTTGTCTTCAATTCAGCCACATCGTTAATTTATCTGGCCATCTTCCATTACCATCGCTAAAAACTTGTCTCTTAGCGGGTCCTTAATATGACCATTCCACGCCAAACCGGTGTGCCATTGGGTATGCTCGCCTTCCAGAAGCAATAGTGTGACGCCTACAGGCAGGATGTGTTTCACACTCGCCGGCAGTAACGCCACACCATCACCAGCGGCCACCAGCGCCAGTAACGTCTGAATATCATCAGCAGCCGACACCGTGCGCGGCGTGAGGTTTCTTGCGGTCAGGAATTGATCGGCCTGCGTAGTGAGCCCTTCGCCCCGCTGAGGTGCCAACTGTAAGAGTTGACGATTTTCAATAACCTGTGTTGTTTCTAAGTGACTCGATAATTGATCAGCGGCTACCGCCAGCACTAATTGTTCCGTATCCAGACTGTGACTTTGCAGTGGTTCAGGCACGGGTAAGCGCACAAATCCCACCTGCAGTCGTCCTTCAGCAAGCCATTGGGTCTGAACCGCCGAAGGCATATCGTTGAGCGAGACCTGTGCGCCGGGATAACGAACGCGAAAGGCAGCGACACGTTTGGCAGCAAAAAGATAAGAAGAGATGCCAAAACCCAGAGTGAGTTTTCCTGAATCCCCTCTTTGGATCGCCGTCACGTCAGCGAAAAAATCCGCATAGCGCTCCACTGCCTCGCTGGCAGCCGCTAACAATTGATCTCCCGCCACCGTTAACCGCGCACCATGCCGTCCGCGATGAAATAACGTCACACCAGAAAGGTGCTCCAGTGTCTGGATCTGTTTCGAGAGTGCGGGCTGGGTGATGCAGAGCTTATTGGCCGCCGAGTGGTAGGTGCCTTCTTGCGCCAGCGTCACAAAGGCGCGTAACAGTTTAATATCCATTCCAATCGGTTATCAAAGTGGGAGAAGTTGTGATTATACACGGTGGTTTTCCCTCTGGTGAAATAGCGACCTGGTTCCTTTTGGAGAATCACCATGGAACATTCACTTCGCGTTGCCACCGTGCAGTTTTGCCATCGCGCCAGCGACAAAGCTTACAATCTTTCCGTGATGGAGCGCTTTATCGCGCAGGCCGCACAAGAAGAAGTCAAAATATTAGCCTTTCCTGAAATGTGCATCACGGGTTACTGGCATGTGCCGGATCTGCCCATTACAGAGGTCGAAGCCCTGGCCGAGCGCACGGAAAACAGCCCGTCACTGGCGCGTATCGCGAGCCTGGCGGAAAAGCATCAGATGGCGATCGGCGCCGGCTACATCGAAAAGCATGATAATGGACTGCTCTACAATGCCTATGCGGTCTGCATGCCGGATGGCCAACGCCATGTACATCGTAAGATCCATGCTTTCGAACATGCGGGCATCGCCCAGGGAAATGAATTCACCGTGTTTGACACGCCATGGGGGGTGAAAGTCGGGATTCTGATTTGCTGGGACAATAATTTAACCGATAACGTCCGCATCACCGCGCTCATGGGAGCCGATATTCTGATTGCCCCGCATCAAACAGGTGGCACCCATTCACGCAGTCCCTTTGGTATGAAACCCTTTCCGGTGAGTCTGTGGGAAAACCGAGAAAGCGCTCCCAGCGCACTGGAAATCGCTCTGGCTAGCGACAGCGGTCGAGGCTGGTTGATGCGCTGGCTGCCTTCGCGTGCGCACGATAACGGTCTTTTCGTCCTGTTCAGTAATGGCGTCGGACTGGATAACGGCGAGATCCGTACCGGCAATGCGATGGTGATTGATCCCTATGGCCGCATCGTTAACGAAACCACTTCCTTCAGGGATACGCTGGTGAGTGCCGACCTGGATCTCTCGTTACTGGCGATGTCTACCGGACGCCGCTGGATCCACGGTCGTCGCCCGGAGCTTTATCAACTCCTGTGTGAACCTCAGGGCTATGAGCGTGATGCACGTACTGCACGGTTCTCCGAAGATGTTCCTGTGTTCGATCACAAAATGGCGCGTAAAACATTTTTGGATAAAAAATAACGCAGCATGAGGAGTAAACCTTTCGCTTTTTATGAATATCGACACTGAAGACGCCTGGGGAAGTTAATACTAATATAGGGAAAAACAATAAATGAAGGGATTTATGCATCATGGCATTTTTATCTGCGCCATGACATTCACCTCGTTAGCTGAAGCGGTAATAGAAATTCAGTTTAAATTCGATGAGAGTGCAGTACCGATTGCAACACTGAATATTAATGGTCAGGATGGCGAGTTCATGCTTGATACCGGCTCCGCATTTGCTTTCCATTTTGATCAGTCATTTATACGACAGGTGCCCTGGTTAAAACCCCTAAAGGAGAAAGTGCGCACCACCGATCTGACCGGCGAAGTGTTCCTGCATGATAAATTCATGTTCCACCATGTTTACGTCAATGGTATGAACTTTGAGAATGTTGAAGGGATTTCCCTGGTTCCATGGGGGCTGACGCTGCAGCCTGACGGCAAACGTCCGGAAAGTATGGTTATCGGATTGGGGCTATTCCGGCAGAAAGCCCTGCTCATCGATTATCAGCATCGCCTTTTTTCCGTTGCTGATCGGCTGGACGATTTCAATATCGATCGTCAGCAATGGTTAGCGCTGCCGTTAACCTTAACCCATGAGGGTATTATCATTGAGGCAATGAAGAATAATGAAACCTTTAATATGCTGCTGGATACCGGTGCATCACACTCAATGCTGTGGAGTAAACGTTTAAATAGAACAGAGAACGTTTATCCCTGCAAAGAAGTCATCGACGAATTGGATTATGAAGGCTGCCGGGCGACTCAAATAAATATCAAAAACGCGACATCCGGGGAAATAGATATCGATGTCGTGCTATTAGATGATGTTGACTCGCGAATGGCAGCGGAGGGTTTATTAGGCACCGATTTCTTACAGCACCATCGTGTTCTGATCGATTTTCCTAACCAGCAGTTATTCATTGAACCAGGCTAAGTAGCAATAAAAAAACCCGGCTTGCACCGGGTTTTGCTTCGCTACACTCTCAATCAACTACGACTCAATGGTTAACCGTAAGCCAGCAGCGTGCGCTGGCAAAGTGCCGAACGGACGCAGTCGTTTTTGTCGAAACGCACCACACCAATCATCTCGTCTTCTTCGAAACGCGCCAGCGCATCAGCAAGACCGGATTTGACATGGGACGGCAAGTCACACTGGGTGATATCTCCGTTGACGATAACCGTCACGTTCTCGCCTAAGCGTGTCAGGAACATCTTCATCTGTGCCGCAGTGACGTTTTGTGCCTCATCAAGGATCACTACCGCATTTTCAAACGTACGTCCGCGCATATATGCGAAGGGCGCAATCTCTACCTTGGCAATTTCAGGCCGCAGGCAGTACTGCATAAAAGAAGCGCCGAGACGTTTAACCAGAACGTCGTATACCGGTCGGAAATACGGGGCGAACTTCTCGGAAATATCCCCAGGAAGGAAACCGAGGTCTTCATCCGCCTGCAGAACCGGGCGCGTCACAATAATCCTTTCGATATCCTTATTGATCAGGGCCTCAGCCGCTTTGGCTGCGCTAATCCAGGTTTTACCGCAACCGGCTTCACCGGTGGCGAATATCAGCTGTTTCGTTTCTATGGCATTAAGATAGTGCGCCTGAGCTTCATTTCTGGCTTCAATCGGGCCACGATCGCGTGAATCACGCGCCATACCAATTGAGTCCAACCCACCCATCTGCACCAGCGAAGTGACCGATTCTTCTTCGCGCTGACGGTGACTGCGAGAATCACTACGAACGACTCTTCTTGCTTCACGACGCGCTTTGATCACTGCTTTCTGTCTTCCCATAGTGGCACCTTACAGTTGGTTTCATTTATCGCGGCGGATCACCCGCGGCGATGACTTGAACGCTTTAGAGGTTTGTTTGGCTTCCTTGTAAGCCGGGTCTGGCCATTGAAAATAGTGTGCAACAACGACGAAGCGCTGAAGCGCACCGGTAGAGAATTGGCGTTAGTTCGGAAACGATAATTGAAAAGTGAAGAGGATACTTTGGAGGGAAGAAATCCCCCGCAGTGTACTGCGCTAGCTGAAGTGTATTTAACTGTCCATAGAAGGACCGGGTCATGCGCGAACTCCAGTGGACTTAGCCACACAACTGACAACGCTTATGAGTAAAGTGCATCATATTAACCTTGCTTTGCAACAGTATTTTTACGTCACGACAAAGAAAAACAGATAAGCGAAGCACGAGAATTTTCGTCTTAAATTAAATTATCTCGCATTTTCAGTTAGATGGATTATTTGACGTGCGACGAACTTTTTCGGAACATTCGGAACAGGAAGCGACCAGGGGAAAGTTTACGGTCGGTGAAAAAAGCGCCAGCGCAACCTTATCGCTGTGCTGGCACGGTGCGTTTATTAATCAGGCCTGCAGTAAAGGCTGGCCAAGGTAATGTTTTTCGTCAGGGACGCCGGGCAAAACGAAAAAGTATCCGCCGCCAATCGGACGAATATATTCTTCCAGCGCTTCGCCATTGAGACGTTTTTGCACGGTGATAAAGCCTTTGGCTAAATCATGCTGATAGCAAACGAACAAGAGTCCCATATCTAGCTGCCCCGAACCGGTAATCCCTGAGGAGTAACTGTAACCCCGGCGCAGCATTAAACTGCTGTCGGTTTCCGGCGTGCGTGGGTTAGCGAGACGGATATGCGCATCCAGCGCGATGACATCGCCATCCGGGTCTTTGCTGTAATCCGGCACGTCATGTTCCTCTTTCATGCCCAGCGGCGCACCGGAAAGTTTCTCACGACCGAATATCGTTTGCTGTTCACCCAGTGGAGTGCGATCCCACATTTCAACGTGGAAACGAATGATACGCACCGCCTGATAACTGCCTCCCTGCGTCCATGCGGGTTCTTGTTGATTTGCAGTGACCCACAGCAACTGATCCATCAACGCAGGATTATGCGTGTCAGGGTTAGCGGTGCCATCTTTAAAGCCCAGCAGATTGATCGGCGTTTCTTTACCGTGACTGCGTGCGGCGTGGTCGGCGATAAAGCCGTCGCGCCGCCAGCGCACGGCCAGCAGATCGGGCGTGTACTTAATGATGTCGCGCAGTGCGTGTATCACCGTATCTTGCGTATTGGCGCAGATTTGCAGCAGAAGATCGCCGTGACACTGATCGGCATCCAGCGAATCGTTGGGGAAGCGCGTCATGCTTTGCAGTTGCGTCGGTTTGTGTGCACTCAAACCAAAGCGCTCATCAAACAACGAGGTGCCCACGGACAGCGTCATGGTGAGATTATCGGGTGCGATATCGGCGCCAAGAATGCCGGAATCCATTGGCGGCAGCTGCGGGTTGGTGACAACTGGCGCGGCGCCTCCTTTTGTCAGGAAAGCGAAGCGCGCTGTTAGCAGACGGAACAGACGCTCGAGGTCACTTTTATCACTGGCTAAGACGTCAAAGGCCACCAGCATCATCGAAGCTTGCTGCGGGGTGATAATGCCAGCCTGATGCGGGCCGTAGAAAGGTTGCGCTTGCTGGCGCGCATCGGGTGCAACCGTGCCAGGAGAGAAGCTGTCAGCCGCGGCTGCCGTATGGAATGGACAACCGCCACTCAGGGCGGCCGCGCCGCCCAACATACCTAACCCCTGCAATAAACGACGACGCGACGGCTCTGCCGCGTCATTTTTATGGCTCATGATTAGTCGAGACCTAAAGTTCCGCGCAGCAGGGAGAGATCTTCCGCCAGAGTGGTGATCGGCCCTTTCAGCGCATTGCGGTCAGCGGTAGTCAGTTTCTCGTAAGATTCGAAACCGTCTTTGGTGCGGTATTTGCTGAGGATGCTGTCGACTTTCTTAAAGTTAGCATCGACTTTCGCCAGCAGCTGCGGGTTAGCTTTTTGCAACTGTGGACGCAGCAGATCAACGATTTTCTGTGCGCCGTCGATATTAGCCTGGAAGTCGGACAGGTCGGTACGGCTGTAACGATCTTCTTCACCCGAGATTTTGCTGGCCGCCACTTCTTCGATCAGGCCAGCTGCGCCACCGACCACTTTCGCCGGAGGGAAGGCCAGTTCACTGATGCGGGTCTGCAGATCCAGCACGTCCTGATTCAGCTTAGTCGCAAACTCTTCTGCACCTTTGGTGGTTTTGTCGGCCCAGAGGATTTTTTCGATGCGGTGGAAACCGGTGAATTTCGGATCATCCGCTTTTTTCTCGAAGTCATCTTCACGGGCATCGATGCTGCTGTCCAGATCGGAGAACAGTTCTGCAATCGGTTCGATACGTTCGTAGTGCGCACGGGTTGGTGCGTACAGCGCTTTGGCTTTTTCCAGGTCGCCCGCTTTAACCGCATCGGTGAAGGCCTGAGTGCCCGCCACCAACTCTTTGACTTCGCTCATCACGTAGGTTTTGTAGTCTGTGATTGGGCCAGCCAGCTGCATGATGTCGGTTTTACCTTTGGCAGCGGTTTTCGACTCACCCGATACCACCAATTTGCCTTTCGGGTTGGTCAGCAAGCCACAGGTCATGTCATATTCGCCCGCTTCGAGGTTCGCAGTCAGTTTCTGGCTAAAACCCGGCGCGATGTTTTCACGCTCTTCTACCACCATCACCCCTTTCAGGATTTCCCACTCCAGCGCTTTCTGGCTGTTGTTTTTAATGATGAACTGGGTTTTACCCGCCTGCACATTGAGTGACATCGGCTCACACTGTTTGTCAGTGACGGTAACCGTGACTTGCGGGATGGATGCAGCAGATGCGGCGCCTGAGAGAGCCAGCATTGAAACCAACAGCGCCTTACGGCGGAAGCGAATCGTCATAGTGATATCCCTGTTACATGGAAGAACAGACGCGCAATCGCGCCTGATTTAATTTCAGCGTGTGGTGCGCGCAGCACTGGCCGTTGGGCGCGCCGGGAAGAAGAACAGCAGCAGCGCCGGAATCAGGTAGATAAGCCAGGCCGCCACTTCACTGACGCTTGGCGTTTCCTGATAGCCGAGAATGCCTTCCAGCAGCGTACCGACCACCGAGTGGGTGGAGAGCGTGTTGCTGAGGTCGAAAGCAATGTCCTGGAAGTGGTTCCAGAGCCCCGCTTCGTGGAAAGCACGGATCGCACCTGCCGCGAGACCTGCGGCAACAAAGAGAATGAATAAGCTGGTCCAGCAGAAGAAGCTCGCCAGGTTGAGGCGGATGCCGCCGTAGTAGAGCAGCATGCCCAAAACAATCGCCGTTAATAAGCCCAGCACCGCGCCAATCGGCGGCGCGTAGCCAACATCCTGGGTGAAAGCCGCCAGCAGGAAGAAGACGGATTCAAGACCTTCACGCGCCACGGCCAGAAAGACCATGAGGACCAGCGGGAAGCCACCGCCGCCCTGCTTTTGCAATGCCTGATCGACCGATCGTTCCAGTGTGGCTTTGATGTTACGTGAGACTTTGCGCATCCAGAACACCATGGACGTGAGGATGACCACCGCGACGACCGCGACGATGCCTTCAAACAGTTCTTGCTGTTTTTGCGGGAATTCGCCAGTGGTTTCATTGATGAAGATGCCAAGGCCTAAGCAGAGTGCCGCGGCAATGAAGACACCCGCCCACATCGCGGGGAACCACTGAGTGCGCTGGGTGCGTTTCAGGTAGCTGGCAATCAGGCTGACGATGAGAGCTGCTTCAAGACCTTCACGCAGCATAATGAGAAACGGTACGAACATCACCAACCTCTTGATTGTTAAGGAGGGTAAACCTTAGGTAAAAATACGTAAAGTGCAAACGATATCGATTATCATTATCGCGGGTAAAATTACAAGTCACTGAATGAAATTATTTCTCATTTGCGGGCTGTAATACGGATTCACTGAAAATGGGTGATGGGGATTTCAGCGTTCAGATAAATATTCAGTGCTGGGGTGTGGCTGCAAGCTCAGTGCCGGGATATCGCTGCAGGTTCAGTGCCGGGTTTTCGCTGCACGTTCGGTGCAGAGTTATCGCTTCAGGTTCAGTGTAGAGGTGTCGCTTTGAGTTCAGCGCATTGTCCACTAAAGGCCATCCCGATCGCGAAGAAACCACGCATCCCTGCAGATCGGCCGCGCCGTCCATGGCGCGGACGCTTCGCTCCCCGGAATGGCCTTTATCGGACGACTAACTATGTCATTGCTTTGAAGGGAATGCTGAAGCCTGGTCGATTCCATAAAAAAAGCCCGCCGTATACGGGCGGGCTTAGTGTGTCAGAGACAGAATTACTTGGTGTTGTATTCAGCTTCAGCGGCGGCGAAGCGCGCTTGTGCTTCTTTTGATGGGCCTTTGCCGATCAGGCTGAACACCACAATCGCGATGCTGGCGAAGATGAAGCCAGGAATGATTTCATACAGTTCGGTGTAACCATACTGTTTCCACAGCAGCACCGTCAGTGCACCAATCACCATCCCGGCCAGCGCGCCATTGCGGGTCATACGTTTCCAGCATACGCCGAACAGAACAACCGGACCGAAGGCAGCACCAAAGCCCGCCCATGCATAGCTGACTAAGCCGAGCACACGGTTTTCCGGATTGGCCGCCAGCGCGATGGCGATCAACGCAATCAGCAGCACCATTAAACGCCCTACCCACACCAGCTCTTTCTGACTGGCATTTTTACGCAGGAAGCCTTTGTAGAGATCTTCTGTCAGGGCGCTTGAGCACACCAGCAGCTGGCAGCTTAGGGTGGACATCACCGCTGCCAGAATCGCAGACAGCAGGATGCCAGCAATCCACGGGTTAAACAGGATACGCGCCAGTTCAATGAACACGCGTTCGCCGTTCTGGCTTACGCCTGCCGCTTGCTCAGGGTGGTTCTGGAAGTAGGCGATACCGAAGAAGCCCACCGCCACGGCACCGGCCAGGCACAGGATCATCCAGGTCATGCCAATGCGACGTGCAGTGCGAATCGAGTGATGTGAATCCGCCGCCATAAAGCGCGCCAGGATATGCGGTTGTCCAAAGTAACCCAGGCCCCATCCGAGTAAGGAGATAACGGCAACAAAGTTGAGCCCTTTCAGCATGTCGAGGTTTTCAAGACTTTTTGCTTCGATCACCGCCAGTGAATCATCCAGGCCACCTACCGCGATAATCACAAACACCGGAGTGAGGATCAGCGCGAAGATCATCAGGCTGGCCTGCACGGTATCGGTCCAGCTCACCGCCAGGAATCCGCCCACCAGCGTATAAAGAATGGTGGCAGCAGCACCGGCCCACAGCGCAGTTTGGTAATCCATACCGAAGGTGCTTTCAAAGAGACGTGCACCCGCAACCACGCCTGATGCGCAATAAATGGTGAAGAAGATGAGAATAACTACAGCGGAGATAACACGCAGCAACTTGCTTTTGTCTTCGAAACGGCTGGAGAAGAAGTCCGGCAGCGTTAAGGCATTATCGTGATGTTCGGTCTGCACGCGCAGGCGACCTGCCACAATTTTCCAGTTAAGCCAGGCACCGATGGTCAGGCCAATGGCGATCCAGCTTTCTGAAATGCCGGAAAGGAAGATGGCGCCGGGTAAACCCATCAGCAACCAACCGCTCATATCTGATGCACCCGCTGACAGTGCGGTGACCACACTGCCTAAACTGCGTCCGCCCAGTATGTAGTCGTCAAAGTTTTTGGTCGAACGGTAGGCAATAAAGCCAATCAGCACCATTCCCAGGATATAAATTACAAAGGTCACCAACATCGGTGTACTCATACTCATACTCTCTCCACTTATTATTTAATCCGTTAAGAGAAATCTTTTTTCCTGAGCCATCGGAACGGGACGGCATCAGGGCTTTACCGCATCCAGAGAAAGCGATTTCTCTTAAGGCGCGGTATCCTGCCGCAAAGGGGCGGCGCGCACAATGCATTTAACACAGCTGTCACAATGGTTTCACCTGACTTCGCTGATTTAATGCCAATAGGTTGCACACGCTCACACTTTGAGTTGCACCTTGTTCAACATGAGAGTGCTCTCGTTGACGGGAGTTGCAACTTTGGCGAGCTTCTTGCAGCAAGTTTTGTGCCGTTTCTTCACATGACCGATTTTAAGTGTTGATAAACGTGCAACTCAGGTCACATTTAACATGGTTGCACAAAGTTGCAACATGAGTGATAGTGCAGCCCACGCTGATGTTGAATCATATTTTGAGGACGAGGAAATCATGGGAACGACCACCATGGGGGTGAAGTTGGATGAAGCCACCCGCGATCGCATTAAATTGGCGGCAGGCAAAATTGACCGCACCCCACACTGGCTGATCAAACAGGCGATTTTTAACTACCTTTCGCAGCTGGAAGCCGGTGAATCTTTGCCGGAAATTCCCCTACAGCTCGCCGACGCCGCCAGTGAAGAAGGCACGGCAGACGAGTCATTCCAGCCCTTCCTCGACTTCGCTGAACATATTTTGCCGCAGTCGGTCACGCGCTCTGCCATCACCGCTGCGTGGCGTCGTCCGGAAACGGATGCGGTACCGATGCTGCTGGAGCAGGCGCGTCTCCCTGCCCCGCTGGCCGAGAAAACCCATCAGCTGGCTTATAGCCTGGCGGATAAGTTGCGTCACCAAAAAGGTGCAACCGGACGCGCCGGAATGGTGCAAAGTCTGTTACAAGAGTTCTCCCTCTCTTCGCAGGAAGGCGTGGCGCTGATGTGTCTGGCGGAAGCGCTGCTGCGTATTCCCGACAAACCAACTCGTGACGCGCTGATTCGCGACAAAATCAGCAATGGCAACTGGCAGTCGCATCTGGGCCGCAGCCCGTCGATGTTCGTTAACGCCGCAACCTGGGGTCTGCTGTTTACCGGACGTCTGGTATCGACTCACAATGAAGCCAACTTGTCGCGTTCACTTAATCGCATTATTGGTAAGAGTGGAGAACCGCTGATCCGCAAAGGCGTGGATATGGCGATGCGCCTGATGGGCGAGCAGTTCGTCACCGGCGAAACCATTGCGGAAGCACTGGCCAATGCGCGCAAACTGGAAGAGAAAGGCTTCCGCTACTCCTACGATATGCTGGGTGAAGCAGCGCTGACCGCCAGTGATGCCAAAGCTTATCTGGTGTCCTATCAGCAGGCGATCCATGCCATTGGTAAAGCTTCCAATGGCCGTGGCATCTATGAAGGTCCAGGCATCTCGATCAAACTGTCGGCCCTGCATCCTCGCTATAGCCGCGCGCAGTATGAACGCGTGATGGAAGAGCTATATCCGATCCTTAAATCACTGACCTTACTGGCGCGCTCTTACGACATTGGTATCAATATCGATGCGGAAGAAGCAGACCGTCTGGAACTGTCGCTCGATCTGCTGGAAAAACTGTGCTTCGAGCCGGAACTGGACGGCTGGAACGGGATTGGCTTTGTGATTCAGGCATACCAGAAGCGCTGCCCGTTTGTGATCGACTCCCTGATCGATCTCGCCCAACGCAGCCGCCGTCGCCTGATGATCCGTCTGGTGAAAGGCGCGTATTGGGATAGCGAAATCAAACGTGCGCAGATTGATGGGCTGGAAGGTTATCCGGTTTATACCCGCAAGGTGTACACCGACATCTCTTACCTGGCTTGCGCCCGCAAACTGTTGGCGGTACCGAATCTGATCTATCCGCAATTTGCTACTCATAACGCTCACACGCTGGCAGCGATCTATCAGCTGGCAGGCAATAACTACTATCCGGGTCAGTACGAGTTCCAGTGCCTGCACGGCATGGGCGAACCGCTGTATGAGCAGGTGGTCGGCAAAGTGGCAGACGGCAAACTGAACCGTCCGTGCCGTATCTACGCACCGGTCGGCACCCATGAAACCCTGCTCGCCTATCTGGTACGTCGCTTACTGGAAAACGGGGCCAACACCTCGTTTGTTAACCGCATCGCAGATAACACCCTGCCGCTGGATGAGCTGGTTGCCGATCCGGTTTCTGCGGTGGAGAAGATGGCGCTGACCGAAGGCGCAGTCGGTTTACCGCATCCGAAAATCCCGCTGCCGCGCGATCTGTATGGTGATAAGCGCGCCAACTCAGCCGGTCTGGATTTGGCTAACGAACATCGTCTGGCATCACTCTCCAGCGCCCTGCTCAATAGCGCCAGCCAGCCATGGATTGCCCAGCCGTTGGTCGAAGGTGAGCTGGGTGACGGCGTGAGCCGTCCGGTACTCAACCCTTCTGCGCCAGCCGATGTGGTGGGCAGCGTGCGCGATGCCAGCGAAGCAGAAGTCTCGGAAGCGCTGGATGCCGCAGTAAATGCCGGTCCAATCTGGTTTGCCACCCCGCCACAAGAACGTGCAGCCATTTTGGAGCGCGCCGCCGAAGCGATGGAAGGCCAGATGCAGCAGCTGATTGGCCTGCTGGTGCGTGAAGCAGGTAAGACCTACAACAACGCCATTGCCGAGGTGCGTGAAGCGGTTGATTTCCTCTATTACTACGCCGGTATGGTGCGTGATGATTTCGATAACGAAACCCATCGTCCGCTCGGCCCAGTGGTGTGCATCAGCCCGTGGAACTTCCCGCTGGCGATCTTCACCGGTCAGATTGCTGCAGCACTGGCAGCCGGTAACAGCGTGCTGGCGAAACCCGCTGAGCAGACGCCGCTGATAGCCGCGCAGGCGGTACAAATCATGCTGGATGCGGGCGTGCCATCAGGTGTGCTGCAACTGCTGCCGGGCCAGGGCGAGACTGTCGGTGCACAGTTAACGGGTGACGAGCGAGTACGCGGTGTGATGTTCACCGGATCCACCGCTGTCGCGACGCTGCTGCAACGCAATCTGGCGGGTCGTCTCGATCCGCAAGGCCGCCCAACGCCGCTGATTGCTGAAACCGGCGGCATGAACGCCATGATCGTGGATTCTTCGGCGCTGACTGAGCAGGTGGTGGTCGATATCGTTGCCTCCGCCTTTGACAGCGCCGGACAGCGTTGCTCGGCGCTGCGTCTGCTGTGCGTACAAGATGATGTCGCCGATCACACCCTGAAAATGCTGCGTGGCGCGATGGCCGAATGCCGCATGGGCAATCCGGAACGTCTCTCTACGGATATCGGCCCGGTAATCGACGCCGAAGCCAAAGGTAACATCGAGCGCCACATTCAGGCGATGCGCAATAAGGGTTTCACCGTGTATCAGGCGGCGCAGGACAATCCGCAAGACAGCAAAGAGTGGACCAGCGGCACCTTTATCAAGCCAACCCTGATCGAGCTGGGTCAGGTAAGCGATCTGGATAAAGAAGTGTTTGGCCCAGTGCTGCACGTGGTGCGTTATGCGCGTAACAGCCTGCCACAGCTGATCGATCAGATTAACGCCTCTGGTTACGGTCTGACACTGGGTGTGCATACGCGTATTGATGAAACCATCGCGCAAGTCACGGCAGGCGCGAAGGTCGGTAACCTGTATGTGAACCGCAATATGGTCGGCGCGGTCGTCGGCGTGCAGCCCTTTGGTGGAGAAGGTTTATCCGGCACCGGTCCAAAAGCCGGAGGTCCTTTGTATCTCTATCGCCTGCTGGCAAACCGCCCAGACAGTGCACTGCGTAAGACCTTTGATCGTCAGGATGCCGAGCGTCCAGTCGACAGTTCCGTACGTGCTGAGCTGATGAGCGCGCACCAGGCATTGCAGAGCTGGGCGCAGGATAAACCTGAACTGCTGGCACTCTGTCAGCGTTATGACGAGCTGGCGCAGGCGGGTACGGTGCGACTGCTGCCTGGCCCAACCGGTGAACGTAACACCTTCACGCTTCTGCCGCGCGATCATGTCCTCTGTATTGCGGATAACGAGCAGGACGCACTGACGCAACTGGCAGCAGTGACCAGCGTGGGCAGTCAGGCAATCTGGCAGGATGATGAGTTGCATCGCGCACTGCGCAAATCACTACCTGCCGCCGTGCAAAAACACGTGGTGTTGGTGAAAGATTTGCTGGCCGCCGGGTTTGATGCGGTGATCTATCACGGTGACGCCGATCAGTTACGTGTGCTGTGCGAGCAGGTTGCTGCGCGTGACGGCGCGATTGTTTCGGTACAGGGCTTCGCGCGTGGCGAAACCAATCTGCTGCTGGAACGTCTGTTGATAGAGCGCTCACTGAGCGTGAATACCGCCGCAGCGGGTGGTAACGCCAGTCTGATGACCATTGGTTAAAAAGATAAGGGCCCGCAAGGGCCCTTTTTCATGGCGCGCCGCGACGAGTATATCCACTTGTTGCGGCGCTACTGTTTTGTACTTTGAGCTTAAGCCACAGACTTGTTGCGCTTCAGGCCAATCAAGGTCGGGAAGACAAACAGCGACTGCCCCAACCCGCGATTGGTGACAGACCACACCGCCACCGACAGCAGCGAGCAAATCCCCACAATCGCCACCGGATAGAAACATGCCCACAACACGGAGAACCAGGCATAGTCAAACAGATGATGGCGCTGAGCGAACAGAATCGCTGACATGCCAAAATACTCAATGAAAATACGATGGATCACGTAGATTTGCAGGGTGTTACGGCCAATCCAGTTAAAGTACGTCATCTTAAAGTGCGCGTTAAGCCAGCGGCAGGCCGCCACGCTCGCCAGCACCGCGATGATGCACAGGAACAGGCTCTTATCCAGACCGAAGATAATGTGAATCCCTGATACCGTCGCCAGCAGCGCCCATGGCACGAGATTTTCACGACGCCATTCGCTCATACGCAGCATCAGCGGGCTCCAGAACGCGCCCAGCAGGAAGAACAGGAAGTACTGCGCCACGCTTTGCGGTCCCCAGTATGGAATGATCTTCTCCACCGCCAGATAGTTAAGCGCAACCGCGACCACCAGCAACGCCACTTTCTGTTTGTGGAAGATCTTCGCACACAGGAAATACAGTGCCAGTCCGTACAGATACCACGAGGTGCTCATCGCCATAAACGTCAGTTTCAGGAACTCAAACAGTGAACCCGCATAGGCGGCATTCAGATTGTGTGAGATACGCTGGCCGGTAATCTCTGTCGAGATACCCACAATCGACCACCACTGAATAAAGCCCCACAAAATATAGAGATAGAACAGGTTGGTAATACGACTGGTAAATACCTGCTTCCACGGACGATTAAGAATCCCGTTGGTTGCCAGCAAGCCCGAAACAAAGAAAAAGGCTGGCATACGCAGCGGAGATAAAACAGTATTAAACTGCACCCATATTTCTGCCGGTATCCAACCCGCCGTCAATAATTTCACCGTTCCTTCAAATCCGGGTAATACGGTGTGGTACAACACCACCAGCAATATGCAGGCCCCTTTTAGGGTATTGACCCATGCAATATCTTCTTTCCTGGCGTTATTCATATGATTAACTCCCGCTGCTGTGTAGGTCTTTAAGGAGAAGTATGAGGAAATAAACAATGATGCATTTCTGGTTATTCAACGATTATTAAACAAGCTGGCGGGGGATGACTCTAGCGAAAGTCCTAAAAGTTTTTTACTGGTCCTGATATAACAATACTTTACAGTTCCAGACACTAATCAAATGCTAAGCAGGCTAACAATATCTTCCCAAATTAGAGTCACTAAGGGTATGACGAGGGCAATAAGGTTAGCAATTAATACAGGGAAATTAAGAACAATCCATCACAAACAAACCAAATTAAAATCAAATTTTATTCGGACAATTATGATATGTGGCAGATGGATAAACGCGGATATTAATATTGTGCTATGAGAAAATAATTAGGGCCAGCGAACTGGCCCTTTTTGATTATTGCAGCGGTGCCGCTTTTGTCTCTGGCACGGGTTTTCTCAACAGTCGCGGATAGATGAATAACATTCTGCCTGGACCGCGATTCAGCAGTGACCACACCGCCAGTGAGATCGTCACGCAGAGCGCCACGCCCGTCATCGGCATCAGCAGCGCCCATGCCCAACTGAAGGCCGCATGACCAAACCAGCCGTAATGCAGCGCCAGGGCAATCGCGCTCAGTCCCAGCAACTCTATGAAGATGCGGTGCAGTACGTAAATCTGCAGCGTGTTACGGCCAATCCAGTTCAGCCACGCCATGTTCAGGCGCTCATTGAGGAAACGGCACACGACGATACCAAACACGATGGTCAGCAGGCTGTAGAACGGGTTTTTATAGATGCCCCCCACATGATGTACCACGCCAATCACCGCGATGCCTGCCAGCAGTAGCCAGTGTTGGCGCTTAAGCTGGCTCATCTCAATCAAAGACTGGCTGAAGAATACGCCGAGCAGGAAGTAGAGATAGTTTTGCGCCACGCTGGCCGGCCCCCAACCAGGGATCAGGCTAAACTGCGCAGCGTAGGTCGCGACAATCGCCAGTGCCATCAGCGCCATTTTCTGGCGGTGGAACAGCTTGGTGAACAGGAAGAAGCCCGCCAGCGCGTACAGATACCAGAGGCTGGTCATGGAAGTCAGCAGCAGTTTAAGGAACTCAAACGGCGTGTCGGCATAGGCAGCGTTTTTAGTGCTGGACAGCCGCTCACCGAGGTGCGTGGAGATATAGTGAATGCTCAGCCACTGAATCACCCCCCACAGCAAATAGAGATACACGATATTGCTGAACTTCTTGGTGAACACCTCTTTCCAGCTCTTTTTGACGATCGAACTGGCCGCCAGCAGGCCTGAGACAAAGAAAAAAGCGGGCATACGCAGCGGTGAAAGATAGGTATTGAAGGTCACCCACCAGTGCGCGGGGACCATGCCGGCCGTGAGGTGATGCAGTGAGGGAGCGAAAGTGGTGATAATCGAGTGGTGCAACACCACCAGCAAGATGCAGGCACCTTTTAACGTGTTGATCCAGAGGACTTCATTTCTGGCATGTGTCATTTTATGATCCTGATTGCGCCATGAATTTGTAAAGAATTATTTATATTTACTAAGATGTCTCAATCGGGGGCGTCTTAAAAATCCTTCTGCTCCTTGCCAGCAAAATTTAATAGGCAATAAAACATTATTTTTCAGATGGTTAATTGAAAGTTCTTTGACAATTTTCAGAGGAAACTGAGAGAAGGGATTCAGATGAGAAAAGAGAAAGCGCCGTCAGAACCAGACGACGCTTGAGACTATTGGTTAAGAAACTTGTCAAGAAATTGGCGGGTGCGTGCCTGCTGCGGATGGCTGAACAGCTCTTTCGCTGCGCCCTGCTCCACGATACGGCCCTGATCCATAAAGATCGCCCGATCGGCCACGTCACGCGCAAAACTCATCTCATGCGTAACGATCACCATGGTGCGTTTCTCCTGCGCCAGCGCGCGGATGGTATTCAGCACTTCACCCACCAGCTCAGGATCCAGCGCCGAAGTCGGCTCATCGAACAGAATCACTTCCGGTCGCATCGCCAGCGCACGCGCAATGGCGACACGCTGCTGCTGCCCGCCAGAAAGGCGACGCGGGAAGCTCTCCTCTTTGCCGTGCAGACCGACCTTCTCCAGCAAGCTGCGGGCTCGCGCCACGGCTTCTGCTTTCGGTTCACCCTTCACGATCACCGGCCCTTCAATGATGTTCTCCAGCACTGAACGATGCGGGAACAGATTGAAGTTCTGGAACACGAAACCCACCTGCTGACGCAAACGGCGAACCTGCTCTTTCTGCTTGTTGAGCCCGATACTGGCATCAATGGTGATATTACCCACCGTGACGCGGCCGCTATCGGGCACTTCCAGCAGATTGATACTGCGCAGCAAGGTGGTTTTCCCCGAACCGCTTGGCCCGATAATCGCCACCACTTCACCCGGTGCCACATCCAGATCGATGCCGTGCAACACGGTCTGGCCGTGAAACTGCTTGACCAGCTGACGTACTTCAATCGCACTCATTTCGCCTCCCGATCCTGTCGATTCACATGCGCTTCCAGGCGGTTTTGCAACGCCGACAGCACCGTCGCCATCACCCAGTAAATCAGCGAGGCAGCCAGATACATGGTGAACACTTCCAGCGTACGTGAGGTGATCAATTGCGCCTGACGGAACAGCTCCGGCACCTGAATGGTGGCCGCCAGCGAGGTGTCTTTCACCAGGCTGATAAAGCTATTACCAAGCGGTGGCAAGGCGGTACGTGCCGCTTGCGGCAGGATGACACGACGCAAGGTTTGCCATGGCGTCATGCCAATACTCGCCGCCGCTTCCCACTGCCCACGTTCAATCGCCGCAATCGCGCCACGCAGGGATTCAGAGGCGTAAGCGGCAGTATTGAGTGACAAACCGATCATCGCTGATGGGATAGGATCCAGCTCAATACCGAACTGCGGCAGGCCGTAGTAGATCATAAACAGCTGGGCGATCAGCGGCGTGCCACGAAAAATCGACACATAGATACGCGCCAGCCAGTTTACTGGCCAGAAATGTGACAGGCGCATCAGCGCCAGCACAAAGCCAAGTACCAGACCGAAGAACATCCCGCCGATACTCAGCTGCAGCGTGAACAGCGCGCCTTTGAGTAAGAATGGTGCTGAATCCAGCACCAGTTGTAAGCTTTCCTGCATTATTTAGTGACGTCCGCGCCGAACCATTTCTCAGAGAGTTTGCTCAGCGAGCCATCTTTCTGCATGTCTGCAATCGCTGCATCAATGGCTTTCAGCAGGTCGTCATTGCCTTTACGCAGCGCCACGCCGGATTCGAGTCGAGAGAAGGCCGGGCCCGCTACCGCCATGGTGTCGCCGGTTTTCTTCACCAGATCCAGCGCCGCTAAACGGTCCACCAGAATGGCATCAACACGACCTGAACGCAGATCCTGGTATTTGGTTGGGTCATCATCATAGGTACGGATATCGACGCCTTTGACGTTGTCACGCAGCCACTGTTCGTAGTTAGACCCCAGGCCGACACCGACTTTCTTACCAGAGAGATCCTCTGGCTTGGTGATGCTGCCAGCATTTTTCTTCATCGTCAGCGCCTGAACGCCAGAGATGGTGTATGGCGTGGAGAAGTCATACTTCTTCTTACGCTCGGGTGAAATCGTTACCTGATTGATCACCACGTCGATACGTTTAGAATCCAATGCCGCCAGCATGCCATCCCACTTGGTCGGTTTCAGATCCGCTTTGACGCCAAGGTGTTGCGCCAGCTCTTGCGCAAACTCCACTTCGAAACCAGTCAGCTTGCCGCTCTCATCCTGGAAACTGAACGGCGGATAGGTGCCTTCCAGACCCACGCGCAGCTCACCTTTGCTCTTCACCTGTGCCAGCAGATCTTCTGCGGCGAACGTTTTAACGTTAACGCCCGCGACCAGCGCGACCGCCATCATGCCCATCACCAGTTGGCGACGAATTGGAGAGAAAGCCATGTTTACCCCATTATTGTGATGTGTTGTGTGCTATGAGGCGGCGAAACCGGGATTTGCCGCCTTTTCGTTATTGGCGCTGCATTCAGGCCCATTTCAGGCCAGAACAACAGCTGCCGGATTATAAACCTTTTTTATCTTAGCCTTAGACCGAAGGATGATAAGCAAATAACGCAGGCGCGCCGCCAGTATGAATAAACAGCAGCGGCCCTTCACGACGGAAACGATTCTGCGCAATGCCATCTATCAATCCGGCCATCGCTTTACCGGTGTAGACCGGGTCCAGCATGATGCCTTCAAGACGCGCCAGCAGTTTCACCGCTTCCATGCCTTCATCATTAGGTTCACCGTAACGCGGCGCGAAATAGTCATCCCAAAGCGTGATCGGCGCGTGCGTCTGCACTTCCAACTGTTCAGCCAGCGCGCTGCGGATGCGCTCTACCACCGGCAACTGCGCGTCGACTTTGCGTGAAACCGTCACACCGACCAGCTCGGTATCAGGCAGCAACTGCTCAAGACCTACCGCTAAACCTGCATGGGTGCCGGCGCTGCCCGATGCAACCACCACAGCGGCGAAATCCACCACGCCTTCGCTTTGGTGCGCGATCTCCTGCGCACACTCCACGTAACCGAGCGCGCCCAGTGCGTTGGAACCGCCAACCGGCACAATATAAGGACGGAAACCCTGGGCTTCGAGACGTTCAGCCTGTTCGGCCAGCTGTTCAGTGGGGTTGTGCAACGCATCGACCATCACCACCTCGACATCCATCAGGTCGAGCATCAGGCGATTACCGTTGGTGAGGTAGTTTTCTGAGGTCGTGCCAATTGGATTTTCCAGCAGCGCCACACACTTGAGGCCAAGGCGCGCCGCCACCGCCGCCGTCTGGCGCACATGGTTGGATTGAATCGCGCCCGCCGTCAGCAGGACATCCGCGCCCTCGCGCAGCGCATCGGCCGCGAGGAATTCAAGTTTGCGCAGTTTGTTGCCGCCCATGGCCACAGGCGTGAAGTCATCACGCTTAATAAAGATATCGCGACCGAGATAATCAGAAAGCCGTGGCAGATGCTCAAGCGGCGTAGGTGCACCGAGTAATTCAAGACGTGGGAACTGGTGCAAGAGATGTAAAGACAATGCAGCCTCCATTCGGGCAATGTGCAATTATCCATACAGTGTTGCAGAAGATGAGAAAAGTCGCACCCGGAATTCTGCGAGTGCGTCCCCTGTTGCTGCTATGCTCAGCAACAACAAGGGCAGGATCACAATCAGCCCTGCTGCCAGCCTAAAAACTGGTCATATTTACGCAGTGCGATGCGGTAATTGTTGTTACCCGCATCCGGCAAATCGTTTTCCAGGCATTCATGCCAGCTGTTGCCCCGTAATCTGTCGGCCGGGAAATTTTTCGCTTTCAGCATGTCATCAAGACGACGCAGCCGCACCACATACTCGCGAATGGTGCTGTGACTCATCTCGGTCTGCTCAAACAGATACTGTTTGAACGCCATAATGTCGAAGTAATTAGGATGGGTATTACAAAAAATATCGCTGCAGAAACGACATAACGCGGTCAGTTCCGGCTGGAGTTTCATCCATACCTGGTCATCAATCATCTGGTCCATCCGCGCGATGGCCTCTTTATTGATGATCTGTCCACGAAACACTAACGCCATACGATCTAAAACTTTGCCACAATGTGAACAGTTGCTTTGGCTGTGTTTATAGTCTTTAAGATAACGACTTAAAGGTCTGGCTTTGGCTTTGGCTCCCATTGCTGAGTCCCCGGTATTTTTATTTTTTCGATGCCAGGTACTGAGTCTGTCAGCGCGCCCCCGCTAACCGGGCACGCAGGCGTTTAATCGCCTGACTGTGCAGTTGACTGACGCGGGATTCCCCCACTTCCAGCACTGCGCCAATCTCTTTCAGGTTCAGTTCTTCCTGGTAGTACAGTGTGAGCACTAATTTTTCACGATCGGGCAATGCCTCGATGGCTTCAATCACGCGATCACGCAGGTTTCCTTCCATTAACTGATGAAGCGGGTTGGCTTCTTCATGCCCCTCCGTCACCAGCTCCGCACTGTCACCGTGTTCTTCCCGATACTCGTCGTAGGAGAAGAGTTGGCTGTTATTGGTATCGAGCAGAATCTGCCGATACTCTTCCAGCGAAACATTCAACTGTTCAGCCACTTCCTGCTCAGTAGCCGAGCGCCCCAACGCTTGTTCTACCTGATGCATAGCACCGGCCACCTCGCGCGCATTACGACGCACGCTACGAGGTGCCCAGTCGCGGCTGCGCAGTTCATCCAGCATCGCCCCTCGGATTCGCTGCACGGCATAGGTGGTAAAGGCGGTGCCTTGCAGCGCGTCGTAGCGCTCCACGGCATTCAATAAACCAATGCCACCGGCCTGCAGCAGATCGTCAAGCTCAACGCTGGCTGGCAAACGTACCTGCAAGCGCAACGCTTCGTGTCGCACCAGAGGAACGTAGCGCTGCCAGAGCGAATGTTTATCCATCACGCCTTCGGGCGTATAGAGATCGTTCACGATGACTACCCTGCGTTAATAAAGTTATCGGCATGATTATCCAATTCTGTAGGGGTTTCGATTGGCAGAATAGGCGGGCAAAAGCGAGGTTATTTCAAATTTGTTATGGATGGCGGTGGAATACACCGCCATTCAGGGTTTCTTTAGCGCAGGTTTTTTAGCCGTAGCCGCGTGCCAGGCGGCACCGCGTCCCACAGAGCACAGGTTTTGCCATCAAGTATCTGATAAAAATCGCTAATCGGCGCTTCTGTTTCCAGTGCCGGATTAAACATCACCTGCCCGGTTTCGGCGTTAATGCTTATCATTTTGTTGATAAACAGACGCTGTAAGTCACTGCGCAGGAACAATCCGTTATCGACGCTGTTATCGGCAAGAAAACCTTCTTCATTTTCCTGGGTATCGATATAGCAGGCCTCCACCCACGGCCAGCTGTGACGTTCCGTGAGCTGCGTGCCGGTAATAATACAGGCGCCATAGCGCGCTTTAACGGCTGAATTAAACTCTGCCTGGCTGGCTCGCTGGAACACTTTCGCCTTTACGCGCCGCCCGACTTCTGTGCCTGGCATCACTGCTGTCGGCACTTTATGCTGCGGCGTACTCAGCACCACCAGAAACTGAATTTTGCGCGACAGTGGGAAGCAAGGGTGCGCATGGGGATCGAACAGCTGCCAGTACTCCTCCTCTTCCGTCTGTCGCATCAACACCAGCTTGAAGCCCCGACTGGTGAGCAGGTTCTGCGCTTCTGCCGAATTCGGATCCAGCATGGCGTACACCTGGGTTTCACCCACCACCTTCCAGCGCCCTTCCTTTTTTATTTCATCGTTACGGCGGAAATAAAGGAAAGCTTGTTGGCTTTTGAGATAGTGCTCAAAACGACGCAGATAGTTTTTGCGCTCGTTATCGTCAGAGACGAACAGCAGATCCTCCAAGGGACTGTTGATCTCCTCCTGCGCGAACACTGCACGGATCACCAAATTGCGAAAGCTGGTCGACGGGCTCAGCAACCCGCGTGCGGTGAGTTCTTTCTCATCAGGATGCTGCTGCGCATAGCGCAACGCGATCTCTTCGAAGGTCAGTAGCTCACCCGGTAACAAGTCATAATTGAAGCGCATAGACACCCCAGAAACAGAAAAAAGTCGTGCGAAAAAATTGGAATGATTCTGGGGAAGTTATCGGCAATTCTGTGCGGGACTGTAACAGGGTGGTTACTTTTTTGGGGTTATAGGGGGATGGGGGAAATTAATCAAATCAGTAGAGTTTAATTTGCCTTATAACAACAGGAGATCTGGTTAATAACGCGACTCCTCACCTAATGGAGAGGAGTCTTTGAGACTAACAATTACGATGGGATAAGTTTGAAGCGCTCAAGCATAAGATCCATATAAACACGATCTATACCAGATTTGATCCTAAACACACCCGCATCTTCTGCTTTCTCAACGGTATCCAGGAATTCAAGCACAGAATGGTAATCGCGGCGGCTCCAAAAATCATGAATGAATATCAGCGTCGCTGATTCATCTTCCTGGCTATCTAGTGCATGTTTAATAGCATTTAACGTACAAGCGACACGAAAACGCCCATCAACAAGAATGAAATCGAAAGCCTCGACATGCTGATGAATTGCTTCACTGTAAAGAGGGAATTTATCCTGATGAGAATCATTAACTGGATAACCCCACTCTTTGGTCGGGCCAATATCCACATAGTCCACTCGACATAACGAACCGGCTTCTTTATGCAAAGTTTCTACCCAAAACTTATCACTTTCGACGCCATATACCTGAACACCCTGTCGCGTCGCCAGCTTGGTGGACCCGCCACTACCAAATTCAAAGTAACGCCTGGACTGCTTTACGTACCGCTCAAAGAGTTCCGTTTCCGCAACAGACATCCGAGGCATCTCCGGGATAATGCTAACCGGTTGCTTATTCGGAGACTCGACATCCTGCACGCTGGCCGCATCATGGTGATTGCTAAGATAAGCACGCGCGCGTTCTGTTGAAGTCATAGTCAACACACGACTAGCCTCATCGCGCAACTCATACCCCGCATGAAGAATAAAAGCTAACTTTTCCCTTTGTGCATTAGTGATGGCGGTTAGTCGCGCATCATTAGGCATGAACAGAAGCTGTGCAGCTAACATCCGTGATGACGCAAGGGCCTGAATTCCCTCAACCACTGCTGGCTCACCATACTCAATGTTGTGAAGACTGTGGAAGGTAAAACCTTGCTCTGCCAGAGTTGACAACAATTCATTAAATCCAATCTGTCCTTGGTGCGAAGATTCAAAACTAAAGCGCACAGCAAGCAAAAGTGTGCTTTGCAGAATCTTCTGCCCATTATTGAACACACTGCGCAGATTGAAGCGGCTATCGGCAATAAACCATTCAAGACGATTGAGCCCATGGATGTTGTCGAGTTTTGATGATGGCATTTTCAGTTCAGCGATAACTTTTTGAGGCACCCATTCGCTGCTGTCATTATCGTATGCGAGAGTTTTCAGATCGCTGCTATAGCGCTCATTCAGACATATGTACACTGGCGTTTCTTCACCATCCCCCAGTAAGTGCGTTTTGATATGCTGTAATGATTTGCGATTAAGTGGCAAATGGTTTTCCTTCACTTCGCCAATCGCATCCATTATTACGCAGTGCAGTGCTTCCGTTGCAGTAAGTTTGAGAAATTTCTCACTCCGAGTCATAACTGCGCCGTAATCCATTAGCATAACTTTGCCGTCAAGCTGGAACTCAAATTCTCCGCTTTGAACTGAAACTACAGGATTAGTATTGACCTCTGGGTGTGTCAGATAAATAGGTTGACTGCTGCCAGCAAACTGCGGCAACGTCCCTTCAAATAGCGACAATGCTGCTGGTGTGCAACCATCACAGTAATGTTGCCAGACAGCGCGCATGGCATCTGAGAATCCCTGGGCAAAGCGCTTACCATCACATACTGGCGAAACTAGCAAAATATCGCGTAAGTGCTGACGAATAACACTGAGACTGTTAATGTCCTGAGTGAGCCCCACAGCGATATTAACATATTGTTGTGCGCTATCTGCTACGAGTTCAGCCATACCGGCGTGAACCAAGTGCGAGGCTGAATGACGACCAGCAAAGGTAGGGCCAGGTAATGTCACTACCGGTACCCCCATCGCCATCGCTTCACATGTAGTCAAGCCACCCGAGTAAGGCCATGGGTCCAGCGCAATATCCACATCGTTATAGCTGCTCAGCAGTTCGCGATGGGGAGAAGAACCTTCCAAAATAACGCGTTCACGCTCAACACCATACGATTCTAATATTGAAAATGTGCGCTCTCGGAGTGTGACATTTTTAAAGTTGAAGCTTTTCAAAAACAAACGAGAATTGGGTACTTGATTTAATAAATTCGCCCATAATTCGAGTAGAGGCTCATTGATTTTTGACGCATTATTAAAGCAACCAAATGTAATGAATCCGTTTTTGATGACAGGAGGCTCACTCAATGCAGGCAAGTAATAAGGGGGATCATAACAAATATAGTCACCCGGCAATCGAATCAGTTTTTCCGTATAAAGACCATCCGAGCCTTCAGGCGTTTCAACATGATCACTGAGCAAATAATCCATATTTTCGATGCCAGTACTGCTTATTAATCCACCAACCCATTTAATCTGAATTGGTGCTACACCTTTTTGAAACAACTGCATGCGGCTGTTAGCGTTGTAACCACAAAGATCAAATAAAATATCGATTTCATCTTCTTCGATAATTTTCTCTACTGTAGCATCAGTTAAACCATCGATAACTTGCCATTTCTTACAAATACGTTGAATACTATTTGTGACATGATCTTCGTTAAAATTAGTGCTGTAAGCATAGATATCAATATGTGCCTCAGGCAGATGGGATAAACCAATTGTAATCATGTTCCCTACTGGATGAGAACGAAAACCGTCGGAAATCATACCGATACGTAATGTCTTATTCTGTGACTTATTTTTAGCCTGACGACGTCGATGATTTACTGGTGGTGAAAAATATCGCTGCCAATTTTGGCAAAGCTCCAGTATTTCCTCTGCAGTTTTCTGAGGATTATAGTGTGAACCCACAATATGATTAAAAAAAGTGATCGCGTTGGTTTTAGTTAATTCACAACTACGCTGATAGGCCAAGTCCATCTTGTCGAAATCTGCAAGATCCTGGTAAATCATCCCCAAGTTATTCCAGTAGAGCCAGTTATCTGGATCCTCTTCTGCCAATGTCTGGAAAGCGATGATCGCCGGCTCATATTTTTTTAATTTTTGCAAAACAGTCGCTAGCAATGAACGTAATGGGCGTGATGCTTCTTTATTTAATTTAACAATGGCACCCTGAAGAAACAATTCTGCTTCTGCAAAGCGTTCACGTCGATAAAGAAGGTTCGCTTTAGCATATAGCGCCTCATCATAATCAGGCATAAAATGCAACGCTTTGTTAAGACTTTCTTCCGCCTGGAAAAAATCTCCGATTCTCTCCTGAGCGCGCGCTGATATTACCCACAGCAGAGGATTATTCTTATCATGACATAATAATTCCTTAGCTAAAATGAGCGCTTCTGCAGGTTTCTCAGAAAGCAAATCCACCGCGCGATGAATTTTAATCTTCGCTTCAGTAGTCGTTGTTTTGGTCGGAACAGCTTGACTGGAAAAGGTCTTTTTCATATGCGCACTTAAACGTTGATGAGTTCCGTAGCAAGTTAGAGACGCTTCTCCAACCTACCATCACTTATTAACAGTTTAAAAAACACAAAAAAAAATAACGGGTGTAATACCCGTTATTTTTAGCGCTATTTAAGCGGATTGAAAGTTTAGATTTACTGAAGCAGAGACAGTACGTTCTGTGGAGTCTGGTTAGATTTTGACAGTACTGAAGTACCCGCCTGCTGGAGAATCTGCGCGCGGCTCATGTTAGAAACTTCGGTCGCGTAATCAGCATCTTCGATACGGCTCTTAGCAGCAGTGATGTTAGTGACAGTGCTGTTCAGGTTGTTAACCGTTGATTCGAAGCGGTTCTGGCTCGCACCCAGTGAAGAGCGCAGTGAGTCAACATCAGAGATGGCTTTGTCGATTGAAGATAACAGTTTAGTGGTGACAGTAGCGGTAGCAGCTGTAGTACCGGTCGCAGCGGTATAAGAAGCCAAGATACCGCCAGTTGCTGCACCAGTAGAACCTTCAGTGATACCAGACAGTCCAGAAACGCCAGAGAACAGAGTAGTAGAATCAATTTTCTTCAGTGAAATGCCGATAGTTTCGTTGTCTTTCGCGCCAACCTGGATGTTCAGAGTCTGGCCAGAAGTCAGTACTTTGATGCCGTTGAAGCTGGTCTGTGCAGATACGCGGTTGATTTCTTTAACGCGGTCAACGATTTCGTTGTTGATTGATACCAGGTCATCACCGGAGTTGGTGCCGTTGTTAGCCTGAACAGTCAGCTCACGAATACGCTGCAAGTTGGTGTTTATCTCGTTCAGTGCGCCTTCAGTGGTCTGCGCCAGTGAGATACCGTCGTTGGCGTTACGTGAAGCCTGAGTCAGACCTTTAACCTGTGCGGTCATACGGTTTGCAATTGCCTGGCCAGCAGCGTCGTCTTTCGCGCTGTTGATACGCAGACCTGAAGACAGGCGCTCGATAGCGGTGCTCAGCTGGGACTGAGATTTGTTCAGGTTGTTCTGGGTAATCAGTGAAGAGATGTTAGTATTAATAACGGCCATGATAACAGTCCTTAATCAAGTTTGGGTTTCTTGAAACACGCTGAGGCGTATCTCGCAGTCAAAAAGGGTATCGGCAGGGTTTTCAAAGGCTTTAGAAAAAAAGAATAAATAATATATAAACCTTACAAAACAATAAGATGAAAAAACATTGAGCTGACTGTTATTCCTGCATACCCGAAGTTTACTCCTTTTAGTCACCTATAACCCTTATTCAGCAACCGCGCTGGCATCCTTCATGTTCTTCCTTATATATAGAGATTTTTTCTGCAGGCATCTTTTTTTTCAATCGATAGAAACAAGAAGAGTTATAGGGGCAACTCGACCAATTAAGCGAAAAAAACAGGCGTAAACTTCTGCTCCATCTTGCCGATAAAACCAGAACATTTAATCGTTCGAGGAACGTGTCATGGCATCGATCAGTAATCTGGGTGTGGGTTCGGGACTGGACCTTAGTACCTTATATGACAATTTAGAAACGGCTGAGAACTCAAAACTCACCACCATCACTACACAGCAAACCACTGTGCAGAGCAAGATCACGGCGATTGGTCAATTACAGAGCGCTTTGGCGGCACTGCAAACGGCTACGGATGCGTTAAAGAAAACCGATACGTTAAATGCTACAGCGGTATCCAGTACTAACACCGCTTTCAGTGCCACCACGGCAAGCGGCGCTGTGGCGGGAACCTATAGCGTAAAAGTTGATCAGGTTGCGGCAGCGCAAACTCTGATTTCTGGGGCGATTACCGATGCCACGAAACTAGGCAGCACCACCGGCTCAACACGTACCATTACCATCTCTCAAGGCAGTGGCGATCCGGTTAAAATTACGCTGTCCGACAGTGAGACTTCGCTGACTAACGTCGTTAAGGCCATCAATAACAGTGGTGCGAACGTTTCTGCTACCACGATTAAAGGCAGTGATGGCAGCTATCGTTTGCTGCTCAGCTCGAAAGAGACTGGCACGGATAATGACATTACTCTCAGCGTGGATGGTGATGACACGCTGCAAAGTGCCATTGGTTACGATAGCAGTACGGGTACTGGCGCATTATCCGTCCAGACGGCTTCGGCGAATGCCAAACTATCAATCAATGGCATTGACGTTGAAAGCAGCAGCAATACCATTGATGACGCACTTGGTGGCGTCACCCTCACGCTGAAATCGACTTCATCCAGCGCTGAAAATCTGGTGGTGGATAAATCCGTTGATTCTGTTAAGACCGCCATCAACAGTTTCGTGACGGCCTATAACAAAGTGCGTTCGGTTGTCGCCAGCGTCACGAAATATACTGCCGTCGATGCCGGTGCAGACCAGTCTACATCGAACGGTGCGCTGCTGGGTGATAACACCGTGCGCACGGTTTCAAACCGTCTCAGCAGCCTGCTCACCTCGGCGCAAAGCGACGGTAGTATCGCGATTCTGGCACAAATGGGTATTACCATTGACCCTTCCGTCTCCAGCTCCGGTGTCACAGGTAGCCTGGTAGTGGATGACACCAAACTGACGGCGGCATTAACCAATAATTCAGCAGCGGTCACGCAATTTTTTATCGGCGACGGTGAAAAAACTGGCCTTGCTACTCAGATGAGCAGCACCCTCAGTACCATGCTGAGCACCACTACGGGCAAAGAAGGCATCATTAAAACCGCTACTGATGGTTTTAATACGCAAATCTCGGAGCTGAGCGATCGCTACGACAAAATGCAGGAACAGATTGATGCCACCATGGCACGCTATAAGACACAGTTCACACAGCTGGATACGCTGATGTCATCGCTGAACGCGACCTCGTCTTACCTGACACAACAGTTCAGCTCATCAAGCAGCAGTAGTAGCAGCAGTTAAGGAGTTACATTATGTACAACCAGTCAGGTGCCACTGCTTACGCGCGTCTTGGCGTTGAGAGTGCGGTAATGAGCGCCAGCCAGAACCAACTGGTAGTGATGCTATTTGATGGCGCGTTAAGCGCCTTAATCCGCGCGCGTTTATTTATGCAGGAAGGAAATGTCGAAGGCCGCGGCATGTCCCTGTCAAAAGCCATCAATATTATCGAAAACGGTTTGAAACAAGGGCTAGTTGGGCATGAGGATGATGAGCTTGCTGACAATCTTCACTCACTCTATGACTACATGGTACGCCGCCTAATCAGCGCAAATGTGCATAGTGATTTAGCAGCAGTAGAAGAAGTAGAAAATTTACTGCGCAACATTGCTGATGCCTGGAAAGAAGTTGTACAACCTCAATAATTTGGGATGCTGTTTACTATGACAATGACACCGCAACTGATGACCATTTACCAACAGTTACTCGATCTCAGCCAGGGAATGCTGCGACTGGCAGCAGATGGCGAATGGGATGATTTAATCATAAAAGAAATGGACTACGTCAGTGCGGTGCAAAGGCTGGCACAAACAACTGAATCTACACCGCCATCGAATCAGATGCAGGATCAGTTACGTCCGGTTTTACGTCACATCCTGGATAATGAAAGCGAAGTTAAACGTCTGCTGCAAATGCGTATGGACGAATTGAGACGTCTGGTCGGCCAGTCATCGATGCAAAAGTCGGTGATGAGCGCGTACGGCAAGCAAGGCAATGTCTATCTGCCACAGAATTAATTCGCGGCGGGCTGAATGAAAAACGGGTGAGCTGATGCTCACCCGTTTTTATTTGGAACTGTGCTCACAAAATCACTTCTGCGCAGGGACCGACACCGGCTCCATAATCTGCGGCTGAATATCCTGAATCACCGCATCCTTCGGACGCTTCGCCACTTCTTTCAGCGCCTGCTGGCACTCAACAGTGGGTTGGTCGACCTTACGCATGCGCAAGCCGTCATAACGCAGTTCACCGTTCTCCAGCGTCAGCGGCATCACGCGCACCTGACGCGTCACGTTGACCCACTCATCGCTCAGGCGGGTTAACTTGCCTGGCTTGGCAATTACGCGCTGCCACTGGCGGCAGTCCAGCGTGTCGCCTTCTGCACCGATGATCAGGCTGCCCATCGCCTGGCCACTGATCAACTTGCTCTGCGGTCCGACAGTCTGCCAGTTACCTTGCAATTCCACTGGTGCCGGGGTTTTTACCGCTTCATCGTAATTGCTGATTTGCGCACATCCGCTCAAGCCCAGCGCGGCCAATACCATCCACTTTTTCATTCCTGGTCCCTACACTCGCCTCAATGGCGGCTACGTTATAATTTTTCGCGTAAGTTACGCAAGGAATCTCGGCGAAAACCCGGCTGAGCCTGACAAGACACTTCGCGCACGTTACACTAGCGCGCAAGTCGATAAGCAGGAAATTCGCATGAAAACCCCAGAAGAGTATTACGCCCAGGCACGCACGATGTTTTTTGCCGCGCACGCCGATTTTCAAGCCGCGCTGGATGAACTAACCGAGAGCGACGCGCGCGCGGCCAACTTGTCACTGCGCCAACTGCGTGAGTGGCACGCTGAGCGCATTTATGCCGCATTCTTACGCCAGAAAAAGCTGGATGGCATGCTGTTTTCCATCCAACTGGCAGAGCCTGATAAAGCGGTTGCTGCTGAAGCGATTGAAACTTACCTGAAATCTCATGCGGAAGCGCTCGGCATGACGTGGGAAGAGTTTTGCATCAAGAACGAACTTTAAGCGCAGCGGCCCTAAAAATATATCTCAAACATACCTCCAACCACACAAATCGGCAAGGAAAAAGTTGTACAAGTCAGCCGGAGTTGTATAACTTGTATCTGACGGCTTCGGTCGTAGATTGTCCTTGAACGAAGGTGCTATTGCGCCGCCTCTGGAGGAGTTGCTGGATTTCCCTTCCAGAGGTAGTATTTTTTTGCTTACCCCTCGCGCTCAATCCCTTTCACTTCCACATAACTTGCCACCGCCAATAGACGATTGATGTGCGTCAGCAGCAGATCCACATCTGACTGTAAAAATTGCTGCCCGGCACGCGATGCGGTCAAAATGGCATCCTGAACGGTGTCGCTGATCGTTAAGTTATTATCCTGCTTCGCCTGAATCAATAAGGCCGCAATCAGTAATGACTGTGCCTCAACCTGCGCCACCAACTCTTTTGCTTCCGTATCCATTTTTGCCATTTTCAACAAAATATCGATCACCAATTGACGCATGTTTACCCCCTAAAAAAGCCAATTCGCTTTGTAACGCTGTTGAGTATCAGTGCAAATCCCGCTAACTGTATCTCAGATAGAAAAATATTCTTACCTATAGGGCTTAGAGCCTTGCCACTGTTTTTATTTACAGTAATATGACGCACCCTCTTTGAAGAATGGACTGCCCTGATGTTTGTGGAGTTGATTTACGATAAACGCAACGTTGCCGGTTTACCAGGCGCACGTGAGATGATATTGCAGGAGCTTGAGAAACGCGTGCAACGCGTGTTTCCTGAGATCGAGGTACGCGTCAAGCCAATGGAGCGAAACGCCATTGATACCGATCTGAGTAAGAATGATAAAGCGACGGTGGCACGTATTGTCGAAGAGATGTTCGATGAATCAGACATGTGGCTGGTGGCCGATTAAGCCACCAGCGCGGGGGAACTTAGCTTTCTTGCTCGCTGTGATTGATGGCGATCTCTAAATCCTGAATCGCCAACTCAATATCATCTAACAGCTGTCCCTGCTTGTTGAGCAGCGTGTCAAAACGTCCCGCATACTCTTTGTCTTTGTACTCGCCTGCATCAAATGCCAACCAGTGGCTGGATAGCGTCTCAGTATTGGTCTGCGCATAGTGACGCATCTCTTTTAACTGGGAGGTGACATCACGCAGGTAGTCAGTTTTGGTTTTGATTGCCTCTGTATCACTCATGCTATCTTCCTTTTCGCTAATTAAACCCGTTTAAATAACGTTTGAATGATTAAAGTTAGTAGAAAATAGCGAGACCGCATTAAGAATAATCGGAAGATGAAAAGGCGACCCGAAGGCCGCCTGAGGACTACAGATACTTGCGCGCCAGGGCGATCAGCTCATCCTTTGCCGCCACACCTAACTTCTCAACCCCACTTTCGACAAAGTTAAATGCCTGAGTGAAGTCCTTCACGCTGGCGTTGATGTCCTGACTGACAGCATCCGTACTCACTCCCACGACAGGCTGCCCAGCGAGATCCCCGAGGGTAGAAGCCGATGACGGCCCGGCGCTGGCAGAACCGTTTGCCAGGGGATCAGGCGTGGCCAACTGCTGGCTAAGATCCGTCGCATCCGTAGCCGCCGCAGCTTGAGCCCCGCTGCCAGCGTTCGCGGCTGGCGTTGAGGTGTCCGGCGCGGGCACGCTGCTTGCTGTAGACAATGAAACGTTCGGAGCTGGCGCATTGCTCTCGGCGGGCACTGAGACGTCAGGTGCTGGCGCACTGCTTATCGCTGGCGTTGTGGCTTCCTGCCCTGCCGCGCTGCTAAAGGCTGCCGTTGAGGCATCCGCAGCGGGCGCACTGCTTGCCACCGGCACCGCCACCTCATTCGCAAAACTCTCTAACGGTGACAGCGTGCTGGCATCCGGTGTTGCCGTTGCTGCACTATTTTCGATTACAGTTTGGTCGCTCATAATTTTCTCCTTCTTGCTTAATAAAGACCACAGTCGGCCGAAGCTGGCTGCAATCCGCTCGGTAATACTCATCCTGGCCTCCTTAATGCGTCGATTCGGGTGGCGCGTCTTCCCCCACAACCTGCTTCACTTTGTCCGCCGTTTTGTTCGCGGTGCGGTCCGGCAAGCCATCGAGTTTTTTCTGCAATGTCACCAGTTGGCTGGTCAATTCCGCCACCCGCGCTTCCCGGCGATCAGAGATCGCACGATACTGCTGTCGGATATCCTCCACCCGCCGGTTGGCGCTGTTATTCACGAAAACGAACATAATGGTCATTGCCGCACACAGTAGCGACAGCATCAGCAGCAGACCGCCAAGCAGCAGCTGACGCCGATGGCCGCGTACTGAAAATTCACTGTTTATCTGCACCATCGCGACTCTCCTCTAAGGTGGTGATCAGTTGATTGATCTGACTGCGGAATTTATCGCTGTGATCAGATTCCGTGGTGGCTAACAGAATGCCCAGCGCGTTCTTAATCAGCCGTAGATCGGTCTCCAGCGAAGAGATGCGCCGCAGATTCTTGTCGTGGCGAATACGCAGGTCATCGTTCTCCTGGCGCATCAGCGCGTGGCTCTCTTTGAGAAGCATCACCTGCTCTTTGTAGCTGGTGATGATCTCGCCGCCGGCGCGATTGCTGGTGACGATGGCCGCGATGCCGGCCATTAAGGGTTTCCAGAACACAGCTGCCGCACCGCCACCGAGAAGCAGCGCACCGACGCTGCTCACCAAACTACTTTCCATGCCTCACCTCTCTTCACTGGCAAGGGAGCCGCCTGAAGAACATGTTGTCCGCCCTTGCCAGTTGCGCGGCCAACACCAGAATTTAAGTTTACTTTAATTAATTTATTTAAGTATACTTAAGTAAAACCCAACAGAGTTGTCAAGATGATGAAAAAAGAATCTGCAGGTGAACGCATTCGCAGCCGTCGTAAAGCGCTGAAGCTCACGCAGTTAGTGGTGGCAAGTGGCATTGGCGTGTCACATGTCGCTGTTTCACAATGGGAAAAAGATGAGACGGTCCCGCGCGGCGAGAACCTGTTGCGGCTGGCAGAACTGCTGCAATGTACGGCAGCATGGATAATTGATGGCGAGGGCGAGGTGTTTGCCGCCCCGCTTAACGTCAGTGGTGTCAGTGCTCTGCCGTTGATCACTCTGGCGCAAGCGGCTGCGTGGATGCAGGAGCAACGCTTATTGATTCAGCAGCAGACGACCCGCTTTCTCTACAGCGATAGTAGACTGAGTGAATCGGCGTTGGCGATCACCCTGGAGGATACCGCCATGCAACCTGACTACCGACCCGGCGATACGCTGATATTCGATCCTGCCGTTAATCCACAACCGGGTGATGTGGTGCTGGCACACATCAATGGCGAGGTTCTGATACGTATTTATCGCCTGATGGCCGAACAGCATGACGAGCAAATTTTCTCGTTGCGGCCGTTGAATGACGATTTTCCTGTGCATGCATCGTCGGAGAAAAGGATTGAATTAATTGGAACTATGATGGAAATGCGCCGCTATCGCGCCAGATAAGAGAATGCAAAAAACCCGCCTATGAGCGGGTCAAAACCAGCAAAACTACGGCAATTATTACAAAACGTCGGTCAAATGATCGACGACAACCCTCCCGTGCACATCCTTCTGCGTAATGCGATAGTTAACACAATATGAGCGGCGGTTGCAGAGCTTATCGAACAGCGTCACGCTGCCTTTTTGCTTGCCGTCTACGCTTACAATATGCCATTCAGTGACATCTTCCTGACCGCGGTTGTTGAGTCTTAATACGCTCTGTTCAACTAAACGGTCGCTATCATCAATCTTTAAATAGTCGCGTAACATTATGCTCACCTCTGGTTAACGAGGGTCAAGATACGCTTTTTATTTATCCATTCAATCGAAATTATTTATCGTAAATACTCCCCCGGAGCAATTAATTAACAATTCGATTTGACGCCGTTTCGCTAGCCGTTTCGGTTAACTCATTAATTGGAAAATACTTTACGATTCGAGTCTGTATTGGTGGACAGCCCCCGCCCCAGGCCTGCTAATGTAGACGCCACAATAAAAAAGTTGTTCGGACAATCGCTATGCTCACCACCATCATTTATCGCAGTCACCTCCATGATCATGTTCCTATCAAAACCCTTGAAGACATGGTGGCGAAAGCGAATAACAAAAACAGCTCGCACGATGTCACAGGCATTCTGCTATTTGATGGACTGCACTTCTTCCAGTTACTTGAAGGGCCCCGTGACGCTGTGCAGGGTATTTATGATCGCATTTGCCTGGACGCCCGCCACCACAATCTGGTGGAGTTGATGCATGACTTTGCTCCCGCTCGCCGCTTTGGCAAAGTGGGTATGGAGCTGTTTGATTTACGCGAGCATGATAAATCCATGGTGCTGCAAGCCGTGTTAGACAAAGGCACCTCTCGCTATCAACTGACCTACGATGATCGCGCGTTGCAGTTCCTGCGCACCTTTGTTATCGCCCGTGATAAAGAGAACTATTTTGAAATCCCCGCAGCCAGCACCTGGGAATTTATTGCGGATGAGCCATCTCGTACCCTTCAGGATGAAGTCATTGACTCACTGAAAGAGTGCCACTTCGCCTTTCAGCCGATTATCGATCCGTTCGCACGCCGCGTGGCATCGTATGAGGCGTTAATCCGTACCCCGAATGGCGGTTCGCCAGGCGAATACTTTTCTGCCTTCGGTGGCGAGGCTGTTTATCATGCGGATATTCAGTCTAAAAAACTGGCGTTCGAACTGGCGAAAAAGTTAGGTATTGGCGAACACAGTATCTCCATCAACTTGCTGCCAATGTCCCTGGTCACGGTTCCTGATGCGGTGGATTTTCTGCTGACGCAGATTGAAGCCAATGGTTTGGTCCCCGAGCAGGTGATTGTTGAAGTCACAGAAAATGAGATCATCTCGCGCACCGATGAGTTTGCGGCACAGGTGCGCAAACTAAAATCGGCGGGTATCAGTCTGGCCCTGGATGATTTTGGTGCGGGCTTTGCTGGCCTGTCACTGTTATCAAGATTCCAGCCGGACAAAATTAAGATTGATCGTGAGCTGATTAGCGATGTGCATAAAAGCGGTCCTAAACAGGCCATTTTGCATGCCATCATTAAGTGCTGTAACTCGCTGGAGATTGCGGTGATTGCAGAGGGCGTGGAGAAAGCCGAGGAGTGGATGTGGCTGGAAGCGGCAGGCATTAGCCAGTTCCAGGGGTATCTGTTCGCGCGTCCGCAGTTAAATGGTTTCCCGGCTATCGCCTGGCCGGAAATCAAATAGCGAACGGTTAGAGAGAATAAAAAAACCGCCTTTAACCGGCGGTTTTTGCATTTAAAGCGGGAAGTAACCCGGTGGTAATAATCGATCGCTGATGACCTGGTAGTTCATCAACTTAAAAGAACTTAAGGTGATGGGCACGGCAACGCAGGGACGGTACCAGCCAAATTGCTTTATATATCGCCAGACTTCTGGTGGGTTATCTTTATCTCTAACCCAGTAATAACCTTCTTTCATTCTTACACGCTTCTTGTCGCTGCAGCACTTACTCAACACTCCTCAACGCCTCGCGTGATGCGCATGTTGCACACCGAGTTCCCTGCTCTGACGAATGCTTACCTAAGGCCCACACTTTAGCATATCGAGCGCGCAATTGATCAGTAAGTGATTGTTTTATTTAGCGCTTCGCTTATCGACACCGATATTAACGGCATAAAAAAAAGCCGCATTCGCGGCTTACTCAGGCATCAATAATAGGTGACATCAATGGTGCCGTACTGCCTGTCCGTGACTTGCCCTTCGGCATCAGTGGTTACGGTATCGCAACGGAAAGGAACATCATTCTTATACTGGCATTGCGTGGTAACCGTCTTGCTTTGCTCGTTTCTTTGCACCGTCGTCACCACATCGGATATCTTTTTTGCGTCCGTATCATGTTTGGCACTGGCGCGTGACACTTCCTCATCGCCCTTCTTAATACTCAACAGCGTCATATCACCGACGTTATTGTAGGTCAGATGGAATTTAACATCGGAGGCGGGAGAGGAGATTTGATCAACCCAACCCTGATCGTTATAGCCAATATCCACCGTCATGCTAGGAGTGACTTTTTTTATTACCGCGCACTGCTTATTCAGCGTGACGACCACATCCTGACCGTTTTCGCTGCCCGTCAGTTGATCGCCTTCGCGCGTCACTTCGGTGATCTGCCCGGCTTTGTCGATGGATTTCACATGGGCAATGCAGCCTTGCCCATCGAAGGCGATATCGACATCAAAGATTGGCGTGTCGTCGGCGCTAAACAGGCGCTGATGCGTGCTTTTGACTTTGCCGGGAATAGCTTCGAACTGATAGAGGTAAGCGTAATTTTTCATCTGCGGTGCAAAGTCCGCATTTTTATTATCACAGCCGGATAGCATGATCGTTGCCATCAGCAGCAGCAGGGTGGGCTTCACGTGAGAATCCTCTTCTCGATATACGCTGTGTGTCAGGCCAGCATCATGCCGCTGTTACTGAAAAAGATAAATGCTTTCCCGCCTGACACCGCAACAATCTTTGCAGCCACTACACCTGCATATTCATGATATCAGTGTACGCCGATACCAGTTTGTTACGCACCTGAATCCCCATTTGCATGGAAATGGAGGATTTCTGCAGATCGACCATCACATCGTTTAACTGGATGCCCGGTTTGCCCATTTCAAAATCCTGTGCCTGGGTGCGCGCGGCGGTTTGCGTGTCGCTGATCTTATCCAGTGCTGCTTTCATGGTGGCACCAAAATCTACCTGATTGGTTGACTCGGCCTGCTTGCCGCTGGCCTGTAACGACGTTAACTGCAGCTGCTGCAACACACCATCAATTGCCTGAATCGACATTGCCTGTACCTCATTAAAGAAGGGTTTAAATTTTCACGCTGCAAAAGTTAACACACTGTCAATAGGACAAAGGCGCTAAATAAACGTAAAAAACCCAGCTTATCCAGCCATCGAAGTGACCCGATTCATCAATAATGCCAGCCATAAGATTGGAATTTCATTTAAGACGTTGCTTCAGGGAGTCTGTTTTGTCACCACAACTAACCCGGTCAATTATGTCAGGCAGGAATCGGTCATGAATGCGAGTGCAGCCGCCACACAAGATACCGCAAAGAAAGGTTTCAATGACCTTCTGGCTCGCCTGCGCGCCAATCCGCGAATTCCAATCATTGTTGCTGCCGCTGCCGCTATCGCAGTGGTTTTTGCCTTGGTGCTGTGGGCTAAAGCCCCTGACTATCGCGTGCTTTATAACAACCTCTCCGATGAAGATGGCGGCGCGATTGTTACCCAGCTAACGCAAATGAACATTCCTTACCAGTTCGCCGAAAACGGCGGTGCCTTGATGGTGCCTGCCGATAAGGTACATGAACTGCGTCTGCGCCTGGCGCAACAGGGGCTGCCGAAAGGTGGCTCTGTTGGCTTTGAGCTGATGGACAAAGAGAAGTTCGGCATCAGCCAGTTCAGCGAGCAGATCAACTACCAGCGTGCGCTGGAAGGTGAGCTGGCTCGCACCATTGAAACGCTCGGCCCGGTCAAGAGCGCGCGCGTGCATCTGGCGATGCCAAAACCTACGCTGTTCGTGCGTGAGCAGAAAGCGCCTTCGGCCTCCGTGACATTGAACCTGCAACCGGGTCGCGCACTCGATGAAGGCCAGATTCAGGCCATTCAGCATATGGTGTCGAGCAGCGTCGCCGGTCTGCCGCCTGGCAACGTGACCGTGGTGGATCAGGCCGGTCGTTTGCTGACCCGTTCTGACAGCGAAGGTCGTGACCTGAATGATGCACAGCTGAAGTACGCGTCTGAAGTGGAAGCGCGTTATCAGCAGCGTATCGAAGCCATCCTGAATCCGATCGTTGGCCAGGGCAATGTGCATGCGCAGGTGACAGCGCAGATCAACTTTGACCGCAGCGAACAAACCGACGAGAAGTACAAACCGAACGCCGATCCGAACAGCACGGCGATTCGCTCGCGTCAGACTAATACCAACCAGCAGAATGGCAGCCCGTACCCAGGTGGCGTGCCGGGTGCGTTGTCGAATCAACCTGCCCCTGCGAATACTGCACCGGTTAACAATCCGCAGCAGCAAAATGCCAACGGCCAGAATGCGAATGGCCAGAACAACGCGGCAAACAATAACGGCACCACAACCAGCACGCAGCAAAGCAGCGGCCCGAGCAGCTCAAGCCGTAACGACACCGTGAACTACGAACTGGACCGCACCATTCGCCACACCAAGGTCAATGTGGGCGATGTGCAGCGTCTGTCGGTGGCCGTGGTGGTGAACTACCGTGATGACGGCAAAGGCAAAGCCGTTGCACTGAACGATCAGCAGATCAAACAGATTGAAGACCTGACCCGTGAAGCGATGGGCTACTCGCAGAATCGTGGCGACAGCGTCAACGTGGTGAACTCGCAGTTCAACATCACTGAGCCGACTGGCGGTGACCTGCCGTTCTGGCAGTCGCAAGCCTTCTTCGACATGTTGATGAGCGGCGGTCGCTGGCTGCTGGTGGCGCTGGTTGCCTTCATCCTGTATCGCAAGCTGGTGCGTCCACAGCTGATGCGTAAGAAAGCGCAGGAGCAAGCGGCAGCAGAAGCAGCGGCAGCGCGTGCGGAAGCGCTGGAATCTGAAGAAGCTTACAGCGTGCAGCTCAGCAAAGATGAGCTGGATCAAGAGCGTAAATCAAATAACCGCATGAGCGCCGAGGTGATGAGCCAACGCATCCGCGATATGTCTGAAAACGATCCGCGCGTTGTAGCGCTGGTTATCCGCGAATGGATGAGTAAAGAACTATGAGTCTGACCGGTACTGAAAAAAGCGCCATTCTGATGATGACCATTGGCGAAGAACGTGCGGCCGAGGTATTCAAACACCTCAACCAGCGTGAAGTGCAGCACCTGAGCGCCGCGATGGCGGGAATGCGTCAGGTGTCGCACAAGCAGCTAACCGAAGTGCTGCGCGAGTTTGAGGCGGATGCCGAGCAGTTTGCTGCGCTGAGCCTCAACTCCAATGACTACCTGCGTTCGGTGCTGGTGAAAGCTTTGGGCGAGGAGCGCGCCTCCAGCCTGCTGGAAGATATTCTCGAGAAAAACGAGACCACCAGCGGCATGGAAACACTCAACTTTATGGAACCTCAGGCAGCGGCCGACCTTATCCGCGACGAGCATCCGCAGATTATCGCCACCATCCTGGTGCACCTCAAACGTGGCCAGGCCGCAGATATTCTGGCGCTGTTCGACGAACGCCTGCGTCACGACGTGATGCTGCGTATTGCCACCTTCGGCGGTGTACAGCCAGCGGCGCTGGCAGAACTGACCGAAGTCCTGAACGGTCTGCTGGATGGTACCAACCTCAAGCGTGCGAAGATGGGTGGCGTGAGAACCGCAGCCGAAATTATCAACCTGATGAAAACGCAGCAGGAAGAAGCGGTTATCGAAGCGGTACGCGACTTCGACGGCGAGCTGGCACAGAAGATCATCGACGAGATGTTCCTGTTCGAAAACCTGGTGGAAGTGGACGATCGCAGCATCCAGCGCCTGCTGCAGGAAGTGGAGTCCGAACAGTTGCTGATCGCCCTGAAAGGTGCCGAACAGCCGCTGCGCGAGAAGTTCCTCAAGAACATGTCAGCGCGTGCAGCCGATATCCTGCGCGACGATCTGGCCAACCGTGGTCCGGTGCGTATGTCGGCCGTGGAGAACGAACAGAAAGCGATCCTGCTGGTGGTCCGTCGCCTGGCAGAATCCGGCGAAATGGTAATTGGTGGTGGCGAGGAAACTTATGTCTGATGCCTTTTCCGCCCGTGCGTGGCAGCGCTGGCAGCCTGATGATTTAGGCAGCACCTTCAAAGTGGCGGAAGAACTGCCGCAGGAAGAGCCGGCTGTGGATGTCGAAATGAGTGCCGAAGCTGAGCAACAGCAGATGCTGGAGCGCATGCAACAGCAGATGCGCAAAGATGCACAGACGCAAGGTTACAGCGAGGGCTATCAAAAGGGTTTTGCCGAGTCACAGCAGAACGGTTACGACGCCGGTTTCCAGCAGGGACTCGCCGATGCCCAACAGCAGCAGGCGCCCTTACAGGCGCGCATGCAGCAGTTAGTCACCGAGTTCCATCACACGCTGGAAGCGCTGGATAGCGTCATCGCCTCACGTCTGATGCAGCTGGCCTTGGAAGCGGCGCGCACGGTGATTGGCCAGGCCACACAAGTGGATGGCACCGCCCTGCTGCGCCAGATTCAGCAGCTGATTCAACAAGAACCCATGTTCAGCGGCAAACCGCAGCTGCGCGTGCATCCTGATGATTTACAGCGCATTGAGCAGACACTGGGCCCGACGCTGGATCTGCACGGCTGGAAACTGCTGGCCGATAATTCACTGCATCCCGGCGGCTGTAAACTCAGCGCCGAAGATGGTGATCTCGATGCCAGCGTGGCAACCCGCTGGCAGGAACTGTGCCGTCTGGCCGCACCGGGGACCTTGTAATGACCTCGTCGCGTCTTTCCCGCTGGCTTGGCGCACTCGATGCCTTCGAGGATCGTATTTCGCAGGTGCAAACCGTGCGCCGCTATGGCCGTCTGACCCGTGCTACCGGTTTAGTACTGGAGGCCACCGGGCTGCAACTGCCGCTCGGTGCGACCTGCATCATCGAACGTCACGACGGCAACAACATCACTGAAGTGGAAAGTGAAGTGGTGGGTTTCAACGGTCAGAAACTGTTGATGATGCCGCTGGAAGAAGTGGACGGCATTTTGCCGGGTGCGCGCGTTTATGCCCGTTTTAGCGGTGACAACGCACAAGGCGGTAAACAGCTGTTGCTTGGGCCAGAACTGCTCGGCCGCGTGCTGGATGGCGCAGGCAAACCGCTGGATGGTTTACCTGCCCCGGACACCGGCTATCGTGCGCCATTGATCACCGCCCCGTTTAACCCACTGCAACGTACGCCAATCCACGATGTACTGGATACCGGCGTACGGGCGATCAACGCCCTGCTGACTGTCGGACGGGGTCAGCGTATGGGCCTGTTTGCGGGTTCCGGCGTCGGTAAGTCGGTGTTGCTTGGCATGATGGCGCGTTATACCAAAGCCGATGTGATTGTGGTTGGCCTGATCGGTGAACGTGGCCGTGAAGTCAAAGAATTCATTGAGAACATCCTCGGCGCAGAAGGCCGTGCACGCTCGGTGGTGATCGCCGCACCGGCTGACGTTTCGCCGCTGCTGCGTATGCAGGGTGCCGCGTATGCGACACGCATCGCGGAAGATTTTCGCGATCGCGGCCAGCACGTGCTGCTGATCATGGACTCCCTCACCCGCTACGCCATGGCGCAGCGTGAAATCGCCCTGGCGATTGGCGAGCCACCGGCCACCAAAGGTTATCCGCCTTCCGTGTTCGCGAAGCTCCCCGCCCTGGTGGAACGCGCCGGTAACGGCACCCACGGCGGCGGTTCGATTACGGCTTTCTATACCGTGCTTACCGAAGGTGACGATCAGCAAGACCCGATTGCCGACTCGGCGCGCGCCATTCTTGATGGTCACATTGTATTGTCGCGCCGTCTGGCCGAAGCCGGTCACTATCCGGCGATTGATATTGAAGCCTCAATCAGCCGTGCGATGACCGCGTTAATTGATGACACCCACTACGCGCGTGTGCGTCAGTTCAAACAACTGCTCTCCAGTTTCCAGCGCAACCGCGATCTGGTGAGTGTAGGCGCGTATGCCGCTGGAAGCGATCCGATGCTCGATAAAGCCATCAAGCTTTACCCGGAGATGGAAGCCTTCCTGCAACAGGGTATTTTCGAACGCAGCGACTATGACGACGCCAGTCTGCACCTGCAGGCCATTTTCGGCTAGCGCGAGCCCAAGCGAGGTAAGCCATGAAAACTGCCAGTGCAATCGATAAGCTGCGCGATATGGCGGAGCAGGATTTGGAACAGGCCGTGATTCATTTAGGTGACATGCGCCGTGGCGTAAAGCAGGCGGATGAGCAGCTCACCATGCTGCTCGACTATCAGGATGAGTACCGCAATAAGCTCAACACCGATATGTCAGGCGGTATTTCCAGCCTGCGCTGGACCAATTACCACCAGTTTATTCAGACGCTGGAGAAAGCCATTGAACAGCATCGGCAACAGCTGAATCAGTGGAATCAACGTCTGGATCAGGCGCTGAGCAGCTGGCAAGAAAAGCATAAGCGATTGAATGCGTATCAAACACTGATCACTCGCGCTGCCGAAAACGCATTACGACAAGAAAACCGTCTCGATCAGAAACGGATGGATGAATTTGCCCAACGGGCCGCTATGAGGAGAGGCGAATGATTACGCTGCCAACTATGGTTACGCAAACCTCTAAAGTCAGCGATGCAGACAGTGCTGTTGCATCGGACAATTTACTGGGTACAGATGCGCTGCCACAGGGATTTATCACTGAACTGGGTAACCGCTTACTGACGCTGGCTCAGCAACAAGGTGTTAACACGCAATCGACTGATCTGACAGCAGAAGTCGATGAAAAAGGCGTCACAAAAGCGTCATTAAGCGCGTTAATGCAAGCACTGGACAAACCAGAGGCGTTAAACGCACTTTTACAACCGGAAAACACTAAAGCCACGCTGAAATCAGCCGATGATAAAGACAAGTCTGTAGCAAGTTCGTTAAGTGCCAGCGACTTACAGAATGTGCAGGCACTGTTCGCGATGTTACCGGTTGCGGTTGAAGCGCGAAACAGTCAGAGCGCCGTCAGCGCCAGCACGGATAAAACCTCTGCCGATGCAGAGACTACGCTAAACGGATCATTGTTAAGCCGAACGCTGCAGAACGCCGTGAAAGAGGAACAAGAGGCACAGTCCGACAGTGCGCCTCATAAGAAATCCAGCGATGTGCTGAGCGCTGTCAGCCGTGATGTCAGTACAACGACAGCCAGTAGCAGTGCCGCTGCCGCCAGCACCACGGCCAGCACCAGCAATGGCGCACTGTCACTGGATGAGAGCTTTAAGCAGGTGCTGAGTACGCTCAGCAAACCGGAAGAACGTCGTGATACGCAAAGCGACACGGTAACAGCATTAACCAGCGCCCCGGTCAGCAGCAGTAGCACACTGACCAACAGCACGGCGACGACCAGCACCACTCCGTCGACGCCGATGCTGAATGCCCAACTCGGCAGCAATGAGTGGCAGCAGGCGTTAAGCCAGCAAATCGTGATGTTTAGTCGCAACGGTCAGCAAAATGCCGAATTGCGATTACATCCCGAAGATTTGGGTGCTATCCAGATCAACCTGACCCTCGACAAGGATCAGGCGCAGTTAAGTATGGTTTCCAGCCACAGCCAAGTGAGGGCCGTGCTGGAAGCGGCTCTCCCTCAGCTGCGTACAGCGCTGGCGGAGAGCGGTATCAACCTGGGACAGAGTAATGTCAGCAGCGACGCCTTCGCACAAAGCCAGAATTATCAGGGCCAGCAGGAAGGACGTCGTGATGGCCAGCACGGCAGCTTTACCCTCTCCCAGGACAGTGAAAACGAGATAACGCCTATTGCCGTCCCGGCAGCCCTTCAGGCGCGCGCGACAGGTAACGGCGCTGTCGATATCTTTGCCTGACAGCGGCTAAACGCTGAAGGTAAGCGTAAAACCCGCGTCTTTTCTTCCCATTGTTTGACTTAAGACGCGGGATAATCTGTCCAGGCGAGCCGAGAGGTTTGCCCATAATTCACAGGAAGTAACTGCAAACATGTCTGATAACGCGAAAGCTAAAGGCCGCAAACGTTCACTACTAATACCGGTGTTACTGATTGTAACGCTGGCCGCTTGCAGCGTGGCAGGCTATGCAGTCTGGCGAATGATGAATAAACACGGGGATGACAAACCGGAAGCGGCGAAAGTTGAGCCACCGGCCGCCCCTGTATTTTTTGCAATGGATACGTTTACGGTTAACCTGGTCAATACTGACAACGATCCCGACCGTGTGTTGTACGTAGGCTTTACCCTGCGTCTGCCGGATGAGGAGACCCGTCGTCGGTTGAATGATTACCTGCCTGAGGTGCGCAGCCGTTTGCTGCTGCTACTCTCACGCCAAAGTGCTACACAGCTTGCAACTGAACAAGGCAAACAGGCTTTGATTGATCAGATTAAACAAGCGCTGGCACCACCGCTGGTAAAAAATCAACCACCTCAGGTTGTCAGTGACGTGCTGTTTACCGCCTTCATTTTGAGGTGATTTAATGGGCGATAGCATTCTCTCCCAGGCTGAAATTGACGCGCTACTGAATGGCGACAGTGATACCACGGAAGTAGAGAACAGTTCCAAAGGGACCGATGGCGATATCCGTCCCTATGATCCCAATACCCAGCGTCGCGTGGTGCGCGAGCGTCTGCAGGCGCTGGAGATCATTAACGAGCGTTTTGCCCGTCATTTTCGTATGGCGCTGTTTAACCTGCTGCGCCGTAGCCCGGATATCAGTGTCGGTACGATCAAGATTCAGCCTTACCATGAGTTTGCCCGCAATTTACCGGTGCCAACCAACCTGAACCTGATCCACCTGAAACCACTGCGCGGTACTGCGCTGGTGGTATTTTCACCGAGTCTGGTGTTTATCGCCGTAGATAACCTGTTTGGTGGTGATGGCCGTTTCCCGACCAAAGTGGAAGGCCGAGAATTTACCCATACCGAGCAACGCGTCATCCGTCGCATGCTGAAGCTGGCACTGGATGGTTACAGCGATGCCTGGAAAGCGATTTACCCGCTGGATGTTGAGTACGTCCGTTCGGAAATGCAGGTGAAATTTACCAACATCACCACTTCGCCGAACGATATCGTGGTCAACACCCCGTTCCAGGTCGAGATTGGTAACCTGGTGGGTGAATTTAATATCTGTATTCCGTTTTCAATGATTGAGCCGCTGCGCGAGCTGCTGGTCAATCCACCACTGGAAAACTCCCGTCAGGAAGATACGCACTGGCGCGACAATCTGGTGAAACAGGTGCAGCACTCGGAGCTGGAGCTGATTGCCCACTTCGCGGAAACATCCATGCGCCTGTCACGTATTTTGCAACTGAAACCTGGTGACGTCCTGCCCATTGAGAAGCCGGACCGCATCATTGCTCACGTCGATGGCGTACCCGTGCTGACCAGCCAATATGGCACCATGAATGGCCAGTACGCGCTGCGTGTTGAACACCTGATTAACCCGATTTTGAATTCGCTGAACGAGGAACAGCCCGATGAGTGACAGCAAAAAACCGTCCGATGATATTTCTGCGGACGACCTGTGGGCTGAGGCAATGAACGAGCAGGCAACCACCAGCACGCCTGATCCAACCGAGAACGTTTTCAAATCGTTTGAAAGCAACGGTGCCAGTGGCTCGCTGCAAGACATCGATCTGATTATGGATATCCCGGTCAAACTCACCGTGGAACTGGGTCGCACCAAGATGACCATCAAAGAGCTGCTGCGCCTGACGCAGGGTTCCGTGGTGGCTCTGGATGGCCTGGCCGGTGAACCACTGGATATCTTGATCAATGGTTACCTGATTGCGCAGGGCGAAGTCGTCGTCGTGAACGACAAATATGGCGTGCGTATCACCGACATTATTACGCCATCTGAACGTATGCGTCGTCTGAGCCGTTAAGCATGTTAAAAAACGCGCAAATTGGCCAGCCTGTTCATAGCCAGCCGGTGGTTTCTACCGGTTCGGTGATTGGGCAAGTCAGCAGCGTGCTGGCAGTGATTGTTCTGCTGATTCTGGCCTGTGGCTGGCTGGCAAAACGCCTTGGCTTTGCGCCCAAAACCGTCAACACCCAGGCGCTGAAAATTAGCGCCAGCGTGCAGGTGGGTCGTCAGGAGCGGGTGGTGATTGTTGACACCGCCGATGCGCGTTTAGTGCTGGGCGTCACCGCCCAGCAAATTACCCATCTGCATTCGCTGCCGCCGCTGCCACCTGAAGAGCTGGTGAACAAAACCGTGGCGCCGCAGGATTTTCGTCAGCTGTTCCAGAATCTGGTTAAACGTCCCGGAAAACCCCAATGATGCGTCGATTGCTTCCCCTCTTGCCGCTGCTGTTGCTGGCACCGGTTGCCCATGCGCAATTGCCTGGTCTGGTCAGTCAGCCATTGGCGAATGGCGGCCAGAGCTGGTCACTGCCGGTGCAGACGCTGGTGTTTATCACCTCGCTGACGTTTATTCCGGCCATCTTGCTGATGATGACCAGCTTCACCCGCATCATTATTGTTTTTGGCTTGCTGCGTAACGCCTTAGGCACGCCTTCTGCACCCCCCAATCAGGTTTTGCTTGGCCTTGCGCTGTTTTTAACCTTCTTTATTATGGCGCCGACCTTCGACAAGATTTATAGCGACGCCTATTTGCCTTTCAGTCAGGACAAAATCAGCATGGACGTAGCGATCGACAAAGGCGCTCAACCGCTGCGTGAGTTTATGCTGCGTCAGACGCGTGAAGCCGATTTAGCGCTGTTTGCTCGTCTTGCCAACACCGCGCCGATTCAAGGTCCGGAAGCCGTACCGATGCGCATTTTGCTGCCGGCTTACGTCACCAGTGAACTGAAAACCGCTTTCCAGATTGGTTTTACTGTGTTCATCCCGTTCCTGATCATCGACCTGGTGGTTGCCAGCGTGTTGATGGCGCTGGGGATGATGATGGTGCCGCCGGCGACCATTTCTCTGCCATTCAAGCTGATGTTGTTTGTGTTGGTGGATGGCTGGCAGCTGCTGGTGGGTTCACTGGCACAAAGTTTCTACTCCTAGCGGCACACCTGGAAGTCGATGGCAACTCTCAATCCGGTCGGCTTGAAGGCCGCAACATATAACGCCAGGAGCGCAGCATGACACCCGAATCGGTTATGGTCATCGGCCAGGAAGCAATGCGAATTGCCCTGATGCTCGCCGCCCCGCTGTTGCTGGCGGCACTGGTCAGCGGTCTGATCATCAGCCTGTTACAGGCGGCCACGCAGGTCAACGAACAGACACTCTCCTTTATTCCTAAGATCCTTGCCGTTGCCGCCACCGCGGTGATTGCCGGCCCGTGGATGCTGAACCTGATACTGGATTACATGCGTAATCTGTTGACCAACTTACCTTATATCATCGGCTGATGATTAACCTCGATAGCAGCCAGCTGGTCCATTGGGTCGCGCAATTTTTCTGGCCGATGGTACGTTTGCTGGCACTCTTTGCCAGTGCGCCGGTGCTGAGTGAGAAATCCATTCCCAAGCGCGTGAAAGTGGGCCTCGCGGTATTGACGACCTGGATCGTCATTCCCGTGTTGCCTCCGGTGGAAGTCACGTTATTTACCCCAGCGGGTTTCTGGATCCTGTTACAGCAATTACTGATTGGTGTGGGGATTGGCCTGACGATGCAACTGGCGTTTGCCGCGGTGCGTATGGCCGGTGAAGTCGTGGGATTACAGATGGGCTTATCCTTTGCCACCTTCTTTGATCCTGGCAGCCGCCTTAACATGCCCGTGCTGGCGCGTTTTCTCGATATGCTGGCCATGCTGCTGTTTCTGACCTTCAACGGACACTTGTGGCTGATTTCGCTGCTGGTGGACAGTTTTCATACTCTGCCGATTAACGATCAACCCCTCAACGCCAATGCTTTTATGGCGCTGGTGAAGTCCGCCGGGTTAATTTTCCTTAATGGCATGATGTTAGCGCTACCGTTAATTGTTTTATTGCTCACGCTAAACATGGCACTAGGTTTGTTAAACCGTGTTTCACCACAACTCTCGGTTTTCGCGATCGGCTTTCCGATTACCTTAACGGTGGGGATCCTCAGTCTGGGTATGATGATGCCGCTACTCGCCCCCTTCTGCGAACATCTCTTCGGCGAATTCTTTGATTTACTCGCCCAGTTTGTCTCAGAACTCTCCCGCGCACGCTAATTAACGTTTCTGTAGAAGTTCTTATGCGATAGTTAAGTATTCAAAATCAATCTGTGCATTTTTCGAACCATATTTCTCAGAAATCAACTGAGGTTATTCTGATAAATGCGCATTTCTGGGGAAAATTATTCTTATTAAACGGCGCTTCGCGTATTTTAGTCAGACGATTCCTAAGGTGATAAACCTTGAGAATTGGTTGAATAAATGCTCAAAGGGCTGTTTTTAAACAAAAAAAATATTGCAGCGATTTTTCTTGTCTAAATCCCTTTTTTCCGGCATTGTCAACACTCGCTGAAACGTCACACTTTCGCGATTCAAATGTTTTTAAGAATTGTCCTATCAGATTTGTCTGTGACTTGCGCGATAGTGACAGGGCTCTCAAAAACAGAGCGAATTACACACTTAATGCAAACTCCCGGCGATTCCCACTATCGCGGGGACAAGAGTGACGTGGAAGTAACACAAAAAACTTCGCAGAAGGGTTCAGGGATAGAGTCATGATGGCGCACGGATATCATTCGCCAGTCTGCCGAGCAGAATAAAAAAGTGTCTTTGGAAATCTCTCTCGTACCGCAAACGCGTATTCATCGTTGATTTAAACGGATAACAAATTGGTGAGGGTCGCTATAATGCCAACGATTATTATGGATTCATGTAACTACACACGCCTGGGATTATCAGACTATATGTCGGCCAAAGGAGTTAAAAAGAAAAATATTACTCCGGTCTCTGATATTGAACAACTGCAACAAAGATGTGAACAGTTAAAGCCTGGTGTCGTTTTTATTAATGAAGAATGCTTCATTCATGAATCCGATTCCAGCGATCGTATTCGTGCTATTATCATGCAGCATCCAGATACGCTATTTTTTATCTTTATGGCGATCTCGAATATCCATTTTGAGGAATACCTCTACGTTCGTAAGAACCTGATTATTACGTCAAAATCGGTAAAAACCTCGACTCTGGATTCACTGCTCGGCACTTACCTGCAAAAGAAACTCAGCGCTACCCCGCGTATTTCAGCAGGCCTGGATGTTCACCCACTGACATTAAGTCAGACTGAATCAAATATGCTGAAAATGTGGATGTCAGGACATGACACCATTCAAATTTCAGACAAGATGCAAATTAAAGCCAAAACGGTATCGTCACACAAAGGTAATATAAAACGCAAAATTAAGACACATAATAAACAGGTTATTTATCATGTGGTGCGACTGACCGATAATGTGACCTCCGGTATTTATGTCAACGTGCGATAGTTCTGCATGTAAACAGTTTGAGTAAATAGCCGTAGCCGACAAAGGGCCAATCCGCAGATTGGCCCTTTGTCGTTTTGCCTGGATCTGCGAGCCAGGTCTCACTTCGCCCCCTAATCCTTTAGCCTGAACTGCCGATGCTTGTTCTCAGAACACCTACCCAAAATGAGAGCAAGGATATGAAAACAGCATCGATTGATGAGCAATATAAGCTCAGCATCTGGCAGAACCTGCGCCTGATGCCTCTTTTCAGCATGATCTTTGGTGGCATTCTGCTGCTTTTTGCCCTGTGTATCGGCCTCGCCAGCTATTTTTTAATCCAGAGTAATAATTCCCTCAACGATGCGACGGATGAAATTCAAATCCGTATGGGCATCTCTAATAGCTCAAACCATTTGCGTACCGCTCGTCTGAACGTGCTGCAATCCGGCGCCGCTGCCCGCATCGGTGAAATGGACGGCTATCGTGCCGATCTGGCGCGCACGGAGACCCGCATCAAGCAAGCGCGTGACGGTTTTAAAACTTACATGGACCGCAAGGCGAAAACGCCGGAGGATATCGCGCTGGATGCGCCACTCACCGCGGCATTCAATGACTATATCGACAAGGGATTGAAGCCGATGATTGAGTCGGCTAAGCAAGGCAGCTTCGAAGGGATCGTGGCGCAGGAAACCGACGTGACACGCAAGTTGGATGATGCGTATAACGCGGTATTACTGAAAGCGATAAAAATTCGTACTGACCGTGCCGAAGCGATCAATGCGGAAGCTGCGCACCAGTCCCGCGTCGGCTTTATTGCCATGGCTGTGGCCTTTGCTGCTGCACTGGTATTGGTGCTCCTCACCTTCGTCTTCCTCCGCCGTGTGGTGATCAGCCCGCTGCGTCAGTCGGTTGAGCGTATTGAGCGTATTGCGCAGGGCGATCTGACCGCACCGGAACAAGCGTATGGCCGTAGCGAGATCGGTAGCCTGTTGCATAATCTGCAACTGATGCAGGCCGCACTGGTGCGTACCGTAGGCACCGTCCGCGAAGGCGCCGTTGCCATCTATCAGGGTTCCAGCGAGATCTCAGCCGGTAACACCGATTTGTCTTCACGCACTGAGGAGCAGGCCTCCGCGCTGGAGCAAACCGCTGCCAGCATGGAACAGCTTACCGCGACCGTGAAGCAAAATGCGGAGAACGCCCATCATGCCAGTCAACTGGCTGCGGATGCTTCCGGCAAAGCCCGTAGCGGTGGTGAGTTGGTGCATGGCGTGGTGAAAACCATGAACAATATCTCTGGCAGCTCGAAGAAAATTGCTGAGATCACCAACGTCATTAACAGTATCGCCTTCCAGACCAACATCCTGGCGCTGAACGCGGCGGTAGAAGCAGCGCGTGCTGGTGAGCAAGGACGTGGTTTCGCCGTCGTAGCGAGCGAAGTACGCAATCTGGCCCAGCGCAGTGCCCAGGCCGCGAAAGAGATTGAAACGCTGATTGCTGAGTCGGTTGATCTGATTAATAACGGTTCACATCAGGTGGGTGAAGCCGGCTCAACCATGGGTGAGATCGTCGAGGCGGTGCGTCGCGTCACCGATATTATGTCGGAAATTGCCGCCGCCTCCGATGAGCAGAGCCGTGGCATTCAGCAGGTGAGTCTGGCGGTTACCGAGATGGACAACGTGACGCAGCAGAACGCCTCGCTGGTGGAAGAAGCCTCTTCAGCGGCAGCCTCGCTGGAAGATCAGGCGGGTCGTCTGACACAGGCCGTTGCGGCATTTAAACTTAACGATTCACCCGCATCGCGAGTGATGGCACCTTCATCAGGCACCCTGAAGGCCCCTACGCTGACACCGCGTCCAGCATTGGCAGCGGCGAACAGTAATGACAACTGGGAAACGTTCTAAACCTTCTCGCCGTCATTGATGGCAGCGGTTGATATGCATCAGGTGCACCTTATGTGCACCTGATTTTTTTATGCAGTCTTAAGCTTCCTCGTAGGGCTCAACAAACACCCCTTCCGCATGGTCGCTTTCATTAAAGAACCAAATCCCCAGCGGATAATCCTCCAGCGCCACCAAGTACATGGTCCCTTCATTAAAACCTTCAACTGCCAGTACCGTACCCACGCGACGTGGGCCGCCATCGGTTTTTACCGTTACGCGGTCATTCACCTGCATTGATTACTCTCCAGATATTGTCCTGAATACAGTGTAACGGAAGAAAATGGCGGCCGCCTGATCCGGATCAGCGTCGGGCGATGACCCACACGGCATGCACAATGCCCGGGATATAACCGCACAGTGTGAGCAGGATATTCAGCCAGAAGGCACCGCCAAAGCCCACCTGCAGAAATACACCCAGCGGTGGCAGTAAAATCGCAATCACAATTCGAATAAAATCCATACTAACTCCCTGATATCACTTCTTTATCGTCAAGCTTTAAGCATAGCCGCTGATTCGATTGATGAGATGACAGACGGGTAAAGTTCTGTCAAACCGCGGATTTTCACTTTCTTAACAGTACGCAGAGAGACTTCTGACGCGGGTAGCCCGTACACTTCTTCGTACTGCACCAACCCCAAAGGCGCAGTCAACCTAAAAGTAACAAGGATTTTTGCCCGCGCAGCGCGGGCTTTTTTTTTGCCTGAAATCTGCCCTTTCCTGCCCATTCTTCCCGTTGTCTATACTGATATAGAATCTCATCGCCTCTGGGAGGCCGACCATGACAACCGCAAAAGAGTACAGTGACAATGTGCAGCGCGAAGTGAACATTGACGTTGAAGCGTTGCTGGAAGCGATTCAGAAGAAAACCTCAGGCGAGGTTAAAGAGTTCATGGAAGCGGAACACGCTCACCGGGTGAAAGTGAATGGTGAAGCCTATGACTCTTATATCGAGCTGGCTGAGGCGTTTGAACTCGATATCCGTGACTTCTCGATCACTGAAGTTAACCGTTGAAATCGATTTCAAAAAATACCCGGCGGGATGGCCGGGTAAAATAAATCAGTGAATTCGTTACACCAGGAAATTCTTAACACCTGAGTCAGACTACGCTTTAGTCAACACAAGACAAGTCCCAATCTTGCATGTAAAACGAACAAAAAAGCATGACCTTCCCCATTTGTTACCGAAAACACCGTGTGCCTACTGTGTTTCTTTTATGCGCAATGTGTGCACGTCCCTAATCGTTACCCTGTGGATTTAAGATTTATCCTGGAAATTGACGCAGCAGACTCGCAAAAAAGTGTGATCTTCATAACGCTATTATACTGATTACTCTCTGCTTTACGGACGCGCCTGGCGTAAGGAGTGTGTAGATGCTCAGACTTAACTCGTCGCTGATGATTGTGACCGATCTCGATGGCTCGCTATTGGATCATCATGACTACAACTGGGATGCCGCCAGTGAATGGTTGCAGCGCCTCAAACAGCAGGCGATTCCCGTGGTGTTCTGTTCCAGTAAAACGGCCGCTGAAATGATCCCCTTACAGAAACGCCTGGGTCTTTCCGGTACCCCTTTCATCGCTGAAAACGGGGCGTTTATCGCTTTTGATGGCGAGCAGATTGCAGCGGAGGAACCGGGTGAACACTATCTTGCGCTGTGCCGCTGGTTGAAAACCCTGCAATCCACTTTCCGCTTCAGCGGTTTTCACGACTTTAGCGATGCGGAAGTGGCCCGCTTCACCGGATTAACCCTGGCCGAAGCCAGCCAGAGCCGACTGCGCAATGCTTCAGAAGTCATACTCTGGCGCGATGATAGTGAAAAGCTGGAGGATTTTCGTATGGCGCTGGCGGAACACAACCTGGCGCTCACCCAGGGGGGACGATTCTGGCATGTGATGCCCGCGGGCTGCGGTAAAGGCATCGCACTGCAGCAGCTGCAGCAGCATCTCGAACAGCGCAGTGGAGAGAAGCGGACCACCCTCGGCCTCGGTGATGGCCCCAATGATGTGCCGATGCTGGAGCAGGTCGATTATGCCGTAGTGATTAAAGGATTCAGTAAAACCCCGGTGATCCTCACGCGCCGCGATCAACAAAATGTCTATCACACCGCGCATGCTGGCCCGCTGGGCTGGCGTGAAGGGCTGGACTATTTTCTCGCGCAACCCGAATAACTCTCTGACCTAAGGATGAGAAAATGAGTGATTTTTACCAAAATGGTGTCATTACTAACTTTCATAATCTCACCCAACGCAGCGTTGAATCGCTGGAAAAAGAGATGGTACGTTTCGCGCGTAAACGCAAAATGGGGCTAATCCTGCCTTCCCTGTTCTCAGAACTGGAAGGTCCGGCGCTGGATAACATCGTCAATGAGCTGGCCAAAGTGCCTTATCTGGATGAGATCGTCATCGGTCTCGATCGTGCTGACCGCGACCAGTTTCTGTTTGCTCGTGAGTTCTTTTCTCGTTTGCCACAACGCCATCGCATCCTGTGGAATGATGGACCGCGATTGAAAGCGCTGGATGCTGAACTGGATAAAGAAGGGTTGTCGCCTAGCCAGCCGGGTAAAGGACGCAACGTGTGGTTCTGCACCGGGTATACGCTGGCCTCGGATCGCACCCAGTGCGTGGCGCTGCATGACTGCGATATCGTCACCTATGAGCGCAGCATGCTGGCGCGCTTGCTCTATCCGCTTGCCAATCCAGCTTTCCAGTATGAGTTCTGCAAAGGGTTCTACGCGCGCGTTGCGGACGGCAAGCTTAATGGCCGCGTAGGCCGCTTGCTGGTCGGCCCGCTGCTGCGTTCGCTACAAAAAGTGTATGGCCATTCTGAATATCTGGATTACCTCACCAGCTTCCGCTACCCACTTTCCGGCGAATTCGCCATGCGCACCCATGTGCTGAACGGCATCAAAATTCCCGGCGACTGGGGGCTGGAAATCGGCGTGCTGTCGGAGATTTATCGCAACTACACCACGCGACAAACCTGTCAGGTGGAAATTGCCGATAACTACGATCATAAACATCAACCATTGGCAGAAGAAGATGGCACCGGCGGCCTGAAACGCATGAGCAATGATATTGTCCAGTCGCTGCTGCGCAAGCTGGCGACCATGGGCGTGCCACTCACCAGTGACTCATTCCGCGTGCTCAAAGCCACTTATTATCGCAATGCGCTGGATATGATGGAAATCTACAATCACGAAGCGACAATGAATGGCCTGAAGTTTGATCAGCATATTGAGGAAGCGGCGGTCGAGATGTTCACCCAGGCGATACTCGATGCCGGGCAATCCTTTATTGAGCGGCCCAATGAGAAACCTTTCATTCCCAGCTGGAGCCGCGTGCAATCGGCGTTTCCTGATATTCTGCAGCGCATATATCAGGCGGTGGAGGAGGATAACGAAGGCAAGGTTTAATCTTCTGCCACCACGCGGTTGCGGCCGCCGGTTTTCGCCAGATACAGGCGGCGATCGGCGGTGGCTTGCAGGCTTTCGGCATGATAATCGCCCTGCTCTTCGCTGCCGGTCACGCCTGCCGAAAGTGTGACGCTGAACGTGGTGCTGGCATTCACCAGAATCGTTTTTGCCGCTAAACGCGCACGGATACGTTCCGCAATTGCACTGGCATCCGCCAACGTAGTTTCCGGCAGTACAATACAAAACTCCTCTCCGCCGATACGGCCCGCCACATCATATTTACGCAGCGTATGGCTAATCACGCCCGCCACCCGAATCAATGCCTGATCGCCTGCCGCATGTCCCCAGGTATCGTTCACTTTCTTGAAGTGATCGACATCCAGCTGAATCACCGCGAGGGGCGTTTGCTGCTGCTGGCTGCGGGCAGAGATCGCCACAAACTGTTCAAAGAACGCATTGCGATTGAGCAACCGCGTCATACCGTCGTAATTGGCACGCCAGGTGAGTTTGGCGGAGAGATCGTCCATACGGCGCACCAGACGAATAATGACCTGATGCACGACCAGCAGTAGCAGTACAAACAGCAACCACATGCCGAGCAAGAACAGCGATACGCGGCCAAGTTCCTGTGACATCCCCTGCCTCAGGCTCTGAATATTCACGATATACGCGTCCACATTCTTTAATTTGCTCCAGCTGGCAAACTGGGTGCCAAGGCGCATCACACCTCCAGGCAGTTGCCGGATTTGGCTCTCCAGACGCTCCTGCTGTTCTGGCGTCAAGGGCTCATCGTTGGGTGCATGCAAGCGAGTGATTTCATTTAACGAGCGGTCCACCATGAGCAACTTGCCTTGTAGCAAGCTGTGTCGTGCTTCGGCCATCAGCCCATGTATCCGCGCCTGGGTGAAATCCATCGACAGTACACCGTACCAGTAACCATGACTGACGATCGGCGTGCTCACTGTCATCATTAACCCTTCGTTAAATTCACCCTGATAGGCTTCACTCCAGCGCAATCGACCGCGCTGCGGATTATCCGGTGCCTGATCGCGAAAATAGGGGCGCTCCGTCATGGTGGTATAGCTTTCTATCAGCTCTTGCGGACTTTGCGGAGGCCTTGAACTGATAAAAAAACCGGCGCGCGAGATATACCAAAAGCGTGAGTGAAAATCCTGTCCCGGGTCGCTGAACTGCATGATAAAGCTGAATTCCATGGCGGCTCGCAATTCCGCATTGATGTGATCGCTGTTGCGCAGCAGCAGGGGATCGCGCATTAACCAACTGTCACTCACGCCATTCAACGGCATACTGCGCAGGCTGGCCAACTTTAACTGCCAGGTCGTTTGCTGGCGCAATTGTTGAAAGCGGGTAATGGCTTCGCGCGTTTGACTCGAATCCAGCGGATGCATCAACGCATAGTTGAGCATTCTCTCGTAATACGTCAATTCATCGATGCTTTCCTGAAACCGGCTATCGAGGTTTTTCTGGATTTCAGCCAGTTGTGCGCGCTGACGCTCCTCATAGTTATTTTTTAGCTCAATCGCTTCATGCACAGTAAGAAATGCAGAGAACAAAAAGACCGCCAGAAAGCAGAGATGCACCGGCAAAAAAGGATTACCTGTGCGTGGCGTCAAAGGCGAAGTGGGCATGGGCAACAGTTATTCAATAAAGGGCGGATGCGAAAAGTGTAGTCAGCAGGAGAAAAGTCGTACAGGCAGGGATCAAAGGAAAATCAGATAGGTAAAAACGCAACGGGACGGATTGACCGTCCCGCACACGCTTAGCTGGCCAGCTGTCGCGCTCCGGATAAGTGACTCAGTTCGTCACTACGGAACGCCTCGCGTCGCACGCTGTAGCCATCATACCAACGACACTCTACCATTCCGCTGGCATAGCCGGTCACCACCATCGTGGGTCCGCCCTCTTTGTGCTGAACTTCATCACTGATCGCAAAGGTCATACCGCGCCCTCCCTTTTTCCGTTGAATGAACGGATAAAGTTATAGCAGCTGCACCCCATTTACGCCTATAGGATAATGTTATTACTGTGACGAAATCGGAATAAGCAGTGTAAAATGTTGTTTATAAAAAAAGCCGATAAAAATTATTATCGGCTTTGAAACACTTTCCCGGGTGGGAAATCAGATTTTGCAACCTTCGCAGTCCGCTTCGTCGCTGATATCAGCCGGGACTTCATTGGCTTTTTCAGCCGCTTTCGCTTCAGCCTGTTCCAGCTGCGCATCGATATCAAATTCAAACATATCGTCGTTCATCATCGTTCTCCTGACCCGTGATTGATAAATTCCTGCGCTTTATACCGATTTACCGCGTACTTTCGCAACCAGATTAACCGCCAACAGCACGATCGACCCAATGATAAAGCCGAGTACCAGATTGGCACCGTTGCTCAGTAAGGCAGAAATAACGCCATGGAAGCCGCTGCTGTACTCCTCGATCGCGTGATGCAACGGCGCGATACCGTGCACAATAATGCCGCCACCGACCAGGAACATTGCCACCGTGCCCACCACCGTTAACACCTTCATCAACCAGGGTGCCAGCGCCAATAACGCACCGCCAGTCGCCTGAGCCAGCGTGGAGGACTTTTCCCGCAGCCAGTATCCGAGGTCGTCGATTTTCACGATCATCGCCACGATGCCGTAAACACCAATCGTCACCAGAATCGCAATCCCCGCCAGAATCAGCACCTGATTCAACAGCGGCGCTTCAGAGACAATCCCTAAGGTGATTGCCACAATTTCCGCAGAAAGAATGAAATCTGTGCGTATAGCGCCTTTAACTTTATCTTTTTCGAACTGGCGCGGATCCTGCTGCGCCAGCTTATCCAGACGCTGTTGACGTGCCTCCGGGCTGCTTTCTGCCTTATCGTGATTCAGGCTGTGCAGCACCTTTTCCACGCCTTCATAGCAAAGGTAAGCGCCGCCCAGCATCAACAGCGGTGTGATTAGCCAGGGCGCAAACGCCGAGATAATCAGCGCCAGCGGCACCAGAATTAATTTATTAAGAAATGAGCCTTTTGCGACGCTCCAGACCACGGGTAATTCACGGTTGGCTTTTACGCCGGTGACCTGCTGCGCATTGAGTGAGAGATCATCACCCAATACGCCAGCGGTCTTCTTTGCCGCGACCTTGCCCATCACTGAAATATCATCAAGCAGCGTCGCAATGTCATCCAGAAGCGTGAGTAAACTGGTTCCTGCCAAAATAGTTATCCTTATTCCGGTTCGTGATCCTGACAACAGGGGCATCGCTCAACCGCCGTCACTGACATATCAGCGATGCCCGCACAGTCCCATTCGACGCGAAGTGTTTGCCCGGCAAGATCGCCAGCGTGCACATATTTGCTGACCGGACTTTCCGTCATTCCGCTGATCTCCTCGGTGGCCACCAGTTGCTCGCCTAAATAAATGCGTGCCGTTGCATGGGTGTTCACCATCCGCTCATCACGGAGTTGATACAGGCGTTTGACCGTCAGTTTGATGCTGCTCATGGCTCGATTCCGCGTCCCAGAGAAAGAGAAGATCTAAACCGTTATGGCGGCTAAAAGCAACAATCGCACGCTATTCAACACGATAGTGATGCAAGCCTTGATGATCGATTTCGCCACTGTGCATGGCGGCCAGCAGCCACTCTTCCAGTCGTTCAATCAACGCCTCATCTTCAAGGCGCAATTTTCCACGCAGCGCGCACTCCCAGACAATCAGTACCTTCCAGCCGCTTTGTTGTAACTGCCCGATATAACGGCGGTCGCGTTCAACGTTGCTGTTAATTTTGCCGTTCCAGAACTCAGTGCGCGTGGCGGGCATCTTGAATAAATAGCAGTGATGACGATGCCAGAAGCAGCCATGGACAAAGATAATCGCCCGCTCGTGTGGCAAAACAAAGTCTGGCCGACCCGGCAACGCTTTATCTTGTACACGATAGTTAAAGCCACGATCTTTCAAAATCAACGCGATACGCTGCTCAATCGCTGTGTCATGATTGCGAATGGCACGCATATTTTTGCTGCGAATAGCTTGCGAATGGACGTCGACCATGGCGTCTCCTTTTTATTGGGGCTTCTACAACTTTAGCGGTTTGGCGTGAAAGCGAAAGGCACGCGCAACAAGTGTGTGAAGACGCGAGGAGTGATAGCATAGCGGCTTCACTGTTAAGGAAAAACGCATGCTTGCTATCGATCCCGCCGCGACGGTTTCACCCTCCTCATTTTCTTCCCCTTCGGATGACGCCACATCGCTGTTAATGCAGGTCCTCGATATCTATGCCGCACGCGATGTGGTGCAAACTTTAACCGAGGCGGGCGGATGCGACTGGAGCGTGCCGCGTCTAAATCGCATTCGTCAGGGTAAAAGCGCCGTTCCTGCCCTTTCCAGCGATGAAGTCAGCAGCCTGCAAGCGTTATTGCCTTCGCGCCCTGCTCATTACGCTGCGCCTAAATTTCAATTTGTCGATCTGTTTGCCGGCATCGGCGGGATTCGTCGTGGTTTCGAGCAAATTGGCGGCCAGTGCGTGTTCACCAGTGAATGGAATAAAGAAGCGGTTCGTACTTATAAAGCCAATCACTACAGCGATCCGCAACGGCATCAGTTCAATAGCGATATTCGTTTGGTGACGCAGCCCGCAGGACTCACTGACGAACAGGCGATTTATCAGCACATCGACCAAACCATCCCCGATCATCAGGTGCTGCTGGCGGGTTTTCCCTGCCAGCCATTTTCACTGGCCGGCGTCAGTAAAAAAAATGCGTTAGGTCGTGCGCACGGTTTTGAGTGTGAAGCGCAGGGCACGTTGTTTTTCGATGTTGCCCGCATTCTCGCTGCCAAAAAGCCGCCGTTCTTCGTGCTGGAAAACGTGAAAAACCTCAAGAGTCATGACAAAGGACGCACCTTCGCCATCATTATGGCGACGCTGGATGAACTTGGCTACGACGTTGCCGATGCGGCCGACAGCGCAACACCCGATGCGAAAGTGGTGGATGCGCGCCATTTCCTGCCGCAGCATCGCGAACGCATTGTGCTGGTCGGCATTCGCCGCGACACCGGATTGAGCGACGGTTTTTCACTGCGCGCGCTTTCTCAACTCTATCCGCAGCAGGTGCCCACGCTGCAAAGCTTGCTGGAGCCGACGCCAGATGCGAAATACATCCTGTCGCCGACACTGTGGAACTATCTCTATCAATACGCCAAAAAGCACAAGGCTAAAGGTAATGGCTTCGGCTTTGGCCTTAACGATCCCCGTAATCCCAACGTATGTGTCCGCACTTTATCAGCGCGCTACTATAAAGACGGCTCAGAAATTCTGATCGACCGCGGCTGGGATCAGGCGCAGGGGGAAGCGGATTTCCAGCTCGCCAGCAATATGGCTCTGCGTCCGCGTCGGTTAACACCGCGCGAATGCGCCCGACTGATGGGATTTGAGGCACCGGGACAAAGCCAGTTCCGTATTCCGGTCTCGGATACCCAGGCCTATAAGCAGTTTGGTAATTCAGTGGTGGTCCCGGTTTTTGCTGCTGTGGCACAGTTACTTTCGCCGCTTATCGAACAATATCTTAGCCAAAACACTTAGCGCCACAGGTCCACAATTTCCTTTAGGGACGCGTATTATGCTGTTTTGCGCTGAAACGCGTCTATTGTCACCAAACTGTCACGCCCGCTCTCAATACTCCTTTTTATTTTTGGGGGCGTTAGATGTCACTCCTTTCTGTAATCTCGTTACCGCTGCGTTTACGTACACGTCTTACATGGCGTTTGCCGCTTTGGCTCACCAGTCTTCGTAACCAATTTTTGCTGTTTATCGTGCTGTTCTGTCTCCTGCAGTTCGCGGGCGTACTGCTGCTCAGCAATCACGTTAACCAGACACAAACGTCACTCCAGCAAGCCAACCAACTGCGGGAAAGATTGGCCCTGCTGGATAAAGCACGTATCGAATTGCTCACCGCCAGTGATAACAGCCACCGTGCTGGTATCTATTTAATGCAGGATCAGCAAAGTGGATCAGTCGATAGCTGGAAAAGTCTGGCGGCCGCTTCTGATGATTCGTTAAAAAAAGCGCAGGCACTGTTCACCGCCTACCATGCTAAAGCACACAGTCCGCTGGCTCAGGGCTTTGGGATGTTAGCGGAAGGTTTGCAAGAGCAGTTGAAAGGGTTAGCGGCCAATGACATCAATGCCTTCTTTATGGTGCCGATGCAGGCATTCCAGCAGCAGTTTAACGATGCCTGGTTCAGCGAGATTGAACAAGCCAACCATCAGTTGAGCAGCGTCAATCAAAATACCCTCAGTACGCTAAAGCAGAGTCGCAACATGTCGCTGATCGTCAGTGCCATTTTGATGGCGCTGCTGGTGCTGGCCTCCAGTCTGTTGATGCGCGGCGTGCTATTGCCGCTGCGTCGTGCCAACCGGCAGTTGGAGCAGATTGCCACCGGTGATTTAGTCCCGAGTCATGATACGCCACGCCGCCAGTGCTTAGAGACGCGCCAGCTGTTTCAGTCGATCGAATCAATGCGTTTCGGTCTGCAGCAGATTGTCAGCGACATTAATACCGTTGCTGTGAGCGTGGCGGCGGGTGCAGAAGATATGCAGCAGCATAATGAACAGGTGATGCAGCAACACCAGGCGCAGAATGCCAGCTTCCACCATCTGTCACAGCGTTTACATCGCGTGTCTGAAGAAGTCGAAATTGGTGCGCAATTCTCGCAGCAGGCCACGCAGGAGGCGCAGTCAGCCGATGCTCTGATGCGCAACTGCGCCACGGAAGTCGACAATATGGAACTCAAAATGCAGCAGATCGTTACAGCTTCGAGTGATATCGCCGGAATTGTCGGCATGCTGGATAGCCTGTCGATGCAAACCCGTTTGCTGTCGTTGAATGCCGCGATTGAATCCGCCCACGCCGGATCGTACGGTCGCAGTTTCTCCGTTGTCGCCAAAGAGATGGGGCTGCTCTCGCAAAAGAGTGGTGAATCAACGCGTCAGATTGATGGTTTAATTCAGCACACTCAGCAGCATGTGAATGATGGTTTTGACAAAGTGAAAGCGCTGGAAGTGTTGTTTACACAAATCAGCGGTGCGGTTTCGGGGGTCGTAACGCAGCTCGATGAGTTGCAGCAAAATAGCACTGCACAAAGCCACCGCGTCAGCAAAATTGCGCACGAAGTGGTGGAGATGAGTAATCAGCTACAGCAAAACGAAGCGCTCAACGCCCACCAGGTCAATTCTGCGACACAGCTGCGCGAACTCTCCGACCGGCTCGCCCAGCGGGCACAGCAATTCCGCGTCAACGCCGCTTAAATGCAGAAATAAAAAACCCGTCAAGTTGACGGGTTTTTAAATATCGCTTATTTCTTCTTTTTGCCTTTCTTCAGCAGCGTACGCACCTGCTTCAGTTCAGACGCAGTGAGCTGCTCGGTCACCGCCTCTTCCGTATTCAGACTATCAACCGCCGGTTGCTCAACAGCATGTAAACTGGCCTGCAGGCGGTTAACGATCTCCTGACTCATGGAGATTTGGTTATCGGCGGCTAACTGTTTGATGTGCTCTTTCAGGGCCGGGTCAATTTTAATGGTTAAGTTAACGGTCTCGGTCATCTTCACACTCCCTCTTGATTTACAACAACGTAGCGGAAGAAGATGAAAGTTAACAGACTGTCATAAAAATTTAATATTACGAGTGTATGGGGCTGAAATCCCTTAATACGGATTCATCAATACTGGTCAGGTTGCCCTGTAATTCCGCGCACAGCTTGCCCATATAGTGCACCAGGAAATCGGCATTATGCTCTGCCAACATGCGCCCCGCTTCGGTTTGCATGGTTTCTGGCAAGCGTAAAAGTTTTTTCTGGAAGTGGTCCAGCGTCCATTTCACATCGTCTAATTCGCGTTCTTTTCCTAATGGATCTTCGCTATCAAACAGCGGACGGCCCAGCGCTCCGGCCGTATAGAAAACACGTGCGAGGCCGATAGCACCTAAAGACTCGAGGCGATCGGCATCCTGAACAATTTTTGCTTCCAGCGTCAGTGGCGTGATACGTGCGCTAAAGCTGTGCGCCTGAACGGCATGGGCGACGCCATCCAGCAGTTCCGGTGGGAAGTCGGGAAAATCCTGCTGCAGAATTCGACGTGTCTCTTCAGCGGCATAGGTGGAGGCCAGATGGCGCTCTGGGTGGTTTTTTGGCAGGTTAACCACGTCATGGAAGTAACAGGCGGTGAGGACCACCATCGGATCGGCTGCACTGTGCTGCATGATGCGCGTGGCGCTCATCCAGACACGGCGCAGGTGCGCGATATCATGGGCTTTATCGTCGTGCAGCCAGTTCTGCTGCAGCCAGTTCTCGTAGCGTTGTTGCCAGCGGGTGAGTGACATCGTGCTTCTCCTTATTGCTGTTATAAAAGCACCGCCAATTCAGGGTGCTGCTCCTGGGGACATCATAGCGGCCTGATCGTGACACTTTTTTTACATCCCTCCTGGATGTGCAAAGCGTAAAAATGCGATCCCGATCTTGTTATAACGCTGTTAATGCCGATTTCCCAGCGGAGATCACGTTTTAGGCATTTCCTTAGCGTAATTTAAGTTAAATAACTCTGTTAAACAGGCGTAATCTATTTCATCCATCAACAATATTCACGCTTTTGAATTATTCCAGTTAAACATGCTTAATAACTCAGGGTAAAAGCGATAAACGCCCATGGATAAATCTGAAAAGTTTCCCATCCAGGCCGTTATAACGTACTGTATAGGGAATATTTCTGGCTCTCTCTCACCTGCAAAGGTACTTACAGCATGGATTTTGCTTAAGAGCCATTTTTAAAACCGGAATACGCAGTAATTGCCTGATAGTAAGGCGACAAATTATTAAGCAAATTGATTCAAACCCATTATGCTAATTCTCTCATCTGCGGTTGCAGGTGATTGTCGGAGTTCTCCGGGTGAGTAAAACTACATGAGGTACGTAATGAAAGAACGGCCGATTCTTTTTTCCGAACAGCGGGTCCGCGCCCTGTTGGTTGGCCAGCAAACGCAAACCCGGCGCATCATGAAAACTCAGGCCTTTGGTCCGGGTCAGGATCATCACGAAGGCGTCCATGCGTTTGACGTTAGCGCCAACCATCTGCATGGCTATAAATTGATGTCGATGGCAGATGTCAGCTCTCACTGTCCCTTTGGACAGGCGGGCGATCGATTGTGGGTGCGTGAAACCTGGCGCGGCCCCATCGTACCGGAAGAGCAACTCGCCGAATATGAACGCGATCCTCTGCCGTTCCGTAGCCCTGCGTTCTGTCAATATCGTTCTGACAGCAATGAACTGGGTCAACTGGATGAGGATGTAGAGCATGCCGAGCAGTTTGGCTGGCAAACGGCGATTCATATGCCGCGTTGGGCCAGCCGTATTGATTTGGCCATTACCTCGGTACGCGCTGAAAAAATTCAGGACATTAGCGAAGATGACATTATGGCTGAGGGCGTACAAACGGATACGCACTTCCTGAATAACTTCTTCACGATGAACATGAACGCTGAATCCCCCAAAGAAGCCTATCGTAAAGCGTGGCAAAAGCAGTATGGCGCCACCAGCTGGGAAGTGAACCCGTGGGTTTGGGTGATCGAATTCCAGCGCGTTGAACGCGAGAGTTAACTGTCTTCCGCCCTCTCCCGCTCGGGCGAGGGTGATTTTCCTGCTTTGCCATCTTAATCACAGAAAAACCCTGTAGTAACTGATTGAATACACGGCTTTGATTCCGCGCTGGTATTTTTCATCTTGCCGCGTCAGGATAACCCTTTCAGCCCTGCAGAGTGAGTCGCGCGATGTTCAAATGGCCATGGAATGCGCAGGTAGATGCCACCGTCACAGCGCTTCCCTGGCAACAGGCAATGGCGCAACCGATCTTTTCGCTGCTCACACCTGATGAGCAAAGTGCCCTGACCGCGCTTGCCCAACGCTTCCTACACCAAAAGAAAATCTCGCTGCTGAATGGATTGCCACTCGACGAACGACAATTGGCTCGTCTTGCCTTGCTGTTTTGCCTGCCCGTGCTGAAACTGGGTCTGGAGTGGCTGGATGGCTTTCATGAAGTGTTAATTTATCCCGAACCGTTCAATGTCGATGACCGTTGGGAAGACAGCAGCGGCTTAGTCCACCAGGCGCCAGCGGTGCATGCCGGTCAAAGCTGGACACAAGGCCCGGTAGTCTTAAACGCGTTGGATATACAGGATTCTTTCGATCTTTCCGGCTACAACCTCGTCATCCATGAAATTGCGCATAAACTCGATGCACGCGGCAGTGGCTACACCAGCGGTATTCCCGTCATTCCCTTACGAGATGTCGCCCAATGGGAGAAAGACCTGCTACAGGCGATGGAAGAGATCGAAGCAGAGGTTGAATTGGTCGGCGAACAGGCGGCAACCATCGATCCCTACGCCGCCAGCGATCCCGCCGAATGCTTTGCCGTGCTGTCGGAATACTTTTTCACTGCCCCTGATTTGCTGGCGAATCGCTTTCCTGCGATGTATCGCCACTTACAGCAGTTTTATCGTCAGGACCCGATGGCGCGTCTTGCAGCAGGTTCTGCTTAAATCGCGATCGCTTTGTACTATTGCTAGCCAGTTGAATACAAGTGTATTTTTAGCTGTTGACACATTAATGAGGTGCCATTAATATGCGCCTCGTTCACACGATTCCTCTGTAGTTCAGTCGGTAGAACGGCGGACTGTTAATCCGTATGTCACTGGTTCGAGTCCAGTCAGAGGAGCCAATTTCCAGTTCTCATGCATCCTTGCGAATTTCTGCATTATTTTGATTCAACAGGTGAGCGTGAAAACTCTACCCGATGTACTTTCATTTTACCCTCCGCATCGGGGAAAATTGGTGGTCAAATCTGGTGTCAGATAGACATAGACAAAGACACATCACATGCGAATATTGATCGATTAGGTAATAAACTTGCTCACCGCATCTACTGCAAGCTGAAACCGAATTCCCTTTGCAAGTGTAAGCAATTTTGTCGATGCTCAGCCCTGCACCGCTAGCCACACGTTATGCGCCAAATCAGAAGTGACCTGTGGCGTACCATTCTATACCTTTAATATCTTGGACGATTTTAACTGGGAAGCACTGGCGATAAAAATCTGTTTGAAGATCCCGGGTTAGAGTATGGTGCAAGTCCTGGACATAATAGTGTTGAATTGTGGATATCTGCTAAAATGCAGAGGGATAAAAGGCCAAAACTGTTGCTCTTGGCCATAGCTTAGCATGCAGAATACAATTTGAGACTTGTAAAGGCATTTACGAATTACGCACAATATCATGCGCAACTGCGCCGTAACTAATACCGATAATGGCAAGTGATTAAGACAGCCTCTCAAGAATTTCCACATCTTTCTTGCTAAATGTCATGCTGTCATCAAATTTAATAAACCAATCATTACCTTCTATTTTAATCTGAGGGTTAGCATCACCCGAAACTTTAAGAAACCCTTCGTTTACAAAGCTCCTCATATTAGAACTCGCATTCCACAGACCTAAATCACTATTTAGATTAGCTATGGTATCTTCCTTTTTATCATCCTTTACATGGGGGCCTAAATCATTCCTTAGCTTTGAAAGCATCTTTAAATAAGATTTATTTAATTCAATTTTGGCTTTGGCAAGAGACTTAAATGAGTTCATCAGATCTTTATTATTTTTAAGTTGATCGTCTTTATTTCTAGATCTCAAGATTAATAATAAAGATACAAATATTGAAGTTGAACCGGCAGAGTACAGCGCCACCCTAACACTTACTTCTCTCATTATTGCGGCAATTGTGCTGCCAGAAGTCAAAAAGGTCCCAATTGGGGCTAAAATCTCCCAGAGATAGTCTCTTGATGACTTGTTATACACATCTCTAACCTTTAAGGGATTCCACCACTCGGAATTCCCAGATTTATATTTATTATAAAAACCTTTATTGTCTGGCGTCGACAGGACTAAATTAGCTCTGTTTGCTAATAACCCCATTTCAAGATCATCACCTCTTACAGAAGCACGACCACTGCTGTTTGCAAGAAGTGATGTATAGGTTTTCATAGCCTGTTCAACATCATCATTCGCAAAACTATATAAATCATCGTCATGAGTATTATTGATAATATCAACCAATAATTCCATCTCTGAACTATTGAATGAACCGCCATTATTGATAGCATTGGTTATAGAGGATGCTATTCCAGCCATTTTGAAGCCCCCAGTAATTAAATTTCTTTATTCTGTTTAATATCCCATCCCGCTTGCGTTTCTGCACCTTTCGTACCCTGTTCTGTCTGTTCCCAGTAATGAACATTGGCTTTTGCCGACTGGAAATAATAACTGACCATGATTTTATCGGTACTTCCAACGCCAGTGAATTTACAGCCAGTGACCAGGACATCTTCGAGTACTATGCGGGCATATTCAACTTTTTGGCCTCCGGCTTTACATACTGACAGTTCTACGCTGTTAACGTGCTTACCAGATGCGCAAAACTTCATAATGGCCGGTGTACCTTTATCAATAAAAGCCTGCACAGCAAAGTCGCTGAACTGAACTTTGCCTGCGCCCCCGCCACCACCTACTGACATATTACCTGGTTGGTTGGCTCCCCAGTTAAAGGACTGAATATCTATCCAGTTTTTATGATTTGAGTCGTTAGATTCACCATTGACTCCCTCTACTTTCAGATACATATCTACGGCCATATTAGGCTCCTTTGCTTATATAGAATGATTAACGGTATTAATAAATAATCTTAATCAATCTTTATTTCAACTATTTGGACCAACACTAACTCATTCTAGGACATTTCTTAAAAGGAGCTTTCATGCTTAGGACCATTACAACTAATCAGTTTGTTAACATTTTACAGAACTAGAATTAATTTGAGGCGGACAGAAGGTAACGGTGAAAGTTGAACAGGGCTAACTCACTCTGATTTATTACCGCTAAATATAATAAGCCGAGGGATCGTAGAGTTCGCATACGTCTTTTTGTTATAAATGGATGGGCTCATCATCCAATATTCTATCCGCTATTTCTTTAACGCTTAGGCCTTCCTGGAAGAAATAATTGCAAGGCGCGTGCTGATCGGAACAGGTTTTAACGCGGCAATAAAGGGTGGACAACCTTGATCACTGCTCTCCATAGTAACTAAGCGAGGAAATTATCGTGACTGGAACGCGGCACTACCGCAGATAAAGCTGCAAAGCGGGAACGGCAGTATGTTCTGTGATACCGCTCGCACCGGGGAGACCGGAGCACGCCGCAGGTGAACATTGCCGGGAAGTGACTGACTCAGACGGTGTTTGAGGTGAGTATGGGTATGCGCATTCGCGTGCAGGTAATGGGCGGCTATCCGAAGATTTCAGCCCGGCCCGTGTGAATGATGTAGTGGCCCGCTATGTGCAGCAGAAGCGGGACGCCAGACAGACCCGACAACAGATCGAGACCTTGCTGGCGCAGGTCAGTGGCTGACCTTTAAAAGCCGGAAGGATCGCTGAGTTCGATTCCGGTTTTTTAGCGTTAATATGGTATCTCTTTGATTCCTAATTTTTTGGCCATCGATTGTAATTCTTCTTTTGTCCGTTTATTTCTCTTAATTAAGATAAATGAAATGAGGTCCTCCATATTTTCATTTATATACAACTTAAAAAAGTAAACACTATTTTTTCCTGCCAGAATGCTAATAGTTTCACCTTTAAATTCTGTCAAGATGCGAACAGAAGTATCACCACCATTAATTGACAGACCTGAATAATTAGCATTCTCAATGTGAATTATTAGCTCACGAAGCTCTTCACCTTTATTCCTTTGATAATGCTTAAAAAAAATAATCTCCGAAGAAAAAACCTCACTCTTTATATTATTCGGAGTGAATTTCCTTAACAAATTTATATCATCAGAATTTTTCATGGTAAGAAAACCTCAACATCATTGCTTCGAATACCTTTGAGTAATATTTCTCTTTCAAAATAATCGTCAACAGATATATCCCATGACCAAGTATCTCCAGCTTTAGGTGCACCTGTTTTGACTCTTAAGATAACACCATCTTCTCCTGCGAATCTTCTCGCAACATTTGGATCATCTGTCCAAGAGGTGTATGGGCTATTTGCAGAGAAACCACCAAGATTATGCTCTTCTGCAGAGAGCTTAGAGTTTATATTGCCCGGAACTACTTTCCCTCTCAATGCATTGTCCCATTCAGGGTGCCCCTTATGAATCCCCCTATAGTTATAAATTCCTTGTTCTGCATCAGGCAATACTTTTGTTGGCTTGCAGGGACTCAACCCCAGCGGATCCACCCAGCCCAGCGGATCCGGCACATACCCATACAGGTTCAACCCACCCATCAACCCTATCGGATCCAGCTGCGTATACCGCCCACCGCACGGGTCATAGTACCGGAAAGTGTTATAGTGCAGACCGGTTTCACGGTCAAGGTACTGTCCCTGAAACCGCAGGTTCTGCGGCACTTTCCAGTCAACTCCACTACTTTCCCGCTTCGTGCGGCCCCAGGCGGTAAACGCCCCCTGCCAGACGGTGTCACCCCGCTTGTCCGTCACTCTGTCCGGCAGGCCATTCATCTCCGAGTGATACCAGTACACCTCCGCGTGCTGCTGACTGCTGTCGACGCGCGCTATCGGTTCGTAGCTGTTTTCTGCATAGACATACTGCACTGCGGCATCGGGTTTGCTGTCGCTGTGCTCACCCACCATCTGCATGCCGGACCACGAGTAGTGCGTGCATTCCGGCTTCACAGCATGACGCCGCCAGACCTGCTTGCCGGTGCGGCGCCCCAGCGCATCATACTGATACTGCGCGCGGGTGTAGTCGGCATCACCCTCTATAAGCACCTCACGTATGCGGTGTTCATCGTCGTAATGAAAGCGCTGCACAATACCGCGCCGGGTGTCGTGCCGTTCCGTCATACGACCAAAACCGTCGTATTCCCAGCGGATACCCTCGAGACGCTTCAGCAGATTATTCCACACCGGGTGCAGATCTTCGCCGGTGCGGTTATCCGCCGCGTCATACCAGAAACGTTCCTCGCCGTCCGGCTGAATGCTGCGCGTCATTCTGCCTGCCGCATCGTAGCCCCACAGTGACTGGCTGTATTTTTCTGACGGGCTGGACGGGGCGCCATCTGTGACAATCTGGCGAATAATCTGATCGGCACGGTCCCACTGGTAGCGCCGTTCAGACACCAGACGCTGCCGCAAATTATCCACGCTGCGTCGCCGGGTCATGCGCCCGGCAATGTCGTACTGCGTCTCCAGCTCCAGCTCGCCCTGCGTACGGTGAGTTTCGCGATGCAGACGGTCACGCCGGTAGCCCGCCAGCGCATGCGTACGCCCGCCGAGCGTCAGCTGCATCTCCAGCAGATGGCCGGTTCCGTAGCGCAGGAACTGCATTTCACGTCCGTCAGGGTAGACGGAGGCACTCAGGTTGCCCAGCGCATCATACTGATGCTGATAAGTGCCCGAGTGGTTCTGCTCGCTGACCAGCCTGCCCAGCTCATCACGCTGAAAAACGATCACTTCCGCCTCTGCCGGTTCACACTCGCTGATCATGGCCTGCCGCCATGCAGCGTAGGGGAAGCGGTGGATCTCCGTACTCATGGCGTGGTAGCGATACTCGGTCCGGTGCTGTGCCGTTTCGCGCACCGTCATCCTGCCCAGCACGTCGTAGTCGTAATTCACCACCTGCGGTGCCAGCGGGCTGTCCTGCACCGGGTGACGGATCACGCTCTCCACCTGCTGCATGCCGTTGTACTGGTATTCGGTTTGACGTCCGGCGTAATCCTGCTGCTGCGTCAGCAGCCCGGCTGGCGTGTACGCAAAATGCCACTGCTGCCGGTTGCCGTTGGTGAGCGACACCAGCCGCCCGGCGCGGCTGAAGTCATAGCGCGTCACCTGTCCGGCAGGGTCAATCGCCTCGGTGACCTGACCGCGTGCATTAAGCGTCACCCTGCGCTCCAGCATGCCGTCGATGTTCTGACCGCACACCAACCCGGCTTTGTTGTACTTAAACAGCGTTTCCCGCCCGTCGGCGCGCACCCAGGTCTGCAGTCGTCCCGCTGCACTCCACTGGTAGCGGTCGGTGTTACCCAGTGCATCAGTGGTGCTGAGCAGTTTTCCGCAGGCGTCGTACTGGCGCTGACTTTGGTAGCCGGAGCAGTCCTCTTCACGGATCAGCTGTCCGCGCATGTCCCACCAGAATTGATGGCTGTTTTCCAGTGCATCGATACGCCGCGTCAGATCCCCCTGCTCATTCCATTCGAAACGGGTCACGCCGCCCGTGGGATCGGTCAGTGCGACGACATCACCCGCCAGGTTATAGTCATACTGCCACTGTGCGCCATCTGGCAGCACCTCTTTGAGGGGCAACGCGTACAGCGGATGCCAGGTGGTGATGCGGGTGCGATCCAGCGGGTCACGCTCCATCGTCTGATTGCCGCGTTCATCCCAGGCGTATTCCCAGCGTGCGCCCCCCGGCTGCGTCATCGCCAGCAACTGTTCGCTGTCGCCGCTCCAGGTATATGTCCAGTGTCCGCCGTGTGCATCGGTCCAGGCGGTGATGCGGCTCAATGCATCCCAGTGGTGCTCGCTGCTGACGCCTTCATCATTACTGACACGCGCCACCCGCTGCTGCTCATCCGTTTCAATGCGCCAGCTCTCCAGCACGTCACCCTGTTCGTCACAGACCTGATAAGCATCGACACGCCAGTGCCGTGAGTTGAGTGCGGGCCGCCACTGATACTGGACCTTCAGTCCAGTGGAATAGCTGTGCCACGCCAGCTTATCGCTCGCCTGATCCCAGCCATAACGACGCGTGACGACAGCGTCGGCGTCCGTCACCGTCGTGAGTTGCCCCTGGTCGTTATAATCATAGGTAACCAGCAGATGCCGGGATCCTGCCGCTATCTGGTAAACCGCGCTCAGACGCCCGTAATGGGTGTCATATTCCAGTTCCACATCCAGCGCATCGTTATCGCTGGAGATACGTAGCAGCCTGCCCTCATCGTTCCAGCTGAAATGCTGTACGTTTTCATGGCGGTCATAAATACGGTGGATGCGCCATTCCCCCGGTCGCGTGGGATCCGGCTCAAACAGCTGATGCTCACCTTCACTGGTTTGCATCACCATCGCGCCGTTCGGGCTGCAAAACAGCTTCAGCCCCTCGCCCTTGAAATCAATCACATCGCCCGCATGCACTTCCCCCATGCCCAGCTCACGGCCAGTCATGTCCTGGTAGATCAGTTGATTGTCCGGCAGGCGCCAGAGGCGCACCTCGAACGGCAGCATCCAGCCAGTACCGAGCATCCCGGTCGCCAGATTGCGGCTGTGGTAGATGCGCTGCCAGTAAAGCGGCATGCGGTCCGGCAACACAAAATCGAGATCCTCTTCCCGTGCCAGAATTTTCGCCCCGGTGGCAATATTCACCGGGTGTAGCGTCTGGACAGCGCCTTCCATCACGATATTCCCGCCGATGGGGCAAACGATATCTTTTGCCAGCCCGCGTAAAATCAGGCGGCTGAAGCCGAAGCGGTAGAGCTCCGGCAGAATACCTACCAGCGCCCCGCCAATCAGGTTACCGGCCATGTATGCCCAGATGTTTTTACCGCTGTGGATATCGCGCACCGTGATGGTATCGCCACCGATGCGTACGCGCGGGTTTTCGCTCAGTTTGATCTCCGCTTCACAGGTACTTTTGTGGCCGTTACGTGCGGCAGGCTGATTGTTGATCAGCACCTTTTTCGAGCCCTGCGCAATAAAATTGCTGCTGGTGACCATATGACCTTTAGTACAGGCCACGGTATCGAGCGGCAGTGGCGTTGCATACGGACTGGCGCTCTCCACCACCGGCTGCATCAGGCTGGTCCAGACGTTCTTGCCCCACTCCTTTACATCATCTACTGAGAGATGGCTGGCGCGCTCGGCTACCGCCATCAGCGCGGCACCAGGGTTAAGCGCGGTCTTCATCGCCGCCGCCACACCGGTCAGTGCCAGCATGCCAACCGCCGCCCAGTCGATGCCATTGTCAGCCGCCGCGGGCGCGTTGAGGTAATCACGTGACACGCTGCCCGCCGCGCGCGCCGCCAGCTTCCCTTTGATATGGACGTTGCCGGACCCGCTGACAATAAACGCATCCGGCGGTCCGGGGTCGATCAGGCTGTCGACCAGCGATGCCGCCGCGTTGCCGATCTTCTCCAGCCCTCCACTGAACACCAGCGTAGCAATGGCCACGCCACCCAGCAGCGCCCCAACGCCGGTGCCGGCGGCGATCATGATGCCTGCGACAATCGCTCCTTCCACCAGGCCGCCGACAAAATCCGCCAGCGCCGAACTGTGTACCAGCGGATCGCCAATGCGCGCCGCGAGATAATCTGTCATCCTCAGCCTCCCGGTTGCAAACCCGCTTTGATCGCGGCCCAGAAGGCATCGCCATCTGCATCAAACGGCTGCATGCGGCTAAGGGTAAACGCCAGCAAGTGGTCATCCACCCGTGCCACGGCGAGTTTTTCATACACCATCACATGTTGATTTTCGAAGCGCAGCGCCACCTCGCGGGCAGGCATACCGGCGATATCGCTGTCGGCGATCTCACCCATTACCACCTTTTTCATATTGCGTTTAATTTTGCCCAGTTGCTGGCTGAGGTATTTCTCCTCATCTCCTGCCGGGACATCCCAGGCACGGGTAATAACCAACGTCGCATCGGCGAATTTCAGCACATTGATGCTGTGGTCCTGGACTGCGGCGGGCAGGTTAAGTACGCCTTCTGAGAGGGCAAAAGGAACGGTTTTCATGCTTTATCTTTTCCTTGATCAAATGCCGCTTTAACGGCGTCCTGGATTTGCGCTGGAGTTGGTTCCACTGCGGGTAATGCTCCGGGTTGTTTCAGGTTCAGATCCAGCGTACCGCCGGTGTTGATCTGCCCGGTGCCGGAAGCATCGATATTAAAATTCACGCACTGCAACGTGACCTGGCCGTTAGCGCCTAATTCCAGCACCGACTGGCCCGCCACCAGACGAATGCCGCTGTCGGAAGCCTGCACAATCGCCCCCTGCACACGCTGAATAAAACCACCGCCCACCAATTGGGAATGGGCCAGTTGCGTCGCCTCGGTGTGGCTGCCCGACACTGTGCCGTTGTAGTCCTGAGTGACACTGACGGTACGCGACCCCCCCACGCTGTGGGTTTCGTCGTTTTTAACGTTGGTATCCATGTTCTTCTGCGCCTGGATCCACAACTGCTCCTGCCCGGACTTATCCTCGAAGCGCAGAGCATTGGCGGTGTCTGACGTGCCATCTTTCGACCGGCTCAGAAAACCCATCTGCGTCGCCGCTGCAGGCAGCGCCCAGGGTGGCATACTTGCCTCGTTGTACACGCGACCAATGATCAGCGGACGGTCCGGATCACCATTGATAAAGTCCACCACCACTTCGTCGCCGACACGCGGAATCTGCACGCCGCCAAATCCCTGGCCCGCCCAGGCGCTGGAAACACGCACCCAGCACGAACTGGTATCATCGCCCTTTGCCAGCCGGTCCCAGTGAAACTTCACCTTGACCCGGCCATAACGGTCGGTCCAGATCGACTCTCCCTTGGGGCCCACTACTTTCGCCGTCTGTGGACCGTGGGTTTTTGGCCATGGCGTGCGGGGCGGCGCACGGAAAGTGATCGCGGTCGGCAGCACGGTAAAGGTGATATTGTGCGAGGAGGTAATATCACCGCTGGCATAGCTGTTTTCTTCGAATTTATATTCGGCACTGGTGGTGAGATAAGTGCCGTTATCGCTGAAATGCGGTGCATCGAGCAGCCCAAAGGTGTAACCAGGCGCAATGCCGCTCGCCGTACCTGTGCCACTGACGCTGTGATGCTCCACTTCCCACACTTCCTGGCGGATGCGGGTGTAAAACTCGCCGTGGCTGTGGTCAACAAAATGACCCGGCCAGTCATAGACATCCACCGAACCCGGCGTGGGCGCAACCGGGTTCTGCCGCGCCTGAAGCATCCAGGCATTGGGTTTACGGAAATCATAGTCATCCGTGCTGTACATTCCCGGCGTCACGCTCTCGGCCAGTGACCACTGGCTGATCCCCTCTTCCGTTATGCTGCCACCGGAAGGGGCTACGTGGTAGGGAATGGTGGCATAGCCGCTGAACGCCTGATGCTGGTCGGCTGCATCGCACAGAACCAGCGTATGCTTATCGGATTCGTGGCGAAACCAGTAGTAGATCCCCTCCAGTTCCATCAGGCGGCTGATGAAATCGAAGCTGCTCTCCTGATACTGCACGCAGTATTCCCATACCCGGTAGCTACTGGCGAGTTTTGATTCGACGTTGACGTTGTACTCTTTCAGCAACGTCTGCACGATTTGCGGCACGGTCTGGCTCTGGAAAATACGCAGGTTACGATCACGTTTCATTGGCCACACGTCGGGTTCAACGGTCAGGGCATGAACTGCATAGCGCGATCCATTCAGCTCCTCACTGCGCACGGCCACGCGGGTGATTTTGCCGTTGAAGTAACGTGGCGTGAGTAGATTCTGTGTCGGCAGCGTAAAAGTCACCGACTTGCCCAGCAGAGCATGGCGATCGATGCGCGCATCGGTCGCCAACAACTCCGCCTGGAGGGTGAATGATTCCGACAGGGCTTCACGCCCGCTGAGTTTCCAGAACAGCAGGCCCTCCGTGGGTAGCTGGACGGTGATGCGTGAGAACATAAGTAAATCCCGGAAAATAATTAACTGTGAGGATCGAGCAGCCAGACACCTTCCGCACTGATGGTGAGTGTCTGTTCACGAGCGCCGTTATGGCTGCTGATAGAGAAGGTGTAGTTGCCCGGTGCCAGTTGCAGCGCGCCAAAACCATTCGCCGCAGGCACCACGGCCTGCTGCTTGCCGTTGACCTGCACGTGTTCGCCCGGTTGCAGACGGATGTAAACCTGTGCCACTGGTACCGGGGGCGGCGCGGGTTCCACTTTAGCCTGTGCGGTCTGGACTTCGGCCTTGGCCACCGGTTTCTCTGCCACCACCGGGGGCGGTGTAGCGGGTTGAGCCACCGTGGTGTTTTGCGCCTGCACGGGCACGTCATCACCGCCTCCGGCCATCAATACCCCCACGCCCAGCCCGACCAGCACACCCGCCGCCACCAAACCTGGCAGCGCAAAGCGGTGTTGCAGAAAACGTTTCGCTGGCGATAACGGAGCCTCGGCTTCCACCTCTTCGATCGGCACCAGCATGGTGCCAGGCCCACTGATTTTCGCCGCGAGCAAGGGTTCAGATTCGTGCTCGGGCAGCGCCATCAGTTCCGCAAACGCATCGATGTTTTGTGGGCGATCCTCGGCTTTCAACGCCAGTGCCTGGTCGACCGCATTCAGCAGCGCCGTGGAATAGCCAGCAGGGCGACTTTGCACCAGTGGCTGGTAATTATCTTCGATGCTGCGCACCACGCTAACCGGCGGCGGCGCACCGGTGATTAACATGTGCAGTACTGCCCCTAGCGCATAGATATCAGTCCAGGCACCCTGCTCGCTTTCATCGTTGTCGCTATACTGCTCGATCGGCGCAAAACCAGGACGCAACATGGTCTCGCTTTCATCAGACAGGTTACCGATGGTTTTACGTGCGGAACCAAAATCGAGCAGTACGGGTTCGCTATTGCTCAGGATCTGGATGTTATCGAGCGAAATATCGCGGTGCAGATAGCCAGCATCATGAATGGTTTTTATCGCCCCGAGCAGGGGGGGCAACAGACGACGAATCCAGGCTTCGTCGATCTGCTGTGGATTGCGCGCACGCAGATTGGACAACGTGGAACCACTGTAAAACGCCGTCCCCATATAGGCGGTGTCATTCTGTACCCAGAAGCGCAGCACGTGTAACAGGTTGGGATGATTAAAACGTGCCAACAAGCGCGCTTCCTGGATAAAACTGTTCAGACCGGCGTGGAAGGTTTTGCTGAACCGCTCACTGCGCAACACCAGATTCAACCCATCGCTACGCACCGCCAACGAGGCCGGCATAAACTCTTTGATGGCGATATCGCGCTCCAGCTGATGATCCCAGGCGCGATAGACGATGCCAAAGCCGCCACCACCGATGACTTCTTTTATCTCAAACTCATTAAACCGATAACCCAGCGGCAAGGCATTGGGTACATTGAGGTGATTATCGTGTTCCGACATAGACGAAAACTCTCTGATAACGAACGGCTTTAGACATCAAACTGGCAAACAAACTCACCCTGTTCACAACGCACCAGCACCCGACGGTAACGTTCATCGCGGGCGTGGGCGCTGAGCAGTATCTGGCTCATTTGCGGCAACAGGGTATTGGTGAGAATGGCATCGACCATCCGTCCGCCGGACTCCACTTCGGTGCAGCGCTGCACGATCTGGCTGACGACGCTATCTTCAATTTCCGCTGAGATTCCGTGGTTCTCCTGCAGACGGCGCACAATGCGCGCCAGTTGCAATCGGACGATCTGTGCCAGCATCGCATCGCTGAGCGGGTAGTACGGCACCACCAGCAGGCGTCCAAGCAGCGCGGGCGGGAACACCTCCAGCAGCGGCTTGCGCAGTGCATTGCTGAGCGCGTCAGGTTCCGGTAACAGTTCCGGATCGGCACACAATGCGCTAATCAGCTGTGTGCCCACATTGGAGGTCAGGATGATGATGGTGTTACGAAAATCGATATGGCGTCCTTCACCATCTTCCATCCAGCCTTTGTCGAACACCTGGAAGAACAGTTCATGCACATCCGGATGTGCTTTCTCGATTTCATCCAACAGCACCACACTATAAGGCCGACGGCGAACCGCCTCGGTCAGCACACCCCCTTCGCCGTAACCGACATAGCCCGGAGGCGCGCCTTTCAAGGTGGAAACGGTGTGTGCTTCCTGGAATTCACTCATATTGATGGTGATGATGTTCTGCTCGCCGCCATACAGCGATTCGGCCAGCGCCAGCGCGGTTTCGGTTTTCCCCACACCAGACGGGCCACACAACATAAACACGCCGACCGGTTTGTTGGGGTTATCCAGACGGGCGCGTGAGGTGCGCACACGTTTCGCAATCAGATCCAGCCCATGGCGCTGGCCGATGACTCTTTGGTTCAGGGTTTCCGCCAGGTTCAGCACCGCATCGATCTCGTTTTTTACCATGCGTCCTAAGGGGATGCCGGTCCAGTCTGCCACTACGGCCGCCACCACGCTGGCATCCACGGCGGCAAACAGCAGCGGTGCTTCACCCTGCAATTCATGCAACTGCTGCCGGGTGGCATCCAGCTCACTGCGCAGCGCAGTTTCATCTTCAGTGACACAACGTGCACGCAACGCAATAAGTTGATCCACTAGCGTTCGTTCCTGCTGCCAGCGCGCGGTCAATGCCTCTCGCGTAGCGCTGAGTGATGCCTGCTGCCGGGCAATTTCCTGCTGGCGCTCAGGGGCACCGAGCCCGACTTTCGCCTCGCGCCCAGCGATTTCCGCTTCAATGTCGAGTGCCGCCAGACGATGCAAACAATCTTCCAGCTCCGGAGGCTGTGCCCCCTGACTGACGGCGACCCGTGCGCAGGCAGTATCCAGCAGCGCCACTGCTTTATCCGGTAACTGCCGCGCCGGGATGTAGCGGTGCGACAGCTTGACCGCTGCACTGACCGCTTCATCCAGCAGTAGCACCTGATGATGTTTCTCCAGCGCACTAACCGTACTGCGTAGCATCTGGATGGCTTTGGCTTCATCCGGCTCCTGCACCTGCACGGTCTGGAAGCGACGCGTCAGTGCCGGGTCCTTCTCGATATATTTTTTATATTCGGCCCAGGTAGTGGCGCCGATGGTGCGCAGCTGTCCGCGCGCCAGTGCCGGTTTAAGCAGATTAGCGGCATCACCCGTGCCTTGCTGTCCACCCGCGCCGACCAGGGTGTGAATCTCATCCACAAACAGCACAATCGGGGTCGCGCTCGACTGCACTTCGTTGATCAACGCTTGCAGACGCGCTTCAAACTCCCCCTTCATCCCCGCACCGGCCTGCAACATGCCGATATCCAGCAGCCAGAGTTGTACATCGCGTAATGGCGCAGGCACATCACCCGCAGCAATGCGCAGTGCCAGCCCTTCCACCACCGCCGTCTTGCCGACACCGGCTTCGCCGGTCAGCAGCGGGTTGTTCTGGCGACGGCGCATCAGGATATCCACCATCTGACGAATCTCTTCATCGCGACCGGAGACCGGATCGATACGGCCCTCACGTGCTCGCGCAGTAAGATCCTGGGCGTACTGCGCCAGCGTGCTGCTGCCGGCGGCTGCCGGGGCTGCAGCAACATCCGGTTGGGACAGCGCCTGCTGCGCCTCTTTGCTCTGGCTCAGTAAAGCATCGAACTGATCCAGCAGAGCATCGACGTTAATACGCGCAAACTGCGCTGAAATACCTTTCAGCACACTGGCGAGGCTGTAGGTTTTAAGCAGACCGATCAACAGATGACCGCCACGAATGCGGCTGGCTCCGTATTTGAGCGAGGCATAGACCCAGGCGCGCTCCACGGCACTGTCGATGTGCTCGGCAAGATCGGATACGGCACTCGCACCACGTGGCAGACGGTCAAGCGCCGCCACGATATCCCGCGTCAGCGCGTTTTCATCCAGTGAAAAATGACTGATTATCTGCTGTAAGTCCCCGTCCTGTTGCTGCATCAGTTGATGCAACCAGTGCACCAACTCGACATAGGGATTGCCACGCAGCTTACAAAAGGCGGTGGCGCTTTCCAGCGAGGTAAATAACAGCGTGTCCAGTTTGCCGAATAACACGGCGCGGCTGATTTCTGACATATCGAATCTCTATAATAGAAGAAGCAGGCTATGTGACAGGAAAAGGCGATGGGCTAGCGTGAGGCTGCCTCAACTTCAAAAACAAAATCTTCACGATCGACAGGCTGTGCTGGTTGTCCCAGCCAACTGGTGTAACCGAGTCGGGCGCTGCCGCCCAGGGCCGTACCCTCGACCTCATTCGCGGCAAGGATCAGGCTAAGATACCACTGCATTTCAATACCGATGTAGTGCTGCACCCAGTCGCGCACTTCACATGCCCCTGGCGCATCGGGTAAGAAGTGGGCATATTGCGCGGCGGTGAGTGGTCCCAAACGCAGGCGAAAACGGTGCTGCACATCGCGCACCGCCACCCCGAGAAAAGCCGACTCACCGAGGCGTGGCATGTGCCGCCCGGCGGCCAGGCGTGCCTGATCGCGGCTATCCAGCGTCAGCCACTGCGGTTGGTTTTGCTCAAGCCGCACCGGGATACCAAAATAAAGGCGCAAAATGCGCACCAGACCTTCCGCATCATGTCCGTGGCGACTGAGATGCCCCACCAACATCAGGCGCGCATGCAGGCTGAGCGAGCTGGCCTGTTGCTGAGCCGGAAAACCAATCCCGGCCAGACAGGCGAGATAATCCTGAAAACGTTTATCATCGCCGCGATCGAGAGAAGCGGTCGGCTGCGCATCCGCCCAGGCGCGGTAAAACAGTAAAGTGGCCCGGTGATGAAACAGGTCAGCAAAAGCCGCCAGACTGTGATCCTGATGATGGTCGATACGCTCGCGAACATATTCAGTCAAGTGCGTAGGTAGCGGCCCGTTAGGGCCAAACAGGCCAAAGCTGTAGATGGAGACATCATGACGCCCCTCTTCCTTGCGCTCGCGCACCGAGGCGAGCGTCGCCGGGGCGAAGGTCAGGGAGGGCATCTGGCCGATGCGCAGGCTTTCGAACTTTGGCAGGGGTGCACGCCCCAGCGCATAACGCTGGCCACTTTGCGCATTTAACCGACGCAACAGTTGGAACAGGTCATAGCGCCAGGGAGTCGCCATCACCGCTGGCCAGAAATCGTCCGGCAGACGGCTGGCGCGCGATAGATGGATAATCTGTGCAACCTCACTCATAGCAGCGCCTTCTTGCCCATACGCGGCGGCCAGTAACCCACTTCGCCACGTTGCTGGCTGCTCAGCGTCAGTTCGGTGAAACTGTTGAGCGCCACCAATCGCGAGAAGACCCGTTCCAGCACGCTGCCAAACAGCCATGGACTGGCTCCGGAGAACACCTGCTCATCCACTTCCAGCGCAATACTGACCCCACGTGCAAACACGACGGGCCCCGGTTCCGGCACTCGCCGATGTACCGCACTCAGTTGGCAATGGCGAATGCCCTCAATCTGGCGCGCCACTGGCGCTTCCGCCAGATTGGCGTACAGACTTAACAACTGGCGCAAGGCGGCTGCCCCTTCTCCGTCAGCGCTGTCCATCAGGCTCAGATAGTTCATTTGCAGATGGCTTATCAGCCGCCAGGAGGATAAGCCTTCTGCCAGCGCCGGACGCGGTGGCGTTGGCCCTTTGCACAATGTCAGCTGACTCACCGGGATTGAATCCGGCATCACAAACTGGCCGTGTTCCTGTTGCAGCAGCATCAGCGGTAAATCACGGCTGGTACACATGACCTCAGCGGAGAGATGGCGCATATCATCGCGCCACGGTGTGTGGTGTTCATCCACCAGCGAGAGAAACACTTCAGAGCCAATATAGCCGGTGCGAGTGCCATAGCGTTGCGCATGCTCAGACAGCGTGCGCTGTTCACGACGCAGGGAAAAATAGGCGCCGTAGTCACCATTATCCGCGCTGAAGGTGCTCCAGAAGGGTCGGAATACCTGTTCCTCGCGCTGCCCTTGTACGCTGGCAAACAAGCGTTGCACCGAATGCACTTCGTAATCCAGCGGGCGTATATTATCCACCACCAGGTGATATTCATGTTGGCTATCGCTGACTTTTAGTCGCTCTGCCATTTTCGGGAACAGGTTAATCACCGGCGTACAATGCAGCGCCAGATGGCTGCGATCCACCACACTCTCGAGTTCGGCATCGGCCTTATCCAGCAGAATAATGATGTCGAAGGCTGTGGCATGTTCGCAACGGCACAATAGCGCCGCCAGTTGATGCAGGCTGATAAACTGAAACCTTGCCGGAAAAGCAAAATATTCCTGCAACAGACGGTAGCCATCGAAGTTGCGCAAATCGTCCGGTAACAATGCCTGCTCCGGCGCAAAACCTTGTTGTTGCAGCGCGTTATCGGCCAGTACCTGACGCTGCGGCTGTGGCTCCACCGATTGCAGCACGATGCCCACACGATGCTGCATCAACAGTTCCAGCAACCTTAGCGCCTGAATATCCGGGCCGCTGAGGTAAAGCATCAGTTCATCGATTGTCAGTTGGCTTAGGGAGGAAACGCCTTCACACTCAATTCTGATGCGTAATGCGCTGGCTGCACCCAGACCGCTCAATTTCAGCTCACCCAGCGGAATGTCACCGGGTACGCCGCCGAGCGTCACATCGCTGATGCGTAACGGATGCAACATCACGTCATGCGCCGTGGTATAGCTACAAGTGACGCCCGATTTCTTCAGGCTCTGGCTCTCCATCATGGTGCCACGCGGCACCAGAAAACCGTTGCTGATATTCCCTTTGCGGCTATCCGGCGTCAATTGGGCAATCGCCATTGACGGTGTTGGCGCTAAATAGCCAGGTGCAATCATCTCCAGCATTCGCTGAGAAAAGCGCGGAAATTCCGCATCCATTTTTAGCTGAACACGTGAGGTGAGAAATGCAAAGCCTTCCATTAACCGTTCTACGTAAGGATCGGCGATATCAATGCCGCCCATCCCCAGCCGACCTGCCACTTTGGGATAACGTTCGGCAAACTCGGCGCCCATCTCACGCAGATAGGCCAGTTCACGGTTGTAGTAGTCGAGCAGTTTGCTGTCCATGATTACCCCGCATCCTGTAGTTCGAAATGGCCATTCTCAAGATCGACCTGGGTACGAAACAGAAATTCCAGCGGATAAGGCACACACCATAGACGACCTTTGATCTCAATCGATAACACGTTGTGCAGGTCTAGCGCCGTCAGATCGCTGACACAACGGACCTGCAAACCCTGTGGCAATATGCGTGGTTCAAAATGCAAAATGGCATTGGTCATTTTGCGCTGGATGTCCGGCCATTCGATATCCGACATGTTTTGTCCGGCCAGCGGCGCGACACCGAAATTCCATACCGATCGCTGTACCTCACCAAACGGGCTGAGATCCTGCTGCGCTTCGTTATTGATAGTGTTAAACAGCCACTGTAAATCGCGCAGCACATGGCGGCGTAGCGTGTTATGGGTAATCAGGACGCTGTTGTTCGGCTCGCTCCGTTTATCCGGTGCATCATCTGTCAGGCGATCGAGCAGCGAGGACTGCAACTTGTCGCGTGAGGTCAGCGTGTCGCGGGTTTTACGTGCACGATAGCCGCCGTGCAGCTGTGCATAGCCGTCTTCACGACTCATAAGCTGGCCCGATATCGTTAAAAGTGATGCGCTGAAGTGTCATCAGTGAGAATTCCGCGCTGTCGCTTAGCCAGACTTTCTGTCCCAGACCGATAAACTGGCTGTCAACGTTGCCCAGCGGCTGCCATTCGGTGACGCTGGCGCGCAGCCAGGATTCCTCCGCTTGCGCCGGTAAGGGATAGCGCACCGGAATCTGGCACACCTGTTCACTGCCATCCACCAGTTGGATCAGCGTATGACGCCACACCAAATCCGTTACGCTGGCCGGTGCCTGGAACTGCATTTCCCGGATAGCGGCAAACGGCACCCAGTAATAACGACCATTGACGATGGCTTCACATACTGGACCAAAACGGCTGTCGCCATCCATCAACCACGGGAACGCCACTGACTGGTCCTGCTGCTCTAAGGTACCGGGATTGGCGTCGGCTTGCTCCAGCGCCTGCTGGCGTAGATCTGCGCCGCGTGCCTCATCCCCCTTGACCTCGGCTTGCAACGCCGCCAGCAGGGTTTCACTCCATGCCCAGGCACTGCCTGGCAGTTGGGGCTGCGACTCACCGCGTAACACCGCCGCACGTTGTAATTCCCCGGCAATCGCCTGTTGCAACAGAGTGATGGTGGGTTGTGCCTGTGGGGTAAGCGCCAGCCAGGATTGCAGTTGTGTCTGTGCACGCGTCCAGTTACCGGCCATACACAGCAGTTGGACAAAGGTGGCTCGCAGGTTGGCATCGGCAGGATTGGCCTGAATCTGCGCCGTGGTACGGGCCAGATTCTCTGCCAGTGATGCATCAGCCAGACGTTGTTGTAATGACTCCATGCAAACTCCTTTTGCGCTAGTTAAGGGTGCGGTAAGCCGCTGCGGCCGGATCTTTCAATTCCGGATGCAGTTGCTCCACCAGTTGTACTTTCAGCGGCGCGGCGCTTTTCAACCACGGCAACCAGACTTTGCGCACTTCCTGCAAGCGGGCGCGCAGTGCGCTTTCATCGGCTGCATCGCTGGCGTGCATCTGCACTACCACCTGCTGCGGTGCCTGCCAGCCATTAAATTGGGTACTGAACGGCAGCACCAACCAGCTTTCCGGGGATTTCTCATTAGCCAGCACCATACGTTCACGGTTGACGGTGGTGATGGTCAGTTCGCTGGTCGACTGCCCGCTGCTTAACCCGGCAATCGGGAAACCTTGTAAATAAGTCACAGAGACTGATTTTGTGGCCCCGTTACCCATCTGTGTCAGATTGCTGTTGCCGCTCAACCAGCCATCCTTGCCACACACCAGCCCCTGCTTTGTCGGCACAAAGATGGCGCTGAATTGAGCCGGTTGCTGCCACCAGGTGCGGAAGTGGCAGCCATCTAACAGACTGAATTGCTGCCAGGGCGTGGTGTCCGCAGGCGGTGAACTGATAGTCGGTGTCGGGGTGGCTACCTGAGGTGTTGGGATCGCCGCCTGCGGTGGCGGGGTAACCACCGGCTGCCAATCTTTCGTCCGCTCGGCAGTACCTTCTGCCAGTGCATTACCTTCTGCATCCTGCAATTGCCAGTGCAGTTGTTGCAGCGATTTGCACTGCGACGCCATTAATCCGGCGACACGCGGCAGGAAGCCATCCAGCACGCTGGCACTTTTTTCACCTTTGCTGACGATACGCAGATCCACACTCTTCTGACACCAACTCGCCAGCTGGTTATCTTTGACGTCATCGATCCAGACATCCAGTTTCTGTGCCGGGGACTGCACAATGCGGTAGTTCTCAGCCAAGGCCTGTGTACTCAGTAGCAGCGCAGCCAGCCCCAATAATCCATATTTCATGTTGGCGTTCTCAATCGCGAAGAGGGAAAAACTGCGCCGCATCTGAGAGCGAGTGCAGTAAGGTGGTGTCCTGAGGTGAACCAACCCACACGGCTAGCGCACTAAAGTTGTCCTGCTGCCCCTGTTCCGGTTGTTCGTTTTTAATGATTTGCTGCATCAGCGTGAGCCACTCTTGCGGCGTGTTGACCATATGCAGTGACTGCTGCATCTGTTCCAGCGTGACCCCATGCCAGAAGCCGTCGGTACACAGGAGAAAGGCATCACCGTCCTCAATCGCCACCACATCGCTGTAGCTGGCATCACGCTGCTCGTCGCCCATACCGAGCGCGAAATAGAGCAAATTGGTGTTGATGCCCTCGGTCTGATGCCCGGCATCTTTCATTTGCTGCACCAGGCTGTGGTCAGTGGTGACGTGGAAGAGATAACCGCGTCGAAACAGATAAAGGCGACTGTCACCGGCGTGTGCCCAGTAAGCCAGGCCGTAATCACGATCGATAAACAGGCTCACCAGTGTTGTGCCCATCCGGCTGTGCTCGCTGCTGGCCTTTTGTTGCTGACGGATGGAGTGATTCGCGTGATTGACATAGTTACGTATCGACTGCGCATTCAGATGGGTTTCGCCGTTAAACGTCTCCATTAAACTGCTGCGGGCGATAGTGGCAGCGACGTCTCCACCCGGGAAACCGGCCACGCCGTCACAGACGACAAAGCAGGCTGAACGTTCACCGATAATCTCACCGGTCTGATCCTGATTGCTGGCGCGGTCGCCCTGATTCGACGTGGAAGCAATAGTGATATTCATGCGTCATCCGTGTGGGTTTGTGAATCTTTATACTGATTAACTTCCATGTCGTAGGCGTGCAGGAAAGCTTCGCCAAACAGGGTGTGAAAGTCATCTTCGATCTCGCCAGCAGTTTCGCCGTAGCGCTCGACAAAATGCTCCCACAACGCCGCTTTACGGCTCCCCGGCAGACCAAGGCGAGATACGGAACCTGCCTCGCGCGCTTCTGCTTCTAGCTGATCAGGATTAAAGGATTGCAGCATAGAAGCGATGATGGCGCGGATACCGGCGATCATCCCTAACTGGTGCGCCTGAAGATCGATCAGCGCATCACGTACCGCCTGGCGCGGCGGCATAAAGCCGGGCATCCGGCTACCAAACATCTGCATCAGCACGGTTTTGCCAGAGGGCAGCAGTTTGAACGGGTTATTGGCATCGTCGAGGATCACCGTCATATCTGCTTTTACGCCACGCTTGAGAATGGAACGTGATGAGAGTAATGCGACGGTACCCTGCGAGAACATGCTGAGCATCTGGCCAAACTGGCGCATCTGATCGCAATCGAACTGCGGCGTGGGCTGCAAATCCTGTAGACCCATTCCTTCCAGCAAGGCATCCAGTAACTCACCTTTCAGCGCATCACCACTGCTTTGAGCCGCCGCCTCGCGCTGGCTGTGAGACGCCACCGGATCAATGCGCAGACGCCCTTTAGGGGTAGGTGATGGAGTACGCTGCACCGCCTGCGGCGTCGGCAAGGTGATACCACCATATTCAAGCGGTGTCGGGCTGGTTTCGGTCGGTTCTTCAGCTTCTTCAGCTTCTTCAGCTTCTTCAGCTTCTTCAGCTTCTTCAGCTTCTTCAGCCACTATTGGCGCAGGCGCCGTGTCGGTATCATCAAATAATGGCGAGCTGCTAAGTTCAGCCAGATCAACGGCGTCAGGCGCGACCGAAGCTGGCTTTAGCTCTGGTTCTGGTTCTGGTTCAACTTCTGGCAGCGGCGGTACTTCGGGTTGCGCCAGCGGAACCGCCCCGCTCATCATTAAACCTAGTGGGTCATCGTGATGGCGGGGATCGGGGGTATTCTGGCAGCCAAACAGACTAAGAGGATCCAGCTCATCAGGCTGCTTCTCAACCGGTGCAGAGGCCGCAACACTCTTCTGCCCGACCAGCGCGCTCGGGGTCGCATCATCAAAAATGCTGTCCTGGGCAAACAACGCATCCTCTTCATCAAACAAACTGCGATGAGTCGGCTGTTGGCCGATATCCAGTGGCGCATCACTGATCAGCGCAGCCAGTGGATTTTCCGGATTACGTTCGGCGGCAGCGGGAGCAGTCAGCGGATGAGCTTCGGATGACGCTGGCGCAGGTTTGTTACGTTGCGATAAATCGTCAGAGATGGAAAATTCTTTCGCCAGGCTGTCCCAGATCTCACTGGGGATTGCGGCAGTGCTGCTCACCGCTGTGGCTGGCTCATCGACAATGATTGCCGCTTTGGCGGCTGGCTTAGCGACCACGCTGGCAGACGATGCGGCGTGAGTATCGTTAACCAGCAACTGATAATCATCAATGCCAATAATATCGCCGTCCTGCAATTCCACCTGACGCCCACGTTCCAGCGGAATATCGTTAAGAAGCACGCGAGTGACATTACCACGGTTGGTCAGACGACATTCACCGTCAGCAGTAATATGCACAATGGCCTGTAATCGGGAAATGGTACGGTCATCATCAGGTAATACCAGATTGTTATCCACCCCACGACCAATGGTGCCGCCGGGAGGTAAGAAGTTAAAGAGAGTCTGCGGCGGCTGATGGCCGGGTTTAGTCGTTATTATCGTAAAGCGCATAACGGATTCCTGCGGTTGGCTGTTCGGCATCTATATCGCGCCTCTCTCGTGAAAGAGGCGGAATATAGGAAGCGTTTTTATGACGGGCTACGGCGCGATTTATCGCGCTCTTTTTAGCTGGTTGATTATTAGTTTAAAACTGCGCGATAAATCGCTTCACTATAGAATGTGGGATTTATCAAAAAAAGATGAGAGAGAAGATATAATAATTAAACAATTAGAAATTTTATTTGTCTTGAGTTTATTACAAGCAGCGGCCCCCAAACAGGAGTCAGCAAGAAGAAGTAATTAGCAATAATTATTCATAAGGAATCGATTTAAGTTGCTCAACACGTTCCAGGTCAACTCTGGCAATGCATTTATCCTTAAGCGCATCGTAAGTAACGGTTCCTTTCTCAGCCATAAAAGACTCAAGGTTACATTGACCATCGCGATACTTTAGCCAGCCGCGCTGTGACTCGGTTAAGGTTAACGTATAGCTTTGCAAAGCTGCCGGTGAGGCGGAATACTCAGCCGCGATTCTATTCTTTGTTGCGAGATACTCTTCATTTAACGTTTTTTCTGCTGTCTGTTTTGCGGATTTAAAGCAGGAGAAAACCTCACCATCATTCACAGCTTTGCCGCAAACATCCTCTGCATTAGCGTAATTCTGTAACACACCGATAAACAGAAAGACAATGATTCCCTTTTTCATACCAACGTCCTTATCGTTTAAAATTTTTCAGCGTCCTTATGAAGACCGCTGAGTTTTACTTTAGATAGGCCTTGCGTAATTCAGCAATAGATTTCAGCGAGGAGTTCTGGAATTTTTCCGTCGCACTATTATCATAGTAAACACCAATACCCGCTTTAAGCCCCATAACATTGTAGCGGCGCGATTTATCGCGCACCTTTGAAAAGAAACTAAATCGCGCCGCTACAAATTACTGCAGAGTTAACAAATAAATAATATTACGCTTCTTTGTTTTCTTTAATGTTCCAGCCTGAGCTGCTTTCTGCACCTTTACCACCAGAAGAGCTCTGCTCCCAATACTGCTGCTTAACTTTAGAGGCCTGGAAAGAATAGCTCATTCCCAGCGTATCGCCATTGTCAGAGCCATTATAGTTCACATTAGTTACCAGCACGTCTTCCAGTGTAATGCGAGCATATTCAACCTGAGTGCCACCCGCTTTACAGATAGAGAGTTCGACTTTCGTGAGATGCTTACCGCTGGCGCAGTTCTTCAGTAGCGCAGTGGTGGATTTATCGATCAGTGCATTGACGTGCAGATCGTTGAAATTAACCTTACCCGCACCGCCGCCACCGCCAACAGACATATTGCCTGGTTGAGAAGCTCCCCATGAGAAAGAGGTAATATCGGTCCAGCCAGTGTGGTTTGAGTCTTTAGACTCGCCGGTAACGCCGTCGACCTTCATAAACATATCAATAGCCATTATCTTTCTCTCTTAATTGATTGAGATTGTTGCTTTAAAAAAAGCAAGGATATGGCAAAAAGAAAAGCATGGGGCTGAATAAAACAGTCCATATTTTACCTTTGCCTTGCTTCTGAAACAGTGTCGTAAACAATATTTCAGATAACGTATTGCCGAATTTATATCCGACAAAAACTTGTATGCGTTTTTAAATCGATATATATATTGAAAACCTGATTCCCTTTTGCATGCCCGAACTTCACGCACTCATTTCATGGACAGCGACCTGACAGATAGTCTATAGTAGCCCAGCGTATCAAAAGTTTACCGAAGGAACGAATATGAAAAAGGTTATCTCAGCATCCCTGATATTAGTGTTATCGCTGCTCTCACTCTATTCAATCGCAGATATTATCGAATCAATAGTTCTGGTTTCTCGTTATGAAAACTTTAATGCCGATTCCACCGGAATCATTGCCGGTAAAATTATCTTTGCAGTGCTCTGCATCGCTATTATTTTTATTTTATATAAAAGAGTACACAAAAGTCCGTTTAATTAGTTCGCTTTAACTTTTCGGCTACTGCATAGATTGCAATTGACGCAGTTATTGAAATAATTATCAGAACTGCGTTGATAACTTTCCCCACCAAAGAGATATCCCAGTCAAAGAACAGAATATAATAACCTACACATGTTATTAAAATCAGCGCAGACAAAAAGGTCAGCAAAAGGCTCATGATATAGAGAGCTGATTTTTTAAACATCACGTATTCCTTCCAGAAAGTTCGAAAACACCTCTTGCGCCAGTGGCGAATTATTCTGTTGTAGTGCAATCGCATCCAGCCAAGGGTCAATATTATCTTGTAGCAGAAAATAGAGTAAATCGAGATCACCTGCACCGCGCAACATGGCATAGACCTCCTTATTCTTTTTCATCAAATCCCGCGAGGTATAGATTGACCTTGAAACAGAAGCACCAATGGTGATGATCCCTGTCATCCCCGCGCTAAAAAGAAACTTAGGGATGACCCGGATAAAGAATCGTGACACGATCTCATTAACAAACAGGTATTTAAAAGCAAAAGATCCCGCTGCACTACCACCCATTTTTACCAGTAATTTTTCTAACTGCTCTTCGCTAAGCCGTTTAAAATATTGCTCAACCACGAGTTTTATCAACTTGCGCAGATCATCACTTGTCGCTCCCTTCTTCAGCAGGCTGATCAAGCGGATGCGATCCGTTTCGTTATCCCAGCGATGGTCACTATCAAGAAAGTCTTTGGTCAGCGCATAGAGATCACCTGGAATAGCGGCAAATCCACTCAGCGCACTCACCATAAACGTCTCAACATCCGATTTCTTTTTGGTATTGAACAGGGCCAGCATGCCATCAGCAATACTTTTCGGCGAATCCATATCCCGAATCCTTTTTAAACAGCGATGATTCCAGAAGACATCAGGCGCAAAGCCATTTAGCGCCTGACATCCTATAAGTTTCAGGATGTGTTCTGCTTGGTAAAACTCAGGCATCGCACATCCTTATTAAAACTTACGTATTGTCATTTTTCAGCGAAGGCAGTTTCGATACTAGACGCAGCGATACCGTCAGACCTTCCAGTTGATAATGCGGACGTAGGAAGAATTTCGCCGCGTAATAACCCGGATTGTCTTCCTGCTCCTCAACGTTCACCTCGGCTGCGGCAAGCGGTTTGCGTGATTTGGTTTCCTGCGAGGAGTTGGCCGGGTCACCATCGACATAGTTCATCACCCAATCATTCAGCCAACGCTCCATCTCATCGCGCTCACGGAATGAGCCGATTTTGTCACGCACAATGCACTTCAAATAGTGAGCAAAGCGGCAGCAGGCAAACATATACGGCAGACGCGCCGCCAGACGCGCATTGGCGGTAGCGTCGGCATCGTGGTATTCCGCCGGTTTCTGCAATGACTGCGCACCAATAAAGGCCGCGAAGTCCGAATTTTTACGATGTACCAGTGGCATAAAACCGTTTTTCGCCAGCTCCGCTTCACGACGATCGCTGATGGCGATCTCAGTTGGACATTTCATGTCCACACCACCATCGTCACTCGGGAAGGTATGGCACGGTAAGTTTTCTACCGCCCCGCCCGATTCCACACCACGGATTGAGGTGCACCAGCCGTACTCTTTGAAGGAACGGTTGATGTTGGCTGCCATCGCATAGGCGGCGTTACTCCAGGCGTAATTGCCATGATCAGAGCCATCCGTTTGCTCTTCAAAATCATAACTGTCCACCGGATTAGTACGGATACCGTATGGCAGACGAGCAAGGAAACGTGGCATCACCAGGCCGAGATAACGTGAATCCTCTGATTCACGCAGACTGCGCCAGGCAGCATATTCAGTGTTCTGGAAAATCTTGGTCAAATCGCGTGGATTCGCTAGTTCCTGCCATGACTCCATCTGCATGACTTCGGGTGCCGCACCGGTAATAAACGGACAGTGTGCCGCTGCGCCAATACGTGCCATCTCTCCCAGCAACTCCACATCCTGTGGGCCATGATCAAAGTAGTAATCACCGACCAGGCAACCGAAAGGTTCGCCACCAAACTGGCCGTATTCCTGCTCATAGATTTTCTTGAACAGCGGGCTGCGATCCCAGCCCACACCTTTGTAACGTTTCAGGGTACGTCCCAGCTCCTGCTTGGAAATACTCATAAAGCGAATTTTAAGCATCTCATCGGTTTCGGTGTTGTTCACCAGATAACTCAGGCCACGCCACGCGCTTTCCAGTTTTTGGAAATCCTGGTGGTGAATAATCTGGTTTACCTGCGCCGATAATTTCTCGTCAATTTCAGCGATCAGTGACTGGATAGTGCGGTACGAGTCGTTGGAAATGGTAACGCTGTTCTCCAGCGCTTGCTGGGCCAGAGTTTTGACCGCGTTTTCAACCGCTTCCCGCGCCTGATCGTTCTTCGGACGAAACTCTTTACTGAGAAGCGCGCTGAATTCATCCTGGCTGAAGCTGGATGCGCTTTCCGCCTGCTGTTGCAATTTCTCGCTCATTATTCTTCCTCCTTACCTTCTGCTACGTCGGCTTGCTTTGGCAGATGCGTCAGCGCCTGCAGTAGCGTCGGGTCATGCAGAATTTTGCCAATCAACTCTTCCGCGCCGTTTTTACCATCCATATAGGTCAACAGGTTAGCAAGCTGGGTACGTGCTTCCAGCAGCTTGTTTAATGGCTCAACGTGGCGTGCAATCGCATCAGGTGAAAAGTCATCCATGCTTTCAAAGGTCAGTTCGACATTGAGTTTTCCCTCACCCGTCAGGGTGTTTTCAACCTGAAACGCCGCACGCGGTTTCATCGCCTTCATGCGCTCGTCAAAATTATCAATATCGATTTCAAGGAATTTACGATCATCAACAGCAGCCTGCGGTTCCAGTGGCTTGCCAGCGAGGTCTGCCAGCACGCCCATCACGAACGGCAGCTGGATTTTGCGTTCCGCACCATAAATCTCCACGTCATATTCAATTTGAACGCGGGGCGCGCGATTGCGGGCAATAAATTTCTGCCCGCTGGATTTCATAGTGGCCATGATTTTCTCCATAAATGATGCGCGGTTAAGGCGCGCAGGTGTCACTGCGTGATGAAAAGAGGGACGCGGCGTTAGTCGTGGCGTCCGAAGATGTTTTGCAACTGATGAACGCCGTCCGGTGCCAGATCGCGGATGATGTCCATAAAATCGAGTTCGACCAGCCGCTGTACGCGGTCAATCATTAACGGCGCCGGATGGCTTGGCTCATGCTGGGCGAAGTATTGCTTCACCTTTTCCAGCATCAATTGGGCATCCGCGCGGCTGGTAAGCTGTACTGTCCGCCAGTCTGGCGCATTACGAGTCGCCGTAGATGCTGGCACGTCTGCGGGCTGATCATCAGCAGCATCTGGCAGTGCCTCCGCTGAGTTTGCGGATTGCGTCAGGCTGACCAGCAAGGCAAAACTTTTCTGCAACTGCGTCATATCAGGCACCGCGCTTTCCCCGAGACGTTCGGCGAGCAGCGCGTGCAGGCTTTGCAGGTATTGATAGATGTGTTGCAAGGTGGCAGCGGCGGGTTGCCCCTGCTGCGCCAGTTCGTCGCGCAGACGCGCCATCCCGCCTGGGTAGTCAGGTGTCTCTAATTTGCTGCCATCACACAGGGCGATTGCATCACGAAGCGTGATACCGTCCGAGGCTTGACGTAACAGCCAGGCCTGGCGCACGGCTGCCGTTAACGCAGAAGCGTCTTCAAGCAGTGCCAGCGCATTGATGCGATAGAACGGATCCTGTTCGCCGTCCTCTTCCAGCCGTGGCCAGAGCGGTTCCCAGTAACGCAATAGTGCTTTTTCAATCAGTTCCAGCCCCTGCGCATAGCCTGGCAGGCCATTAAGATGGGTCCACGCCTGGGTGAGGGCCAGCATCACGCGTAAATCTTTGCTGCGGCTCAGCAATTCCGTCGCCAGCTTTTCTACCCGGTTCCAGTCAGCTGGCTCAGCCGGGATAATGGTTTCACCAAACTGTTGCTCAGCTTTACCCGCGCTGGCCTGCTCCATCGCCTGAAAATCAGCGTGATATTCCAGGTTGTCGCCGCAAGGGTCATCATTACCGATCGGCGCCAGCAACGCGTCGAGATTAATATTCATGCGGTTGCACCTCAGGATTCAAACATCGGGGGGTAAAGTCCATTTCGTCCGGGCTTCGCACCGCCTGCCGGGTCAAACAGCAGCGAAAATAACTGGGCGGTGAAGTTGCCACTATGCACATGGGTGTATAACGGGAAGCCGTCGCTTTGATTGGTCCACCAGAAACTGGTGTAAAACTGGGGATCAAAGATGTCGGAAGGCAGTTGCCAGCTCAGGTTCGACACGCTGCTCCCTTCACCAATAATCGCCAGAATCTCTGATGCCTCCTCCTCTGGCTGCTGCGGCAGAGGAATGCTGAGCAAAGCCTGATCCAACTGTTCCGGGCTACTACCGTCGCGCACCACACGCAGTAGTGTGTTGCCGACCTGTTGATACCAGTCGCCCGCATAGCCCAGCATGGCAGGCGACCATTCTGTCGGGCTGAAGTGGCGCAGGGCGCACAGCGGATAGTGGCGGCCAACGCTATCGCGTGAAGCGGTCAGGCTCCCCATCTGCACCAGTTGGCTGCCGAGCATCGGTGGCACGACAAAATTCCATACTGGAGCGCTGAGAAACGCTCGAGAAGGCGCATTCTCCCCTTCGGCACTGGTTTGCCAGTGGTGTAACCCCACCTGAAACCAGTGTGACCATTGCCGTAGCAAGCTGTCGGGAATGCGTCGCTTAACAAAGTCCCCCGCACTGGGGATTTTGCCGTACCAGCCGGGTGCTGCGTATTGCGTCATCGTAAGGCTCCGATTCAGGGACAGCTAAAAGCGGGAAGCTGGAACGGGTTGCGAATGCTGCCGGGGGTAAATGACAGCGTGACCTGATGTCCTTCCACGTTAAAGTTGGCTTCGCGCGTCAGGCCGCCGGACTGTGTCAGCCGGGCGCGATCGAAAAAGCGATTCAGCGCCCAGGGACCACTGGTGACCAGCGTGGAGGTGGTACCATTAGTTAAGCCAAGCTGCATACGCACTTGACTGGTGCCACCAGGCCCCGGCCAACTGACCATTTGTACCGCCTGTGGGCCATGGCTGTAGCGCAGGATCTGCCCATCGACATCCAGCGTCAGGGTGAGGATTTCGTTATCCATTTTTACCGTGCGCAGTGTGACGCGAAAAGATGGCGTGGTCGCGCCATTGGTAAAGAACGCATCGCGAATTGACTGCGACTGCTGGAACGGACGCAGCAACGCTTCACCACCCGGCAAGGTTTTGCCATCAATCCCGGGTGTGAAACGCCAGGCCGCGTGGGTGGTATCAACTTTGCTCGCCAGATTGTCACGGAAGAAGCTGTCCATCAGGCCGCTTCCCGGCGCAAACATGCGTGCCAGGTCATCGGGAGTTACTTCGTTGCGACCATTGCGCACCAGCGGATAACGTCCGGCGATAGCCTGCTGACAGAAACTGCCCACCGCCATCTGGATACGTTTGCGTACGTTATCCATATCGCGACGCTGGGCGTCTGAACTGGCCCCCACCGCCATGCTGGAAACCATGTTTTGTAATGTACCAGGTAAACGACCCGCACTGGCCTGTACGCGGCTAATGGCATCACTCGATGGCGGTGGCATACCGCTGTTAGCCGCATCTTGCACCGCGGTCAGGTAACGATAGAGATCGTCAATCTGGTGCAGAAAATCATCCACCGCCAGCACTTTACTGCCCTGCTGTAACGGCTGCGCCAGTTCGATAATCGAGGCAAAGTGCGCACCCACTACCTGTTCTGGTGCCGGATTCGCTTCGTTCTGTGCCGCACTGGCCTTCGGCGCACTAAATAACGCCTGCAAGGTGCGGGTAGCGCTATTGTCTGACGCTGGCGGCGCGGTTTGTGCTGCTTTGTCATCTGTTATCGGACGCGTCAGCGTCAACACTTTACTCAGGTTGATAACCAACTGGCGCAATGGTGAGTGGTTGCCGGAAAGTAAACGAGCGGTGTTAATACGCTGTGCCAGATCAGCGCTGTTATTGAGCTGAATATCGCTGAGGAATTGTTCCCACTGACGAATGTAATCCTGCATATAGAGCTGGCGCACCGCTAAGTCGGTCTGTTGGCTGTTTTCCTGTTGCGTGGTGCCGCCCAATACCCAGCGATCGTCCTGATACAGTGCCTGAGTTACCGGCGCAATTTGCTTATCAACGTGCTGCCAGTATCCGTCCGGGGTATACAGGCTTGCGACGCCATCGTTAACCGACTTTCCACTTTTACGTGAGAACACCAGTTCGCTTTGCGGGCCACCGAGCGCGGCGAGGGTAACCGTAGGTAAGCTGCCATCACGTTGTAGCAGGCGCTTAAGGCGTCCGTAGACGCGCTGTGATAGCGGCATCTGATTAATCAGCGCCTGCTCGCGCTTTACCAGCGCATCATCCTGCGCATAAGGCGAGGATTGGATTTGCGTTTCCAGCAACTGTTGCAGATGCCACGCCAGCTGTTTGACTTCCTGCTGGGTCACGTTCTGCGGTAGCTCACGCGAGATATTCAGCATCAGCCAGGCTTGCAGGAACTTGCCGTCATAATGCTTAGGTTGATACAGCATCTGATATGCCTTCAGCGCCTCGTAGCTGTAATCCGCATCACTGCCGTTGTCATTACGCAGCCAGCGGGTGATGTTTTGTGCCACCTGCGGCAGCAACAATTGCTTCAACGCTTTGCTGTAAAGTGCCTGGCTGGCGTCACTTACTTCAGTGCCACGGTATAACCACATACGACGCGTTAGCGGTGGTTCCTGCAATGAGAAGTCTTTGCTCTCCGGCAGATGCAACAGCGTATTGAGGTAAGGCACCAGCGCAAACAAATCGCCATTACCCTGGCGTTGCAGTTGTTCGCCAAGTTGCTCAACTTGCGGCGTCTTTGCTGCCATCTCCTGTAAATAGGTTTTATTTTTACTGTAACTGGTCAGCCACAACACCCCTGCAACGACCACAATGACCAAAAGCGCCAGATAGCCGGACCATAATCCCGCACGATTGCGCAGTTCCCACCAGCGATTGCTGGCTGCCAGGCCGGATTCCTGAAATACCACATCTTCCAGCATGTCTTTCAGGAAAAAGCTTTGCCCTTTGGTCGGGGGGATGGGTGCATCTTTGCCAACCTGATCCCAGCGACCTAATTCACCGTTCTGTTGTCCCGGCAAATGCAACGCGCGGGTTAACTCCCCCATCACGCGGTCAAACGGCAGTCCTTCCTGGGTACCACTGGCAAAGTAGATACCGCGCGGAGCGAACTGGGTTTCAAAATCGGAGCGGGCGAATAAGGTCTCCAGTGCTTCGGCCAGCAACGGACGTAATGCGGCAAACTCCTGCGGGAACAGATAACTATCCGCGCGCGACTGGGCATCGCCTTCAGCCAGCAAGGTATCGGCTAGCCCGGCATCCAGACGTTGTTGCAGCAGCGAATACTCCTGCTGGAACTGGCTACTCAGTTCGAAATCAGCCGTAGACGCCTGCGCCCAGGGAAAGGTAAAGCCCCAGATTTGTTCGCGCTGGGTTTTATCCAGCCCGGCAAAATAGCTACGAAACCCTTTCAACAAGTCCGCTTTGGTAACCAGCACGTAGACCGGGAAACGAATACCGAGGCGGTCGTGCAACTCCATCAGACGCTGGCGTAAGGTTAGGGCCTGATTGCGCAAGGCTTCCGGCGTCTGGCTAAGTAAATCCGCCACGCTCAGGGTGACGATGACACCATTGATCGGCTGGCGACCACGGTATTTGCAAAGCAACCCCAAAAAGTGGTGCCACTCGCTGGCATCACGCTCCTGTTGGCTCTCCTGGGTGGCATAGCGTCCGGCGGTGTCCAGCAGCACAGCATCATTGGTAAACCACCAGTCGCAGTTGCGCGTGCCCCCGATACCCCGCAGCGCGGCCTTACCAAACTTATCCGCCAGCGGGAATTGCAGACCCGAATTGACCAGCGCAGTCGTTTTACCGGCCCCCGGAGCGCCGATGATCATGTACCACGGCAATTGGTAGAGATGCTGACGGCTGAAACGCTGTGCCCAAAACGGCGTCCCTTTGCTGTTATGACGCTGGAAATGCGCTTTTTTCAGCATCTCCGTCGCTTCGCCAAAACGGCTCGCCAGCACTTGCTCCTCGTTGGTGAGGCGTTTTCTGTCCTGTTCAGATTCGCCACTCGGGCGGGTTTCCAGGCTCGACATCAGTTTACGGTTGAGCCACATGTTGTAGAGGCGAGGAATCGCCTGGCTCAAACCCCACACCAGATACAGCAAGGCAATACTGATCACGCGATTCTGCTCAGGTTCAAGCGGCCGCGAATCGACAATCGAGAACACCGGGCCAATCACCCAGATGATAAATGATAGCGCCGTGATACCGACAAAACCCCAGGCGAGGCGGCTGGTCAGCACGGCAAAAAGCATATTCAGCATGGATTAGTTCCCTCTCGCCAGGCCGTTGAGTTCAGCTAGCGTCGCATCCGGCGCCACCAGCAGCGTAATCTCCACACGACGGTTACGCGCACGGTTCTCAGCACTGGTATTTGGCACAATTGGATTGCTCTCGCCACGCCCTTCCGCTTTCACGCGTGCCGGTTGGGTCAATTGCTTTTGCAGCAAGCTCTGAACCGTCTGGGCACGTGCCAGCGAGAGTTCATAGTTGGAAGCAAAACGGGCGCTGCGGATCGGTACGTTATCGCTGTAACCCACCACCAGAATCTTGCCGCTGACGTTATTCATCGCCGCCGCAATACGTTCGATAACCGCTTCATAACGGCCCCGCACCGTGGTTGCGCCGGAGGTAAACAAGCCATCCCCTTTTAGCGTCACGACGCTTTGATCGGCTTCATCCCGCACCACGACCAGGCCAGCATCAATTTCCGGTTTGAGGAACGTTTTCAGATTGAGCGCAGCCGGTGGCGGCGGTGCCGGATGACGAATCTGTATTTCCGGTAATGAAGTTTGGTAGATGTTGGCCAGCACCGGTGTGGTGTAGTCCCCCAGCCGCCAGTTGAGAATGATATAGAACAGACAGGCACCGAGCGCGGCCACTGCAGCGCAGGCCCACAGCGGGATCATCGGACGCCACAACTTGCGCAACACCGGTTGATCGGTCGGATGCAACGACAGCGCCGCCGCATAGCTGCCGCGTACGCTTTTGATCATCTGCAACAGTCGTTGTTTGATGGTTTCCAGCTGCGAGCGCCCATTGTCCAGTACCCGATAGCGCCCTTCAAAACCGAGCAGCAGGCAAAAGTAGATCAATTCCAGTAACAGGATATGCTGACGCGGATTCTGCGACAGTTTTGCCAGCAACTGGAAAAACTTCTCTCCGCCCCAGGTTTCATTATGAAAAGTGACCAGCAAACCTTTGCTGGTCCAGACGCCGCGGCTGCCCCAAGGCGTCAGCGCGGCGGCTTCATCCAGTGCGGTGCACAGGCAATAACGCGCACCGATGATCACTTCATAACTCAGGCCCGACTGCTGACAACGCAGTTCAAAGTGACGGATCTGGTCTATCAATTGCTGACGCAGACGTGCGGGATCGTCATGGGAAACGGAGTGCCGGATCTGCGGGATGGCGTTAATCAGCGGGTTGGCCGCTGCCACCAACGCATTCTGGTGGCTCACGTCGGGCTGTGTGACATCGCTATTCGATTTCTGTTGTGGCTGCATCATGCGTGCTCAGTTTTGATTATTCTGACTGACTGCGAATGGCCCAGAACTCCATATTCAGGCCAGGAAATTCTCCGGCGAGATGAAGCGCAAAGGCGCCTGATCGTTCCATCTCCTTCCACAACTCACTGTTTTTATCCAGTTCAAAGTAGCTGTAACCTGCATGCCATGGGATTTGCGGTGGCGCACCCGGCATACTGATTAGCGTCAGGCCAGGCAACTGAAGTTGCACCAGATCGCGAATTTTGGTGACAGGGGCGACTTTCATCTGCGCTGGGAAATGGGTTTTTATTGCATCGACAGGTACATTGGCTTTTACCGCCAGCACGAAACCAAATTCGCGCACCATGCTGCTTTCCGGCACCGTTGCCACATTCAATCCATGTGAGCGCTGGGTCAGAGGCAGTTGAATGGCGCTCTCCTCCATCACCTGCGACAACGCCTGCCGCATTTGCAAGGTCAAGTGCGTAAAGCAGCCATGCAGATCGTCATGGTCATAACGCGGAAACACATCCGGCGTGCGGGCGGATGACCAGGTGCATAGCTCCGACGCCAGTTGTAGCCAATGACTAAACAGAGATTCAGGATGCAGTAACGGTAAGCTTTGCAGATGTGCATGCAGACCCAACTGCCGGTTTAACAAGGCCAGCAGCATGAAATCGACCATATCGGCGCTGTTAAAACGACCGGTACCCGGTGTGCGCTGACTCAGTTGCTGGCTGCGTTGCAGAATCAAGCCATGCAGATCGTTCATCATACTTTGCAGCCCGTGACTCCCGGTCAGGGTGAGCATCGGTGGGATATAATCGCTGTCGAGACGAAGGTGATTATCACTGCGCTTTTCCACTACGCGCGCCACCCCCATCGCCGTCCATTCTGCGGTGAGATCCTGCTCCAGCATCAGGCGCAGGCGCAATTTACCGAATTGAACCGTGGCTGCCCCCACCGCCATTGCGTTGTCATCTTCCACCTCGCTTTCCCATGCCAGATAACGCGCCAGTGAGTCTTGTGAATCCTGAAATGTCACAGCCTCACGTCCATTGCGTCGCGTCGGGATCGCCAGCACCACTTTTGCCCGATCGACATTGTCTGGCAGATCCAACGGAGCCGGTCCCTGCTGAGGCTGGCTGAAGGCAAAAAAAGTGCCATCCGGCAGGCAGCCGCTGGCCGCATTTAAGGCCAGCTTGCCCTGACGCAACAGCGCCTCATCAAATTCAACGTCAAAAAATCCCCAGGTGTAGACGCGCTGGGACTGACCCCATTCACGTAAGGTACTGTGCAGAAAATTTTCTGACTGCTGGAAGTGATGTGGCCGCAGAAACATACCTTCCGTCCACACCACCTTTTCGGCTCTGTTCATAATCATCCTTTACTGCTTAACCAGGCGCAGGCCATTGATATCGGCAACGATGTTGGCATCCAGCTCGCCATCATGACTTTTCCAGAATTGCCAGAACGCACCGTTATTCCCATCCGGGAAGGGCAGCGCCAGACGCCAGACTTTTCTATCCAATGTCTGGTATTCCGCCATGATGCCGATGAAGCGCGCTTCCTCCAGGCTTTTGCCACTGAGCGTGTTGCTAAGCTGCCCTGCCCTCAGGAAAAACTCTTGATTGTTCAACAGTGAATTGCCCAGTACCGTGACTGGCTGGTTTTGCAGAGAATAGAAGTCCGCAGACATAAATGCGGCATCAGAGGTTAATAGCATCACCCGAACTTTGAGCGGCGCGCCCGAATTGATTTGCGGATGCGCCTGCATATGCAGGTTGTAACGCGCCACTGAAGGCTGCCCGCTACTGCATGCGGCCAGTAGCAAGGCGAACAGCGGAAGAAAGCACATTCTCAGACGGTTTATCACCATCACCTTTCCCTCCATCTTCTTCAGCGCGCTTAGTTGATGATCCAGGTACCACTGTTTCCGTTCTGGCAGGCTTTGCTGTCGCCATCAACCGAGACGCAGGTCTTTTTCTTGGCACTACGTACACGGCGTTTAGGCTGATCCGCTTTCAGGGTTTGATCATAAAGATCGCTTTTCACCAACGCACGGAACGGTACATAGCCTGTGAGCTGAGCTGCGGCTGGTGAGGCTACAGCTTTTGCATCGTCGGTTTTCTGGCCTTCAGCCGGGGCTTCTGCCTGCTGAGGCAACTCGCCAATTGCTAGCCAATTGTTCTCTACCATACCGAGTACGGTGTAGGTTCCACCGGTTTCAAGACTGGTCACCACTTTGCCGCCGAAATCAGGACGGGTCATAACAGACGTCGGGTAAAGCGCACGATAGGCCTCGTTGATGGGGCTGAATTGCCCTGGTGGTATAACAGCATGGCGGTGGACCAACGCTACACCGTCAACGGTGCTGGTCTCCAGGGTGTCATCAGTGATTTGCGGTGGCGCTTTACAACCTGCCATAGCAAGGACAAACAGCAGGCTTAACGCGATGCGGAGATTCACCATTTTCTTCATGTTTAGTTCCATTAATCTCTAAAAAATGGCCATTGGCCGGTTGTTAGCAAAACAAATCACTAAATGCAGGGACAAGCCTATACATTCAGGACCATTTGATAGTTTGGCTCCGGAGTTTTCTGGAACCTTTAGATCAAATATCAAGTTAAAATAGATCAATAAAAATTATGTAATTGAGATGCAATAAAAGGGAGTGCAAGACCAGGAAGGATTTTGAGTTGCAATGAAAACATTCATCAAAGTGATCAATATTTGCAACAAAAATAGGGTAAAGCAGCGTTCACAAGATTTACTAATGACATTCCTGGTCTGAAATCCACCCTGCCATATGAAACCACTCAATCAGGGTGCAAAAGTCGTGACGAATATTAATAGCGAGAAACATGTATCGCAATCGATCTAAATCAATAATTTAAGATCAACTTGTAGCTCCATAGCTACCGCACGAGCTCAGTTAAATCCGCTCGCGAGCACAAATAATCATCCATGTATTTACATCCGCGAAAGATTTACATAAGCCTGACAAAATATCAACGTCCGCTCCCCTTAGAAACATACATAAACATTGCTTAACAAATGTATTTAATGGAAACTTACCCCGCCTTGCGCTACTGAAATCAGATTTTTCTCAAAAAAACATAGAATACATAAGAAAATTACCACTTAAGATAAAAAACCATCCATCAAAAATTCATAAAAATTCACAAACAAAGTGGCACTGATTGAAGAAGTGTTTACTCAATTTGGGTTAACCATGACAGGTCAGGTTTTTATACTTAAAAAACATTACGAAGCGGATATTTTGTCCGTTTAGCGCAGAATTTCGCCTGCATCTTAGACAGAAACGCCCGGCATGAATGTAAAGGAAATGAAATGAATGGATGGTTCAGGCAGGAATGAACGGAAGAAAGATAAAAAATGGCGCGATAAACCGCGCCTTTACAGGGAAATCGTTACTAATGACGTTTTATCCACTTTAGCACCAGACGATCGCCCAGCCATTGAATACCGCACACCAGAATGATCAACCCCGTGATTACCGCCAGCATCACATTAGTTTCAAACCGCTGATAGCCATAACGACTCGCGAGAACACCCTGCCCCCGGCACAAATTGCCCCGGCCATCGCGGATGCCCCGACCAGCGCCACTAATGTAATAACGAGTCCTGCCAGAATGCCCGGTAACGCTTCCGGTACCAACATTTCCCAGACGATACGCAATTAGCTGACCACCATGATACGTACGGCATCAATCAAACCACGATCCTCCTCGCGCAATGACACGTTCGCCACGCGGGCAAAATAAAGCGTCGCGGTGATCAACAGTGGAACAATCACTGCTCAGGTTCCAAGCGACGTGCCAACCAGAAAACGCGTAAAAGGAATCAGCGCCACCAGTAGAATATTAAATGGTAGGATCGAAATCCGTTGATAATGATCCTCAACACATGTTCAATCAGCCGATGCTCGGCAATGCCACCGGAGCTGGTCACCACTATCAAACCCAATGGCGACCCGGCAACCAGTTAAACCAGTTGAACCCGTTAACCCCTTCAAACCAGGCCAGAAACCAGCATCGTCAGTAAGGTATAGCCAATGGCATTAAGCATTGAATCAATCATTACCGGTGACATAGCCGAGTAGCTTAACTTGTGCCTGCTAATGTTGCAGCCATCTGATGAATGATCATCCCATGCAGTGGAAGTCCCCATGCCAGATTTATGTAACCAACAACAAGTGGTGGTCATTATGGTGGTCTTGACAGAACTACTATTCAGGTTTAGCTTATTTATTAGCCAGTTACTGGCTAAGGCGATCCCAGTCAGAGGAGCCATATTTAGAGAAACCCGCTCAGGGAAACCTGAGCGGGTTTTTTGCTTTTCATCACGTTGCGTTCCCCCGTCTCTAAAAAACTGGCATCGACATCCTGTGCCAGATTCTGATCGCAAAAGGGTCATTTTTGAATCTTTCATACCCTTTTATGTATTTTTGACGCCCACGTTCCCAATGAAAACACGCCAAAGGTTCAAAAATGAACCTTTGAGCCATCAGGTTGTGTACGAGCACTCGGCAACTGCCCTCATTCGCTACACTTCCGTCCAACCGCGCAGCAGGTTGTGATACATATTCAGCAGAGACAGCAGCTCCTCGCTATCGCCATGACGCGCTTTGAGGCTTTGGATATTACGATCCAGTTCAAACAGCATGGCGCGTTGTTTATCATCACGCACCATCGATTGAATCCACAGAAACGACGCCACGCGCGCACCGCGCGTCACCGGTGTAACACAGTGCAGGCTACTCGAAGGATATAGCACCAGATGGCCGGCAGGTAATTTCACTTTGTGCTGACCATAGGTGTCTTCAATCACCAGTTCGCCGCCGTCATAACTGTCAGGTTCACTGAGAAACAGCGTGGCCGAGAGATCGGTTCGCATCCACCCGGCAGCACCATTATGTCTCACCGCGCCATCAACGTGAAAACCGTAGGTCTCACCCTGTTCGTAGCGGTTAAACAGCGGTGTAGAAATAGAGCGCGGCAGTGCAGCAGAAAAGAACAGCGGGTTGTTGTTCAAAGCCTGCATCACTGCTGTTTGTAACCGATCATAAAGCGGCGTACGCGTATCAATCTGCTGATTATTTTTTACCGTTGCGCCCTGGCTGCCCACCGTGGCGCGTCCGTCAATCCATTCGGCCTGTTGCAGCAGCGAACTGAAATTTGCCACCTCTTCAGGCGTCAGCACTGCAGGAATGTGATACATCATCGCGGTGTTCTCTCATAAATAGGGGCGCGAACGCCCCACGTTGACTCTTAGAAATGTACGTTTGCCGTTAACAAGAAGGTACGTGGCTCACCCGGATGATAGCGGTATCCACTCTTATTGATGGAAGCCACATAGTGGGTATCGAAAATATTGTACGCGTTGAGCTGCAGATCGAAGTTGTTATTAACCTTGTAGCCCAGCTTCGCATCTGCCACCCAATAACCTTCAGTATGGTCTGGCGTGCCTACCGCGCCATCGCTGCCGCGACGCAGACTGCCCACGTAACGCGCCCCCGCACCAACAGAAATCGCATCAGTGGCCTGATATTGCGTCCACAAGGTGAAGGCGTGTTTCGGTGTATAAGCGATAGCAGATGAACCATCCTGAGCGACGGCTGCGCCCTCTTTCACCGAAGCGTGCTGCTGGGTGTAACCGGCAATCACTTCCCAGTCTGGGGTGATGTTGCCAGTAGCTGAAAGCTCATAGCCCTCAACGCGTTTTTTACCGGTCTGTGAGTAAGTGCCGTCGTCATTCGCGGTGACTTCGTTTTCGATATCGGTGCGGAACAGCGCAGCATTCAGTAGCAGACGTTTATCCAGAATCTGCCATTTGGTTCCCACTTCGCTTGATTTAGCTTTCTGAGGCTGGAAATCAGTACGGTTTGCACTGTTACCGGTGCCACCTGCCGCCAGCGCAAAACTGCTACCACCCGGAGGCTGCTGAGAAATCGCATAGTTGACATAAACATTGCCCTGCTCGGTCAAACGATAGAGCGCACCCGCTTTCCAGTTCACCAGATTGCCAGACTTGGCGGTATCAACGGTGGTGATAGGCGTGCCACGTGCGATGCCCGTTGGACACGCCAGCGCACCGCGCCCGCTGCCGCCACACGCCGTAGCACTGTCATAATCAGTGTGATAGCTATCAAGACGAATGCCGCCGTTCAGCTCGAAGTTTTTGGTCATAGCCAGCGTATCGAAGGCATAAATTCCGGTGGTATCGGTCTGCCCGTTGGCATTGGCGCCGTTGCGATCCAGCCCTCCCACAGAAATGCTGCTGATCGGATGGTAGATATTAACCGCAGGCGCAGTAATGGCGTTGACGCCGTAGTTGGTCTGATTTTCACGCGTGAACTCCACGCCAGCACTGACATCGTGCCCCACTGAACCGGTATAGAATTTCGAGGTAATATTGGTCTGGTTAGTAAGGATGCGGTTACTGACATCTTTCAGGTTTGCGTTGCGCGTCCAGGTCCAGGTGCCAACATCATTAGGATTTGGCGTGGTAATGGTGCTGCCCATTACCGCGGTCAGCAGATACTCCTGCTTCACTCGCGACCAGCGCGTGGTGTTGCGAATCGTGGTGCTGTCGCTAAGATCGTGCTCGAAGCGAATAGTGCCGCTATCGGTGGTGGATTTGTCGAAATCGGAATCGGTGCCGTAATAATTACTGGTCGCCACTTTACCCGAATGATTAAGTGCAGAGGTAGCGGCAGTCGGTGACGAGTATCCCGGCAGGCCGATAGTCGGAATGCCGCCATCTGGTGTGTTGTTCTGATGCACATGCAGATAGTTCAGATACAAACGCGTTGACGTATCCAGACCGAATGCCAGTGAAGGCGCGACACCATAACGCTCATTTTGCACATTATCGCGTGCGGCATCGTGGGTTTTCTCGCCCATAAGATTGAGGCGAAACGCGCTGTTGTCGTTGAAGGCCTGGTTATAGTCCAGCGTACCGCGGCGCATCCACGCACTACCGACACTGGCCGACGCATCCAGGCCCGTATCCAGACGCGGCTGCTTACTGATCATGTTAATTGAACCCGACGGCGCGCTACGACCGTAATCAGTGCCAGACGGCCCTTTAATTACTTCAATCTGCTGAGTATTAAAGGTATCGCGTGTCACGCTACCAATATCACGAATGCCGTCCACGTAAATGCTGTTTGAAGTATCCATGCCACGCATATACACGGCATCACCGGTCGAAGAACTGCCATTTTCCCCGGCGTAGAACGCCCCCACCCCCGGCACATTTTTCAGCGCATCGGTCAGGTTATTGACACCTTGATCTTTGATCACCTGATCAGGAATGACCGTCATGGTGCGGGTGGTATCCACCAGCGGACGGGTAAATTTGGGGTCGGCAGAAGTATTAGGCGCATACAGAGAAGGCGTTTGCGCCGTCACCACTAAAGTGTCGTCAGATTTTTTGTTGGCATTATCAGCGGCCAGAGCAGCAGCAGGAGAAATACCAATACATAGCCCGGTGAACAGGGTCAGCGAATTGAAACTGCCAAACGGCAAATTGCGATTGTTATCCATTTTAAAAAGTAAATTTCTTATCGTTATTGACGGGCTTATTGCATCAAGCAAACCAAAACACTCAAGGTGCCATGATCTCCACTGCCTTGAGATGCAACACCTAAACGATAACGCCAATGGTTATCATTTACTTTTTTATTCTTGCATGAAGCGCAACGGCTTGGGAATACATTTCTTTACGGTAGCCTTACATAATTAATACAATCAGTGCCAGCAGGAGGGTTGCGTCAGGGTTTGCTCAAGAAGTCGTCAGGAAGGGCTAATATTCAGGCACAAAAAACCCGCTGGACAGGGCAGCGGGTTTTTAAGCAGCGCGCACAGTTCATTCCAGTAACTGTATCGCATAGCGTGATGCAGGCGTTCATCGCTCATAGTAGCGATACACCGACGGATGGAATTCAATGCCATAAAGTTGGCTGACCGGAATCAGCAAATCAATATGATTGCTGAGATCGAACTCACGCTCTTCAGCGGGTTGTGATGTGGCGTTGATCAGGCGATGGAACCACTGTGACAGCGTCGTTTTCATCGTCAGGTTCTCCAGTAATGGTTGACCCTGACAGTAAAACCTAACTTGCTTTATAACCAAAACGATAAGATATGCGATTGAATCCCAATTAATGCATATATTGAAGGCCGCCGTCTGCTACGACGGCCCACTCCGTTATGCCCGGCTCTTCGCCAGCATACGACGGTAATTATTGAGCCATTTGCCGCTGGTCAAACGGAACCAGAAGAACACACCGCGTACTGTCCAGTCGAGGAACATGCCCAGCCACACCCCGACCACGCCCATACCGAGCATGATCCCCAGCACGTAGCCGGCAACCACGCGCGCACCCCACATGCTGAACATCGACACATACATGGTGTATCGCGCATCGCGCGCGCCTTTCAAACCAGCAGGCAGCACCCAGGATGCGGTCCAGATCGGCATAAAGGCCGCATTGAGCCAGATGAGGTGTTTGGTGACTTCAATAACTTCAGGGTCGCGGGTGTAGAATTTAGCCAGCGTGCCCGCCAGTGGTACGGTGATCAAGGCCAGTGTGCACAGCCCAATCATCGCCAGCCAGAACACATGTTTAATCTGCCTTTCCGCCTGCATCACCTGATTTTTACCCAGCCGCTTACCGGTAATGATGGTGGAAGCCGAACCGAGGGCGTTGCCCGGAAGGTTAATTAACGTGGCAATGGAGAAGGCGATAAAGTTACCGGCGATTTCATTGGTGCCCATGCCTGCCACAAAGATCTGCGTCAGCAATTTACCGCCGTTAAACAGCACTGACTCAATACTGGCCGGCACCCCGATCCCCAGCACTTCCATCAGGATGTTGCGATCCCAGCGTCGGAAATAGCTGGCGATGCTGATTCTTAACGCCGGCGTAATGCCACGATACAGCACATAAATGGCCGCCGCCGCGCCGATATAGCGTGAGATGGTTAATCCTAACCCGGCCCCAACGAAGCCCATCCCTTCCCACCCCATCGCACCATAAATCAGTACGCTACTGATCACGATGTTAAGGATGTTCATGCCGCCATTAATCAGCATCGGAATTTTAGTGTTTCCCGCTCCGCGTAACGAGCCGCTACCGATCAGGGCGATCGCCGCGGCTGGATAGCTCCACGCCGACGTTTGCAGGTAGCTCAGCGCCAGTTCCTTCACCTTGGGTTCCGCGCTGCCCGCGATAACATCGATAATCAGATGTCCCCAGATCTCAATCACGATCACCAGCACGAATGCCAGCACCGTCATCAAGCCCAGCGACTGCCGCGTAGCTGCGCGCGCGCGTTTGCCGTTGCGCTTGGCGAGGCTAAAGGCCACCACCACCGTGGTGCCGAGATCAATCGCCGCAAAGAAGGAGATAATCACCATGTTGAAGCTGTCGGCCAGACCGACCCCCGCCATCGCCTCTTTCCCCAGCCAGCTCACGAGGAAAGTACTCAGGACGCCCATCAGCATCACACAGAGGTTTTCAATAAAGATGGGTACGGCTAATGGGGTAATTTCACGCCACAACAGCGTGCGATAAGAGCGACGTTTCGGATACCACGCCGTATTTCTGACCGCCCGCATCACTGCTACGCCAGGATTTTGCAAGGGAGTACCAAATCACTTTGGAGAGGAAGAAGAGTAATAATGATGATAGGCCACTAAGAAATATGCAAAGTGTTTCCCATCACCATTTAATCATTATTACAAACTTTTTGTCGCCACCACCGCAGGATCCGCTGCACCACCGAGATAAGCGCTGCGCACCTCATCGTTATTTAGGAGTTCTTCCCCACTGCCGCTCAGTTTGATCTCGCCGTTGACCATCACATAACCGCGATCGGCCAGTCGCAGCGCATGACGGGCATTTTGTTCTACCAGGAACAGCGTCATGCCCTGCTGGGTCAATTCACGCAGGATGCTGAAAATTTGCTTCACCACAATCGGCGCCAGACCCAGACTCGGTTCGTCCAGCAGCAGCAGTTTTGGGCGACTCATCAGCGCACGCGCAATCGCCAGCATCTGCTGCTCTCCACCCGAGAGCGTCATGGCACGCTGTTTACGCCGCTCCAGCAGGCGCGGAAACAGTTGGTACATGCGATCTTTATCCTCTTTCACAAAGCGATCGCCCACCGCGATCGTGCCCATCAGCAGGTTCTCTTCCACCGTCATATCGGGAAAGATGCGGCGGCCTTCAGGCGCTTGTGCAATGCCGCTGGCGGCGATGAAATGGGTGCTGCGATGGCTGATGGACTCGCCACGTAAGCGAATGTCACCACTGGCAATGCGCGGCTGGCCAAAAATCGACATTAGCAGCGTAGATTTTCCCGCGCCGTTAGCACCGATCAGCGCCACCGTTTCCCCCTGGTTCACCGTCAGGGAAACCTGCCTGAGCGCCTGAACCGGACCATAAAACACGTCCACCTGTTCAAAACTCAACATCGGTTCAGTCATGGTCGCTCTCCTCATCTGCGCCGAGATAGGCGGCGATAACGTTGGGATCGTGGCGAATTTGCTGCGGCGTCCCCTGTGCAATGACATCGCCATGATCCAGTACCACAATGTGATCGGAGATGCGCATGACCATCGGCATGTCGTGCTCAATCAACAACACGCTGATACGGTGATCAGCGCGTAAGCGATGCAATATCTGACTCAGCGCATCGGTTTCGACCGGGTTTAATCCCGCGGCCGGCTCATCCAGACAAATCAGTTCCGGTCGCGTGCACATGGCACGCGCAATCTCCAGTCGGCGCTGCTGACCATACGAGAGCGTGCCAGCCAGTCGATTGGCGCTGGAGACCAAATCCACATTTTCCAGCCAGTAAAAAGCGCGGTCTAACGCCCGATTTTCCGCTTCGCGATAACCACGGGTATTCAATACGCCGGCCAGCAGTTGACGATTGACCTGCATGTGCTGCGCCACCAGCAGGTTCTCTACCACCGACATCTCGCGGAACAAGCGGATATTCTGGAAGGTACGCGCCAGCCCAGCACGGTTAACCAGGTGCGCGCCGCCAAACATTTTGTACCACACGCGCGAACCCAGCCGTGCCGGATGAAGCCAGTCCTGCGGATGAATTTTTTGCCCCAGCACCTGGATCACATCGGTACTGCGCTGTTGGGCATTAAGTATGATGCGCCCGCCGGTGGCGCGATAAAACCCGGTCAGGCAGTTGAACACCGTGGTTTTTCCCGCCCCGTTAGGGCCGATTAATGAGGTAACCGAACCGCGCGCCACAGAAAGGCTGACATCGTTCAGGGCTTTGATGCCGCCGAAGCGCATCATTAAATGATCAACTTGTAGAATGGCATCACTCATGGCGTACTCCTTTCCGCAGCGGAACACCCACACGTGCAGTACGAACCAATCCGCGTGGTCGCCAAATCATCATTAACACCATCAGCATGCCAAACAGCAGCACACGATATTCGGCAAAACTACGCAGCAGTTCAGGCGCGACTGTCAGTACAAAAGCGGCAAGCACCACGCCCAGTGTCGAGCCCATCCCCCCCAGAACCACAATCGCCAGGATTAACGCTGATTCGAAGAAAGTAAAGGAAGTTGGATTCACGAACCCCTGATAGCTGGCGAAAAACACCCCGGCAATCCCGGCCGTCGAGGCACCTAACATAAAGGCGGAGAGTTTGACCAGTACATGATTAAGCCCCATGGCGCGGCAGGCAATTTCATCTTCCCGCAATGCCTCCCAGGCGCGGCCAATGGGCATGCGCGTTAACCGATGCTTGATTAACAGCACCAGCAGCACCACGAGTACCAGCACCACATAGATGAAGATGAATTTCATATTGGGGTTGTAATCGAGATGCAGAAACTCGTGATAAGGCACGCCCCCGTCCCGCGCCCGGCGAGCAAATTCGAGGCCGAAAAATGTCGGGGAAGGCACCGATACGCCATTGGGTCCACCGGTAAACGACAACCAGTTGGTTAAGACCAGACGGATGATTTCACCAAAGCCGAGGGTCACAATCGCCAGATAGTCACCATGCATGCGCAACACCGGAAACCCCAGCAGCGCTCCGGCAAAGGCCGCCATTAATGCCGCGATCGGCAACATACTCCAGAATCCCAGGCCGAGGTACTCGTAGCCCAGTGCCAGGCCATAAGCGCCGATGGCATAAAATGCGACATAACCCAAATCAAGTAATCCCGCCAACCCCACCACAATATTGAGCCCCAGCCCCAGCAGCACATAAATCAGCCCCAGAATGGCCACGGTTAACAGGTATTTACTCGATAGAAATGGAAAGGCAAATGCGGCAATCAATAACAGCGGCAATATCCAGCGCATCCGCGAGCGATAACCCGGTTCGCGGACATATACGCCATCGTCATTGCCTTCAAACTTGCGTGTAAAGCGTTGTCCATAGGACGTACGGGTGAACAGGCTGAGCATTAAGCGCCCTACCATCACTAATCCCACTAACAGCGCCACACGTTGCGGCGACAGTGTGAAGCTGTAACCCTCCAGCACCACGCCCACAATCGGGCCAAACACCACCAGCGCAATCACTCCCGCCAGCAGTGTGTCGAGCAATGCTTCACGCACGCCCGCTTTTTGCGTCATTGCATTCATCGTGGCTTCCTCACACTTTTGCGACCAGCGGACGACCCAGCAGTCCCTGCGGACGGAAGATTAAAATCACCACCAGCAGCGAAAACGAGAACACATCTTTGTAGTCAGAGTTAACCAGCCCCGCAAACTGCGCTTCCGCTACCCCAAGCAGTAGTCCACCGAGCATGGCTCCGGGTAGAGAACCGATACCGCCCAGTACTGCCGCCGTAAAGGCTTTGATACCGATAATGAATCCGGCATAAAAATCAAACGTGCCGTAATTCATGGTCACCAGCACGCCCGCCAGTCCGGCCATGGCTGCACCGATGACAAACACCAGCGAAATCACGCGGTCAGTATTGATGCCGAGAATCGATGCCATGCGCCGATCCTGCTGAACGGCACGGCAGATGCGGCCAAGTTTGGTGTACTGAATGATCCAGGTGAGCAGCGCCATGCCACAGAAAGCGGCAATCAGAATAAAGACTTTGGTCCAGGTGATTTGCACAATGCCGCCATCCACTTCCATGCGCAGCACACCCGTCAGCAGCGTCGGGATGCCCTGCTGGTTGGGCCCCTGGCTAAGCTGCACGTAGTTTTGCAGAATCAACGACATGCCGATGGCGGAAATCAACGGTGCAAGGCGTGTCGAGTTACGCAGGGGTCGATAAGCAATACGCTCGATGACCCAGCCATAAGCCGCCGTGACAATAATAGTGAACAGCAAGGTGCCGAAAATCAGTAATGGAAAGGAGTGAATACCGAAGAAGCTCAGGAGTGCTAAGCCTATTGCGCACAAATAGGCGGAGACCATATATACCTCGCCATGCGCGAAGTTGATCATGCCGATAATGCCGTAAACCATGGTGTAACCGATGGCGATCAACCCATACACTGCGCCCAGCGTCAGGCCGTTAATCAGCTGCTGTAAGAAAAAGGCGTCCATAAATCCATCCCGCGCGTAAAGGGAGCGCATACCTCGCGCCCAATGGCGAAAGGCCCCGTGATACGGGGCCGCGTATCGAATTACAGTTGGTGATACTTGCCTTTATCATCCCACTGATAAACCACATAATCCGAGACTTTCAAATCGCCTTTGCCATCCCAGGCTTTTTTACCCATCACGGTATCGACGCTGTTGGCTTTTAACCAGTCACTGGCTTTGGCGTTGTCTTTACCCGCCGCTTTGTAAGCCGCCGCAATAGCCTGCACAGAGGCGTAAGCATACAGGGTGTAACCTTCCGGTTCGAAGCCGCTGGCGCGGAACTTCTCAATCACCGCTTTGCCATCCGGAATGGTGCGCGGGTCATTACCGAAGGTCATATAAACCCCTTTGGTGTATTGAGGGCCACCAGCCGCTGTCACCAACTCTTCCGTCACGATGCAGTCTCCGGAGAAGAAGGCGGCATTCACACCCTGCTCACGCATTTGACGCAGCAGCGGACCGGCTTCTGGATGACAACCACCGAAATAGACCACGTCGGGTTTCACCGCGCCAATCTTGGTGACCAGCGCATTGAAGTCTTTCTCACCGCGTGAAAGCCCTTCATACAGCACCTCTTTCACGCCACGTTTTTCCAGCGCAGCTTTGGTGGCATCGGCCAGCCCCTGACCGTAAGTGTCTTTGTCATGGATTACCGCCACCTTTTTCGCTTTCAGTTTGTCGATAATGAAGTCCGCCGCAATCGCGCCTTGCTGATCGTCACGGCCACACATGCGGAACATGGTTTTCATGCCGCGCTCGGTGATTTGCGGGTTGGTGGACCCGGGGGTGATCGCCAACACGCCCGCTTCGTCATACACCTCTGACGCGGGCATGGTGGAGGAGGAACAGAAGTGACCCACCACCGCCATCACTTTGTCCTGATCGACGAGTCGGTTTGCTACTGATACCGCCTGTTTGGGTTCGCAGGCATCATCGCCCTGCACCAGCACAATTTTTTCGCCGTTAATACCGCCAGCGGCATTGATATCATCGGCAGCCTGACTAGCGCCCTTCCAGTATTGCGCCCCGTAGGTCGCATTTGGACCAGAGAACGGGCCTGCCACACCAATCTTGATATCCGCCTGAGCGTAAAATGCCATGCTCAGACAACCTGCAAGTACCACCTTCACTGGGTGTTTCATGAATTTCAAAGACATGCTTTCAATCCTCAACGGGTCAGGAACGGAGCCATACCACGGCCTGGGAGAAATCAATTTCTGAAACTTTTGCAGCACTGTATGCAGCCGATAGGGCCACAATTTAGGATCAAGCAAGAAACTCGCCAAAGAAGACGGTCGGTGGCAGCTTTTTGCAGTGGCATCGCGCCAGGGTAGACGAGGCGCGAGGTGACATCCCTGCTAATCATAAACATAGCCAGAGTTAAGCCGCATACCAGCACCGTGATGGTGCAGAATGCGGTCGATCACAGATTATTCATCGTGCTGGGGTGTTTATCCGCTATGCTCTGGTCAAATCGGTCCACGTTTCCTGAAGGAGAATCTATGAATACGCAACGGAACGGATTGAGTAGCCAGCAGGCACTGGATGAACTGGAGCGCCTGTATGAAAGCGCAGTGGAAGCACTGCGCAACGCGATTCGCGATTTCACGACAACCGGCACGCTGCCGGATGAAGATGCGCGACAGAAAGGTCTGTTTGTTTATCCGGAACTGCGCATCACCTGGCTGGGTGAAGGCCCACAGCAAAACCGCACTCGTGCATGGGGACGTTTTACCCACACCGGCAGTTACAGCACCACCATTACCCGCCCGGCACTGTTGCGTCACTACCTGAGTGAGCAATTACAGATGCTGGAGAAAGAGTACGACGTCCTGGTTGAAGTGGTGCCTTCTCAGCAGGAGATTCCGTACCCGTACGTCATTGATGGCCTGACACTGGATCGCTCGATGAGCGCCAGCATTGCGCGCCATTTCCCTACCACCGAACTGTCGCAGATTGGCGATGAAACCGCAGATGGCCTGTTCCATGCGAATGCCATTTTCCCGCTGTCACACTTCGATGCACTGCGCACTGATTTCTCACTGGCGCGTTTACGCCACTACACCGGTACAGCCGTCGAGCATTTCCAGCCGTTTGTGCTCTTCACTAACTACACGCGCTATGTCGATGAGTTTGTGCGTTGGGCGATTGAGCAGGTTCAGGATCCTTCCACACCCTATGACAGCCTTGCCTGTGCTGGCGATGTGGTGATCACCGCTGACACCCAGGATCCCACGGCAATGATGTCTGATCTGGCCTGGAAGAAGCACCAGATGCCGGCCTGGCACCTGACATCACCGAATCGCCGTGGCATCACCCTTGTGAACATTGGTGTGGGTCCGTCCAATGCCAAAACCATCTGCGACCATCTGGCAGTGATTCGCCCCCACGCCTGGCTGATGATTGGTCACTGCGGCGGCCTGCGTGAAAGCCAGACCATCGGTGATTACGTGCTGGCGCATGCATATTTGCGTGACGATCATGTGCTGGATAGTGTGCTGCCGCCGGACATTCCTATTCCAAGCATTGCTGAAGTGCAGCGCGCGCTCTATGACGCCACCAAAGCCGTGAGCGGCATGCCGGGAGAAGAGGTAAAACAGCGTCTGCGCACCGGTACGGTAGTGACCACAGATGACCGTAACTGGGAGTTGCGTTACTCCGCTTCTGCACTGCGCTTTAACCTGAGTCGCGCGGTGGCAGTTGATATGGAGAGTGCCACGATTGCCGCGCAAGGCTATCGCTTCCGTGTACCTTACGGCACCTTACTGTGCGTCTCGGATAAGCCACTGCACGGCGAGATTAAATTGCCGGGCCAGGCGAATCGTTTCTATGAGGGGGCTATTTCTGAGCACCTGCAGATTGGCATTTGCGCGGTAGAACTGCTGCGTGCTGAGGGCGATAAGTTGCATTCAAGGAAGTTGCGCACCTTTAATGAACCCCCTTTCAGGTAAAGGTTAAACTCCGGTCCCATTGGGGCCGGAATTACATGGGATTTCAGTTCAAACTTTAACCAACAGGTCTTTCACAAACCAGGCCAGCACAGCCAGAATAGCGGGCACCATAATCGACCAGGTGAGTCGGTCATTCAGCTTTTCAAATTTCACATTGAGCTTTTCAAACCTCTCATCGATCCTGACAAACTTCTTCTCAAATTTTTCATCCATGCGTTCAAACTTCACATCGATGCGTTGTTCCATTTTGTCTAGCTTGTCGTCGATACGCAGTTCCATTTTGTCTAGCTTGTCGTCGATGCGCAGTTCCATTTTGTCCAACTTGTCGTCGATGCGCACTTCCAACTTTTCAAGTTTATCGTCAAAGTGAAACGCCATTTTTCCCAATTTATCATCGAAATGCAGCGCCATTTTTCCCAGTTTATCGTCGAAACTCAGCGCCATTGTCCCTAGTTTATCGTCGAAATGCCGCGCCATCCCTCCCAACTTATCGTCGAAATTCAGCGCCATTGTCCCTAGTTTATCGTCGAAATGCCGCGCCATTCCCCCCAGCTTATCGTCAAAGTGCAGCGCCATCTTTTCGAACTTATCATCGGTACGCTTTTCCGACTTTCCCATTTCTCCCAGCAATTCGGTACGCAGCGTGCCGATATCGGCCTTGGTCGCAAAATTCTCGGATCGCGCGGTCAGGACGGCAACATCCTGTTGAATTTGATGCGTAGTTTTTTCCAGCAATCCGACTCGTTGAGTTAATTCTTCCATTTTTGAATCTCCGATATTCCTGACGACATAGATAAGTGGTGGAAGAAACGGGGCAGTACGCATGGCGTATTCCATTACAAACCTCCAGAGAGTCCCGGCTATCTCTTCACCTTGCAGCGTAGTGAAACAGATTCGAGCCGCTTAAACATTCCACGAACCCGCCATTCGCGGCAAAAAAGTTCAGGCAGGCATCAATACGTCGCGCAGGTTAAAACTGGCAGAGAAATAACAAAAGCAGTCACAGTGAGGGATTGCGAGAGATGGCACATAAAATATTGGTGGGGATGAAACAGAAAACACGGAAGCCCGATCGGGCTTCCGGAAACCAAAACTTAAGCGCTCAGCCAGCCCAGTTTGATGACGAACAGAATCGAGAGAATCACCAGTGCAGCATTGATCTCTTTCGTACGACCACTCAGCAGTTTTACCACGGTCCAGGTAATGAAACCGAAGGCGATACCGTTGGCGATGGAGTAAGTCAAAGGCATGGTCAGCGCGGTGACGGTCACTGGCGCAGCCGTGGTGATGTCTTTCCAGTCAATTTCGGCCAAACCAGAGGCCATCAACACCGCCACAAACAGTAATGCTGGTGCGGTAGCGTAAACCGGAACACTACCCGCCAGCGGCGAGAAGAACAGGCTCAGCAGGAAAAGTACAGCAACCACAATCGCCGTTAAACCAGTACGACCACCGGCACTGACACCCGCAGCAGATTCAACATAACTGGTGGTCGTTGAGGTACCCAGCAGTGAACCAAACAGCGCAGCCGCACTGTCAGCGATTAACGCACGGCCCATTTTCGGCACATTGCCCTGCTCATCCGCCAGTCCCGCACGCTTGGTCACGCCCAGCAGCGTACCGGTGTTATCGAACACATCCACAAACAGGAAGGCAAAGATAACGCTCACCAGACCCACGTTAAACGCACCGGCGATATCCAGTTGCATAAAGGTGGGTGCAATAGAAGGGGGTGCTGAGAACACGCCACCAAATGGCGTCAGACCAATGCCCATCGAGATAAAGGTCACGACCAGGATGCCGATCAACACTGCGCCGGTCACGCGACGCGCTTCCAGTGCCACAATGATGAAGAAGCCTAACAGTGCCAGCAGCGGACCCGGTTTGGTCAGATCGCCCAGGCCAACCAGTGTTGCAGGGTTATCCACCACGATGCCCGCGCCTTCCAGCGCAATCAGTGCCAGGAACAAGCCGATACCGGCAGCGATACCCGCGCGCAGAGGCAGCGGAATACTGGCAATAATCCACTCACGAATTTTGAAAATTGACAGCGCAAAGAAGATCACCGCTGACAGGAACACCGCGCCGAGTGCGATCTGCCAGGTGTAGCCCATGTGCAGCACAACGGTATAAGTGAAGAAAGCATTGAGCCCCATGCCCGGTGCCAGCGCGATGGGATAGTTGGCGATCAGCCCCATCAGCACACAGCCAATTGCCGCCGCTAAGCAGGTCGCCACAAAGACCGCACCTTTATCCATGCCGGTCGCACCGAGAATGCTCGGGTTAACAAACAGAATGTAGGCCATGGCCAGGAAGGTAGTGATACCCGCAATGATTTCGGTGCGCACGGTGGTGTTGTGCGCTTTAAGTTTGAAGAGTTTTTCTAACATCATCATCTCTCATGAGCGGAGACGGCACGGGTGCACGTTCTCTCTTGCCAATGTGGTTAACAAACTAATTATTGTATTGATGAAAGCGACACACGCTGGACCCAAGGCAGACACACCTTCCGCTTTCCCCTGTCCACATAGCAATAGCTATGCCATCACCGCACGCAATCGTTTACGTTTCAAAATGCGGTTACGGTTAGGATAATTCTGAACCCGATCAGGGCGCGATTATGGTGCATTGCACCATGGCTGCGCAATCGTTTTCCCTTCTACTGCCTTCCAGAGGAAAAAGATTGCGGCAACGCACGCTTTCGCACACTGCTCAGCGATGGCGCTCACGTTTCTGCAGCACAGGACAGCAGCTCAAAAACATCGGGTTACACTGCTTTTAACCCTTTCGCAACATAAGAGACAGCGCAATGAAGCCCGCGATTTTGGTCGTTGATGATGATCGTGCCGTGTGTGAATTGCTGCACGATGTATTGAGTGAACATGTGTTTACCGTCTACAGCTGCCATCAGGGCAAAGATGCCCTTGCGCTGCTCAGCCTGCATCCCGAGATCTCCCTGGTGATGCTGGACATGATGCTACCGGACACCAACGGCTTACTGGTGCTGCAACAGATGCAGCGGCAGCGGCCGGACCTGTTGGTCATCATGCTGACCGGGATGGGTTCGGAAGCAGATATGGTGGTGGGATTAGAGATGGGTGCGGATGATTACATCGCCAAACCCTTCAATCCTCGGGTGGTTGTCGCGCGCGCGCGTGCAGCACTGCGCCGCTGTGGACGTCTGACACAAGCTGATGCACAGCAGGATGAAGGATGGCAATTCAATGGCTGGCGGCTGGATGATGCGCGTTGTCAGTTGTTTAATCCTCAGCGCGAAAGTGTCGCCCTCACTCAAGGCGAATATACCCTGTTGCGCGCCCTGGTGGGTCACGCACGCAAAGTGCTGACGCGCGATCAGCTGCTGGAACTGACTCACAATGAGAGTCTTGAGGTGTTCGACCGCACCATAGACGTGCTCATCATGCGACTGCGGCGGAAAATCGAAGCCAATCCACACCAACCCAGCCTTATCCGCACCATCCGTGGCCTCGGTTACGTATTTTCCGCTGATGTATTGCGTCCGGCTTCAGCCGCGCGTGAAACACAGATTGCCTGATTCATCCAGCGCTGCATCTCGGCCAATGGCCGCGTGCCGTCCAGCGCATTCGCTGCATGCAAATTGAAACAAGCGCAGGTATGTGCCAGCTTCAATGTCTCCAGCAGGGGCCAACCTTCATGACTGGCATATAACACCCCAGCACAAAACGCATCTCCCGCCCCAACGCTGCCGACAATCTCTTCTGGTTTCAGGCACCACGCCGGCTGCCACCCTACTTCACCCCTGCTCTCTTGTCCCCAGGCACCTTCAGGGGCATGGATCACCACGCGTTGGCGCACGCCCTGTTCCAGTAACCAGGCGGCGGCCTCGGCAAACGCGCTGGGTGCTGCCAGCCCCGAAGCGCTGCGCAGCGTCACGCCAGTGAGTGACTGCGCCTCCAGTTCATTAATCACCAGATAATCGAGCCAGCGTAACGCCGGCACCACCAACGGGCGATACTCCCCGGTTCGCGACACCAAATCCAGCGAAGTGAGGTAACCCCGTTGCTGCATTTGTGCCAGCAGATGCGCGCTGCGCGTACCAAAAATCTCATCAGACTGGTCGAGACTATCCAGCAACAACAAATAGCCGACATGAAATATACGATGTGAAGTGACAACTTCAGCAAAATGGGGCAAATCCAGTTCGGCATTGGCGCCGCGGGCATGGAAAAACGTGCGTTGACCATCGGGCGTGGTCATCACTTGTGTCATCGCCGTGCTGACATTGCGCGTGCGTTGTACAAACTGACGATCAATCTGATGATCGTCCAGCAACTGCACGATGTAATCACCGTCACTGTCCCCGCCCACCATGCCGACACCGGCCAGCGGCAAATTGACCTGCATGCGCGCCAGGGTGAACAGCACATTCAGTGCAGCGCCTCCGCTGCACTTCTCACTGTGGGTGATCTCCGCTAACCAGCCTTGTTCTGGCCAATGCGTGATACGTTGTACATGATCCACCAGCATACTGCCCGCACCGAGAATACCGTTGCGTTGCACCATGTCAGGCCCTCCCGGCGCTGCCAAACACCTGCATCTGCTGCGCCACCACATTGGCAATATCGTGTTCTACCGCCATCAGCAGTTCAGCAAACGAGTCGTAGCGCGCATCACGCTGAGTAATTTGCTTTTCTATCGCGCCTAGTGCGGCTTGTGACATGCCGGTATAGAAATTGATTTTATGAATGCCCAAACTGATGGCGTGGCGGAAATCGGCATCACTGATCCCTGAACCGCCATGCAGCACCAAAGGAATGCCTGCCGCCGAGCGAATTGCCGCCAGACGCTCAAAGTCGAGCTTCGGCTCACCTTTGTATTTGCCGTGCGCGTTGCCAATCGCTACGGCCAGACAATCGATCCCGGTTGACTGGACAAACTCCGCCGCCAGAGCATGATCGGTGAATTTGTTGCTGTCAGCCTCACCAAACAGTGCCCCACCTTCATCGCCGCCCACCGCGCCCAATTCCGCTTCAACCGATACGCCAATGGCGTGGCACATCTTCACCACTTCACGGGTCTGGCGCACATTCTCCTCATAGCTGAGGGTGGAGCCATCAAACATCACCGAAGTAAATCCGAGGCGAATCGCCTGCATGACCGCCTCAAAGTGCAAACCATGGTCAAGATTGAGCACCACCGGGATATCATGTAGCGCCGCTTCTGTGCGTACAGCCGCAATCAGATGTTCCAGACTGACATACTTAAAGTGCACTTCCGCGATATTGATGATGAACGGTGAGCGCTGTTGCTCAGCCGCCTGGAACAGCGCACGCAGAAAATGGGTATCCAGCACGTTAAATGCGCCGAGCGCGTATTGGTGCTGTTGCGCATGGGCCAGGCCCTGCGCCAGAGAAATCAGTGCCATCGTGAACTCCTTTATGCCAGCCAGCGGTGATATTCGTTACACAATAGCCAGCGCGGATCTTCATCCTCATTAATCGGATTAAAGCGCGCCAGCGGTGTGAGAAAGACGTTGTCATGCTCGTCATCGTTGGGCATCGAGACTTCGCCAACCAGCACATCGCCATAGCCCTCTTCGCCCCAGAAACTGTGCCAGATACCGGGCAGCAAGGTGACACTCTCGCCCGGGGAAAGACGCAGTTGCGATCCCGCCGCGTGAGTTTGGCGAATGCCATCTAAAGTGACTTTTACCGGTGAGTCATCAAGCCGGTCGCCCGCGCGGTTATGCAGCGTGACGATCAGATTGCCGCCACCGCGATTGATGATGTCTTCCATCTTTTGTGGGTGGTAGTGCATCGGCGTCACCTGCCCTTCCCGCACGTGCATGATTTTTTCAGCGTAAGGTTTTCCCCACGGCTGACCGCCGCGCGACCCGTTGCGCAGAGTAAACAGGGTTAAGCCAGTCTGAGAGAAATCATCAGCGCCAAAACTGGTGACATCCCAGCCCAGATGCAGCGCCAGCAGCTCTTCTGCGTGGCGTTTATCCAGCGCACGCCATTGGCTGAGGCCATAGTCGGCCCAGGGCGGCAGGTGCACATCCTGTCGCATAAAGAATTCGCGGGTGAGTTGCAGAATGGCGTTCACTTCGGATCGATGCATAACTCCGCTCCCAATGTGGGCGGCCCAGAGACCGCCTCAAGAAATCAACGTTATTTCACCGTCCAGCCTTTGTAGCTGCTGACAGTATTGCGATCGATCATCGTGACCGGAATCAGCACCGGTTTGTCAGGTGCGGGTTTGCCCTGCAGGATGTCGTAGCCAATCTCCACCGCTTTGGCTGCCATCACCTGCGGGTCTTGCGCTGGGGTGGCGACAAACAGCGAGCCTTTACGTTTCAGGGCTTCTTCGCCGTCTGGCGAACCATCGACGCCGACAATAAAGAACTCACTGCGCTGGGCTTGCTTGGCAGCCAAATCGGCACCAATCGCCGTTGGGTCGTTAATCGCAAACACCGCATCGATCTTCGGATTGGCAGACAGCAGTCCCGTCATCACCTCCAGGCCACCATCGCGACTGCCCTTGGCGTTCTGGTTATAGGAGAGCAGTTTGATATCGGGATGAGTTTTCAGCTCGTTCATACAGCCTTCAACCCGGTTTTGCACCGCTGACACCGGCGGTCCGTTGATGATTACCACGTTGCCTTTATCTTTCAGGCGATCAGAGATGTATTTACAGGCCATCGCACCTGCCTGGGTGTTATCGGAGGTAATGGTGGCATTGGCACCGTCAGCCGCCACGTCGACCGCCACCACCACGATGCCGGCATCACGCGCACGTTTCACCGCGGGAGCGATGCCTTTGGAATCGGCGGCGTTAAGGATGATCATGTCCACTTTGGCGGCGATAAAGTTATCTATCTGCGCCACCTGCTGACCAAGATCGTAACCGCTGGAAACCAGCGTCACATTGACCTTGTCGCCGGCCAGTTCACGCGCCTTCAGCTCAGCACCTTTAGTGATCTGCACGAAGAACGGATTGGCGAGATCGCCGACGGTGACACCAATGGATTTGAGTTCTTTTGCCTGCACCAGTGGCGCACTCAACAACGTCGCCGCCAGCAGTCCGGTCAGAATCGGATTAAAACGCATAGTCGATGTTCTCCTGCTTTTTTGATTATGTTGGCGATCCAGCAGATCGCCGTTGTGTGACAGCCTGTTGCAAATACACCCTTAACCCACGTGATGACGTGTGCGGTACTTATCGATGAGTACGGCAATGATGATCACAGCGCCCTTAATGACCAACTGCCAGAAGTAAGAAACGCCCATCAGCGTCATGCCGTTGTTCAGCGTGGCGATTATCAGCGCACCAATCAGCGTGCCGGTAATGGTGCCGATACCGCCGACAAAGCTTGTGCCGCCCAAAATCACCGCAGCAATCGCATCCAACTCGTATCCCACACCCAGGTTGCCGTTAGCGCTGTAGAGACGTGAGGCACTCATCAATCCACCCAGCCCCGACAACATGCCGCTCATGGCATAGACGAACACCAGCACCATACCGACCTTGATCCCGGTGAGGCGCGCCGCCTGCACGTTGCCGCCCACGGCGTAGATGTGCACACCCAGGGTGGTACGGCGCAGAATGAACCAGCACAGCGCGATGACGGCAAAGGCAATAATGATCAGCCAGGGGATCGGCCCGAGATAACCGTTGCCTATCCACTCGAAATTGATGTCAGAGTTGATGACGGTAGTGCCATTCGCCAGTAAATACGCCGCCCCGCGCAAGGCGGTATAGGTGCCGAGCGTCACGATAAAGGGCGGTAAGCCAGCCCATGCCACCAACAGTCCGTTGAACAGGCCCATAATCAGCCCTGCGCCGAGCGCCGCCGGGATGGTCAGGCCCGCAAAGGCCGGATCCAGCGACACCACCATCGCCACGACCGCCGTGGTGCCCAGCATCGAGCCCACTGACAGATCGATCCCGCCGGTGAGGATCACAAAGGTCATCCCCGCCGCCAGCACGATATTGATCGAAGCCTGACGGGTAATATTCAGCAGGTTAGCTTCGGTAAAGAAGTTCGGCGCAACAAAACCAAATACCGCCACAATCAGGATCAAAATCGGCAGAATCCCTACCGTTTGCAGCAGGTCGCTCATCAAGGCGCGTTTAAGCGTTGGACTTTTTACGCGTGCAGTTTCACTGGTCATTGCGGTCTCCTCAGGCCTGTACCGGCTGTGCGCCGGTGGCCAGTGTCATAATGTTTTCCTGGCTAATCTCTGCGCCGCTCAGCTCTCCGGCAATACTGCCCTCACGCATCACATACACGCGGTCACTCATCCCGACCACCTCCGGCAGTTCGCTGGAGATCATCAAAATCGCCACGCCCTGTTGCGCCATCTGGTTCATCATGCGGTAGATTTCACTCTTGGCGCCGACGTCCACGCCGCGCGTGGGCTCATCCAGCAGCAGAATGCGTGGTGCAATCGCTACCCAGCGTGAGATCAGCAGTTTCTGTTGATTACCGCCCGATAGCCCCCCGGCCCGTACCTGGGCGTGCGGCACACGAATGTTGAGTGATTCGATGGCATCACCGGCAATCTTTTGCCCTTTACGCCGATTAAGCAGGCCGTAGCTGGCATCGCGTTCCAGCGTCGCCATCACGATGTTTTCCTGTGCGGCCAGTTCCAGGAACAGCCCCTGCTCTTTACGGTTCTCGGTGAGGAAGCCAATACCACGTGCGATGGCATCTCGCGGCGAATGAATTTTGACTTTCTCGCCATCGATCCAGATTTCGCCTCCCCTGGGTTGATGCACGCCAAAAATCAGCTGCGCCAGCTCACTGCGTCCGGCACCGACCAATCCCGCCAATCCGACAATCTCCCCGGCACGCACCGAGAGACTACTGGGATGGACTTTGCGGTTATCGGTCAGGTGATTGACAGCGAGACGGACCTCGCCGAAGGGAATGTTGCGGTCTTTATTGAACAGATCGCTCAGCGGACGGCCAACCATCATGCGCACCAGTTCACTGGCATTAAGCTGATCGCGCGTCAGGCTGCCAACATACTGCCCATCACGCAGCACGCTGACGCGATCCGAAAGCTCATACACTTCGGCCATGCGATGGCTAATGTAAATGATCGCCATGCCTTCGCTGCGCAGGCGTTTAATCAGCGCAAACAGCTGTTCGGTTTCGCGATTGGAGAGTGCTGCCGTGGGTTCATCCATCACCAGAATGCGGCTGTTGCGGTGCAGCGCGCGGGCAATCTCCACCTGCTGCTGCTCAGCGATACTGAGTTTGCTCACCAGATCGTTGGCACTGAATTGGGCACCCAGACGATTAATCACCTGCTGTGCCTCTTCCGCCATCTGCCGCCGTTTCACCAGCCCACCGCGCGTGATCTCGCTGCCGAGAAAGATGTTCTCTGCCACGGTGAGATTAGGTGCCAGATTGATTTCCTGATAAATCAGCGTGATGCCTGCTGCCAGCGCTTCTTTTGGGCCTTTGATGGCGTAGGGTTTACCGTTGATAAGAATTTCCCCGCTGCTGGCGGTATAAGCACCGGCCAGAATCTTCATCAGCGTACTTTTCCCGGCACCGTTTTCGCCCATCAGCGCATGGACTTCACCCGGCCACACGGTCAGATCCACGCCCTTTAACGCGTAGAAACTGCCGAAGCGTCGGGTGATTTCGCGCATTTCTAATATCGGTGTCGCCGCCATCGCCTGACTCCTGCTTTCTGAAGTTGTCGCCGAGTGTTGCAACGCCAGATAAATGGAAAATGTCAGCGGCCATTCATATTTGTCATATTGCGCCCCGGTCACGCTTCTATACTCGCCGGGAGCTGAGAGGTAAGGAGTGACCGCAATGAGTCAGAGTCTGCACTGGCACGCTGGCGCGCGGGGTCGCCTGCTGCTGTTTAACCTGTTAGTGGTGAGTGTCACGCTGGCGGTGAGCCTGGTGGCTATTTTTGGATTTCGCCACGCCGGTCACATTCAGGAGCAGGCACAGGCGCAAACCCTGGCGGATATGAACGGCAGCCTGGCGCTGGCGCGGGATACTGCCAACGTGGCCACCGCCGCCGTACGATTGGCGCAGGTGGTGGGTGCGCTGGAGTATCAAAGCGAGTCGGCTCGTCTGCAGCAGACGCAGCAAGCGTTACAACAATCCCTATCCCTGCTGGCGAACGCGCCTCTGGCCGCACAGCAACCTGAACTGCTGGCGCGCATTCGAGAACGCAGCCAGATGCTGGAACAGAGCATCAATCAGCTGCTTGGGGTTGGCCATCAACGCCACTTACAACGTAATGTGATGCTGAGTGGCCTGTGGCAGGCACAACTCTTGCTGAATCGCATTGATGTGCTCGCCAGCGACGGCGCTTTTTTGCCGCTGCGCCAGCAAACGGATGCCCTGTTAAAGGTGGCAATCCAATCCACTGCGCCACAAGCCGCTGAACAGCAATTACAGCAGGTGCTGCCCATTTGGTCCGCCCTACCGTTACAGGATGCGCTGGCGATGCAGCGTGACCGATTGGTCGACACCACGCGCAGCTTACAACCCATCGCTGATCAGCTTGAGCAGAGCGATATTGCCATTGCCTACGCGACCTATCGCATCAAAGCGCTGGTGGCGATGCTGAATGGTGACATCACCCATTATGTGCAACTGGTGGCGCAGCAGAGCGATGCGCGCAGTACCGCCACGCATCAGGAGCTGGACTCCATCATCGGGTTTATTGGCCTGTTTATGCTGCTGGCACTGTTGATCACCGGTTACGCAGGTTACTACATTTATCGTAATCTCGGTTCGAGCCTGACCGCTATCGCCCACGCCATGACGCGTCTGGCCCAGGGCGAGAAAAGCGTCAATGTTCCGGGATTGGCCCGCCGTGATGAGCTCGGCGATCTGGCTCGCGCCTTTAACGTCTTTGCACGCAATACTGCTTCACTGGCCCACACTTCACGTCTGTTAAAAGAGAAAAGCAATCAGCTGGAATCCACTTTCCTCGCGATGCGCGATGGCTTTGCGCTGTTCGATAACAGTGGGCAACTGGTGGTGTGGAACGCGCAGTACGCCGAGTTACTCGGCATTCCGGCACGCGTTCTGCATCGTGGCCTGCATTATCAGCGTCTGCTAGAACGAATGGGTGTGCAGCTCACCAGCCTGCAGGATGCGCAGGAAGTTCGCCTGCCCGACGGCCGCACGCTGGAACTGCGCTTTAGCCCGGTGCCACGCCGTGGCATGGTCAATACCGTGCTGGAGCGCACCACACGTAAGGCGCTGGAAGAAGCGCTGCTGCACAGCCAAAAAATGAAAGCGGTGGGCCAACTCACCGGCGGTATCGCCCACGACTTTAACAACCTGCTGGCCGTGATTATTGGCAGTCTGGCCCTCACCGTGGGCCAACTCCCCTCCGGTTCACTGGCCAGTCGCATTGAGCGAGCCCGGCTGGCGGCCGACCGCGCGGCACAGCTTACCCAGCGGCTGCTGGCCTTCTCACGTAAACAGTCGCTTTATCCGCGTGCGGTATCAGTCATTGAGCTGGTCGATAATCTGCACTCACTGTTACAGCATGCACTGTTGCCCGGTCAGCAATTAGTGGTTGATGCGCAACGCCCCGGCTGGCCCGCGTGGATCGATGCCGGGCAACTGGAAAATGCGCTGATGAATCTGGTGGTCAATGCACGCGATGCCATGGAGAAACAGAGCGGAGAAATTCGCCTGCGCATCTGGAATCAGCGAATGCAGGAAGCGGATGGTAAACGCGATCGCGTGACCATTGAAGTTATCGATCACGGCTGCGGCATGTCAGCCGAGGTACGTGAACAGGTGTTTGAGCCATTTTTCACCACCAAAGAGACCGGCAGCGGCAGCGGACTGGGGTTGTCGATGGTATATGGATTTGTGCGTCAATCTGGCGGGCAGATCGAAGTGGAAACCGCCCCCGGCCAGGGTACCACCGTGCGCCTGTTACTGCCGCGCGCACCGGAAGCGGTCCAGCCCGCGCCGACTCTTCCCGAGTTTACGCCGGGTGCCAGCAGTGACCGGCTGGTGTTGGTGCTGGATGATGAACCCGCCGTCAGGCAGACATTGTGTGAGCATCTGCATCAACTCGGCTACCTCACTTTAGAGTGTGGCGATGGCGAATCCGCACTCACGCTGCTGCGGCAGACGCCAGATATTGAGTTGTTGATCAGTGATTTGATGTTACCCGGCGCGTTAAACGGGGCGGATGTGATTCGTCAGGCACAGCAGCAGTGGCCAGAACTGGCCACCCTGCTGATCAGCGGTCAGGATTTGCGCCAGAGCCAGGTCACGCTGCCGCTATGTGAACGGCTGGCGAAGCCCTGGCAGCAGGCACAGTTAGCGCAGGCGCTGGAGCGCGCCTGGCAACGCAGTGAACGGCTTAATCGCGCACGGCAGGCTGCCACAGCGGCAACGGTTTCCCCGTGATGTAGCGCTTACGCAGTTTGCTGGAGATCACATCCATGATCATCACCACGCCAACCAACAAGATGGTCAGGAACATCACCACATCCCAGTTCCACAGGCGCATGTTCTCGGCATAAACCAGACCGACACCCCCTGCGCCAACGAAGCCGAGTACCGCCGCCGAACGGGTATTGGATTCAATCTGGTACAGGCTCAATGCCAGGAAGGTCGGGAAGGATTGGGTAAAGATGCCAAAGCGATGTTTCTGCAGACTATTGGCCCCCACCGCACCTAAACCCCGGCTCGGCGAACGCTCAACCGCTTCATGCCCTTCCGCATACAGTTTGCCCAGTAAGCCCACATCCTGTACCACAATCGCCAGCACACCCGCCAGTGGTCCCATGCCAACTGCACGCACAAAGATCAGGCCCCAAATCGCCATATCGACACCGCGCAGGATGTCAAGCAAACGGCGCACCACTAAGGAAATCGGACGGGCAATCGGATCGTGCATCACGTTGCGGGCGGCAAGGAAGGAAACCGGCAGCGCAATAATGGAAGCGGTCAGCGTCCCGGCGAAGACAATCGCCAACGTGATGCCAATCTGGGAGAAATAATAGCCAAATGGCCAGTTCATAAAGTCTTGCCAAACGAACATGCGCAGGAAGTAACGCCCTAGTTGCTCGCAACCGATAATAACTCGGCTCCACTCAATACCGAAAAACTCAAAGAAGAACAGGTAATAGAGCGCGATGGCAAGTGCAACGCCAGCCACGCGGCGTAGATAACGGTTCTGTGCGGCGAACAGTGCAGGATGTTCCTGCTTCAGTTTTGCCACATCCGGTACTAATGCGATCATTTGATATCCCCTTCCACCACGTGACGGCGCAACCAGCCGGATACCGTATCCAGCAGCGACACCACCACAATGATCAGCAGCAGTGTGATGCTCACCTGATCGTAACGATCCAGTTTGATGTTGGTCATCAGCTCCTGACCGATACCGCCCGCCCCCACCAATCCAAGGATGGTAGAAGAACGGAAGTTCACTTCCAGACGCATAAAGCTGTAAGAGAGAAACGTTGGTTTCACCTGCGGCCAGAAGGCGAAGCGCATGCGCTGTAATTTGGTCGCTCCACATGCCGCGAGGCCGCGCACCGGTTTGTCTGAAGCGCTTTCAATCGATTCATAAAACAGTTTGGTCAGGCTGCCCACAGTGTGCAGCGCCAGTGCGAGGAAGCCGGGAATCGCCCCAATGCCAAACGCCATCACGAACATCACTGCCCACGCCAGTTCTGGCATGGTGCGCAGGAAAGCGACGAAAGCACGGATCGCGATGCGGACGCTGCGCGGCGTCTGGGTGTTACCAGCTGCGAAAAACGCCAGTACCCCAGCCACCATCACTGCCACAATGGTCGACGACAGCGCCAGCTGCAGGGTTTCCCAGATCAGCGGCAACTGGAAGTGCAGACGGTAGCCCCAATAGGCCAGCGAGCCTTCGGTTTTTCCATCGGAGAACAGCACGGGCAGATGCAACACCGGCACGGTTTCGCCGATGTAATCGAAAAAGTGTGGCAGTGATTGCCAGACGGTGACCAGATTGAATTCCGCCATCTTGCCCGCAGCGAGGTAGAGCGCCACCAACAGCAGCGACCAGAGCACGGTGTCGCGCTTTTGCTGGCGACGAATGCGTTGGTAGTAGTGTTCGAAATCGGTCAAGGGGAATGTCCTGTGGTAGAGGGTGGTGCAGATGTGAAAAGGGTCGCCATCACGGGCGACCCTGCCAGCCAGACGCGAAATTAACCGCGTGAGCCTTTCATCAGATCACGTTTCATATCAATGATGTTCTGATAATCGGCAACGGTTGCCGGGCCGATGTGCTGAGCACCGCCCACCGCTTTAACAAAGCAGCTGTGGTCTTCTTTATCCAGCTTCTTGATCGCCGCCACCAGCTTCTGTTTGAAGTCAGCGGGCAAGTTATTGCTCACCAGGATTGGACCGTTCGGGATCAGCGGAGACTGCCAGATGATACGGATTTTCTTCATCAGGTCAGGTTGGTCCATACGCATCATGCGGCCAAAGGCACCAGAGGTATAACCCTTGTCGTAATCACCGATCATGGAGGTCCAGGTCACTGCGCCTTCGAACTGACCATTCAGCACACCCAGGATGTCCTGCTCATGGCCGCCAGAGAAGGTGACGCTGGAGAAGGTGTTATTGTACTTGTCGTCAACTGTGCCACCGAACTCTTTCTTGAACGCCTGGTTTGGCATCAGGAAGCCAGAAGTTGAATCCGGATCGGCCATGCCGAAAGATTTACCTTTCAGGTCTTCCAGTTTTTTGTACGGGCTGTCCGCTTTCACGATCACGACTGAGTGGTAACCCTGTGAACCGTCTTTGTCATCTACCACGATGCCGACAACATCAACCGCTTTCGGGTTCTGCAGATAGACGGAAGCGTAAGATGCTGGAGACATGCTCAGCACCATATCAATTTTGTTACCCAGCAGGCCCTGAATCACGCCTGAGTAGTCAGACGAGTTGCGCATTTTGGTATCGACATTCAGCTCTTTATCGAAGAAATCTTTCACGCACTGGTTATCACCGATCTGCTGAGTGGCGTTCTGTCCACCCAAAATCCCGAGGTTCAATTCTTTTGGTGCATCCGCTGCGTTAACGCCAAAAGTCATTGCAACAGTCAATAAAGCTAAAGAGGTCAGTTTCATTCGTGTTTTTTCTCTTGCCGTGGAAGTTAGTGGAGCTGGTTAATTTCGTCGCCGTATAGCTCATGCAGCAAGCCATCAGTCAACTGAGAAGGATGTCCGTCAAACAGCACTTTGCCGCGCTGAATGCCGATAACACGAGTGCAGTACTGCTTCACCAGTTCAATCGAGTGCAGGTTCACCATCACACTGATGCCCTGCTCGCTCACCTGACGCAGCACATCCATAATGCGTTTGGTGTTTTTCGGATCGAGTGAAGCCACCGGCTCGTCCGCCAGCAGGATGCGCGGGTTCTGCATCAACGCACGGCAAATCGCCACGCGCTGCATCTGTCCGCCTGACAGGTTCTCCGCACGCTGCAGCGCCTGCGGCAGCATGTTCATCCACTGCAGCAGCTCAATGGCCTGCGCACGGTCCGCTTCGGAGAACACTTTGAAGAAGGATTTCAGGGTTGAGGTCTGGCTCAGGCGTCCCAGCAGGACGTTGGTCAGTACATCAAGACGCGGCACCAGACAGAAGTCCTGGAAGATCATGCCGCATTCGCTGCGCCATTCGCGCATCTGGCGGCTGTTGAGCGTCACTACATCACGATCCGCTTCACCCTGACGATTGCTGAGAATCGCGCCCTGCGAAGCACTGATGGTGCCGTTCAGCATGTGTAACAGTGTCGATTTGCCTGCGCCTGAGCGACCAATCACGGCCACCAGCTCGCCCGCATGCAGATCGAAGCTGACATTATCCAGTACGCGGTTTTCGCCGTACGCCTTGCACAGTCCCTGTACCGACAGCACCTTGTTGCCTTGCCCGGCGTGCGGAACATAAGGATTGTCGATAACGGTTTTCAGTAATGCCTGTGCCATGTTGCACTCCATCTCGCTGAGGTCTTGATTGCCCGTTATTACGGGCAAATCCGATGAAGTCTTGATGACAGTAAAATGATTAAACAGTGACAGCGTGTGAGGAACCGACCGTGATGGTCTGACCGTCAGTAGCCGCCAGCACATTGTCCGGTAAGCGATTATTGAGTAACCAACTGTCCATCTCATGGCTCAGGTGGATAAGCCAGGCCTGGCGCGGCGCCAGCTGTTCAATAATCTGCAATGCGCGCGTCACATCATTATGATTGCGCACGCTTTCTCGCGGCGGGTCATTGCAGTCAATCACCAGCTGATCCAGCGATTGACCATCAAGAAAATCTGCAGTGTCCGGGGGTAGTCCGCAGGTATCACACAGCCAGGCAAGACGCGTACCGTGCCAGTCGAACAGGTAGCCATAAGTGAGTTTTGAGTGCTGTAACGGCAGCGGCGTGACCTGCAACGTCCCGAAACTGTGAGGCACAAAAGGCGTGAGCGCGGAGCGGAAATCCAGCAGGCCCGGATGCTTAAACAGGTCATCACAGCCCTTCTCATCCGGTGGCGCCCACACCGGAATCGGTTCACCCAATCCCCAACGCAGGCTAAAGAGTCCCGCTACATGATCCATATGAAAATGGGTCAGTAAAATGCGACTTAGCTCGCCGGGACGAAAGCGCTGATGCAGATCGTGACGTCCGGCATCCAGCAAAATACGTTCGCTGCCGGTGTCAATCAGCGCACTGGTGGCAGCACGAGCGCGTCGTGGCTCAAGACGTGCACGTTCGCAAGCGTGGCAATCACAGCCAAACAGCGGCGCAGATTGCACGCCTCCAGTACCGAGAAAAGTGAGGTTCATGGCGGATGCTCCAGCAGTTGACGCAGTGTGTCGAGCGTGTCGCTCAGTGCGCCATCGTTATTGAGCGGATGGCAATGCGCAGGCAGCGGTTCTGCCGCACGCGCCAGCCGTTTACCGATTTCGGCTTCACTTTCACGTCCGCGCTGCCGTAAACGCATTTCCAGCACCGCCGGAGAGACTTGCAGCACCAGCGGCAACAGTTGTGCCCCGTAATGCTGCTCAACAATCGGCAAATGCAGACGTGAACCATTGACCAGCACATTTAAACCCCGCGCCAGCCAGTGGTCGATCTCCTCTCCCAGCCCGTAGAACAGGCCGTGCGCCTGCCAGCTAATGGCAAACAATCCCAGTGTCTGACGCCGCCGAAACTCGGCCTCGCTCAGCGCCACATGGTTTTCGCCCCCGGCATCGGCCGGACGCGTAATGTAGCGATGGGCGATGACCAGGTTATCCGGCGGCGCTTCGCGTAGCGCATTCAACAGACTGTCTTTACCCGAGCCCGAAGGCCCGGTTAGCCAGATCAGGCGCGCCATCAGAACACCAGCCTGCCCTGCGACCAGACGTGGCGAATGTGAGGATGCCCATGTTCGGTATGCGCCAGCACCAGGTCGGCACGCATGCCTTCGCCAATCACTCCGCGATCGTGCAAACCAATAGCGCGAGCCGGATTACGTGTCACCAGCGCGGCGGCTTGTGGCAACGTCAGGCTGTTGCGCTCATCCGCCACTAAACGGAACACCGCGTCCAGCAGGCTCGCCGGGTAATAGTCGGATGACAGAATATCCAGCAGGCCATGGCTGGCCAGCTCCCAGGCTGCCACGTTGCCGGAATGCGAGCCGCCGCGTACGATATTCGGCGCGCCCATCAACACCTGCATACCGCATTCGCGCGAGGCGCGTGCGGCCTCCAGCGTGGTGGGGAATTCAGCAATGGTGCTGCCCACATCGTGTGATTCGGCAACGTGTGCCGCTGTGGCGTCATCGTGGCTGGCAATCGGAATGCCGCGCGAACGGCACAGGCCGGAAATGGCGTTGCGGTTCGGGGTGGAGAACTCAGCGGCCAGCGCCAGTTGCTCACGCTCGAACTGATCCATCTGCTCATCATTAAGCGAATATTTGCCCTGATAATAGAGGCGATACATCTCCAGTGAAGCGTACTGACGCTGACCTGGCGAATGGTCCATCAGCGACACCAATGACAGCTCCGGCGTACTCATCAGCTTTTCGAACAGCGGCAGTGTGGTGTTATGGGGCAACTCACAGCGCAGGTGCAGATGGTGATCGACACGGTTAATGCCTTTGCGGTTACTGTCCTGAATCGCGTTGATCATCTTGCTCAGGTTCTCAATGCGATGACCGCCGTCGCGCACATCGCCGACACCAATGGCATCCAGCACCGTGGTAATACCGCTGGCGACCATCAGCGCATCGTGGCTACTCATTGCTGAGTGCGCCGGCCAGTCCACTTTCGGACGCGGCGTGAAGAACTTATCGAGGTTATCGGTGTGCAACTCGACCAGACCTGGCAGCAGGAAGGCGTTTTCGCCATCCAGTGCGCCCGCTAATTGGCTGGTACTGTCACTGAAACTGGCAATGCGACCCTCACGGATTTCCAGCGAACCGGTGACAACTTCATGTTCCAGCACCAAACGGACGTTATTGACGATCATGCTTCTGCTCCTGTTTTAACCGGCTGCATGACGTGCAGGCGATCGGCCACGCGTGCGCGCACCGCTTCGTCATGGAAAATACCCACAATGGCGGCACCACGGGTGCGCGCCTGTTCAATCAATTCCACCACCGCGGCGCTGTTGGCACTGTCGAGGGAAGCGGTAGGTTCATCCAGCAGCAGCACTGGATAGTCGGCGATAAAACCACGCGCGATGTTGACGCGCTGCTGTTCACCACCGGAGAAAGTGGATGGCGCGAGTGACCATAAACGCTCCGGCACATTCAGCCGTGTCAGCAGCTCTTTGGCACGTTTCTCGCAGAAAGCACGCTCCACGCCGCGCTCTAACAGCGGTTGCATTACGATCTCCAGCGTCGGGACGCGAGGGATCACCCGCAGGAACTGGCTGACCCAGCCAACGGTTTCGCGGCGAATCGCCAGTATCTGGCGCGCGGGAGCCTGTGCCATATCGATCCACTCACCCTGATGTTGCAGCCAGATATGACCGCTGTTGGCCTGATAGTTGCCGTACAGCGCGCGCAGTAAGGTGGATTTTCCGCTGCCGGAGCGACCGTGCAGCACCACGCACTCACCGGCGCACACTTCAAGATTGGCATCCTGCAGCACCGGCAGCTCGGCGCTGCTCTGGTTGTGCAGCACAAAGGTTTTGCTGAGTTTCTCTACGCGCAATAAAGGTTGCATGTTGATGTCCTGATGAAGTTAAGCCAGCACCGATGAAACCAGCAGTTGGGTGTAGGGATGGTGCGGATCGTCCAGCACCCGATCGGTCAGACCGCTCTCCACCACTCTGCCCTGCTTCATCACCAACAGACGGTGCGCCAGCAAGCGCGCCACGCCGAGATCGTGCGTGACAATCACCACCGCCAGATTGAGTTCACGTACCAGGGTACGCAGCAGATCCAGCAGTCGCGCCTGCACGGATACATCCAGTCCGCCGGTCGGCTCATCCATAAACACCAGCGTGGGCTGGGTCACCAGGTTGCGGGCAATCTGCAAACGCTGCTGCATACCGCCGGAGAAGGTGGTCGGCAAATCGTCGATGCGGTTAGCGGGGATTTCGACGTCCTGCAACCAGCGCATCGCCTCTTTACGGATATCGCCATAATGGCGCTGGCCGACGGCCATCAAGCGCTCACCGATATTGCCGCCTGCCGTGACCTGCGGACGCAATCCATCCAATGGATGCTGATGCACCACGCCCCACTCGGTGCGCAGTAAGCGGCGGCGATCGCTTTCACTTAGCTGATAGAGATCCTGAGCGCGATAGAGAATGTTGCCCTGCTGTGGCGCTAAACGCGCCGACAGGCTGCGCAGCAGCGTGGTTTTGCCGGAACCAGACTCGCCCACAATGCCCAAGACTTCCCCTGGATAGAGTTCAAAGCTAACGTCTTCAAAACCTTTGCCTGGCGCATAGAGGTGCGTCAGATTGTTGACCGCAAGCAGCGGCTGTTCACTGTGCATGTTGTTGTTCCTGCTGCTGGTGGCAAAAATCGGTATCGGAGCAGACAAACATGCGCGTACCGGCATCATCCATGACCACCTCATCAAGGTAGCTGTGGCGTGAACCGCACAGGGCACAGGGTTCATCCCAGCTTTGTACGGTGAATGGGTGGTCGTCGAAGTCGAGGCTTTCCACTTTGGTGTACGGCGGCAGCGCGTAGATGCGTTTTTCACGGCCAGCACCAAACAGCTGCAGTGCGGGCATCATGTGCATCTTCGGGTTGTCGAATTTCGGAATCGGCGATGGATCCATCACGTAGCGATCGTTGACCTTGACCGGATAGGCGTAGGTGGTGGCGATATGGCCGTAGCGGGCGATATCTTCATACAGTTTGACCTGCATGATGCCGTACTCTTCCAGTGCGTGCATGGTGCGAGTTTCCGTTTCGCGTGGTTCGATAAAGCGCAGCGGCTCAGGAATCGGCACCTGGAAAATCAGCACCTGATCTTCCTGCAGTGGCGTCTCCGGAATGCGGTGACGCGTCTGGATCAGCGTGGCATCTTTGGTGGCTTCAGTGGTCGCTGCGCCGCTGACGCGCTGGAAGAAACGACGGATGGATACGGCGTTGGTGGTGTCATCCGCGCCCTGGTCAATCACCTTCAGCACGTCGCTGTCACCAATGATGCTGGCGGTGATCTGGATCCCGCCAGTGCCCCAGCCGTAAGGCATCGGCATTTCTCGTCCGGCAAACGGCACCTGATAACCCGGAATCGCTACCGCTTTGAGGATCGCGCGACGAATGGTGCGCTTGGTCTGCTCATCCAGATAGCCGTTGTTATAGCCGGTTAACTCACTCATCGTTTTGCTCCTGAACCTGTTCACGCAGCCGTTTCAGCAACTCCAGCTCCGCCTGGAAATCGACGTAATGCGGCAGTTTCAGATGCGAAACAAAGCCCGCCGCTTCCACGTTGTCGGCATGCGACAGCACAAACTCTTCGTCCTGCGCCGGTCCGGCAATACGTTCATCGTAATCGGGGGCCTGCAGGGCACGATCCACCAGCGCCATCGCCATCGCTTTACGCTCTGAGCGCCCAAACACCAGGCCGTAACCACGGGTGAAGTGCGGCGCACCTTCGGTTTGCGTGGTGAAGCCGTTAACCATTTCACACTCGGTCAGCAGGATTTCGCCGATATCAATCTCGAAGCCCAGCTCTTCCGGGCAGATTGATACGCTGAGATAGCCGGTGCGAATCTCACCGGCAAACGGATGGTTACGCCCGTAGCCACGCTGGGTGGAATATCCAAGCGCCAGCAGAAAACCTTCATCGCCGCGTACCAGCTGTTGCAGGCGTGCCGCGCGCGTCGCCGGATAACCGGGCGGCTCGCGGGTGATATCGCACGGCTCGCTGCCATCATCCTCTTCACGCGCCGCCAGACCCTCTTTGGTCATCATGCTGAACACGTGCGGACAGCGTTCAGGCAGTGCCTGATCGTCACGCGGTGCCGCCGGGGTTTCACCGTTGGCCAGCAACGTGAAATCGAGCAGACGATGGCTGTAATCGTAAGTGGGGCCGAGCACCTGGCCGCCCGGCAAATCCTTGTAGACCGCCGAAATACGACGTTCGATGCGCATCTCATCGGTTTCCAGCGCCATGCTGTCGGCCAGACGTGGCAAGGTGGTGCGATAGGCGCGCAGCAGGAAGATGGCTTCCACCAAATCGCCGCTGGCTTGTTTAATCGCTAAGGCCGCGAGCTGGGGATCGTAAATGCCGCCTTCGGTCATCACGCGATCCACCGCTAATCCCAACTGTTGCGCGACCTGATCGCAACCCAGTTCCGCCACGTCGCGGTCGCCACGGCGCAGATCGGCCTGAAGCTCATGGGCGCTGGCTATCGCCTTCTCGCCCCCTTTCACCGCAACGTACATCAGCACACCTCCACGTCAGTGGTGCGTGGCAAGGCCATCATCGCTTCACCGCAGGTGAAAATCAGATCCACGCCCAATGGGAACGGATGCGGACGCTCACGCAGATAAGTCAGAATCGCTTCCGGCAACTGTGGCGCGATGGCGCGTGATTCACGCAGGCCAGGGCCGGACAGGCGCAGGGTTAAACCCCCATTCAGGGAGGGCACTTCAATGATCAGCGTGGTACTTTTTTCCGGTGACATATTGTCGCCCGGCGCGAACTGCGCAGGATCCGGATTTGACGCTGCATGGGTTAAGGCAAACGGTGCATGGCGCTCTTCCACAATCGGCACACCGGTGTGGAAACGCAGGTTGTTACGCACGATTTCGCTGTCTACACGGCTATCCAGCCACAGCGCACTCTCCTGATCCACCAGCGTCAGCAGTACCGCCGTCGCGGCAGGAGACAAATCGCCCCAGCCCTGTTCCAGCGGCAGTGAGACCATGACGCCTGGCTCGCTCATGGCTTTCAGGATGCGACGAAAAGCACGCTGTGAATCGGCAACCGGATGGTTAAAACTGGCGAGTAATGTCATTAGTTATCTCCGCGTACCAGCGTAAAGAAGTCCACTTTAGAGCTGGCGATTTCACGTGCACGCAGCTGACGCTGCTCTTCACGCGAGGCCGCCAGCGGGGCAATTAATTTTTCCTGCAACAGCGCATGGGTTTCCGGCTGTTGCAGCAGCGCATCAATCACGGCGCAGCGTTCGGCATGGGCTTTATCGCGGCCCAGCACATAGCTGAAGCCAAGGGTGCCATCGTGCAGTTTCACTACGGCACGCGTGACGGTGGCATCGCCCATTACGAAGCGTTTGCCGCTACCGCCCATGCGCGCCTGCAAACGGGTTAAACCGGTTTCGGCGGGACGAATCGCTTCAAATTGTGCATTGAGGTGCAGCGACTGCCAGTGGGCATTTAGCTGGCTGGCTTCGCTGTGCGCGAGTACCGATAGCCAATGCTGGCGAGCGGTTTGCTGTTTCATTCATGCTCCAGAGTCAGTTCAATCATGTCGCCACGCGTCAGGCTGACGGAGTATTCCGCTACCTGACCGTCACGGTGTTTATTCAGGGTGCGCACGCACAGCAGCGGTGACTGCAGGGCAATCTCCAGCTGTTTACACTCTTTAGCCTGGGCGCGGCGGGTGCTGATTCGGGTTTGCGAACGCGTTAAATCGAGGCCAAGGTGCTGCTGCATAAAGTCATGCAGCGAGCCGTTCTGGAACTGCTGTATCGCCGGCCACCAGCTCAGTTCCGGCAGGAAGTGATTGATGACACACACCGGTACGCCATTGACGCGGCGCAAGGTACGCAGATGAATCACGTTATCGCCTTCATTAATGGCAAGCGCACTGGCCACGTCGCTGCTGGCCGGTCGCAGCACTGCCAGCAAACGTTCGCTGGTCGGATGGCTGCCCTGCTCCAGCAGGTTCTGGCTGAAGCGTGCCTGCGCATGCAGGGGGTAATCGTAAGGACGCATCAGCACCAGAATGCCGACGCCGTGGCGGCGTTGCAGCAGTCCTTTATTGACCAGTTCATCTACTGCACGACGCAGCGTATGGCGGTTAACTTCATAGTGATCGGCTAGCTGTTGTTCGGAAGGCAGATAGTCACCGCAGCGATAACGCTCTTGCAGTGCCTGCTCCAGTTGGGCGGCGACCGCCTGATAAACAGTGGTCGGATGTCTGGATATCTCCATCACGTTCAATACCTCATTCGCTACAGGTTGAGGAACGCAGCGAAGGTTGCTGCGGGATGGCGACTACAGTGCGCGAGCCAGATGACAGCGCCGTGACGGCTCAGTGACGCAAGGATGAATTTGCTATAGGGCAGCAGGATCGAAGCGAAACGGCTGCGGTTTTAATAAAAAATTTTTAACTGTTGCCTTTGTGACAGTGTTCAAAAAATTATCGCTTATTTTCACCGCTTTATCGCTTTCCTTACTGGGTGAAGCTTGCGTAAAGTCTGCTAACGTTATTGATGAGCCCTCCTTGTCACGCGAACCTTAAAATGATTAATACAATCAAACTGTCAGATGGATTCAGACGCAATTTCGTTCGGGAAGTGATTTTGCCTTTGGTGGCGATTTTAGTTTTAACCTTTGCCGGAGCAGGTGTTGGCTTGTTCTGGGGCACCTCGCTGAGCAATGAACAGGCTCGCGATCAACAGCAACGCATGATTGAGGCCTCCTTTAGCCAAAGTTTGAATGAACATTTGCGTCAGTTGCGCAGTTTGACTCGCTGGTCGCCTCTCGCTGACCAATTGGCGTTGGGCGTGCCGGATCAGAACTGGTTAGATCAAAATATCGGCGGCTGGCTTTATGACATGTTTGACCACCAGTTGATTCTGCTGATGGATCGTAACAATCAGCCACTGGCGGTCTGGCGTGAGGGTAAACGCGTATCCAGTGACAGCGTAGGGCAATACCTTAAAGACATGCTGGCCAGTCCGCTCGTGGTGAGCAGCGATGAGGTGGCGGGTCCCAGCGATCGCGCCGATTTCGTGCGCATTGGGCAACGTGCCGCGGCCCTGGCCGTTGGCGATATCAGCAGCACCCGTGAAGCAGGCCGCTATCGATTAGTGAGTATCAAATTCCTCGATGATGGCTATTTACGTAATCTGGCGGATCGCAGCCAGCTGCAGCAGCTGCATTTTAGCGATGGCGCGCCGCAGCCCGGAACAGATGCACTCTACCAACTGAATTCACAGCAAGGCGATGCCGTGGGTTACCTGAGCTGGCTACCGGATAAACCCGGTGCGCAGATGTTGCGCATGCTCGGCCCTTCAACACTGTTATCCGTGCTGCTGATTACCCTGCTCTGCCTGTTTATGGTCAGACGCATCTGGACCTCCTCTCTCAATCTGTCGCAATCTTTGCTTAAGCTCGGTGCCAGTGAAGCGCAAGCGCAGCATCTGGCTTTTCACGATGTGCTGACCGGGTTGCCGAATCGGGCGCTGGTGGAAGATCGGCTGACCCAGGCGCTGGCGGCATCCGCCCGGCACGATCAGCGTGTGGCGCTGCTGTTGCTTGATCTCGATCGCTTTAAAAACATCAATGATACCTATGGTCATCATGCGGGCGATGAGTTGATCATTGAGGTGGCGCGCCGCCTCACGCACATCTTGCGTGCCAGCGATACCGTAGGACGCATCGGTGGGGATGAATTTATTGTGATGATGCCGGACGTCGATAACATCGGTCAGGTGCAGGCATTGGCAAAACGCATTATCAGTGAGCTGAGTGAAGCCTATGAGCTGCAAGGCAGCGAAGTCTGGGTTGGGGTTAGCATCGGGCTGGCGCTGGCCCCTAAAGATGGCATTGACCGCATGGAGCTGATGCGTAAAGCGGACATCGCGCTCTATGAGGCGAAAAACAGTGGCCGCGGCCAGTATCGCCAGTTCGAAAAAGTGATGGATGAATCGCTGCGCACCCGCCAGCAGATGGCGACGGATTTACGTCAGGCGCTGGTGAATTTCGATGGCCTGCGCGTGTGGTATCAACCCCTGATGGAGATCAGCGGACAGCGTGTGGTGGGATTAGAAGCCCTGCTGCGCTGGCAGCATCCGGTACGTGGTGATGTCTCGCCGGGTGACTTTATCGCCATCGCCGAAGAGACCGGGATGATCATTCCGCTGGGCGAATGGGTATTACGTGAAGCCTGTAAAACCTCACTGAAAATGCCGCAGGTGATTGTGGCGGTCAACGTTTCTCCCGTGCAGTTCCGCGCCAGTGGCTTTGTGGAGCGCATCGTTGAAATTGTGCGTGAAGAAGGCGCCAATCCGCATCATCTGGAACTGGAGATCACCGAAGGCGTATTGATTGAGGATGAGCACGAAGCGCGTAATAACATCATCGCGCTGCGTGAGGCCGGTTTCCGGATTGCGCTGGATGATTTTGGCACCGGTTATTCCAGCCTCAACTATCTCAGCACGTTCCCGGTCGACAAAATTAAGATTGATCGCTCCTTCACCCAATCACTGGGCGTGGCGCAAAATTCTGCGGCAATCGTTGAATCCGTGGTGCGTCTGGGTCACGCTATGGGCTTAACGGTGACCGCTGAAGGGGTCGAAACCGAAGGCCAGAAAATGGCACTGGCCGATGCGGGATGTAATCAGCTGCAGGGATATCTGTTCAGCCAGGCCGTACCGTTTGAAGAGATTGAAAAGATGATATAAATGCCCAGCGGGAGGAGAGTGTTCCGCCCTACGGGCATTGACGTCAAAACCGCGCCGCTCGCGTTTAATCCGGTTAGCGGTGGCGGCGCGATCTACCCTGCACCAGGGTTATGACGGAAAATCTGTATCAATCGACGTCTGTTTCCAGTCTTCGATCTGCGCCAGGCGCTCTTTCAACTTATTGGTCACCGCCTCATAACCCCATGCGCCCATCACCAAATGGCGCGGAGGATTGTCATGTTCGGTGATGGCAATCATCGCCGTGGCCGCGCGTGCCGGATCGCCGGCTTGGGTGCCGCTGTATTCAGACGTGGCTTTCATGCGCGCTGCCGCCGTGTCGGCATACTCCGGTAAGGTGCTCGGCGTCTGATGCAGCGAACGCCCCGCCCAGTCGGTGCGGAATGGCCCCGGTTCAACACAGGTAACATGAATGCCCAAAGGTGCCGCTTCAACCGCCAGTGAATCAGACCAGCCCTCCACGGCGTGTTTGCTGGCCGAGTAGTAGCCTGAGCTGGCAAAACCAATGAATCCGGCCACTGAGGTGATATTGATGACGTGTCCACGACGCTGTTTGCGCATCGCCGGTAATACCGCACGCGTTAAGGCAAACAGGCCAAAGACGTTGGCATCGAATTGATCACGGATCTCGCGATCATCACCCTCTTCGACTGAACTCTGATAGCCGTAACCCGCATTGTTGACCAGCACATCAATGGCACCGAATTTCTCCAGCGCCGCGTGAACCGCGCGATCGATACTGCTCTGATCGGTCACATCCAGTGCCACCGCAAGTGCATTGTCATGCCCCGCCACCAAATCCTGCACTTTCTCCGGGTCACGCGCGGTCACCACGGTGTGAAAGCCGCGCGCAATGGTCTGCTGCGCCAGCTCCCGGCCAAAGCCGGTTGAACAGCCAGAAATAAACCAAACGGGGGTGTTTGCTGAAGCCATAGTGACATCCTCTTAAGTGCGCCCGATGAACCGTCATCGGGCAACAAAAGACTATGGCAAAGCCTGAAGCTGAATATTAGCGCTTAGTGCGACCGGTTCATCATCGCCGGATAGCGCTGTTGCAGATTTTGAAAGATAGCCTGCATCTGCGCGTCAAGTGCTGCCGGTTGTGTATCTGCTATGGCTGGCTTAAGTGCAACGGGTTGTGCCTCCGCCGCCACGGCGTCAAACACCTGTTGCTTCAGGAAGTGGCGCCAGCTGACCGGCGCTTCTGCCAGAAACGCGGTGAGCAACGCATAGCGCGCCGGTGTCCACTGCTGTTCAAATGCCGTGCGTGTCGGGCCGTGATCAAAATGCTGCCGGGCTTCGCGCTGCATCTCAGCGCGTAAACGCGCAGTGGTGACCTCATCCACCTCATCATTGATGATCGCCACGCCATAGCTATTACGTGCCACTTGCACTGAAACAAATCCGCAGCGCACATCCTGCAGCACCGCCGCCGGCTCGCGCTCCACCGGCAGGCCATACCCTCCCGCGCCCGGACCGCGTACCTCAACGATATCGCCTGGCTGGCAACGAATGACATCGGTGTTGCCGTGTTCAATGACCTTGCCGTTGCGCAGCGTGCGGAAGTGCGACAATGCCCCTGACTCACCGCCTAGCACGCCAGCCGAGGCGAACACTGACCGGTTGCGATTGCGCGCCGTTACCGTGGTGTTGGGCGCGGTAATTTCAAACGCCATCTCCGTGGCCAGACCGCCGCGATAGCGCCCGGCACCGGCACTGTCCGCCGCCAGCCCATAGCGATGGAAATGGATGGGGACTTCTGCCTCGTTGATCTCAATAGGCGTGTTTTTCAGAAACGCCGATAACCCGCCAGAACCATCCGGGCCATCATGACGTGGCGTTCCGCCCGCGCCACCGCCGACAGGTCCTAGCGAGGCCACGACGCTGCGGTTCTGACTATCGCTGGTACGGATATTCATGATTGAGTTGCCGCCGGGTGAGTTTGCCGGTAAGCGATCGGGCAATGCCTGGGAGAACACGCCGATGGTGGCAATCTGCGACAGCGCACAGGTCAGCGAACGCATGCCTACCGCTGCGGGCGCTTCACAGTTCATTACGGTGCCCGGCGGCAGGATGGCGCGCGTCGGGCGTAAGGTGCCCGCATTAAGCAGCAGATGGCGATCCAGCGTTGAGAGCACATAAGTGACGCCCACCAGCGCCAGCGGATGCCGTTCACGGCCACCGGTGGGCATATTCAGCGAGGAGGCCAGCTGCGGATCGCTGCCGGTGTAATCCAGTTCCAGCGTGTCGCCGCTAATGCGCAGCGTGATCGCCACGCGGCACGGATAGCCGCCTTCACCATCTTCGTCGGCAAAGTCAGCATAGAAGTATTCACCATCCGGAATGGTGGCGATAATGCTGCGCGCCTGCGCTTCGGCGTAGTCCAGAATGCCTTCAATACCCTGCAGGAAATCCTCAATACCGAAACGCGCGATGATGTCATGGATCTTACGCTCGCCCACGTTTACCGAGGCAATCTGCGCTTTGAAATCCCCCCAGTTTTGCTCTGGTACACGCACGTTGAGGCGCATAATGCTGGCGACTTCTTCATTCAACTCACCGTTGCGCACAATCTTAAGTGGCGGAATGCGAATGCCCTCCTGCACGATATCGGTCAGCGAGCGCGACAGCGAAGCCGGCACCGCACCGCCCACGTCGGTGTTGTGAATATGACCCACCACAAAACAGACAATTTCACCGTTATGGAACACCGGCTTCCAGATGTGGATATCCGGCGAGTGGGTGGCCACATTGCCCGCATACGAATCATTGGTGATGCAGATATCGCCCTCTTCGTAATGATCGATTAACGCCAGCACCGGGCCGTAATCGATGCCGCTGTACCAGGGCGCGCCAAAGCTGCGTGGCGAAGCGAACGCCATGCCGTCACGGCTGACAATCTGACAGGAAAAATCTTCGGTCTCTTTAACGAAAGTGGAGTGCGCGGTGCGCATCAGCGTAAATGCCATCGCATCTGCCGCAGCGGCACAATAGTTCGCGAGAATTTGCAGGTTACGTCCGTTAATGGCCATATTAGTTTGCCTCCGCAGGCGTAATCAGCAAGTTGCCAAAGGTATCGACATCCACCTGCATCTGCGGTGGAACACAGGTGGTACAGTCATCTTGTGCGATGATCACCGGTCCGTTGAGATGATGCCCGGCCCGCAGACTGGCACGCACCACCACATCCACCTGATGCGATGCGCCATCAATCCAGGCACTGACACGTTTCGCAACGGCAACGGGCCCGGTCGCGTCGGGTAAGATGTTGAGCGTTGGCTTCGGTGTGGGCGAGGCGATCACTAAACGCAGATTGATAATCTGCACGGGTGCATTGGCATCACAGTGACCAAATAGCAGCTGATGCTGGCGGTCAAAGGCCTCGTGCAAGGCCGCCACGTTGGCCTGCGCCAGCCACTCTGGCTGTAGCGCGACTTCGATCTCAAACGACTGACCGCGATAGCGTATATCAGCGCTGTAGTGCAAGGTGAATGGCATATCAGTGCCGTGTTGCTCGCACAGCCAGCCGCGTGCGCGTTGGCTCAGGCCTTCCGCTTCCGTTGCCAGTGCATCCGCCAGCGTCGCGTCCAGATCGCTATAAAGCGTGCGGATAAAATCATTGCGGATATCCGCCACCAACCCTCCTAGCGCTGACAGCACGCCCGGTGTAGGCGGCACGATCACCCCTTTCATATTGAGTTCGCGGGCGAGGAAACACCCCATCATCGGGCCCGCGCCGCCAAAGGCGAGGAACCAAAATTCACGCGGATCTAACCCAAAACGCGACAGCAATCCGCTGGTATCACCGTACATACTGGAGATCGCCAGCTCGATGGCGGTTTCCGCCGCCTCTTCCACCGTGATACCCAGTTGATCTGCCAGCGGTTGCCAGGCAGCACGTGCAGCAGCAACATCGACTTTCACCGCGTTGTAACCGAGATCGCCATGACCGATCATGCCACAGGCGGCAAAAGCATCGGTCGCCGTCGGTTGCGTCCCTCCACGCTGGAAACACACCGGCCCGGGCAGCGATCCGGCGCTATCCGGGCCCATCTGCAGCACGCCCTGGTTATCGATCCACGCCAGCGAGCCGCCACCCTGCCCCACCGAGGTGACTGCCACTGACGGAATATAAATCGGGAAATCACCGATGATTTCACCGTTGCCCTGCGCCACTTGCCCATCGACGATCACCGCCACGTCCGCGCTGGTGCCGCCAATATCAAGACTCAGGATCTTGTCGAAACCACAAGCGCTGGCAAGGAAGCTGGCACCGATCACGCCTGAAGCCGTGCCGGACAACACCATCTGCACACATTCACTTTTCGCCTGCTCCACGCCCATCACCCCACCATTGGATTTGGTGATACGCGGCGGCGGCTTAACGCCCATGGTGTGCAACGCCTGTTCAAACGATTCCAGGTAGTGAATCACCATCGGCTGCACATAGGCATTAATGGTGGCGGTGATAGTCCGTTCATATTCGCGAATGATCGGCCAGATGTCGGCGGAGCAAGAGGTGAGCAGTTCAGGCGCCACCTCGTCGATAATGGCTTTGACTGCTGCTTCGTTGTGGCGATTGCGATAACTGTGTAACAGCGACACCACAATGCCCTGACAACCCGCCGCACGCGCCTGATCAATGGCATCCAGCACACTTTGCCGATCCACTGGCTGCAACACGGTGCCGTGGCGGTCCGTTCGCTCTTTGATGGCAAACACCCGATCGCGGGTAATCAACGGTGCCGGACGTCGCGAAAAGAGATCGTGAATATGAGGAATTTTGAGACGCGCCAGCTCCAGCACATCACAAAATCCTTCGGTGGCAAACAGCGCCAGCCGCACGCCACGTCGCTGGATGACCGCGTTGATGCCCACGGTGGTGCCGTGGGTAAAATAGTCAATATGCTGGGGTTCAATCCCGTCACGCTGCTGCAACTGCGACAGCCCGGTGAGGATTTCGCTGCCGGGCTGATCCGGTCGCGACAGGACTTTTAAGGTATGAATCTGATGAGTCTGTTCATTCAGCACGGCAAAATCCGTAAAGGATCCGCCAATATCAACGCCAACGCGGTAACCCATGGTGAGCAAGCTCCGTTATCAGGAGAGAGGAAATTCCATCAGTTTTTGCGGATCCTGCACCACACGCCAGCCAAGGCGCTGATACAGCTGATGGGCATCATTAGTAGAGAGCATCCAGCGGTGCACCGTGGCCAGCTCCGGGTGCGCACGCACACAGGTCGCCAGCCAGCTGCCCAGGCCGTGGCCTCGCCAGTTTTCATCGATCATCACATCGCACAGCCAGCCAAATCGGGTGTAATCCGTCACCAGTCGCGCGAAGCCAATCTGCTGTTGCTGATGGTAAACACCAAATGGCAACGAACCGGCAAAAGCGCGCTCGGTTTTGGCGCGTGGCTGCGCGTTGGCCCAGTAAGACTTCTCAGTCAATTGCTGGTGGATGTAATCCATATCAAGGCGCTGGCGATCGGTAGAGATGGTGAACTCGTCGCGCTGCCATTGATGATCGGCAAGGGTTAAAGCGGTCATGGCAACTCCTTGTAAAGCGATAAATTGAGTGTACGGATATGCAGGCACAGGACGCGCGTGAAGCCACGACCGGAACAGTAAAGATAAAGGGAATTTACGGCAGAGAAGAAATTTTATGCTGTGGCAGATGCGTTCGGAGGTTCAGGGGCGAATAGCGGAGTGGAAACAATACCTTCTCCCTGTCTGGGAGAAGGTCAGGATGGGGTCAATTACACACTAAAATCCACAGAATTATGCTTAGCAATCAGCGATCGCAATGGAACGGTGCTTTTCATAATCGGGGATTTAATCACGATATAGCTGAAGTACTTATCGATGCCGATTTGTGCGTCCAGCATCTTCTCAATCACTTCCTGGTAGTGCTCGATGCTGCGGGTAATAAAGCGCAGCAAATAGTCGTAGCCGCCGGTAATCAGATGGCACTCCATCAGCTCATCCACGTCGCGAACCGAATTTTCGAATTTCATAAAATCTTCGCGTCGATGGCCCGAGAGCGTGACCTCGGTGAACACCGTAACGGAATCGGTAATTTTGGTCAGATTGATGTGGGCTTCATAGCCGGTAATAAATCCAGCCTGCTCCAGGCGCTTCACCCGTTGCAAACAAGGGCTGGGCGAAAGTCCTACGGCGTCGGCGAGATTGACGTTGCTGATACGGCCATCTTTTTGTAGTTGCACCAGGATGTTGATGTCGATGCGGTCGAGTTTCATTAAGCCGTTCATAGCACCCCTCATTGTTGACCAATCGCGCAGGCTGATACGATGGTATATCACGCTTTGACGTGACGGCGCTAGCGACTTCCGCACGCCACGTCATTCATTGGTCGAGTCAATAATTCCAGAGATATCAATGAGGAAGCCGGATTTATCCCAGGCGACCACTGGCGCGGGCCAGCGCAATATCAAAGATATGTAACGCTTCTTCCAGCTGAGAATCTGTGGTCACCAGTGGCGCGAGGAAGCGCACCACGTTGCGATGCAGGCCACACTTGATCAACAGCAGGCCTTCCTGACAGGCGCAGTCGAGGATTTTCTGCGTCATCGCAGCGTCAGGACGTTTGGTTTCGAAGTCGATGATCTCCACCGCCTGCATAAAGCCCACGCCACGTACTTCACCAATGCAGGCATATTTCTCCGCCAGCTGTTGCAGACGTGCATTCAGCTGTTCACCCAGCTGATTGCTGCGCGCCAGCAGATTGTCGTTTTCCAGCAGGTCCAGCACCGCCAGCGCCGCCGCACAGCCCAGCGCGTTACCGCCATAGGTGCCGCCAAGACCGCCCGGCAATGGCGCATCCATGATGGCTGCTTTGCCGACTACGCCGGAAATCGGCAGACCGCCCCCCAGACTCTTCGCCACGGTCACCAGATCCGGTGTAATGCCCAGTTGCTCGAAGGCAAACAGCGTACCGGTGCGACCAAATCCGGTCTGCACTTCATCGAGAATCAGCACGATGCCGTGTTTTTCGGTAATGCGACGCAGCGCTTGCATAAAGTTCGCACCCGCTGGCAGGAAGCCACCGTCGCCCTGAACAGGCTCGATGATGATTGCTGCCACACGCTCCGGCAGGATCTGCACGGCGAACAACTGTTCCAGCGCTTGCAGGCAGTCATCATCGCTGACGCCATGGAAGGCATTAGGATAAGGCAGGCGATACACCTCTGAGGCGAACGGGCCGAAGTTCTGTTTATACGGCTGGCTCATCCCCGTCAGGGTACAGCCTAGCAACGTACGCCCATGGAAGGCACCCTCAAACGCGATAATGCCGCTGCGGTTGGTGTGCGCACGGGCAATTTTCACCGCATTTTCTACCGCTTCCGCCCCGCTGGTGAAGAACACGCTTTTGAAATCTTCACCTTTGCCGACCAGCGCATTCAGGCGCTGCGCCAGTTCGATATAGCCCGGGTAGGCAACGACCTGGAAACAGGCGTGTGACACCAGCCCAAGCTGTTTTGTCACCGCATTCACTACTGCCGGATGGTTATGGCCCACATTAAGCACCCCAATCCCGCCGACAAAATCGAGATAGCGATTGCCCTCGACATCCCACACTTCACTGCCTTTTGCCCGCTCAATCACCAACGGATGCGCGGTGACCACACCACGCGGCACGTTCTGTTCACGTGCATCCAGTAACAGGCCGTTATCGCTATACGTTTGCTGCTCCGCCATGACATTCTGCATTTTCAAAATCCTCATCCACGTAACGTTCGGTTGGCTCAAGTATCGCAACCCGTTGGTTTCTCACGCTGCCGTAATCAGCAAAGCAGCGGCATTTCGTTTCAAAATCTTCTGCCAATCAGCGGGGAAATTCTGCACGCAGCGCGTGGCGGGCGATGGCCGTCAAAGTCTGAATACCGTGCGGGATCAGCGCATCGTTGAAGTCGTAAGAGGAATGGTGCAACGGCTGGCTGGGTGCCGATCCGATCCACAGATAAGCCCCCGCTCTGGCCTGCAACATAAAGGCAAAATCTTCCGAGGTGAGAGCAGGCTGTCTGGCTTGTTCAGCAGGCATGTCCGCCTCACGCAGGGCATCCAGCGCCAGTTGTGCAGCACCCGCATGATTGACCGTGGCCGGGTAATAACGCAGATAGCTCACCTCTGCCTGCAGACCGTGCGCCGCCGTGACATGTTGCGCCATTTCACGCAGACGGCTTTCAATGATGTCCTGCGCTGCCGGGCTGAACGTACGTACCGTGCCGGTGATACTGGCTTCCGCCGGAATCATGTTGTGTGAGAAACCGCCCTGCATGCGCGTCACCGTCAGCAAACCCGGCTCGCACGGGTCAAGTGCGCGCGCCACCAGCGTATTGAGTTGCACCACCAATTCACTGGTGGCCAGCAAGGTGTCACGCGTCAGGTGTGGCTGTGCCGCATGACCGCCACCGCCCTTTACCGTGATATCAAAACGGTCCGCCGCCGCCATGATGGCACCCGGCCGGGTCTGCACTTCGCCCAGAGGCAGTTCAGGCCAGTTATGCAGGGCAAATACCGCATCGCAAGGAAATTGCTGGAACAGGCCGTCATCGATCATCGCTTTCGCGCCGGCTAAACCTTCTTCCGCTGGCTGGAAGATAAACACCAGCGTGCCGTCAAAATCGCCCTGCTGAGCCAACTGGATAGCCGCGCCCAGCAGCATCACCGTGTGACCATCGTGACCGCAAGCGTGACAGACATTGTCATGCACACTTTTCCACGGCTGGGTGCCGTTATCCTGCATCGGCAGCGCATCCATGTCCGCGCGCAGACCTATCATGCGCGGGCTATTTCCACGTTTCAGCACACCGACCACGCCGGTTTTACCCAGGCCGCGATGCACCTCAATGCCGTGCTCTTGCAGCACCTGCGCCACGATGTCGCTGGTGCGCGTTTCCTGATAGCCCAGTTCGGGATGGACGTGCAGATCCCGTCGCAGAGCGACTAATTGATCCAGTTGCATATCAGTATCCCCGGTTACGATCGATAAGGCCGACCATGGGTTCGCCACGTTGATAGCGGCGCAGATTATCGAGCAGCGCAGCCACCGCGCTGTCGGTTTGCGTCTGGCTGGCAATGTGCGGTGTGAGCCAGATCGCCGGATGCTGCCAAAAAGGATGCTCTGGCGGTAAAGGTTCGGGATCGGTCACATCGAGCACGGCTGCGCTCAATTGTCCGCTGGCCAGCGACGTGAGCAGATCGTCATGATTTAACTGCGGGCCACGCCCCACCTGTACCAGTGCGGCTCCAGCAGGTAACTGCGCAAACAGCTCAGAGTTGAGTAAACCGCGCGTGTTGTCAGTCAACGGCAGCAAACACACCAGAATGTCGCTGTGTGCCAGAAACTCAGCCAATTGCTCAGCGCCATGCCAGCAGCGCACGCCCTCGAGTTCACGCGGTGTCCGGCTCCAGCCAGCACACTCAAACCCTAATGACACCAGCTGCTGCAAAGATGCCTGGCCGAGTTCGCCTAAGCCCATGACGCCCACCCGCCGCTGATTGGCGGTGCGAATCGGGTGCGTTTGCCACGTTGCTGCGCGCTGTTGCTGGAAATAGCGCGGCATATCACGATGCAACCCCAGCACGGCAAAAGTGACGTACTCCACCATGCCTTGCGTCAGGCCGGGTTCGATCATGCGCACCACCGGCAAATCGGGCGGCAGTTGGCTGAGATCGAACTGATCGGCCCCCGCGCCCACCGACAGTAGCGCTTTGAGATTAGGGAAGGTCGCCATGACATCTTCTGGCGGTTGCCAGGCCACCAGCAGTTCAACCTGTTCTGCGTCACCCACATCCGGCCAGATATGCAGCTGCACATCCGGTGCATGTTCAGCCAGCCAGCGCTGCCAGTGTGCTCCACGCGTGGCTTCCGATTTATAGACGATATGCATCACGCCATCGCCTGGGTCATCAACCCAAACGCCTGCATCTCACCGGCTTGCGGTGACCAAGGCGTTCCCCGATACATGGTGGTGGGCGCGTCAACCTTGACCAGCCCTAAACTCTCCAGCCAGTTTGCCAGTGGCAGTGCGCTGTCGGTGTCGATGCGGACAAACTCACCACCCAGCCCTTGCATCAGCGCGGCCACCAGCGCCTGCGCGACATCAACATGGCGCGCAATCACCGGGCCAATCGCCCAGCCATGCCCAAAACGGCGCAGGCTGGCAAAACCCTGTACCTGCTGCTGCGGATCTTGCAGTAACACGGTCTGGTGATCGGCAACCAGCGTTTGTATCAGTTGTGGGCGCCACATGCCGTGCGCCTGATGATCCAACTCAGTGAGCAATTCAACGTCATCGGCCAGAGCATTGCGCAACGTTAACCCCGTCGGGATGTTGACGGCGGGCACCGCTGCCAGCTCACGCGTCTGGTGCTGCTGAATGGTGCCTTTCACCACAAAACCCAGTTTCTCGTATAGCCCCTGGCCCATTTCGGTAGCATGCAGGCGAATCACGCAATCCGGGAATTTCTCCATCACCGCCAGCATCAACTGCTTACCAATTCCCCGCCCCTGACATGCTGGATTCACCACCACCAGACCAATGGTTGCCGCGCTGTCACCCCAGCGCCAACCGAAGGCGCTGCCGACAAACTGCCCCTGCTCTTCCGCCACCACGCCCTCACCCAGCGCCAGCGCCTGCTGCCAGTCTTCACGGCGATGCGGCCACTTAAGCTGTTGGGTGATGGCATAGCCATGTTCAATATCATCCTGCGTCATGGCGCGTAATGTGATCATTTGCTGCTCCTGGTTTGAGGTCGCCATAAATGGCCACCTGACAAATTCTTTGCGCGACTGCCACAGGGTGGGCACGCATTTGCGCTGGCTTGCACCATCTCTATTCCGCTTTCAGCACTTCTTCGTGCTCGTCCAGCCAGCCTTGACGCAGTTCCGGTACGGCTCGCTTCAGGCGTTCAAAATAAAGCTCACTGGTGGGTTTATCATAATCAGCACGGGAAATCTGCGTCACGATGCGACCGGATTTCATCACCACGATGTCGTCGCATACGGCGCGAACCGCGTGCATGTCGTGACTGATAAACAACACTGACAGCCCTAACTCACGGCGTAGCTCACTGATCAGATCCAGCACCGCCGCCGCGACCACGGTATCCAGTGCCGAGGTGACTTCATCACACAGAATCAGATCCGGCTCCGCCGCCAGTGCACGCGCCAGATTCACGCGCTGCTTCTGTCCGCCCGACAGCGCCCAGGGGCGACGCCACAACACGGTGCGCGGCAGTTTCACCAGATCCAGCAGTTGATACAGACGGCGCTGCAGTTCGAGCCCTTTCAGTTCATGGAACAGCGTCAGCGGACGTGAAAGAATACGCTCAACGCTGTGCGCGGGATTGAGCGCCGTATCCGCCATCTGGAACACGTACTGAATACGGCGCAGTTCATTGTCGGGACGCTTGTGCATGTCACCGTTGATATAGTGACCGTTAAACAGAATATGGCCGTGGCTGGGCGCATTGAGCCCGGCAATCGCATGCGCCAGCGTGGTTTTACCGGAACCCGACTCGCCGATAATGCCAATCGCTTGCCCTTTCCACAGCTTGAGATTGATATCTTCCAGAATCAGCGTTTTCGGTTTGCCCTCACTGTCACGCGGGCCATAACCGGCGCTGAGATCGCGCACTTCCATTAACGGTTGCGCGTCGGCTTCTGCACAACTCCAGCTGCTCTCACGCTCTTTCTGTCGCGCCGCGTCCATCAGCAGTTGGGTATATTCGGCTTGCGGTGCGCCAATCAGCCGCTCAGTGGTGCCGTACTCGGCCATTTTGCCGCGCAGCAGCACCAGAATACGGTCCGCCATCTGCGCCACCACCGCCAGATCGTGACTGACGTAAATCGCGGTCACACCGCGCTGTGCCACCACACGGCGAAAGGCTTTCAGTACTTCAACCTGAGTGGTGACGTCCAGTGCCGTGGTCGGCTCATCGAGGATCACCACATCCGGATCGCCGATCAGCGCCATCGCGGTCATCAGGCGTTGTAGCTGGCCGCCCGAAACCTGATGCGGAAAACGATCGCCAATAGTGTCAGGATTCGGCAGTGCCAGCTCACGAAACAGCGCAATCGCCTTCTCTTTGGCGGCTTTGCGCTTCATGGTGCCGTGGATCACCACCGGTTCGATCACCTGATCGAGAATGCGCATACCGGGGTTGAAAGAGGCGGCCGCACTTTGGGCGATGTAGGCCACTTTGTTGCCGCGAAATTCGCGCAGCTGGCCGAGCGACAGACTACGCACGTCGGTGCCCGCCAGATGAATGTTGCCCTCGGCGATGCGACAGCCGTGGCGCGCATAGCCCATCAGCGCCATGGCGATGGTGGTTTTACCCGAACCGGACTCACCGATCAGCGCCAACACTTCGCCTTTTTGTACGGTAAAACGGATATCAGAAACCAGATCGATCTCTTCGCCCTTATCCGTCTCGGCGGTGACACGCAGGTTTTCAACGGAGATCACGGGCATGGCTGTATGGGGTGTCACGTTCATGCTCCCTCCTTCGCCAGCGTCAGAGGACGCATCTGTTGCAGGCTGTCAATAAACAGGTTGGCGCCGATGGTTAAACTGGCAATGGCCACTGCCGGCATCAATACCGCAGGCGAACCGTTAAACAGGCCTTGTAGATTTTCACGTACCAGCGTGCCCCAATCAGCATAAGGTGGTTGCACGCCTAAGCCCAGGAAGCTCAAGCCGCTGAGTAACAGCACGATATAGACAAAACGCAGGCCAAAATCGGTGAGCATCGGATGCACCATATTCGGCAGAATGTCATGGATAGCCACGTACCAGCGGCTTTCGCCACGCAGTCGTGAAGCACGGACATAATCCATATTGCGCAAACTGCTGGCCATAGCGAACGCGATACGGAACGCACCGGGCCAGTAGGTGAAGATGGCTGTCAGAATCAGCATCGGCAGCGACGAACCGAATACCGCCACAATCATCAGCGACAGCACTTTGCCTGGCAGTACCAACATGGCATCGTTGATGCGGCCCAGCAACTCTTCGAGCCAACGTCCTGCAACGGCGGCCAGCAGCGCCAGCAAGGTGCCGATTAGACTGGCACCCAGCGCAGCGGTCAACGCCAGACCAATGGAGAACTTCGCACCGTATAAGATGCGGCTGAGGATATCGCGACCGAGATAATCGGTGCCCAGCAGGTTGTCAGCGGTCATCCCTCCTAGCATCGGGCCACCACCGATATCCTCTACACTATGCGGCGCCAGTTGATTGCCGAACAGCGCCATCAGTACCCAAAACAGAGAGATTGCCAGGCCAATGCGACCGGAGATCGACAGCGACTGAAAAATTCGTACAGGAAGCAGCAAGCTATTCATCAGCTCCTCCATTTTGGGTTAAAGGCGATAGTCAGGATGTCAGCAATCAGCAGCAGCACCAGATAACAGGCGGCGAACATCATCACGCACAGCTGCACCACTGGCAGATCGCGATTACTCACGGCATCCACCAGCGCACTGGCGAGACCGGGGTAGCTGAAGATCGACTCAATAATGATCACGCCACCAAACAAGTAAGACAGGCTGAGCGAAATGGCGTTGGCAATCGGTCCCACCGCATTCGGCAGCGCATGACGCAACACGGCACGCAGCGGCGAGACCCCTTTCAGCAACGCCATCTCAAGATACGGGCTGTCGAGCTGATTAATGATCGCCGAACGCGTCATCCGTGCCATCTGCGCCACTAATACGCAGCACAACGTCAGTACCGGCAGTGCATAGGCTTTCAAATAACTAACGAGATCCATATCGGGGCTGCCAAACGACATTGCCGAGACCCAATGCAGTTTGACCGCGAAGATCAACACCGCCACGGTGGCCACCAGAAACTCCGGTACGGCCACTGTCGCCATGGTGGCGATCACCAGGAAACGATCCAGCGCTGAACCACGATTCATAGCGGCCAGAATGCCGATCACCAGCGCCAGAGGGACGCAGATCACCGTAGTGATGCCTGCCAGTTCCAGCGTGGCAGGAATACGCTGCCCCACCAGTTGCGTCACTGGCAAATGACTGGCAAACGAGGTACCAAAATCACCCTGCAACATTCCACCGAGCCAGCTGAAGTAGCGCATCAATAACGGCTGGTCGAGACCCAGCTGCTGGCGTAACGCCGCCACCGTTTCCGGCGTGGCGTTTTGCCCCAGGATCATCTGCGCGGCATCGCCGGGCAGCAGGCTGGTGATAAAAAACACCACCGCCGAGACGATAAGCAAGGTCAGGATGCCCGCACCTGCGCGCCGGGCAATCAGAAACAACATGTATCGGTTCATCGGCGTTCTCCTCTGACGGATGACGGATTAGGCTTTCAGCCAGGCGAACTCATGGAAGCGGTAACCCATCATCATGCCGCTTGGCCAGGCTTCAACACCGCCCACTTTTTTACTGTACCCGTCGAGGGTACTGATAAAGGTGGGGATGATGGTGCCGCAGTGGTCATAGATCAGCTTCTGCATATCGCCATACATCTGCTTGCGCTTGCCCTGATCGCGCTCACCGCGTGCGGCGACCACCAGCTGGTCAAACTGATCGTTCTTCCAGCCCGATTCGTTGTTGGCGGCGCTCGACATATAGAACTGTGAGAACAGCATATCCAGCGTTGGGCGCGGGTTGATCGAGCCATAACCCACCGGGTCCTTGGTCCAGTGTGTTGACCAGTAGCCGTCATACGGCACGCGACGCACCTTAACGTTCAGCCCGGTGTTACGCGCCACCTGCTGGATTAACTGACCCCCTTCCACCGCACCTTCGATGTTTGGCGTGGTGATGATCTCTACCGTTGCGCCCTTCATACCGGCTTTCTCGATATGGAATTTGGCCTTTTCGGCATCCAGCGGACGCGGTTTGAGATCGGCGTTAAACAGCGGATGCCACGGCGGCACGGGGGTGTCGTTACTGATATCACCGTAGCCTTGCAGCACGGTTTTCAGCACGATGTCACGCGGCTGCAGATATTTCATCGCCAGCACGAAATCCTCGCTGCTGCCCGGCTTCATGTCGGTGCGGATAATCAGGTTGGTGTACATCCCCGCCTTGCTCTCCAGCACGGCGAAGTCTTGCGTGGCTTTCAAACGATTACTGTCGGCTGCGCTCAGGGTCGAAACGATATGCAAGTCACCCGACATTAGCGCATTGACGCGTGCCGCCTGATCGGTGACGCCCAGCAGTTCGATTTCGTCGAGATGAGGCAGGCCGGGCTTGTAGTAGTTTGGGTTCTTCACGCCAACAGAGCGTACGCCCGGCGTGAACTCTTTCAATTTGAACGGCCCCGTGCCAATACCCTTACTGAAGTCTTTGGTGCCATCCTGCACAATCAGGAATGGGGCACTGGCGAGCATATAAGGCACGTCAAAGTTGGCGCTGCTCAGCTCAAGAGTGACTTCGTTATCGTTCACCGCCGTGAAGGTTTTGAACTGATCGGCCAGCTTAAAGGCATTGGAAGCCACGGCGGGATCTTTGTGGCGGCTGAGTGAGTAAATGACGTCTTTCGCGGTGAGAGGTTTACCGTCGTGGAACGTGACCCCTTTGCGCAATTTAATGTGCCAGGTGACACCATCCGAAGACTCCACGGACTCCGCCAGCCCCGGTTGAATCGCCAACTTTTGGTCGAGTTCGGTCAGGCCGCTGTAGATCATAAACTGGCGGGTATAGTCACCACTGTTGTTGCCTTTGGCAGGATCGAGTGTGTCAGTAGCGGAGGCGTTGGACATGGCTGCGCGCATCTTGCCGCCTTTCACCGGTGTTTCAGCCGCAAAGCTCATCTGCGGAAAACCTATCAAGCCGCTGCTCATGACTGCACCCGCAGACAACAACTTCATCAGGCCACGACGTGACAGGGATCCCTCAGTCAGCATACGTGTCAGGGCCGGATTTACAGCGTCAGACTCTTTATCGAATTTACTCATCTGCACACCCTCAATATGAAAAGTGGTTTGTTTTGATAATCGAGCGTCAATCAGATCGCCATTAATGTGGCCCCTACCAAACCGGATAGCGTCCGCATGAATGCCAAATCAATGACACCTTAGGATGTGCATTTATGCGTCCCCCTCGAAAGCATCCCCCTGGCGCGCATCAATAGCGACCTGAAGAATCCCATCGTAGAGTGCACATTGATGCGCACCGAATTAACGATCAGGAGAGCCGATCCTTAGCCTTGTAATACAGCCCCGCGAGAGGCAAAAACCAGGGTTTCCCGTGGTAACCGGGCAGTGCAGGCCATGAGTCGCGCTGCCAGGGGTTTTCGTTACGCTTTTCTGCCAGTAAATCGGCCATCACCCGCCCCATCCATACCGACATCTGTGTGCCGTGGCCGCTGTAGCCCAGTGAATAGAACACACCATCGTGCTCACCCGCATGCGGCAGGCGATCGGACGTCATATCCACCATGCCGCCCCAGCAGTAATCGATGCGCGATTGGCCGAATTGTGGGAACAGTGCGGTCATCGCCGCACGTAACACGTCGCCACTGCGCGAATCCGAGGTTGGATTGCTGACGGCAAAACGTGCGCGCCCCCCAAACACCAGGCGACGATCGGCAGTGGTGCGGAAGTAGTTGCCGATATTCAGCGAGGTGACATAGGTGCGATCTTTAGGCAGCACTTGTTCAATCAGCGCATCACCCAGTGGTTCAGTGACGACGATAAAGCTGCCCACCGGCACGATACGGCGCTGGAACCACGGGAACGGCCCTTCATTCGATACGCCGGTGGCCATCATGACTTTATCCGCGATGATCTCGCCCTGGGCGGTGGTGACGCGATGACGGTAGCCATCCAGGCGCGTCAAGCCGGTCACCGCGTGATGGGGAAAGATCTTCGCTCCCGCGCGAGCGGCGGCATTGGCGAGACCAATGCCGAACTTGCCCATATGCATCTGGCCACCGCGTTTTTGCAATAAGCCACCGTGAAAGGCATCGCTGCCCACTTCACGGCGAATCTCATCTTTACTGATCAACTCGATTTCCGGGTCAACTGTGTCACGCATCAGTTGCCATGCACTGCGCAGTCCGGGGAAATGCGACGCTTTGCTGGCGAGCTTGAGCTTTCCGCACAGGCGAAAATCACATTCAATCTGCTCTTCCCGCACCAGTTGCTGGACATAACTCACGGCGTCATCAAAAGCCCGATAGAAGCGACTGGCTTGCTCGATCCCCTGGCTGGCTACCAGCGAAGCAAAGTTTTGCGATACGCCGGTATTACAGTGTCCACCGTTACGTGCGGAGGCCTGACTCATCACGTTGCCACTTTCCAGCACCACCACGTTGATACCCTGTCGTGCGAGATTCAGCGCGGTTGAGATGCCGGTAAATCCGCCGCCAATCACCACCACGTCAGCAACCGACGGCAGTGCGCCACTCGCTGCGCCAGTAAATTCCGGTGCCGTGGCTTGCCAGAATGATTCGAGTTTCATCGCCGCCTCCGGGCTTAGAGTCCAACCACAGCGGGCAGACCGCCGATATCTTTAATCTCGGTGTATTCATAAGCTGGGTTGGCCGGATCGTGACCCCGGTTGACCCATACTTTGTTTTTGATGCCCATGTCGTAGCAGGTCATCAGGTCATAGCGCAGGCTCGACGAAACATGCAGGATCTCTTCGGGACCGCAATTCAGCTTGTCCAGCATGTACTCGAAGCCTTTCATCTGCGGCTTGTACGCACCCACTTCTTCTGCGGTGATGGTCATGTGGATCGGTGCACCAAGACGCGGCACGTGATGGGGAATCAAATCGTTCATTGAGTTGGTGAGCAGCACCAGTGGGAACGCTTTCGCCACTTTGGCGAGTCCAGCTGGCACGTCTGGGTGCGGCCCCCAGGTGGCGCAATCGGTGTAGATAAAGTCGCTATCGGCTTTGCTCCACTGCACGCCCCATTTTTTACAGGTGCGCTCCAACGCATCGCTGACGACGTCGTAGTAAGGTTTCCACGCCCCCAGCACTTCATCGCGGCGATAGATGGCGAAATCGGTGGTGAAGGCCAGCATCTCTTGGGCTGACACCCGATCTTTGAAGCAGCGCTCTGCCGCTCCTGCCATGTCAAAGTTAATCAGGGTGCCGTAGCAATCAAAGGTGATGAATTTCGGTTTAAACAGTGCCATGACGCGACCTCGTCGTTGTCTGATACGTGAATTTAGAAATCGATTAATACACTCTTCTGGCGCTGGCAGGCCTGAAACGCCTGACGACCCAGATCCTTGCCAATACCGGAGCCAAGAAAGCCTCCAGTAGGAATAATGAAATCACCGGAGCGACCGTAGCGGTTGATCCATACAGTGCCGGATTCGATAGCACGCATCGCCCGCATGGCGCGTGGCAGGCTTAGCGTGTGCACACCGGCGCACAAGCCATAGGTTTCGTGCGCCGCCAATGCTAAGCCCTCTTCTTCGCTATCGAACTCCTGCACGGTCAGCACCGGGCCGAAGATCTCCTGCTGCACCGCCGGGTTATCTGCCGCCACGCCGCACAGTAAGGTCGGCTGCCAGAACCAGCCTTCGTCGGTGTCCGCAAAACGTTCGCCGCCCACTAACACTTCTGCGCCCTGCGCTTTGGCTTCGGCGATCACCGATGCCACCTTGTTGCCCTGGCGCTCATCGATCAGCGGCGCATAACGGCTGCTGTCTTGCCAGGTGACACCCGGCTGCGGCTGCTGGCATAGCGCCACCAGGCGATCCAGCAGCGGTTGAGCGATACCACGTTGCACAATCAAGCGAGTACCCGCGACGCATGCCTGTCCACCGTTGGCGGTGAAGCCGCGCAGGATGCGCTGTGCCAGGACATCGATATCGCCCGCATCATCGAACACCAGCTGTGGGCTTTTGCCACCTAACTCCAGCGTGACAGGCTTCATGCCATGCTGTGCTGCGTCACTCATGATGCGTGCACCCGTCACCGTGGAACCGGTGAACGAGACTTTGCGTACCAGCGGATGGGTGACCAGCGCGCTGCCGGTCACTGCACCACTGCCCTGCACAATATTTAGAATGCCCGCCGGTAAACCGGCCTGCACCGCCAGTTCCGCCATGCGTACGGTAGAGAAAGGTGTCAGCTCCGAAGGTTTCAGCACCACGGCATTACCCGCTGCCAGTGCAGGACCGCATTTCCACGAGGCCATCGACAGCGGGAAATTCCACGGTGTAATCGCGCCAATCACGCCGTATGGCTCCGAAATCAGCATGCCGAGGCTGCTTTCCTGCGTCGGGAACAGATCGCCACTGTATTTGTCTGCGCACTCAGCGTAGAAACGGATGGCCTCTGCGGTAAACGGAATCTCATGCTGTACCACATCGCTGATCGGCCGCGTCGACCCCAGCGCTTCGAGCTGAGCCAGTAACGGATCGCTTTCAATCAGATCCGCCCAACGGCGTAACACTTTGCCACGTTGACGCGGTGGGCAGCTGCGCCAGCCACTGGTTTTCAGCGCTTCATGCGCCAGGGTGACAGCCCTATCAACATCGCTGGCCTGCGCTTCGCTCAGCTCGGCATAGACTTTGCCATCAGATGGTCTTTTTACGGCAAAACGCGCGCCCTGGGTGGAAACATGCTGGCCACCAATATAATGGCCAATCGGGAGAGAAACTTTTTCAGGGTCGAAACTTAACATGGAAAATTCCTTATTTGTTACACCCATCACATGTGCGCCAATTAACGATTTGCACAACATTTATCTGTCACGTTAATAAGCTAATGCAGAAAGTATGCCAGCCCAGTAAAAAATAAAAATGCGTAAAAAACAGCCCAGAAAAATTTTCTGCCGTATTGAAGAGGGAAAACTTGCGGATTTGCCGAAGGAATAAACAGATGATTTACTTCACAAAATTCGTGCATCGCGGCGGTGCAGCTCGCATGAAACTTGCACTAAAACGGTGACTGGTGAGAAAAGCATGACATAGCGCACAAAACAAAACAGCGCCGATCACCTAAGGTGACCGACGCTGTTTTAAATCCAGTGCGTATAATGCGCACCCTACTGTGGTGTCACCATTAAGGGTGACAGATATTTATAAACTGCCAATATGAAACGTTTTCTGCTCTAAGTACTCTTCAATTCCGTAACGCGAGCCTTCGCGCCCTAATCCGGATAATTTAATTCCGCCAAAAGGCGCGGCATCTAATGAAATCGCACCGGTATTAAAACCGACCATGCCAAACTCTAATGATTCCGCCACGCGCCAGGCACGACGTATATTCTCGGTAAAGAAATAAGCGCCCAATCCGTACGGCGTGTCATTCGCCATTTGAATCGCCTCTTCTTCGCTATCGAAGACGAACAGCGGTGCCACGGGGCCAAAGGTTTCTTCATGTGCGATACGCATACTACTGGTGACATTGCCCAGTATGGTCGGCTCAACAAAAGTGCCGTTAGGTGTACTGATGCCGCCACGTAATAACGTCGCCCCCTGACGAAGCGCATCATCGATATGGCTATTCACCTTTTCGACGGCGCGTTCGTTAATCAATGGCCCGATGGTGCTTCCCGGTGCAAAGCCGTCGCCCACTTTGAGCGTGGCAACGGCTTCAAGCAATTTCTCGCTGAAGCGCTCATAGATGCCGCGTTGTACCAGAATACGGTTGGCGCAGACGCAGGTCTGCCCGGCATTGCGGAACTTACTCGCCATCACGCCGGGAATGGTGATATCCAGATCGGCATCATCAAACACAATCAGTGGCGCATTTCCGCCCAGTTCCAGGCTAAGGCGTTTAATGCTGTCGGCACTTTGTTGCATCAGCAGTTGGCCGACGCGCGTGGATCCGGTAAAGGAGATTTTGCGCACCGTACGGCTGGCAGTCAGCGTGCTGCCGATCTCGGTAGGTAAACCAGTGAGCACCTGGAGTACGCCAGAGGGGAAGCCCGCCCGCTCAGCCAGCACCGCCAGTGCCAGGGCCGAAAGTGGCGTCAGTTCAGAAGGTTTGACGATGATCGGGCAACCGGCGGCCAGCGCGGGTGCCACTTTGCGGGTGATCATCGCAATCGGGAAGTTCCAAGGCGTGATGGCTGCTGCCACGCCCACCGGCTGCTTCAATACTAAAATACGACGATCTTCACTCGGCGCCGGAATGGTATCGCCATAGATGCGGCGCGCTTCTTCAGCGAACCACTTCACAAAGCTGGCGCCGTATAACACCTCACCTTTGGCCTCTGCCAGCGGTTTGCCCTGCTCGGCGGTCATGATAATCGCCAAATCGTCAGCATTGTCGAGAATCAGCTGATGCCATTTATCCAGCAGTGCCGCGCGTGACGCGTTCGGGGTCTTGCCCCAGCTGGCACGCACCGACTCGGCATAATCTATCGCCTGCTCGGTTTCCGCCGCACCCAGTGCCGGAATGGTGGCAATCTGTTGTTGAGTGGAGGGATCGATCACCGGCAGCGTGGCCCCGGCGTGCGCGTCCTGCCAGCGCCCGCCAAACAACGCCTGCTGGCGTAACAGTTCTGCATCTTTTAGTTGAATCCGCGACATTTTCATCCCCTTTATCCTGTTCATTTCACTGTAACGTGGCGCAGCAGTGCAGGATGTTTTTCTAAGGGGTGGAAACCGGGCCAGGATGTGTTTTAGCGTGCCAAAAGAAATTTTATGCTGTGCATAAATGCGTCATTGATTACGGTGAGGTTTGTTGCCAGGTGCGCATGAATGCATCATTGATTACGCTGCGGTTTGAGGCCAGGCGCGCAGGAATGCGCACCCTGTAGGAAATGTGTGGTCGCCATTTATGACGACCACTGCATCAAATCTGGAAATCGATAGCGGGTTCAGATTCCGTTTCATAGGAAAGCGCCTGACGCTTGATCTCTTCCAGCGACAGATTGGCGTTACACAGTTCCAGGAACTGCCAGACATAATTGCGCTGTAACTGGCCGCGCTTCAATCCCAGCCATACGGTGTTGGCATCGAACAGATGATGGGTGTCGATTTTCACCAAATCTTCACCTTCATAAATGTCGCACGCCTGATCAGCCAGGATGCCAACGCCGAGTCCCAACTCAACATAGGTTTTCACCACGTCGGAGTCCTGCGCGCTGAGCACGATATCCGGCTTAAGTCCCGCCGCCTGGAACGCACGGTCAACACGCGAGCGACCCGTGATCCCCTGACGATAGGTAATCAAGGGATGGCGACTCAGGCTAGCCAGCGTGATCGGCTGATGCTGTAACAGTTCATGGTCGTGCGGCACCAATAACGAGTGGTGCCAGCTAAACCACGGGAAAGCCGCAAGGCTGCTGTTGTTCACCAGTTGCTCGGAAGCAATACCAATATCAGCTTCACCCGCCAACAGCATGGCCACAATTTCCTGCGGTGAACCCTGATTGAGTTCAAGTCGAACATTAGGATAGAGCTGTCGGAATGCTTTGATCACACGCGGCAGACTATAGCGGGCCTGCGTATGCGTGGTAGCAATCGTTAGCACGCCGCTGGTTTCATTGGTAAACACATCCGCCAGGCGACGCACTTTGCCTGCTTCATCAAGAATGCGTTCAGCAATGGTTAACAGCGCCTTGCCCGGTTCCGTCATGCCCAGCAATCGCTTGCCGCGACGAATGAAGATCTCGACGCCGAGTTCATCTTCCAAATCACGAATATGGCGGCTAACCCCGGATTGTGAGGTAAACAGCGTGTTCGCCACTTCTGTCAGGTTGAATTCGCAACGTGCAGCTTCACGTATAATTTTAAGTTGCTGGAAATTCACACCCTTTTCTCCTGTTCCCTGCCCTGTTTCGTCCATGTTATGAAGTTGGTGTCATTGCAGGAAATAATAAAAAACGGTGTGTTATGCGGAATAGTAATAAGGAGGGTGATTTATCTCGACGCGTTTGCGGGTGTTAAAGCGTGAAGGGGTTACCCCAGCCGTAGATAGCTGGGGTAAAGAAGAAGGGATTAACCGACCAGCATCAACTCGCGCTCTTCCGTCATCGGCTTATTCAGCAGTGACAGCAGGATGTTTTTCACTGCCTGCGCGGAAGGTGACAGTGGCAAGCGCGCAGAGATATTCAGCGAGAGCGGCAGATTCAGCGATGGGCTGTTAATACGTGCCATCCACGCGTGAGTTGAACTCACCAGGGCGCGAGCCGCTGATTCCGGCAGAACGGTCACACCCATACCGCTGGAAACCGCGGCAGTCAGGGTTGAGATTGACTCGATTTCACCGATGATTTTTGCGCTCAGACGACGCAGCGAGAATGCTTCATCAACACGTTTGCGCACCGCGCTGTAGTCACGCGGCAGGAACAAATTCATCTGCGCCACGTCGGCGAGATCAACGGTAGCGCCCGGGCATGCGGTCGCACCGACCAGATACAACTCTTCTTTCATCAATGGAATGCTGTTAATGCCGGCTGTCGGCGCACGGTCATACAGCACTGCCATATCCAACTGACCGTTCATCACTTTTTCATTTAAAGAGGTGCCGCTATTCTCATGCAGATACACCAGTACATCCGGGAATTGTTCCCGCACCGTTTGCAGCAGCGGCATCGTCAACGAAGAAGCGGCGGTGCCCGGTGCCAGACCAATTGATACCTGACCATTTAACGCCTGGCCCGCGTTGATGACAGCCGTTTGCGCCTGTTCACACTGGCGCAGAATCGTACGAGCATGAGCATAAAGAATTTTGCCCGCCTCGGTTGGTGTTACGCCACGTTTGGTGCGAATCAGTAACTGCTGATCGAGTTCGTTTTCCAGCGTCGCAACTTGCTGGCTAAGCGCAGGCTGCGCGATGTGCAGCACTTCTGCTGCCTGAGTCAGGCTGCCGATATCGACGATTTTTACAAAGTACTTCAGTCGTCTTAAATTCATATTGCCTCCGTCAATCCCCGAATAACCCGTTTGGGTGTCTCAGCCTGCTGGCTTGTGTTCATGAAGTTGCAATATGCAGGCCAGGTTTATTCGGAGCGTGAAAAAGCAGTGCCAGAATATTCCTAACGGCACGGAAAATAAGCCTTTCTGATTACCTCTTAAGAGTTAATAAGCTGAGCACATGACACAGAGTGATTAAAAATAAATCGAAATGCACCACCATGGTGCGCAACTTGCGTGGCAGATGTGCAAAAAAGTGATGACCGAAAGCGTCGCAGTGGTGCATAACTCACAGAAAATGACCTAAAACGGTCAGAACGAAAGCAAACGCGGGGAAAGGAGCAGGATCAACCAGTGGGAAAACTTATTGTGAACAACGGAGCAAAATGTCCTTGAGGGCGCACACAGTGCGCCCTGCAATCAGGAAGTACTATCTCTTTTTACGGTTTCTATGCATATCTATGGACACTGCGGCGACAATGATGATGCCTTTAATGATGTCCTGCACGTAAGCATCCACACCCACGAAGGTGAATCCGCTCTTAATCAGACCCAGAATCACCGCACCAATCAGCGTCCCGGTGATGCGACCCACGCCGCCCATCAGGCTGCTACCGCCGATAACGGCTGCGGCAATCGCATCCAACTCGTACGCCATACCCATACTTGACTGGCCGCTACTGACGCGCGCCGCCAGCACCACACCCGCCAGGCCAGAGAGCGCACCCGCGATGGTATAGACGATGATCAGGTATTTATTAACATTGATCCCTGACACTTTGGCCGAAGTCATGTTGCCGCCAATTGCATACACATACTTACCGTAACGGGTATGCTTCAGGGCGATGTGGAACAGGAAGGCCACCACCAGGAAAATGATCACCGGCATCGCGCCCTGGCCGATGGAGGTAAAACCATCTGACAGGAAGCTGATCGGGTTACCTTGCGTGTAATACTGCGCCAGACCACGCGCCGACACCATCATGCCCAGTGTGGCGATAAATGGCGGGATACCGGTTTTGGTAATCAGGAAACCGTTCATGACCCCGCACAGCAAACCTACACCAATACCGGCCACAATCGGAATGACGGCAGGCAGGTTAACCAGTGACGGATACATCGGTGTCAGGCTGTCAGAGGTTTGTGCCAGACTGGCCGCCACTACCGCCGTCAGTGCAATCACCGAACCAGACGACAGGTCAATCCCCGTGGTGATGATGACCTGGGTCACGCCCACCGCAATGATGCCGATGATCGCCACCTGTAAAACAATCAATACCAGACGGTTGGTGTTGAGCAGAAAAGATTGGTCACGAACGTACCAGCCTGCAATCTCAAAGATTAAGGCAATACCCAACATCACCACAAAGATGCCGGTATCTTTCGGTAACTTATGGCGCAGGTTGCCAAAGAAGGATGTCGATTCCGCGGCCTGCGGGGCCGTAATTTTTACGTTACTCATAGATGTCTCGCGCCTCACTCGGATGCCAACGACAAAATGGTTTCCTGATTGGCCTCTTCTTTATCGAGGATGCCAGTTATACGTCCGCCGTGCATAACCATCACGCGGTCGCTCATGCCCAGAATTTCCGGCAACTCCGACGAGACCATAATGATGGCCACGCCACGGTTTGCCAGTTCGCTGATTAAGCGGTAAATCTCGGCTTTTGCCCCGACGTCAATACCGCGCGTCGGTTCATCGAGGATCAGAATCTTCGGTTGAGCCAGCAGCCAGCGCGCAATCAGCACCTTCTGCTGGTTACCGCCACTGAGGTTGTTGATGATCTGATCCATGGTCGGCGTTTTAATATTGAGCTTGCGGATCTGCTCCATGCAGTCCTGTGCCATCTTCATGTGGCTAACGAAACCGGCTTTACTGACATAATCCGGCATGTTGACGATGCTCATGTTCTCCATCACCGACAACACCAGGAATAAGCCGGACTTTTTACGGTCTTCGGTCAGGAACGCCATGCCCTTCTCAATCGCCGTGGAAGGCGAATCGATTTTGACCGGCACGCCATCGATCAGCACTTCACCGCTGTCGAAGCTTTCCATCCCGAACAAACTTTCCATCACTTCACTGCGTCCCGCCCCCACCAGACCGGCAACACCGAGGATTTCACCCTTACGTACCGTAAAGTTGATATCGGTGAAACGGTCTTTACAGGTAAGGTTGCGCACCGTCAGCACTTCCTCACCGATTTCACCATTGAATTTCGGGAACAGCTGCGTCAGTTCACGCCCCACCATCTGGGTAATTAATGACTGACGGGTAAACTCGGAAGTGCTGTTGCTACCCACCCAGGTGCCGTCGCGGAATATGCTGATCTCATCGGTGATGGTGAAAATCTCATCCATCTTGTGACTGATATAGATGATGGCTTTACCCTGCGCACGCAGGTCGCGGATGATGGTGAACAGATGCGCCACTTCGGTTTCCGTCAGTGCCGAGGTCGGTTCGTCCATAATCACAATGTCGGAGTTCCACGACACCGCTTTGGCAATTTCCACCATCTGCTGAGCAGCGATACTCAGCTCGCCAACCATACGATCGGCTTTTAAACGGATATTGAGTTTGTTGAGTAATTCCTGCGTTTGCTTGTTCAGCAACGCGTGGTCAACAAAGCCGTACTTCATCGGTTCGCGACCCAGCCAGATGTTCTCAGCCACAGTCATGTAAGGCACCAGATTCAGTTCCTGGTGGATCATGGAGATGCCAGAACGCAGCGCATCCATGGTGTCCTGAAACTGCACCGGCTCCCCTTTAATGCGAATGGTGCCCTTATCGGGACGGTACATCCCGATAAGGCATTTCATTAAAGTGGATTTGCCCGCGCCATTTTCACCCATCAGGGCATGTACCGACCCCGGTTTAATGCGTAGTGAGACATTGTCGAGTGCCTTCACTCCGGGGAAGAACTTGCTGATGCCTTCGGCTTCAAGCGCAAAAGCGGTCATACATCACCTCCGTACGGCTGAGTCGGGAACGATTATTTCTGGTTACGAGATTCGAACTGCGCCATGTTGTCTTTGGTGATCAGCTGGTAAGGGATGTTAATCACCTTCTCCACTTTCTCGCCTTTCGCCAGTTTCACGGCAGTCTGTACGGCGCCTTCACCCTGACCTTTAGCATCCTGGAATACAGTGGCGACCATCTTGCCGTTCTTCAGCATCTGCAACGCATCCGGTGTACCATCCACGCCCGCAATCAGGATGTGGTTCGGGTTTTTGCCCAGCGCCTGCAGCGCACCGATCGCCATTTCATCGTTGTTTGAAGCAATCGCCTGAATGTCATCGCCTGCGGTCATCCAGTTACTCACTACGTCCACCGCGTCATTACGGGTGAATTTCGCGGTCTGTTTCTGCACCACTTTGATGCCAGGATATTTAGCCACCACCGCTTCAACACCTTTGGTGCGGTCACGAGTGGATTCGTTAGCCAGATCGCCCATCAAAATGGCGACGTTGCCTTTACCGTTCATCGCTTTTGCCAGCGCTTCCATTTGCAGACGGCCCGCTAATTCGGAGTCAGAGCCGACGTAAGCCATTTTGTCGGTCAATTCACCTGCCGGTTTGCGGTTAACAAAGATCAGCGGCACACCCGCTTTAGAGGCCGCATCCATCAAAGGTTTGACGGCATTGGTATCCACTGGGTTAACGATAATGGCGTCAACGCCCTGACCGATGAAGTTCTGAATTTGTTGCAGCTGTTGGGAGACGTCGCCCTTCGCATCTTCGACCTGACCCTTAACGCCATCTTTGGTCATCTCTTTCTGCATCGCGGTACGCAGAATGGTCAGGAAGTTATCGTCAAACAGCGCCATAGAGACGCCCACCTGAAGGTCTTTTGCCATAACAGCGGCAGGTAACATGCAAGCTAACAGGGAAGTCACTAACGCTTTTTTGAATTTCATAGGTAACCCTTCTTATTCGTTAACATGCTCAGTTGGGCTGATACGACGAATGAAAAATATTTTTTACATTCACTCAACGGCACTGGCGTTATTTATCTGGTTGTAGAGGTAAGGCTTCTGGTCTAACGCTATCGTTTCGGTACTGCTCTTTCCTGCAACTATCTACTTATCAAAAGGTTATTTTCGAAATGCTGTTTCAGACGCCAAAACTGATTTCACCCGTGATGATAAGCAGTTCATTTGTTTCATCTGATCAGCATTTGAAATTTTCATCATAAAAGCACTGAAATGATTGTTTTAAAATCGGCAAATAACAAAACTTTGACATGCATCTAACATCTCAAAGGAAATGCGCTTAAAGTGAGATCTTGCTGGCAGTTTGAAATCTGAACGTTCAAGGCAGAAAAACAGCATTCCGCTGCTTTTACGCGCACTTAAACCAGAAGTGTGCGATCGGGCTTTGACATTGGGGATCGGCATCGCTAATATGCGCCTCGTTCACACGATTCCTCTGTAGTTCAGTCGGTAGAACGGCGGACTGTTAATCCGTATGTCACTGGTTCGAGTCCAGTCAGAGGAGCCATATTTAGAGAAGCCCGCTCAGGGAAATCTGAGCGGGCTTTTTGTTTGCAAAAAAGCTCGCTAGTTATGGATACGAGGCAAACTTTAGCTTAGGCAGATACCTGTGCCGTTGTTCCAGTCTATTTAGTTTGTCCAGCAGGACACTTCATGGTTCCGGGGGTGATTGTGCAAGCACCGCTTGCACAAATTTTGCATCCCACCAGGCTTTGGCGAAATCGCGCATATAATTGAGGTTACGCGCTGAGAGAGCAGACTGTTGAAATGATCTAATAGACAGGTGGGATTATCATTTACTGCGAGAGATAGTCTAGTCTCCAGGTTTGAGATCATATCTTGCGAACACGCTGCGGCATTTTAGAAGTAGCCAAAAAAATGCAAAAAGCCCGCTCAGGATTACCTGGGCGGGCTTTTGTCTTTCTACGATATTTTTCTTTCTATTAACGTGCCAGCGAAGCCGCCTGACTCAGCGTCATATTACGCGTCTCCGGTGCCAGCCAAACCGAGACCAGCAGGCCAAAAAAGGAAACAATCGCTGCAGCATACATGGTGTATTCGATGCCCAGATTTTGCAGGGAAATCGGCACCAGCCAGGTTCCTGCGGCAGAACCGATACGTGACATGGATGAACCCATACCGACAGCGAAGGCACGCACTTCCGTTGGGAACAGTTCGTTCGGATACACTAACTCCAGCACCTGCGCTCCGCCGATAAATACCGCGTAAGCGCCAAACATCACCAGCACCAGCATTTCAGAACCGTGGGAGAACATCCCCAATGCCAACAGCGCCAGACTTGACCATAAAAAGCTGTGGATGATCAGACGGCGGCGGCCCATGCTATCAATCAAACGGGTTGCCACAACGCAGCCCACCACAAACAGTAAGGTGATGGCTATCGAACCCAGTGAGGCCCATTCGCCATCCAGATTCAGGGCTTTCAGTACTACGGGTGCGAACGAATACACCGCAAACATCGGTACGACGGCAGCACTCCAGAACACCGAGACAAACAACATACGTTTGCCGTAACCAGAGCGCACCAGATCTTTCAACGTGACTTTGGCTTCCACCGACTCCGCTGGCATATTTTTCAGCGAGAATTCTGGACCGTAGACTTTCTTGATGATCTGCTCAGCCTCATTGAAGCGACCTTTGCTGACTAACCAGCGTGGCGATTCCGGCGTGCCGATGCGCAGAACGAAAAGGAGTACCCCCAACACGGCCGGGCTGGCCAGTACCAGACGCCATGCGGCATCACCGCCAATCGAGAGAATGAGGTTACCCACGATATAAGCGAGGGCTGCACCGGCAAACCAGAGAATGGTCAAACCGGCCAAACGTTTACCACGATGCTTTTGCGGCAGGAATTCGGTCAGCAGTGAACCAGCGACCGGATATTCTAATCCCACCCCAACCCCCACCAGGAAACGCAGGATAAACAGCGTCAGCGCCGATTCCGCCCAGAAGGTGCCGACCGAACCCAGGATAAACAGGATTGGCCCGACAAAAAACAGACGACGACGACCCACAATATCGGTCAACCATCCGCCGAGAAAACCACTGCAGAAGGTGCCGAGCATCGCTGAAGCGGCCACCATGCCCTGCCAGAAGGTATCAAGTTGCAGATGCTGGGAAAACTGCACGATCGCCACGCCGATAATACTCAGCACGTAGCCATCGAGGATCCAACCGCCACCCGCGCGCAGCGACATTAACTGGTGAAAATTATTAAGCGGGACATCTTCAATGGATATATTGGTGTTGCTCATAACAGGGTCTCTCCTGAATTATTCATTTCTCTGCAGGCGCAGCGATCTGTCCAAATCAAAAATGATTTGGCGGAACGTTAAAGAAACAGAAAAAACATCATTGACTGATTTAGGTATTTCTTTGAAAAAGAAATTGACCTATAAATTGAAAAACCCTGCGTTTAATCCCTGAACATAAATAATGAAATTAAGCATGACCCACTTGCAGATCGTCTGTCTTCATCATTGTTTAGCGGTGTGTTGACCCAATACGCATTTGTTCGCTTTTGTCTGTTAATCACAGGTTAACTCCATGTTCAAACTATGCTGAATTTCAGGTGGTGTAAACATGCCCAGGACACCCAAAACTTGAGATTGTGATCATCTCCAAAATTCATCTGAAAAAATAATTCGAAAAAGTTATACGTATAACTCATTGAAAATTAATTTATTAATTTCAAACCAAGGTAAAATCATACTACTTAATTGTATTTCCTTTGTATTTTTCATGTATGCAAAAAGTTACGTGGCGGGATGGATTTTCATGGGTTGGGGAGCAAGCAGGTAGGAGTGAGTCGGCGTGCAAGTGCGCGAAACAGTGCGCCAGATCGCACTGTTTTTTTGCGGATAGAAAGTCAAAGAAGGGAATTAAACAACAAACTCATAATGCGAGCCATCGGGGAGCTCGATGTTGAGACGCAGTTTTCCGCCAGCGGCTTCAACATAGCGCTTCAGCGTCGAGAGTTTTAAATCCCGGCCTGGTTTTTCCATTCCAGCCACGGTGGGTTGTTTAATATTTAATTGCTGCGCTATCTCTACCTGCGTTTTGTTTACTCTTTCACGCAATTCAGCAAGATGGATATTTAACAATACTTCTTCAGCCATGGCGTTAGCTTTAGCCACTACCTCAGACTTCTCAGACGCTAGAATCTGTTTGAGTGTTCTGCCCATGTCGTTACTCCTTTCTCTCTTCGCGTTGAAGATGATGGGTGAATTCTTTATCTGCGAGCGGGATCAGCTCAGCATAAAAACGCTTTTCATTGCCACTCTTATGACCTGCACAAAGCAACACACCGGTGCGCCAGGGGTCAAATGCGTAAAATGCCCGAATAGGATCACCTTTGCTCTGAATGCGAAGCTCTTTCATATTGCTAAAGCGAGAGCCTTTCAGGGAGTCGGCGTAGGGCCTGCATAATGCGGGGCCAGCTTGCTGCAATACAATCATTGCGGACAGAACGCAGGCTCGGTCAGTGTCGTCTTGCGCTACAAGCCAATCATCAAACGTGTCCGTTGTAATTATTTGCCACATGATACGCTCCTTGTGATATAGGTCAAATGCTATATAGGTTAAAGGCGATAATCAGTGTGGCGAGGCAGTTTGAATCATGCACTTGTTCTGTTAAAACGTGTCGATAAGGATTCCAAAAAAATGCCCGCTCAGTTATCCAGAGCGGGCATGAACAGAATCAACGACGATATTAATCCACGGCGGGCGGTAAAGGTGCCACATCTGCGTTGCTGTCGCCAATGATGGAATGCAATGCGCGAAGTCTAGTGTCGCTTATCGATGTGCTGCACCAGTCGATCGCCGACCCACTGAATGCCACATACCAGCACAATTAATACTGCGATCACCGCGATCATCACTGAGGTTTCAAAGCGTTGATAACCGTAGCGAATCGCCAGGTCGCCTAATCCGCCCGCACCAATCGCTCCCGCCATCGCCGATGCGCCGATTAATGCCACCAGCGTCACCACAAACCCCGAGAGAATGCCGGGCAGCGCTTCAGGAATCAGCACATCCCAGACGATGCGCAGCTTGCTGGCGCCCATCGCGCGTACTGCATCAATCAGGCCCCGCTCCACATCACGCAGTGACACTTCGGCCACGCGAGCAAAATACGGCGTTGCGGTGATCGACAGTGGAACTATCGCCGCCCACGTCCCCAGTGACGTACCGACCAGAAAGCGGGTAAACGGAATCAGCGCCACCAGCAAAATGATGAAAGGGAGCGAGCGGAAGCCGTTGATCACCAGCCCCAGCACCCGGTTAATGCCACGGTGTTCTGCGATGCCGCCTGCACTGGTCATCACCAGAATCAGCCCCAACGGTAAACCGGCAACCAGTGAAAACAATCCTGAAATCAGCGTCATCAACACCGTTTCGCCCAACGCGTTGAGCAATAAATCAATCATCACTGGCGACATAACCGACTAACTCCACTTGCGCCTGCTGCGCGCGCAGCCAGCTGAGAATCTGTTGCTCATCGGCCACGTTGGCGACCGGAAGCGCGATAAAAAAACGCACCACGGCGTAGTGCTGAATATGATCGATGCCGCCTTGCAGTAAGCGGAACTTGTCCGGCAACGCCGCCGCAAATCGGGTCAGCAAATCGCCCTGCGCGTCCTCGCCAGCAAAGTGCACGCTGTAAATTGCCTCGCCCTGTCTCCTCTCGGTAACCCGTGCGGCCAGCGCTTCCGGTAGCTGCGGCAGCAAACCACGCAATAAGGTGCGCGTCAGCTCGGATTGCGGATGCGCAAACACCTCCCACACCGGGCCTTGCTCAATGATCTCACCCGCGTCAATTACCGCCACGCGGTGCGCCACCGACTTGATGACTTCCATTTCATGGGTGATCAGCAGAATAGTGATACCCAGCTTTTGATTGAGCGATTTAAGCAATGCCAGAATGGAACGGGTGGTTTCAGGATCCAGTGCTGAAGTCGCTTCATCACACAGCAGCAGTGCCGGGCTTGCCGCCAGTGCACGAGCAATGCCAACACGCTGTTTCTGACCGCCTGAGAGCGCCGCCGGATAATGCTGTGCCTTATCGGACAGCCCCACCAATTCCAGCAATTCCGCCACGCGTTGGGCACGTTGCACCTTATCCAGACCGGCAATTTTCAGCGGCAACGCGACATTCTGCGCCACGGTTTTCGCCGACAGCAGGTTGAAGTGCTGGAACACCATACCGACGCGGCTACGCACAGATTGCAGCTGTTTTTCCGACAGGCCGGTAATTTTCCGGCCTTCGATTTCAATGACGCCTTCGTCAGGTTGCTCCAGCCCGTTCAGACAGCGAATCAACGTCGATTTGCCCGCGCCACTGCGGCCAATCAGGCCGAGAATTTCACCTTTCTGCACCGTTAGTGAAACATCGCGCAGCGCCTGAGTTTGCCCAAAGCGACGTGAAACGCCCTGCAAGCGCACCACGCTGCCGCTTTCGCGAGCAAAACGTTCACGGTCTTGCGCATTCTCTACCACGCCACGCGTTATCGCGCTAAACGGCGCTTCGACTCCTGTGAAAATCGTCATGCTAGATCCTTACCAGGCCGTTTCACCGATGCCTTTAGTGCCCGCCAGCAGCATAGCGCCAGCGGTTAACAAAAATGTCGTTTTGGCGGATGCCAGGCGTGTGTGCATAGTTATTTCCTCATCGTTATAATTGCAGCGGTCAAAGTACACTGTCGTGATGAACAGATAGCCGCAGTATACGCAGATGCTTATTCCTTCATTATGATTTATCCGGGAATGCTATTCCTGAAAAGAATAAAGACACGCAGCCGCTCGCATCGCCACAAGTGAAAGGACGGCTGTGGTACCATGCCGTTTTGATTGACCTGTTATTGAGCGCTATGTCGGACACTACAACGAAACGTAAAAATGACCCGGAAGGGCTGAAAAAACGCATCCTTGCCGGTGCTCTGAAAACCTTCGCCGAGTTCGGTATGCAGGGCGCACGCCTTGAGCAGATTGCTGAACACGCGCAGACCACTAAGCGCATGGTGGTGTATCACTTCGTCAATAAAGAGAAGCTGTATATCGAGGTGCTGGAGCAGGTCTATCAGGCGATTCGTGAACACGAAACCGGATTGAACCTTGCACAGATGGAACCCGAGCAGGCGATGATTAAACTGGTCGAAGCCAGCTTCGACTATCACGCCACCCATCAGGATTTCATGCGTTTGGTGTGTACGGAAAACCTGTTGCGCGGTCGCTACATTGTGCAGTCCGAGCGCATTAAAGCGTTGAACAAAAGTACGCTGGATCTGCTGGATGACATTCTGACGCGCGGTCAGCAGCAAGGCATCTTTATTGATGGCCTGAACACCGTGGACGTGCACCGCTTATTAAGCAGTATCTGTGTGCACCACGTCGCCAACCGCTACACCTTCCACTTCCTGTTCACCCCTGAGGATACGGAAGAGGACAGCATCCGTCGTAACCGCCAACTGGCCGTGACCGCAACGCTGCGCTACATCTGCAAGGCACCTTAAACCTGGGCAGTGCTGTGATGGTCTACGCTTAAAGCTTTGGGACCGTCACAGACCTCAGTATAAGGAACGCCGTAGTGAACAGAGATTCCCTCCTTTACCCCCTTCGCAACCCGCAAAATACCGAGCACGACAGTGTCCTGTGGAACTGGGCGCAAAACACCGTGGTGGGCCAGCGTGAGCAAGTTCATCAGCCGCAAAACGAAGCCGAACTGCAACAGCTGCTGAGTTCGTCAACAGGCAAAGTGCGCGTCATCGGCAGCCGTTTATCACCCGGCCGCATGCTGTGTGTGAATGCCGACGATCTGTTACTCGATCTCAGCGCCATGCAAGGCGTATTGGGAGAGGATAACGAGAGCATCACTTTCGCGGCAGGCACGCTGCTGCAGCATGTGTTCGACGCACTCACCGCGCGAAATCGCATGTTAGGCTGTTCGCCAGGCGTGATATCCGTTCAGACGCTGGCGGGCGCAATAGCGACGGGCACCCATGGCCAGGGATTGGATCAGAGTTCACTGGCGGATGAAGTGATAAGCATCCGCATGGTTATGGCCGACGGCAGCGTGCGGGAGTTTCAACGTGGCGATAGTGATTTCCCTGCGGCGCAAACCTCATTAGGTTCGCTGGGGATTGTGACCGCCGTGACGATGCGCACCCAGCCGTTTCGCCTGTTTACCTGCCATAAATTTGCCGAGTCTGCGGATACGCTGGAGCAGGATCTGCCGCGCTGGAATCAGCAGTATGAACTGAGCAAAGCCTGGTGGTTTGTGGATGACAACCTGATGCACGTGTGGAATGCCAACCCCGCCAGTGAAGCAGATGTTCAGGCGTGGCACGCCAATGGTGGAGAGGTGATCGAGCATGGCGATGACACTGACAGCAGTCTGAACGACACCATCGATCAGACGCTGGCGCAGATGCATCGTGATACGCAAATTGAAGGTAAAGGTGGTAAACAATTCCGTACGGTCACGCGATTCCGCGATTTCACTGACCTCAGTGGCGACATCTATCAGCTGTTTTGTCGCGGTATTGCCGTGCCGCAAATCAACGTGGAAATTGGTGTGCCGTTGAATAAAACGCCGGAGATTATCAGCAAAATCAAAGCCTGGTATGCCGAGAATCATCCACACATGCACTACCCCATCATTCTGCGCTGCACGGGCGCGTCAGAAGCCTGGCTCAGTCCAGCGTATCAGCAGCCGACCTGTTTCTTTGGCTTCGTAGTCTATTACGCCGATGACGGTTCGCTGTCACAGGACGGTCTGCATTTCCTCACCGAGGTGGAGAAATTACTGGCAGCAGAAGGCGGACGACCGCACTGGGGAAAATACTACGATCCGCAGCGCTACAGCTGGCGGGATATCTATCCACAGTGGGATGCGTTCCGCGCGGTGCGGGAACAACTCGATCCGCAGCGTCGTTTTAGCAATGACTATGTCACGGCTTTGTTTGATTGAATTTTGACGGGGGAGAATGTATGTACGCCTGGGTAACACTACTGACACAACCGGATTATTTTATCGGCGTGAAAGCGCTGCACCGTTCACTAAAACGCAGCGAAACCGCATGGCCATTGATTGTGATGGTGACCGATGCGATTGACATCGAAACACGTGAAGATTTGCAGGCTTTAGGCTGTGTGATTCATCCGGTCGAGCCTCTGATGCCGAATGCGGACCTGGAGCAGCATTATGCCTCTGCGCAATTTGGTGAAGTGTGGAGCAAGCTGCGGGCATGGGAACTGACCGGCTGTGAGCGCGTGGTATTTCTTGATGCCGACATGCTGGTGCTGCGCAATATGGATGAGCTGTTTACGCTGGATCTCGGCGATCATGCGCTGGCCGCCTGTCACGCTTGTCGCTGCAATCCGAATAAAATCGCCAGTTATCCCGCCAGCTGGCAGCCGGAAAATTGCCACTATACCTGGCAGGATCGCGGTGAAGCGGCACCTGCCAGCCTGGACCGCTATCTGAATGGTGGCTTTTTGGTGCTCGAACCGGATGAAGAGGTGTTTAACTGGCTACAGCAAAAAGTCGCTGCTATCACTGATTTACGCCGCTATCCGTTCTCTGAGCAGGATTTGCTTAATGAAGTGTTTGAGAATCGCTGGCTGCCGCTGCCGTATATTTACAACGCACTGAAAACACTGCCGTTCCAGCACAGCGCCATGTGGCAAGAGGATGAAGTGAAGAACCTGCACTTTATTCTGGCTAAGCCGTGGAAGCGCGACCTCAATCAACCCGAAAACGAACGCGACCGTTACTACGCATTGGATAAGCTGTGGTGGGAGTTAGGGGTGAATTAAGAAAAGAGGCGCACTTCGCAAAGTGCGCCTCTTTAGTTTTAACGCCAGCCCAGTTCCGGTGCCACATGGGTCAGGATGCTTTCCATCACGTGCGCACAGTAATCCACGCCCAGCTGGTTAGGGATGGTGAGCAGCAGCGTATCGGCTTCTGCAATCCCTTCGTCCTGTGCCAGCTGTTTGATCAGCTGCTCAGGCTCTGCGGCATAGCTACGGCCAAAGATGGCGCGGGTTTTCTCATCGAGGAAGCCCACGGAGTCCTGATCCTGACCACTGCGACCAAAGTAAGCACGGTCGATATCATTGGTCAGCGCAAAGATACTGCGGCTCACTGACACACGCGGCGTGCGCTGATGTCCGGCGGCTTTCCAGGCTTCACGGTAAGCGCGAATCTGTTTCGCCTGCTGGATGTGGAACGGTTCGCCAGTTTCATCATCCTTCAGTGTGGAGCTTTGCAGATTCATGCCCTGCTGTGCTGCCCAAACTGATGTCGCATTTGAACCGGAACCCCACCAGATACGCTCACGCAGCCCTTCTGAGAAAGGCTCCAGACGCAGTAAGCCCGGTGGATTCGGGAACATCGGCTGTGGATTGGGTTTAGCAAAACCCTCACCGCGCAGCACTTCCAGCAACTCTTCGGTGTGACGACGTCCCATATCGGCATCGGTTTCACCCTCATTCGGGTTAAAACCAAAGTAGCGATAGCCTTCAATCACCTGCTCCGGGGAGCCGCGGCTCAGACCGAGTTGCAGACGACCGTTAGAAATCAGATCTGCCGCACCGGCATCTTCCGCCATATACAGCGGGTTTTCATAACGCATATCGATCACGCCAGTACCAATCTCAATGCGATTGGTTTTGGCACCGACTGCCGCCAGCAGCGGGAACGGCGAGCTTAACTGACGCGCGAAGTGGTGCACGCGATAGTAAGCGCCATCCGCGCCCAACTCTTCTGCAGCCACGGCTAAATCGATGGATTGCAGTAACACGTCCTGAGCGGAACGGGTGGCTGACTGCGATGACGGGGTCCAGTGACCAAAGGATAAGAAGCCAATCTTTTTCATGGTGAAATTCTCCAGGGGGACCGTACTGGCCCGCACATGATGCATTAGGTTTCGATGGAGAAAGGTTACGCCAGGCGAGAGGTGACTGATAGCCAATAGTTTTCGCGCGCTTCATCAACTTTTTTGCATAAGTCATAAAAACACGGTCTTTGTGTTTATCACGGTGATCAATCATCTTGCGGGGAATTCATCCGATTCACAGGTTTATGGCATCCGCATGGCAAACGACTATATCAACGCACAGCAGCGTGAAGTGGTGCATCAGCTGGGCCACAATTGGCTGTGGCGCAGTGAACTGCCCACCTGGGCGCTAATGGTCGGGGTGTATGGCGGCTGGTTTGGCTGCGTCATCTATTGGCAAACGCTGGGTCTGTTTTTAACCACTCTGCTGCTGATTGTGTTCACCACCTGGTATATGTCGCTGCAGCATGAGCTGATCCATGGCCATCCCACGCGTTTTCCAGGGCTCAACCAGCTGTTTGGTACCCTGCCGCTGGCGGTGTGGTATCCCTATGGGCTGTATCGCGATTCACATCTGGCACATCACCGTAATCACACCCTCACCGAACCGGATGAAGATCCGGAAACCTATTACCTGTCGCCGGAACGCTGGGCACAGCTTAAGCCGTGGCAGCAACGCTTGATTCACCTGCGTAATACGTTTCCCGGCCGTTTGCTGTTAGGTCCGCTGCTGGATATCGTGGCGACCCTGAAGATGATGCTTTTGGCGCGTGATCGTGCCGCTATTTCGATGTGGGTGATTCATCTGACGCTGCTGGCTGGGCTTTTCTACTGGATGCAGCAGCAAGGATTGTCGCCGCTGTGGTTCGTGGTTGCCGTGAGTTATCCGGCATTGGCGTTGACCAAAATACGTTCTTTCTACGAGCATCGCGCAGAAGAAGCCCCGCTGGCCCGCTCCGTGAACAATGAAGCCGCCTGGCCGTGGCGTTGGCTATTTCTGAATCTCAACTATCATTCTGTACATCACGATCTGCCCGGTTTGCCCTGGTACGGCTTGCGCAAAGTCTATCTGCTGTATCGCGACGGCTACCATCAGCGCAATCACGGTTTCCGCGTCGCTGGCTATGGCGAGTGGTTGCTGCGTTTCTGGCGCAAACCGGTCAACGTTAACGCCCATCCGCGAACGCACAAGGATGCACAGCATGCCGATCATTTCACTGCCGATGTACGATATTCATCATCCAACGACGCTTGGCCTGACCGCTGCGCTAACGACGCTGCTCCAACAACGCGGCGTGCAGGCTGAGGTTGAGTGGCACAGCGATCTCGTACCCCACTGGCGCGACGCTGATTTGCTGTTAAGCCAGACCTGCGGCTATCCACTGGTAACATCTTTGCCCGATGTGCAACTGGTCGGCGCGTTTCAATCCAGCGCGCAAGGCTGTGAGGGACTGCGCTATCGCAGCTGGCTGGTGGCGCGCAAAGCGGATGAAAATCTCACCCTGAGCGATTTTCGTGGTCGCCGCGCCGTATGCAACAGTGATGACTCGCACTCGGGCTACAACTCGATGCGTTATGTGATAGCGCCTTTGGCGCACGGCGGCGCATTTTTTAGTGAAACACAGCTAAGCGGTAGTCATCGTCAATCGTTGGCCGCGTTGCGTGAACAGCGAGCGGATATCGCGGCGATCGATTGCATCACCTGGGCGCTGTTGCGTGCTCATCATCCTGAAGAACTGGCCGGGTTAGAGATCATTGGTGAAACCCCGCTGTGTGCCGCACTGCCGTTAATCACCTCAGCAAAAACCGATGCCAAAACGCTTGAGCGTCTGCGCAGCGCCTTGACCGAACTCACTACTGATAAGAAGCATCAGCAGTTGCTGGCAGCGAGTCTAATCAGCGGTTTTGCGGTGCCAGAGCGGGCGTTTTACGATGAGGTGCAAGCGTGGGAAGATCAAGCAGCGGAATACGGCGTGAAGTTGCTGTGATTTGAACAGCCGCGATGTAATTTATCGCGCAACGACCATCTTTCATCGCGCTGCAGCTATACGCAATATATCGCGCAGCTTAAAGGCGGCATCCTTGCCGCCCAAAAAATCACTCTGCGCGTGACGCAATAATTCCCTCGGCCACATTGCGTGGCGCTTCAGCGTAATGCGCAAATTCCATGCTGTAAGTGGCACGGCCCTGCGACATGGATCGCAGCGTGGTGGCGTAGCCAAACATCTCTGACAGCGGCACTTCGGCTCGGATGATGCGCGCACCAAAGCGCTCATCCATACCTTGCAGCGTACCGCGACGCGAAGAGAGATCGCCCATCACCCCACCGGCGTAATCCTCTGGCGTTTCCACCTCCACCTGCATCACCGGCTCAAGGATCACCGGATCGGCCTGTTTAGCCGCCGCTTTGAAACCAAAAATCGCTGCCATGCGGAACGCCATTTCCGAAGAGTCGACGTCATGATACGAACCGAAGGTCAGTGTGGCCTTGAGATCCACCACTGGATAGCCCGCCAGCACGCCGGAATTGAGCGCTTCACGAATCCCCTTCTCCACCGAAGGAATAAACTCGCGTGGCACTACGCCGCCCTTGGTGGCATCTTCAAAGGCAAAACCTGCGCCTGCTGCCTGCGGCTCCAGCGTCAGCACCACGTGGCCATACTGACCTTTACCACCCGACTGGCGCACAAACTTGCCTTCCACATCGCGCACCGTCTTACGAATGGTTTCGCGATAGGTGACCTGTGGCCGACCAATGTTGGCTTCCACACCGAATTCACGCTTCATGCGATCAACGATGATCTCCAGATGCAACTCACCCATACCGGAGATAATCGTCTGCCCCGACTCTTCATCGGTGTGCAGGCGGAATGACGGATCTTCTGCGGCCAAACGCTGCAACGCCAGCCCCATTTTCTCCTGATCTGCCTTGGTTTTCGGCTCAATCGACAGCGAAATTACCGGGTCCGGGAACTCCATGCGTTCCAGGGTGATCACCGCATTCGGATCGCACAGCGTTTCGCCAGTGGTCACCTCTTTCAAACCGACACAGGCGGCTATATCACCCGCACGAATCTCCTCGATTTCGATGCGATCGTTAGCCTGCATCTGCACGATACGTCCGATGCGCTCCTTACGCCCTTTCACCGCATTCCACACGCTATCGCCTTTGCGCAATACACCGGAGTAAACACGCACGAAGGTGAGTTGGCCCACATAGGGATCGCTCATCAGTTTGAAGGCCAGCGCCGAGAACGGTTCATCGTCATCAGCATGGCGCTCATCGTGCTCGCCTTTTTCGTTCACACCGGAAACCGGCGGCACGTCCAGCGGCGACGGCATCAGCTCAATCACCGCATCAAGCATGCGCTGCACACCTTTGTTTTTGAACGCGCTACCACACAGCATCGGCTGGATCTCGCCAATCAATGTGCGCTGACGTAAGCCCGCGATGACCTCTTCTTCGCTCAGGTCACCCTGCTCCAGATAACGATCCATCAACGCTTCACTGGCTTCCGCCGCAGCAGCCACCATATTCTCACGCCATTCGGCAGCCAGCGCCTGCAACTCATCAGGGATTGGCGCATAGCTGAACGTCATGCCCTGGCTGGCGTCATCCCAATAGATGGCGCGCATCTTGTTGAGATCCACCACGCCTGCGAAGTGCTCTTCCGCACCAATCGGAATCACAATCGGCACGGGGTTGGCATGCAAACGATCTTTCATCATCTGCACCACGCGGAAGAAGTCCGCACCCTGGCGATCCATCTTATTAACGAAAGCAATGCGCGGCACATGATACTTGTTGGCCTGGCGCCACACGGTTTCCGATTGCGGCTGTACGCCACCGACGGCGTCATACACCATCACGGCACCATCCAGCACGCGCATGGATCGCTCCACTTCGATGGTGAAATCGACGTGTCCGGGTGTGTCGATGATGTTGATGCGGTGCGGCGTGAAGCTGCCATCCATGCCCGGCCAGTAGCAGCTTACCGCCGCCGAGGTAATGGTAATACCGCGCTCCTGCTCCTGCGCCATCCAGTCGGTGGTTGCCGCGCCATCGTGCACTTCACCCAACTTGTGGCTCATCCCGGTGTAAAACAGAATGCGCTCGGTGGTGGTGGTTTTGCCGGCATCGATGTGCGCGGAGATGCCGATATTGCGGTAACGTTCGATAGGTAGGGGTCGGGGCATGATGCGTCCTTAGTCTGTTCGACTGGAAAAGTGGGCGAGCACCATTGCCCGCCGCTGCGCAACAGCATAGACCCATTGTACGAGTAAATACGAACAGTTTGAGCCTTTTTTAGCCATCGGAAAAATCTTGTGACGGTTTCAGCATTTACGGGCTGGCAAGCCCGACCCTTCCCGATTTATGGTAAGGGTCTCACTCTCAACGGGAAATCTAACCATGCGCATTCTGGTTGTCGGCGCCGGTGCCACCGGCGGATATTTCGGTGCACGTCTGGCGCAAGCAGGACGTGATGTGACTTTTCTGGTGCGCGAGCGCCGTTTTCAGCAACTGCATCAAAACGGTCTGGTGCTAAAAACACCGGGCGGCACAGAAGTGATTCACCCGCAGCTGGCGCAAACCGGCAAGCTGACAGGCCAGTTTGATCTGATTATCCTGACGGTGAAAAGCTTCGGGCTCGATCAGGCTATCGAGGATATTGCACCCGCCGTTGGGCCAGAAACGCTGATCATGCCGATCCTTAACGGTATGCGCCATATCGATACGCTGCGCGCACGCTTTGGCGACAAGGTGATTGGCGGCTTGTGCAAAATCAACGCCACGCTGGGTGAACAAGGTGAAGTGGTGCAGATGACGCCGCTGCATATTCTCTACTACGGTGCACTCGATGGGCACAATGATGCACGTCTGCAACGTGTCAATGAAACGCTGAACATCGCGCAGTTCGATACGGTCTTTGCTGACAACATCATCAGCGAACTGTGGGAGAAGTGGCTGCTGCTGAGCACATTAGGGGCGGTGTGCTGCATCGCGCGAGGTAATACCCAACAGGTGTTGCGATCCCAAGGTGGTGAAGCCTTGTTGCAGGGGATTTTTACTGAGGTGCTTTCCGTGCTTGGTGCTGACGGCTATCAGGAACGGCCAGCGGTAACGGCAAAGATTTATGAGACGCTAAATAATCCGCAGGTGGCGATGACCTCCTCGATGTATCGCGACTTAACCCAGGGTTATGAGATTGAGGCGGACCAGGTGATTGGCGATCTGCTGGTGCGAGGCGCACGCAGTGGCGTGGTGACGCCGTTGTTGAATGCGGTGTATATGAATTTGCAGGTGTATTTGCAGAATCGTTAAATCGCAGGTTAATACCGTTGCGGTGCAATATTATCGCGCGAATCTGAGAAGGCTAATTCGCTGACTTATGTGCAATGAATTGCGCCGCTACGGGGTTAGGCGTGAGTCTGATAGAGCCAAATCGCCGCCCCATGCGCAATAAAGTGCGCCGCATCGGGGTTATACGCGTTTTATCCAAGCCGCGACTGCACGCCTTTCAGTTGCATCAAGCGCTGCCAGCCTGCTTCTACCTCGTCCGGGATATCCACATGCCCGAGGAAACCTTTGCCGCGTGGACCGTAGCCGTTTTCATCATCGCGCAGGCGCTGGATCTCGCCCATCAGCAGCGAAAGAAAACGCTCCATCGACCACAATCCTTGCGGTGGCGCACCGATAATGCGCAGCATACCCGCATCCATCATCACCTGCGGGACGAACACCGGCCAGCTGATAAATTCGGGTGCGTCGGCACGGTCACGCCATTGATAACGGAAGGTTTCCCAGGTACGTCGCTGCATCAGTGGGTCCTGCACCAGCAATACATGCTGCGGCTGCCACTTCTGCTCATCCAGCAGTTTTTGGCTGAAAGCGGCATTCTCACCACAGTTGCGTGAGGCGGTTTCCAGCAGCAGCTGCTCGTCCGGCAGTGCGGCAAACACCCCCGCCATGTCGCCCAGCAACTCTGCTTCGCTTTTACCTTGGGTAGAAATCTGACGATAAAGGGGATGATTAGCGATCATCTCCGCCAGTAACACCGTGGAATGACCGATACCGCCGCTTATCATCAGAGGCAGCTGATACTTCTTCGCCAGTGCAATCACACCTTCAACGTTGGGCAGTACCGCGTGACCGGCAAGAATTGCCAAATCAACCTCGAGCGTGCCATCTGTCGGCATGTGGTCAAGCGCCAGCCAGGCCGCAAGCGTATTGATATCCTGAATCTGTTGGCTATTGAGCTGCATCGCGTTCTCCTCGCATTAACACTGGCAGTGTAGCGGCTTAACTCCGCGACAGCAGAGAAAAATTTGCTACACTCGCCGCTATCAGATTCAGGAGAGTTTATGACTGCGCGTTCCGTTACCCTCGATGATGTCGCTGCACTGGCGGGGGTTTCCTACCAGACCGTTTCCCGTGTGCTCAACCATTCCGTGCAGGTTTCGCCACGGACGCGCGCCAAAGTCGAAGCCGCGATGCAACAGCTGAACTATGTGCCCAACCGCGTGGCACAGCAGCTGGCAGGAAAAGCCACGCGCACGCTGGGGCTGGCCACCAGCGATCTCGCATTGATGGCCCCGGCACAGATTGCCTCGGCGATCCATGAACGTGCCGCCGCACAGGGTTACCATCTGGTGATCGCCATGGCGAATGCGGCCGGAAATGCCCAGGACACGGTGAATGAACTGCTGGCGCAGCGCGTTGATGCACTACTCATCAACCTGCCGCTCGATGCTGAACAGGCGGCGCAGGTGCAGCAGCAGTGCGGCAGCAAGCCTGTGCTGTTTCTCGATGTTGAACAACATGCTGCTGTCAGCCAGTGCCAGTATCAGAGTGAATCGGGTGCGCAGCAGGCAGTGGAGCATCTCGTCGCGCTGGGCCACCAGCAGATTGGCGTGCTGAATGGGCCTGAAAGTTCGGCTTCGGCGCGGGCGCGCTTCACTGCATGGCAACGGGCGTTATCGTCACACCAGTTGCAGCCAATATGCGTACTGCATGGCGACTGGAGTGCGTCATCCGGGTATCAGGCGCTATTGCAGTTACTGCCGGATCGCCTGCCACAGGCCCTGCTGGTGGCGAACGATCAGATGGCGCTTGGGGCGATGCGTGCACTGCACCAACACGGCGTGAAAATTCCTGGAGAGATGTCGATTATTGGTTATGACGACACTGCCGAGAGCGCGTGGTATCAGCCGCCGCTCACCACCGTGCGTCAGGATTTGCAGCAGTTGGGTGCAGTATCTGTGGACCGCTTGTTGGCGGAACTGGCCGGAGAAGCTGTACAGCCCCTACCGCTGGTAACCGAGCTGATATTGCGCGAAACGACAGCTGCGCCGATGCAAGGGGATGTGGATATAGCGGAGATCGCCGGTCAGTTGCAGGCATTAGCGCGACAATTAAAACCCAAAGCCTGACCAGGTTAAAGCAGCACAGGCTATTGCGCACGCCACGGCAGGCAGTGCGGAAGCCGTTACGCTGCAAAAAATTTGGGACCTTGCGGTCCCAACATTTTTACTGCGGCTTTGGTTCACCCATCGCTTTCAACTTCTTCGACAGCTCGCGACGCTCTTTCGACAATTCAGCATTTTTGATGATGTACTCATCGACGCGGTCTTCATAGTCCACACGCATGGATGCAATGATTTCCTGAATCGCCTCAACGCTCATGCCTGGTTTGATGTACTCGCTCAGGTTGTCCAGCAGCAACACACGTTTCTGGTTATCACGGACTTTCTTCTCGTTATCCACGATTTCGCGCTGCAGTTTGTTTTTACGACGAAACATACGTACAAACTCCAGAACGTCCTGAAATGATTGCTTGGCATTTTCCATGTTGGCACCTTTCTTTGAGCCTGCCGCGGCAGGCGGAATAGTCATGAGCTACAGCTTAGCGGCTTGCTAGCTGGATTCGCAATTTTCACAGCTAATTTCGGACTGGCACTTATCTTAGCGCAAAGAAAGGGTGATTCACATTAAGTCATTGCCTGAGAAAACTATTTGCGCAGTGCCAGACGGACCAGATCCGTAATGCGCTCCAGTTGACGCGCCTGTTCCAGACTCAACCACACGTAGCCATAGATCGCCGTGGTCTCTAAGCGCCCGCTGCGGTTGGCAATCAACTGTTCCAGTTCCTGGGTGATCTCCTCCAGTTCATGGCTGTTGGCGATCACGCCTTCCGTCTCCCCTTTCACCATCAATGTGGCCAGCGCGTTCAACGTGTCTTCGGTCATTTTCTGACTGCGGCGCAGCGTCGGGGCATTGAGCAGCAACAGGTGGCTCTCACGTGATGACCACCATGCATCAATTTGCATCTGCATCGTGTTAACCATATTACGGTTGATGGTCTGAATCGCTTCAAACACTGATTTCGGAATACGCGTCTCTTTACTCGCCGGTTCCAGCAGCGCGCGCATTTTAATCACGCTGGAGAGCTGCTTCTGGAATGGTTTGTTCAGTCGCGGTTTCTCCAGCAGGTTGGCGGAAAAGCCGGTGTGATGCAGTTTCGCCATGGCGATAAACGAATCCGACAGCTGAATGCGCCAGTGCGTGTAGGCACGCTGAGCGAGAATCGCACTGAACAGCAGCGCCATAATCGAACCGAGGATCACATCGCCGCCACGCCACAGCGCCACAGTGAAGTCACCGGCCGGAGCACCCACCACCACGCCGAGCGTGATACCAATCAGCAGCGCCATATAAGGATGTTTACCCAGCGTCAGATAGCCGCAAATAATCATCACCACGAAGCACCATGACAACATCATTGGCAGTGAGATCAGCTCCAGCTTCAGGGCGATCAAACCCGATGCCAGCCCGGCAAACGTACCGCTGATGCGCTGGATGACGCGCGGAAACACATTGCCCCAGGTCGAGATCGGCCCCATCACCACCACCAGCGTGATCAGCGGCCAGGTGCCTTCCGGAATATCCGTCAAACGCACAAACAGAAAACAGAGCACAAAGGCGATAGCGATGCGCACGCCGTGCACAGCGCGATAGTGGCGGTAGAACCAGAACTCAATGGCAGAGATGGGTTTGTCGGCGCGTAACATGGTGGTCCGGGAACGATAAAAATTTGCGCGCTATGTTACCCTGGCGAGACACGAACATTGAGTGCTGCGCAGCACTATTTCCGCTCTTTTTTTGCGATTCAACAAGTGCGCTACATCTTATTTTCGCTTATGAAACATAGAAGTAACGCACTGATGATATTAGTCGGCTGCACGTACCGGAATGTACATATCCACCAGCCAGTCGCCGCTGTCAGAGCCGTCGGAAAGGTAGTGTTCGAAGCAGGGACGATTATCCACCTGCCAGTCGGTTTTCGTCTTGAGATGATCAAACAGGCTGTGCCAGGCGGTGAAGAAATCGTTGTTCATCACTTCCATGCGCGCATGAAAATATTGCCCACCGGGCAGCAGGCCTTGCTCGATGTCGTCACCATAAGAGGGCACAGCATCGGTGGGCGCAGTGATCACCGTTTCAACGCGTAGCTCTTCCGGCGGGAGAACTTCAGGATTGCCGTAATAGATGGCCAGCCATTCGCCTTCGACACCATGCTGCTCGACCCAGCTTTTTAGCTGGTTAAATCCGCGCGGCACGGTTTCCTGCCACGGACCCTGCAAATGGTAGCCCAGCCAGCTTTGAGGATTGCGTTCAACGATAGATGCTTTCATACCTTTGCCTCCGTTCAGCAGCAGAAAGCCCGCTCTGGCCGCTCCCCGATATCGACGGGAGCGGCCGCGACATCCGCTGCGGATTACAGTTTCTGTTTTACGTAGTCACTGATACGCGTGATGATGCCGGCTTTATCCACACCTTGTAGGGCATACAGCGGATAGCTCGCCAGCTGCTTGTCTTTGTCCATTACCTGGATTTCACCCACCTGCTCACCGGCTTTCAGCGGTGCTTCCAGGTCTTTACGCTCAATCACATATTTCGCCATGACGTTTGAAACTTCGGTGCGCGGCAGAGACAGATAAATATCCTGAGTGGTGCCGACATCCACTTTGTGCGGATTGCCGTACCAGACGTTTTCGGTGCCGATTTTCTTACCTGCATGGAAGAGTTGCACGGTATCGAAGTTGTTCTGCCCCCACACCAGCAGTTTACGCGCCTGCTCTTCACGCCCTTTCGAGCTCTTACCGCCCATGATCACCGCAATCAGACGATGACGACCAACAATGTTTGACGCAATGATGTTGAAACCTGCCGTTTCAGTATGGCCTGTTTTCATGCCATCAACGTGAAGGTTTTGATCCCATAACAAACCGTTACGGTTATTTTGCGTAATCCCGTTCCAGCTCAGGGTTTTCTCCGCGTACATGGCGTAGAAATCCTGCTCACCATTGATGATGGCACGCGACAGCACCGCTAAATCACGCGCGGTGGTGTGCTGGCCGGGTGCATCCAGGCCGTGCACGGTTTCAAAATGGGTATGCGTCAGACCGAGCTTCTGTACGTAGTTGTTCATCATATTGACGAAGCTGTCCTGGCTGCCCGCTACATAATCCGCCAGAGCCACACAGGCATCGTTGCCGGAATCGATGATCACGCCACGCATCAGATCGCGTACCGTCACTTTGTCGCCGGGCTTGAGGAACATCAGCGAGGAGCCCTTGAACACCGGATTACCTGCAGCCCAGGCATCCTTACCCACGGTGACCACATCATCACGGGTGATTTTTTTCTGATCAACCGCGCGATCCACCACGTAGCCGGTCATCAGCTTGGTGAGGCTGGCCGGGTTACGCTCTTCATCGGGATTGCCGGCAGTAAGGATCTGGCCCGTGGTGGCGTCCATTAACACCCACGAAGCCGCATCGATCGGCGGAGGCGTCAGTGGGAATGGCATGCTGTCGTCAGCGTGTGCCAGTGATGCCCAAACAATCATTCCAGATACAGTTACCAGCAGACGCCTTTTCAACACTTCTTCCTCTAATCAAAAAATGAATTTACCGCCGCACGTTTTACGGCAATTAGCGCCTGGATAGTTGAATAAATTGAAAAAAAGTATGAACTGCGGACAAATGCTGTGCGCCTGCCCACAGCAGCGGTAAACAAGGTTGTGCTGCCTGCTGCACACGACTATTCTGTGCGTTGATTTTCTATTGCCAGGATACTGCCGTGCCCGCCTCTGAGTTCACCTTTTTGTTCCACGATTACGAAACCTTCGGTAAAAGTCCCTCACTGGACCGTCCGGCGCAGTTTGCCGGGCTGCGCACCGATAAAGATTTCAACGCCGTAGGTGAACCGCAGGTGTTTTACTGCCAGCCCGCTGATGACTATCTGCCGCAGCCGGAAGCGGTGATGATCACCGGCATCACGCCACAGGTGGCTAAAGCGCGCGGCGTAACAGAGACGGCATTTGCTGAACGCATTCATGGGCTGTTTACCGAGCCACAAACCTGTGTGATCGGTTACAACAATGTGCGCTTCGATGATGAAGTGACGCGCAATATCTTCTATCGCAATTTCTTCGATCCCTACGGCTGGAGCTGGCAGAACGGCAACTCACGTTGGGATCTGCTGGATGTGATGCGCGCCTGTTACGCCCTGCGCCCGGAAGGTATTGAATGGCCGGAAAATGATGACGGCTTCCCCAGCTTCAAGCTGGAACATCTCACCAAAGCCAACGGCGTGGCACACGAACAGGCGCACGATGCGATGTCGGATGTGTATGCCACGCTGGCGATGGCGAAACTGGTGAAAGAGAAGCAGCCGAAGCTGTTTGAGTTTCTGTTTACCCATCGCAACAAGCAGAAACTGATGAACCTGATTGATATTCCGCAGATGAAGCCGCTGGTGCACGTCTCCGGCATGTTCGGTGCGGCACGTGGCAACACCAGTTGGGTCGTTCCGCTGGCATGGCATCCGGATAATCGTAATGCGCTGATTGTGGTGGATCTGGCGGGCGATATGCAGCCACTGCTGGAGCTGAATGCGGATGAACTGCGCGAGCGGTTGTACACCAAACAGAGTGAGTTGGATGGTCGCGCGGCGGTACCGATTAAGCTGGTGCATATTAATAAATGCCCGGTGTTAGCCCCAGCGAATACCTTACGTCCCGAAGATGCTGCACGCCTGAATATCGATCGTGAACGCTGTCTGGCGAACCTGGCGCTGCTGCGTCAGCATGCCGAAGTGCGTGAGAAAGCGGTGACGCTGTTTGCGGAAGCCGAGCCGTTTAAGCCATCGGATGACGTTGACGCACAGCTGTATGACGGCTTCTTCAGTGATGCCGATCGCGCAGCGATGAACATCGTGCGTCAGACGCCGCCGCAGAATTTACCGGCGTTGGATTTGACCTTCGACGATAAACGTATTGCGAAGCTGCTATTCCGCTATCGTGCGCGTAACTTCCCCGGCACGCTGGATGATCAAGAGCAGCAGCGCTGGTTGCAGCATCGCCGTGAAGCGCTGAATGCCGATCGCGTGCAGGCGTTCCTCTTAGAGCTGGAGTCGTTAGCGAGTTTGCATGAGGATAACGCGGAGAAGATGGCACAGCTGAAAGCGCTGTATTTGTATGCGCAGGAGTTGGTGTCTTAATCGCTCACGCGCGTGATCGCGGCATATCGCAACCATGTGTGCACAGATGTGTATCAGATTGATGTTCGTTTGAAATGCATTTCAGATGCAGGCGCACATAAATGTGCGCCATACCCGTTGTCACTTAAGGGTCGCCTTAATGGCGACCGCTGTGAACCTTAAATCATCCCCCACACCAGCCAGGTCAGCGCAAAACCACTTAACCCCATCAGCGTAGTCAGCACCGTCCAGGTTTTCAGGCCATCGGCGACGGATAGCCCCAAATAACGTGTTACCACCCAGAAGCCGGCATCGTTAACGTGGGACAAGCCCAGGCCACCGAAGCACGCCGCCAATGTGACCAGCACACGTTGCATATCGGTCACATCGCCCACCGCCTGACTCAACAAACCGCTGGTGGTGAGAATCGCCACCGTGGCCGATCCCTGAGACGCACGCAATGCCAGTGACAAGATAAAAGCAGCGGGCACCAGCGGCAGATGCAGGGTTTCCAGCGTCACCGCCAGGGCTTTACCGACACCGGATTCCACCAGCACTTTACCAAACGCACCGCCCGCACCCGCCACCAGAATCACACTTGCAGAGCCAGGAATTGCGCGACCGGTCAGATCTTCCAGCTTCTCTTTACTCCAGCCGCGACGCACGCCCAGCAGCCATGCCGCCAGTGCCAGCGCAATCAGCAGGGCAATTGGCGGGTTACCAATCACCGTCATCACGTCACGCAGAATGCTACCTTCCGCCAGCATGGTGTGCGCCAGCGTACCTAACACGATCAACACAATCGGCACCACAATCAGACCGGCAATCGTCATCGCACCCGGTGGTGGCACTTCGCTTTTTGGCGTGCCTTCAGGTTTCGCCAGCTGCAACTGCTCAAGTACATCCACTGAGAGGTGGTATTGACGCAGGTTCATCACTTTTGCCACGTAGTAACCGACGATACCCACAGGGATCGAAATCAGGATGCCAAGCATCATTAACCAGCCCATATCGGTATGCAGAATACCGGCGGCGGCTGCTGCGCCTGGGTGTGTCGGCAACGCGACATGCACGGTCAACATCACGCCCGCCATCGGCAAACCAAACTTCAGCGGCGAGACACGCGCCACTTTGGTAAAGCCGTAAATCAGCGGGATCACAATGATAAAGCCGACTTCAAAGAACACCGGAATACCGAGGATAAACGCCGCCATGGTTAAGGCTGCGACGGTACGCTTGATACCGAGCGATTTACTGAAGCGCTGCGCCAGCGATTCGGCACCGCCCGAGGCTTCAATCACTGCACCAAGCATCGCCCCCAACACGATGATAATAGTGATATGACCCAGCAGGTTGCCCATGCCGCTAAAGATGGTTTCCATGATCTTATCAGCCGGAATACCGGTACTGATGGCGACGATCAAACTGACAATCAGTAAAGCAACAAACGGATGGACTTTGGCTTTAATCACCAACAGCAGCAGTATGACAATGCTGGCAGTAGCGATAGCTAACAGCAACGCGGTTGACATGATAAACCTCTAATTCTATTCCCCCCGTCATACTTCAAGCTGCAGGTGCGTTGGCTACGTGGATTCGCCCCAGTCACTTACTGATGTAAGCTCCTGGGGACTCACCCACTTGCCGCCTTCCTGCAGCTCGAATTATTTAGGGGGTACTTGGGTATATTTTTAATGTTTTATGAATTCAGGTAAGACTTCACCCGCACAGGGCGCAACGCACTGTGCTGGGCGGTACAACAAAAGCTATTTCGCGTAAGGCGCGAACCAACCGAGGCCCGCTTCGGTGCGACCGCGTGGGAAATACTCGCAGCCGACCCAGCCGTCATAGCCGACTTCATCCAGCAGGCTGAACAGGTACGGATAGTTGATTTCGCCTTCGTCTGGTTCGTGACGATGCGGCGCAGAGGCGATCTGAATATGGCGATAACGCCCAGCGTACTCGCGAATCAGATGGCTGAGGTTGCCGTCGACTAACTGCGCATGGAACAGATCCAACTGCGTGAACACGTTCGGACGATCGATACGTTCCATCATCGCCAGCGTTTGATACTGGCTGGAGTAGAGGTAGTTCGGCTTCGTCATCGGATTGAGTGCCTCCAGTAACAAGCGGATGCCGTGTGGTGCAAAGCACTCGGATGCGTAATGCATATTACGGACGAACGTTTCTTCATACGCCGCCTTATCGGCACCGTTTGGCACCGTTGCCGCCATCACATGCACTTGAGGGCAGCCCAGTGCTAAGGCATATTCCAGCGCACGATCGATGTCGGCACGCGCCTCTTCTTCACGACCAGGAATTGCGGAGACGCCCCACTCCCCGACCTGCACGTTTCCGGCTGCGGTGTTGAACAGCACCAACTCCAGCTGATGTTTCTCCAGCTCGGCTTTGATCACCTCGGCCGGATAGTCATACGGGAACAGAAACTCAACGGCACGGAAACCGGCGTTGGCCGCTGCGGCAAAGCGTTCAATAAACGGCACTTCGCCAAACTGCGTGGATAAATTGGCTGCAAACTTAGGCATCAGTAATTCCTCAATTCCGCCACTTCGCCATCAGTCAGATAACGAATAGATCGGTCGCCGAGCGTGAACATCAGACGCGCGGTCTCTTCCAGTTCTTCAGTGTTATTCGCGGCTTCACGCAGCGATTTACCCACCACTACCGGGCCATGATTGGCCAGCAGGAAAGCGTTGTAACGTGGCGCGAGCTGCGCAAGATCTTCAGCCAGGCGGTCATCACCCGGTTTGTAATAAGGTACGACCGGCACATCGCCCACGCGCATCACCACATAGGGCGTGAACGGGCGAATGCAGTTTTCGCTGTCGAGATCGTTGAGGCACGAAAGCGCCGTCAGATAGTGACTGTGCAGATGCACCACCGCTTTACAGGCGGGATTGTTTAGATAGAGCGCGCGGTGAAACGCCACTTCCTTAGAAGGCTTGTCACCCGAAATCCACTCGCCCTGCATCGTCACTTTTGACAGGCGGTCGGCCTGCAGTTCGCCGAGGCAAGAGCCGGTAGGTGTCGCCAGCAGATTGCCATCTTCCAGCAACAGTGAAAGGTTGCCGGCTGAACCGGTGGCGTAACCGCGCTGGAAAAAGGAGGCGCCCAGTTGCACCATCTCTTCACGTGCTTGTTGTTCGGTCATGCTGAAAACTCCGTTTGTGCGCGGGCAAAGAATTGTTCGTCGCCAAAGTTGCCTGACTTCAGGGCCAGCGACAGCGGCTGCTGGATGTCACGCACCCACGGCACGCCAGGGGAGATCATCGGGCCGATGTGGAAGGCCGTTACGCCCAGGCTTTGTGCCACCACGCCAGAGGTTTCGCCCCCGGCGACGATAAAGCGCTGCCAGCCCCGTGATTTCAGCTCACGGGTGACGGCGGCAAACAAGTGCTCAACCGCTTCGCTGCTGCGTGCTGCGCCATATTGCTGCTGGATTGCCTGCAGTTGCTGAGCATCGGCAGTGGCAAAGAGCAAAGGTGCCAGAGGCTGCTGGTTATTCGCGGCAATCCAATCGCACAGTTCCTGCGCGTAGCCTTCAGCATCGTCGAGGCAGCGCTCCACCAGCACTTCATGTGATGGCGCCTGCTGGCGATAGGCCTGAACCTGACGATTGGTCATCTGCGAACAAGAGCCCGAGATCACCACCGCACGTTCGCCCTGTGGACGTCCGGCCTGCTCGGCATCGCTGTTTTGCTGCTGAGTGGCCCAGGCGCGCGCGATACCGATTGCCAGGCCGGAACCGCCGGTCACCAGCACGGTTTCTTTCAGCGCTTCGCCCTGGGTTAGCAGATGCTGCTCGTTGAGCGCATCCAGCACCACGTAGTTGATGCCCTGCGCTTTCAGCTCGCCCAGCTGTTTACGAACCGCTTCCGCGCCTTTGTCCAGCTGAGCAGCATTGATCACCGCCGCCTGCCCTTTCGCCTGACGCGTCATCAGACGCACCAGATTGCTGTCGGTCATTGGTGTCACCGGATGATGACGCATGCCCGATTCAGACAGCAGCTGGTCGGCAACAAACAGATAGCCTTGATACACGGTACGACCGTTTACCGGCAGCGAGGGTGAGATCACCGTTTGCGTCTCGCCCAGTGCGGCCAGCAGTGCATCGGTGACGGGACCGATGTTGCCGTGTTCGGTGCTGTCGAAGGTCGAGCAATATTTGAAGTAAAAACGATCGCAACCCTGCTGTTGCAGCCAGGCCAGCGCTGCCAGAGACTGGTCGATTGCCTGCTGTGCCGGGCAAGAGCGTGACTTCAGGCTGATGACAATCGCCTGCGCGCTCACATCGTCATGACCTTGCGGCACGCCGTTGAACTGAATGGTAGGCAGACCGTTCTGTACCAGGAAGCTGGCAATATCCGTTGCACCGGTAAAGTCGTCTGCAATCACGCCTAAACGCATGGTTACTTCTCCTTTGACTCGGGCAGCGTGATGCCGCTGAAAATCTTGATGACTGCGCTGTCATCTTCGCGGCCGTAGCCAGCATTACTCGCTTCGGTAAACATGTTGAGGGCGGTAGACGCCAGCGGCAGTGGGAAATGCAATGATTTCGCGGTATCGGCCACCAGGCTGAGATCTTTCACAAAGATATCGACTGCGGATTTCGGTGAGTAGTCGCCGTCCACCACATGACGCATGCGGTTCTCAAACATCCACGAGTTACCCGCGGCGTTGGTGACCACGTCGTACATGGTGTCGAGTGGAATGCCTGCGCGCGCAGCCAGCGCCATCGCTTCAGCACCCACTGCAATATGTACGCCCGCCAACAGCTGGTGAATAATTTTAACGGTTGAACCCAGGCCGATTTCGCTGCCCACGCGATACACTTTGGCGGCAACCGCATCCAGAACTGGCTTCAGTAGCGCAAAGGCTTCATCGCTGCCAGACGCCATCACGGTCATCTCGCCGACCGCGGCTTTAGCTGCACCGCCCGATACTGGCGCATCCAGCATCAGCAGTTGATGTTGTGCCAGTTGCTGTTCAATCGCCTGTGCATCCTGTGAAGAAATGGTTGAAGAGACCATTACCACGGTGCCCGGCTTGAGTTGTGCCGCCAGACCGGTTTCGCCAAACAGAATCGCTTTCACCTGCGCCGCGTTAACCACCAGCAGCAGTACGGCATCTAACTCTTGCGCGAAGCTGGCAGCGGAAGTTTGCGCATCACGCGCGCCGGCCTGACGCAGGGTTTCCAGCGCCTGTGGATTTAAATCAACGCCCCAGGTGTTCAATCCAGCGCGAATACAGGACTGCGCTGCGCCCATGCCCATGGAACCCAAACCAATGACGCCAATGTTATTCACGGTTGCTGACACAGCACACCTCCGTTGTTAATTTAAGTGATATTTTGTTCAATGCTGTTAATTCTGCCGCAGTTACTGGCGGAGAAACGTGCGGTAAATCACAAAAATTAACTTACACGCACAGCTTATAACATCGATTCACACCTCTGAATCCCTACGGGAACCCCAGTTCTGGAGGGATATTTGCTAACATTTGCCTGGGATAAATTGTGCTGCAGGCTGTGAATTGATGCCTTACAATGTGAAAAATTGGTAATTCAGGGAGAGCGATGTGATTCCGGTAGAACGTCATCAACAAATTTTAGCGCTGGTTGCCGAACGCGGCGTGGTGAGCATTGCCGAGCTGACCGAGCGTTTAGGCGTATCACACATGACGATACGTCGTGATGTGCAAAAGCTGGAGGAGCAAGGTGCCGTGCTGTCGGTATCGGGCGGCGTGCGCTCGGCGGATCGTCTGGCTGCTGAGCCATCACATCTGGCGAAAACCAGCATGTACAGCAGTGAAAAGATGGCGATTGGTCAGTTTGCCGCGCGCCATATTCCGCGCAACAGCTGTATTTATCTCGACGCAGGCACCACCACGCTGGCGCTGGCTCGCGAACTGGTCGAGCGTGACGATTTGTTGGTGGTGACCAATGATTTCGTGATTGCCCGGCTATTGATGGAGAGCAGCGGCTGCAAGCTGATTCACACTGGCGGCACCGTATGTCGCGAGAATCGCTCCAGCGTCGGCGAATCAGCGGCGAGAAGTCTGCGCATGCTGGCGATTGATATCGCGTTTATCTCCGCATCCTGCTGGGGGCCGCGCGGCTTGTTTACACCCGATGAAGATAAGGTGCCGGTCAAGCTGGCGGCCAGCGATGTCAGCAGTAAGCGCGTACTGCTGAGCGACAGCTCGAAATACAACAAGATTGCCACCCATCTGGCATTACCGCTGGAGCGCTTCGATACCCTCGTAACCGATACCGAATTAAGTAAAGCGGGACGCGAGACGTTGAGTGCGGGGGGTTGGGAGTTGGTGCTGGCGGGTTAAGTTTGCTGGTCTAAAAGCAAAAGGTCGCCAATATGGCGACCTTTTGCATACGACACGAAGTCTTTATCCGCTGCGCATAATGCGCAACGAAAATTACACTTCTTCGCTGAACTGCGGAACCGGATTGCGGAAGGTGCGAGTAACAAACGCCAGGTAAATAATACCGACCGCTGCCCACACCAGGCCGAGCACCATCGAGGTCTCTTCCAGGTTGATCCACAGTGCACCCACTGTCAAAGCACCCATCACTGGCAGCACCAGATAGTTGAGGTGATCTTTCAGCGTCTTGTTACGCTTTTCACGGATCCAGAACTGCGCAATCACTGACAGGTTGACGAAGGTGAATGCCACCAGCGCACCGAAGTTGATCAGCGCAGTGGCGGTCACCAGGTCGAAGTTAATCGCCAGCAGTGCCACAGCGCCCACCAACAGCACGTTCAGCGACGGCGTGCGGTATTTCGGATGCACGAAGCCAAAGAAACGCTGCGGGAACACGCCATCACGGCCCATCACATACATCAGACGGGAAACGCCAGCGTGTGCCGCCATACCGGAAGCCAGTACGGTAACCACAGAGAAAATCAGGATGCCGATCTGCAAGGCTTTACCTGCCACGAACAGCATGATTTCAGGCTGTGAAGAGTCCGGATTCTGGAAACGCGAGATGTCCGGGAAGTACAACTGCAGGAAGTAAGACACACCGATAAAGATCACACCACCAATCAGCGCGGTCAGGAAAATCGCGCGCGGGATAGTACGTTCTGCATCTTTAGTCTCTTCTGACAGCGAACTGATGCCATCAAAGCCGAGGAACGAGAAGCAAAGTATGGTTGCACCGGTAATCATCGGCACCACATGGGCATTCTCAGACCAGAAAGGCTTGCTGCTGGTCAATGTTCCTGCGCCAACACCGTGCGCCACACCGTAAACCACCATACCAGTAATCACCACCATCACCACAACCTGCAGCACGACGATCACGCTGTTGAAGTTGGCAACGGTTTTGATACCACGGAGGTTAGAGATGGTCATAAAGGCCACCAGCAACACCACGAAAATCCACGACGGAATGCCCGGCACCAGCGTCTCAAAGTAGCTTTTCGCCAGCAGGATGTTGATCATCGGCATGAACAAATAGTCCAGCAGTGATGACCAGCCCACCATAAAGCCGACGTGCGGACTGATAGCCTTCTGAGCATAGGTGTAAGCGGAGCCCGCAGATGGGAAGCGGCGTACCAGCTTGCCGTAGCTCACGGCAGTAAACAGTATCGCGATCAGCGCGAAAGCATAAGCGGTGGCGACGTGGCCGTCGGTCAATCCAGAGACGATACCGAAAGTATCAAACAGGGTCATTGGCTGCATATACGCCAGGCCCATCATGACAACCGGGATCAAGGTCAGGGATTTTTTCAGGTGTGCACGCTGTGGTGCGGCGGTGTTAAGCGACATTGTTCAGGCCCCCAACAGAGGTGATCTGCGGGATACTGCGCAAAGTGCTGCAGTGAGAAGTGATATTAGTGTTTGCGATTGTCGCCGCGCCGTAATCATCACGAAAGCGAGAACCAGCTTGCGCTGGTGCAATTGTAAACAGCCCCATCTTTGTTTTCCTCAAATCTCACGCCCAAGCGTGTTGTCAGTATCTATCTATCCGGATGCGTGTCCGGCCTCGGTAATGTGTGTGTGTACTGCAATCTGCAAAAAAATAACCGACGTGATAAGCGTCGGTTATGTTTCGTATTTTCCAGGGAGCGTATTCTGCCCCAACTTATGCCATCGGCACAAGACGTTAGCGAAATTCTTCTGCGAGTCAGGCGTTCTTCAGCATCCAGTCAATCTCCGTGGCGGTGATAAGCCGTTCAAACTGCATTAACTCGTTCTGTTTGCAGCTATGCCACACGCCGCTGAAATGCTCGCCGAGCAGTTTTTGCAGAGGATAGCTATTCTCGAATTCGTACAGCGCATCGCTCTGTCGCACCGGCAATGGCAGCCCTTCTGCCTCATGTCCATTGCCCTGCACCGCATGCGGTAAGGGTAGCTGATTATCCAGACCGTGCAAAATACCGGCAAGAATTGTTGACACGACCAGGTAAGGATTTGCATCCGCACCGGCCACACGATACTCCACGCGATGGTTATCCACATCGCCGCAGGGAATACGTAAAGCAACAGTTCGGTTATTGTGCCCCCAGGAGGCCTGTAACGGCACGTAGGCTTCCGGTAAGAAGCGGCGATAGGCATTAACGTTCGGTGCCAGAAGTGCCATTGAAGCCGGCATCAAATCGATCATCCCGGCCAGCGCGCGTTTCAACAGCGGTGAATCGCTGCCGTCGTCGAGTGAAAAGGCATTATGATCGGCGGCATCCAGCATGCTGATATGCACATGCATCCCGCTACCCGCGTACTCTTCATAAGGTTTCGCCATAAAGGTCGCAGTCATACCGTGGTTTTCGGCCACCTGACGCACCAGGCGTTTGAGCAAAATCGCATGGTCGCAGGCTTTCAATACATCACGGGTATGGTGCAGGTTGATTTCAAACTGGCCCGGCGAGGCTTCCGCCAGCGCACCATCAGCGGGAATGCCCTGCTGTTTGGCAATATCGTCGATATCCCGCAGAACATCAGCGAAATGGTCGAGATTATCGACTGAATAAACCTGACTCTGGATATTACGTTCGTCACTACCCGGCGCACAGGGTGGCTGGATGTACCCTTCCGCATCACGCTTTTTATCGACCAGATAGAACTCCAGCTCTACCGCTACCACCGGGAATAGCCCTCGATTGCGCAGTTGCTGCCACAGCCGATTGAGGACATTGCGGGGTTCAACGTCAAAGGGAGTGCCATCTTGGTTACACATTGTCAGCAGCAATTGCGCGATGCATTCAGGATCGGCGGCAGAAGGAATTAAAGTTCCGGGAACCGGGATACAGAGGTTGTCGGGTTCGCCCAGTGACTGTCCGAGTCCGGCTTCTTCGACAGTATTTCCGAGGATATCCATGGCGAAAACCGAGGCCGGGAAGTAACACCCTTTTTCCAGTTTTGCCAATGCAGAGATGGGAATGCGCTTACCGCGAAAGACCCCATTTAAATCATTAAGAAGAATATCGACATACTGCGTTTCAGGATGGCGTTCCAGCCAGGATTTAACCTCCAGCTGGAACGCGCTTGTTCGTTTCTCTTCACTGTGCCGCGTGAAGTCTTCTACTTCTACGAGGTTCGTCATGTTCCCACCCGCCCTTTACCGTTTAATATTGGTTCGCGCAATGCTCAAAATAACAGCCACTCCTCTAACATAGCGCTAACGCAAAAAGTGTGCAAATGTAACAATTCTGTTGAAAGAACGAACAACCGGTTGCTAGATTGACAATATATTGCACACTTTTCAGGCCGGATGCGCAAAAACGGTGAAAATATTGAACAGCAACGCGGAGACGTTATGGGCATTATTTTTGACAAACCCTTGATTGGCGTAGTGATGTGTCAGAACCACATCGGCAGCCATCTCGGGCAAACGGTTCACAATAAGTATCTCGATGCCATCGTGCTTGCCGGTGGTGTTCCCTTGCCTTTGCCGCATCAACTGATGCATGCCCCTCATCTATTAGAAAACAGTATGACGCTGCTGGACGGCATTTTGCTTACCGGCAGCCCGAGTAATATCGAACCCTGGCATTACGGTGAAGAAGGTAAAGAGGAGCATGCCGATCCGGCGCGTGACCGCCTCGCCTTCGGCATCATCACTCATGCGATTGGCAAAAAGATGCCGATTTTCGGTATTTGCCGTGGCTTGCAGGAGTTGGTGGTGGCCAACGGGGGTTCCCTGTATCGCCAGCTGCATATGACGCATCTGTTTCAGGAGCATCGTGAAGATGATGCGCTGCCGCTCGAACAGCAATACGCGCCGGTGCATGAGGTTCAGCCTGAAGCGGAAGGTTTGTTGAGCCAGGTGCTTGGCAGCGCTCAATCCTTTGCCGTGAACTCTCTACATGGACAAGGCATCCGCGAACCCGGCCCGCAGCTGCGCATTGAAGCGCGTGCGCCTGATGGGCTGATTGAAGCGGTGAGTTTGCGCCAGCATCCGTTTGCACTTGCGGTGCAGTGGCATCCGGAGTGGCACTCCGATGACGACCCGGTTTCGCAACGCCTGTTTGCGGCTTTTATCCACGCGGCTCTCTGTTATCACAAGGAAATACAGCCATGAATGATGCCACTCTGGCGCCCGGACGACGTTTATCGCAAATCCGGCAGGAGATGGGATTGTCTCAGCGTCGCGTCGCTGAGTTGTCAGGACTCACACACAGTGCTATCAGCACCATTGAGCAGGACAAAGTCAGCCCAGCGCTGAGTACCTTGCAGAAATTGCTGAAGGTGTACGGCTTGTCGTTGTCAGAGTTTTTCTCGGAGCCAAAGGTAAACAGCACGCCGCGCGTGATCGTACGTCCGGAAGAGTGCGTTGAGATCGGCAGCCTCGGCGTGTCGTTGCGTTTGGTGGAGAACGGCGCTGAAAAACGTGCGCTGGCGATGCTTATCGAATGTTACGAACCGGGTTCCAGCACCGGAGAGAAACTGCGTCATCCCGGTGAAGAGACCGGCACAGTGCTGGAAGGGGAAATCACCCTGGTGGTCAACGGCCAGAGTTATCACCTTTATTGTGGCGAGAGCTATGTGATTGATACCGGCTTGCCGCACAGTTTTACCAATACGTCTGAGTTGCCGTGTCGCATTGTCAGTGCGCACACGCCAGCGAATTTCTGAGTTCACGCGCTAAAGGAGGATGTGATGCAACATGTGGGAAGTTATTACGCCGCAACCGCGAATGCGCATGAGCCGTGGCCCGAACTGCAGGAATCGGTGCAGTGTGATGTCTGTATTATTGGCGGCGGATTTACCGGCCTCTCCTCGGCGCTGTTTTTGACCGAAGCCGGTTATGACGTGGTGCTACTCGAAGCGGCAAAGATTGGTTTCGGAGCCAGCGGTCGTAACGGGGGCCAGGTAGTGAATTCTTACAGCCGCGATGTGGATGTAATTGAACAACGCTACGGCAAAGACGTGGCGAAGATGCTGGGCAATATGATGTTTGAGGGCGCGGAGATTATTCGCGATCGCATCGACCGTTATGCTATCGCCTGTGATTACCGTCCTGGCGGCATTTTTGCCGCGTTGAATCAGCGTCAGATGGGCCACTTGCGCAGCCAAAAAGCCAACTGGGAGCGCTATGGTAACCATAATCTGGAGCTGCTGGATGAGCGCGCGATTCGTCGCGAAGTGGCGACCGATCGCTATGTCGGCGGCTTGCTGGATAAGCGCGGCGGGCATCTGCATCCGTTAAACCTGGCACTGGGTGAAGCGGAAGCGATTCGCCGTCACGGTGGGCGCATCTATGAACAATCTGCGGCACTGGAAGTAAAGTATGGCGAGCCGCATCGGGTAAAGACCGCTAAAGGTGAAGTCACTGCCACCTTTGTGATTTTTGCCGGTAATGCTTATCTCCCCTCACAACTGGAACCGCGCCTGAGCCGTAAAAGCATGCCGTGTGGCTCGCAAATCCTCACCACCGAGCCATTAAGCCGCGACCAGGCGTTGGGTTTATTGCCGAACAATCACTGCGTCGAAGATTGTAATTATCTGCTGGATTACTTCCGCCTCACCGCCGATAACCGCCTGCTGTACGGCGGCGGTGTGGTGTATGGCGCCCGCGAGCCGGATGATATTGAAGCATTGATCCGCCCTAAGTTGTTACGCACTTTCCCTCAACTGAAAGATGTGAAATTCAGCCATCGCTGGAGCGGTAACTTCCTGCTGACGCTGTCACGTATGCCGCAGTTTGGGCAAATCGAGAAGAATGCGTTCTTTATGCAGGGGGATAGCGGACATGGTGTGACCTGTACCCACTTGTCGGGAAGGCTGATTGCCGAGGTGCTGCGCGGACAGGCAGAAAGGTTTGATGCGTTTGCGAAATTGCCACATTTGCCGTTTCCAGGAGGGAGACGGTTTAAAGTGCCACTGACGGCAATGGGCGCAGTGTGGTATGCGTTAAGGGATCGGTTGGGGGTTTAATGAAAAGGGAGCACAGCTCCCTTTTTAAACAAGGGTGTATATTTTTAAAAACTTCAGCAATCTTCATTCCCCATGCCCACCATAAAACCGCTCCCTGACATAACCTGCCCACTTTACGTTTCACCAACGTTCCTTTACCAAAACTTGCTATAACGCTAAGGGAATGCGAGGATCAGGCACTTTAATTTTTAGGGTTATGCAATGCTGCGGTTGTTTGCCAGATATACATCTGTCGGGGTGATTAACACCCTCATCCATTGGGCAGTATTTGGCGCACTCTTCGCGAGTGGCGCGAACCAATCTACGTCTAACCTTGCGGCCTTTTGCGTTGCGGTGACGTTTTCCTTCTTCGCTAACGCAAAATGGACCTTTAACGCCGAAGCGACGACTGCCCGATATTTTCTCTATATCTTTTTCATGGGCGCGATGGCGCTTTCGGTCGGATGGACAGCAGACCGCCTGCATATTAGCCCTATAGTGACACTGATTTTCTTCTCTGCACTCAGTCTTGTTTGCGGCTTCGCCTATTCGAAGTTTTTCGTGTTTAGGAAGAGTTAATGAAATTTTCTTTGATTGTCCCAGTGCTTAATGAAGAGGAAGCTATTCCTCTCTTCTACCGAGCAGTACGTGAGTTTGCATCGTTCCAAACTCATCAGGTGGAGTTGGTGTTTATCAATGACGGCAGCACTGATCGGACTGAAGCCATTCTTAATGAAATCGAGGCCGATGATGAATTGGTCAGACATATTTCGTTTACCCGCAACTTCGGTAAAGAACCGGCGCTTTTCGCCGGGCTTGAAGCGGCTAGCGGTGACGCAGTTATCCCGATTGATGTCGATTTGCAGGACCCAATTGAAGTCATCCCCGAGATGCTCGAAAAATGGCAACAAGGTGCGGATATCGTTCTTGCTAAACGCGTTGACCGCAGTACGGACTCCCACCTGAAACGCAAAACGGCCGAGTGGTTCTACAAACTTCACAACAAGATTAGCTCACCGGAAATTGAAGAGAATGTGGGCGATTTTCGTTTGATGTCGCGTGAAGTAGTAGAAAACATAAAATTGCTGCAAGAGCGCAACCTCTTTATGAAAGGCATTTTGAGTTGGGTGGGCGGTAAAACCGATATCGTGGAATATGCGCGCGCTGACCGTGTCGCAGGTACAACGAAATTTAATGGTTGGAAGTTGTGGAATCTGGCGTTAGAGGGGATTACCTCGTTTTCGACCTTCCCTCTTCGAGTTTGGACTTACATTGGGCTTATTGTTGCAGCCATTTCATTTATATATGGGGCCTGGATGCTAATTGATACTATTTTTTGGGGGAATCCTGTTAAAGGATATCCTTCCCTTATGGTTTCAATGCTTTTCTTGGGTGGTGTTCAGCTAATTGGTATTGGTGTATTAGGCGAGTATATAGGCAGAATTTACATTGAGAGCAAAAAAAGACCGAGGTATATCATAACAAAAAAATGATAAAAATCTTTGTACTTTAAAAGGTTAACTTGAACAAAATGTATTTATCAAAAGCAAAAACTTTAAAATGAGACATTGATAGGAAATGGAAAAATACTTAATTAAAAATAAAACAACAATGTACACATTCATTACAGCTATGATTTCATACATTATTGTTTATGGTTTTGAACTCACTCATTTTACTTTATCCATTGATGAAGAACCAATGGATAACTTCGCCCAGACATTATCTGCTGGCCGCTGGGGCCACGCCCTGCTGCGACACTACATACTACCTGAGCCATATGTTCCATTCTTCACCTTAATGCTTGCGATCATAATTTTATCAGCTACATCGGCTCTTTCCGCGAAATATTTGATGCTATCAAGACTGCAATCAATGTCGTTTGCAATTGCGTTAGCAGCCATTCCACAGATGGCATATCAATTGGAATTTAGTAATCAATCAGACACAATCGCAATATCTATGTTTTGCTCGGTTGCTTCACTCGTATCACTTAACAAGGGATCGCTAAAAGGCTGTATTACATTTATAATTCTTACGATCGTGTCGCTATCAATTTACCAGTCTATATTCCTTTTCGCCGCTTCATTATTGTGTGTATGGATTGCAGTTTCTGCAATCAAATCTGAAATGACGTTTAACGTAGCTCTAAAAAAAGTTGTTCTTTTTTCCACCTTAACTTTAGCAGCGCTTATGTTAGATGCTGCATTGTCTAAATTAGTTGCTTCCCACTATAATGTGATGATTTCAGGCTATCTATCTGCAATAGTTGGATGGGGTAAGTCAGATTTAAATCAAGTGATTAATAATTTATTCTCTTTCATTAGATCATACTTTACTTTTAATGCAGCATTCGGAATGAACTCATTCCCATTAGTAGTTATTCCTCTCATGGCGATCATTGTTGGAGCAATTTTAAAAAGAAAAAGTACCACCCTCATAATTTTTGCATCAATAGCTGTGCTTTTATCAGCCTTTCTTTTAAATCTTGCTATTGGTACAGGGTTGCCTCCAAGAGCAATGACCCAAATACCTGTTGTTTTTGCTGGGATTTTCATCATTGCCGTCGTATTCTATAATTATAATATTTCGGCATTATATGTTTCAGTTATTCTCCTTGCTGTTGGGGCCTCTGCATCTAACAAGCTTTTCTACAGTGATTACATGGCAAGGCAAGCAGATAATCAACTTTCAAGTCAATTAATTAATACCATTTATCTAAAATACCCCTCCATTGACCTGTCAAAAACCCCGGTATTTTTCTATGGCAGTTTCACGCCATTTAATTCATGGAGAATACCGACCGCTGATGTATTTGGCGCATCTTTCTTCGAATGGGATGGGGGGAACAACCAGCGAATGTATAAATATTTATCGGCAGCCAATATTGCAGATTTAAAATCACCTGATACTACTCAAGTAGAAAAATCAAGATTGATGGGCGAGTCGCTTCCCGCATGGCCTAATAGAGATGCAGTTGCATTAGTTGATGGAGTGGTAATTATTAAACTTTCAAACAAACTTAGTGATTATAATAAATAAGAACTTACTTTTTCTTAGACCCATCCTACAGGATGGGTTAAGTAGTCATAATAATTAAAATATTCAGATAAAAGAACTTGGTATTAAGTTTATGGATACGACATCAACTTATATTAATCATCACCAACATAAGATGAAGATAAAAAATCACTCAACTAAGAACCTTAATATAACTTTTTTGAAATTAATGAGCATTAATCCCAAAAAAATTCTTTAGCAAACTCAAAGAGAAATATTTTTATCATCATTCAAATCATAGTGATAACCCCTTAAATAAAAAATTTATTTATAAAATGACATTCATTTCTGAGACAAAAAGTTTACAAACATCAATTTTATACAGCGCCGTATCTTTACGACGCTCATGATTGCTCTACTCCAATGGCATCTTCATCGGGTCATCGTAGCTATACTCAAATCCCAACTCGTTGCATATCTTCGCCCCATCCACCACCTTCCCCGCCGACCGCTCCGGCTCAGCAACGAACGTTGGTGCCACCAGCCCCAGCTGCTTCGAAACAAACGGATAAAAATCATCACGTGCCGGGTGTTTCGAGGCACATAGGTTATACACCCGCCCCCCTTTAGGCGTTTGCAGCAGCAGCACAATCGCATCCACCACATCATCGAGATGCACCAGATTCACCGCGTGACCGCCATTCTCCAGTCCGGTTTTACCGGCCAGGAATCGACCCGGATGACGATTGGGACCGACCAGCCCTGCCAAACGCACAATATCCACGCTGGTGCCCGGCAGATCGTGCAGCCAGTTTTCCAGTTCCACCAGCGTTTTACCCGCCACGCTTTCTGGCTGCAGTGCACTGCTCTCTTTCATTACGCCCGAACCGGTGCCGTACACCGACGACGAGCTGGTAAAAATGATGCGCGGCACTTTATGCGCCAATGCCGTGTCAACCACGTTCTGCACGGCTTGCATATAATCTTCACCGCCCTGAACCGTGCGGCTGGCGGGTAACGTCACCACCAGCGCGTCCACCGCCATCAGCGTGGCCAACTCATCTGCTTCACATTCAATCTCGGGTGTTAGCACCAGTTGAAATGCCTCAATACCGCAGCGGCGCGCAGCATCCACACCATCGGGGGAGGTTTTGCTGCCGGTCACCTGCCAGCCGCGCGCCGTCAGCGCCATCGCCAGCGGCATACCCAGCCATCCCAGACCTACAATCGCGACTTTTTTCATACCGACTCCTGCTTTCCAGCGCTAAGACACTTCATCTTAGTCCCAGCGATTATGGCAAACCAGCGCAAACTGTTGCGGAAGGTTCCGAGAACTGACGTTAAAAAAGGGTTGCCAAGCGCCGCTATCTTCGTTAGGTTAATCAGCACGCAAATGAATACTCATTCAGCAACGGAATTTACTATGACACGCGTTCAGTTCAACCACCATCATCACCATCATCCTGACTAGTCTTTCAGGCGATGTGTGCTGGGAGACGATTAGGATCTTCCAGTGGTGCGAACGCAAAGAGAGCCCCCGGAAGATCATCTTCCGGGGGTTTTTTTATGGGCGAACGCAACCCCACTGAGTTCAGACAGGATTGAATAAGAGGACAGGAACCATGTTAGATAACACCCGTATTCGCATAGCTATGCAGAAATCTGGCCGTTTAAGTGATGAATCACGCGAACTGCTGGCCCGCTGCGGTATCAAAATCAACCTTCAGCAGCAGCGTCTGATTGCGTTTGCGGAGAACATGCCTATCGATATCCTGCGTGTACGTGATGACGATATCCCTGGCCTGGTGATGGATGGCGTGGTGGATCTCGGCATCGTCGGTGAAAACGTACTGGAAGAAGAGCTGCTGGACCGCCGCGCACAAGGCGAAGACCCGCGCTACTTCACCCTGCGTCGTCTCGATTTCGGCGGTTGCCGCCTGTCGCTGGCGATGCCAGTGGATGCGGAATATACCGGCCCGCAGTGCCTGCAGAACTCACGTATTGCCACCTCTTATCCGCACCTGCTGAAGAAATATCTCGATAAGCAAGGCGTCTCCTTTAAGTCTTGCCTGCTGAACGGTTCGGTGGAAGTGGCGCCACGCGCGGGTTTGGCCGATGCCATTTGCGACCTGGTATCGACCGGTGCCACCCTTGAAGCCAACGGCCTGCGTGAAGTGGAAGTCATCTACCGCTCTAAAGCGGTACTGATTCAACGCGATGGCGAGCTGCCAGCAGCCAAGCAAGAACTGATCGACAAAATGATGACGCGTATTCAGGGCGTGATCAAAGCGCGCGAATCCAAGTACATCATGCTGCACGCGCCAAGCGAGCGACTGGAAGAAGTGATCGCCCTGCTGCCAGGTGCCGAGCGCCCAACCGTATTGCCACTGGCAGGCGAAGTGAGCCGCGTGGCGATGCACATGGTGAGCAGTGAAACCCTGTTCTGGGAAACCATGGAAAAACTGAAAGCGCTGGGTGCCAGTTCGATCCTCGTACTGCCAATCGAAAAAATGTTGGAGTAACAGCATGAGCACAATCATGACCCCGATTGACTGGCAACAATGTGATGAACAACAGCAGCAAGCGCTGCTGATGCGCCCGGCAATTTCTGCTTCGGCGAGCATCAGCGAAATCGTGCGCGATGTGCTGACGCAAGTAAAAGAACAAGGCGATGATGCGCTGCGCGAGTTCAGCGCGCGCTTCGACAAAGCGCAGGTGGAAAACCTGCGCGTCACGCCAGAAGAGATGCAAGCCGCCAGCGATCGTTTGAGCGATACGCTGAAGCAGGCGATGGCAGTCGCTGTCGGTAATATCGAAACGTTCCATAACGCGCAGATTCTGCCAGCGGTGGACATTGAGACCCAGCCGGGCGTGCGCTGCCAGCAGATTACCCGTCCTGTGCAATCTGTGGGGCTGTATATTCCAGGCGGATCTGCCCCGCTGTTCTCCACGGTATTAATGCTGGCAACCCCAGCACGTATCGCCGGTTGTGGTCGTGTGGTGCTCTGTTCGCCCCCGCCGATTGCCGATGAAATTCTTTATGCGGCGCAACTGTGCGGCGTAAAAGAGGTGTTTCAGGTAGGCGGTGCGCAAGCGATTGCTGCGCTGGCCTTCGGCACCGAAACCGTACCAAAAGTGGACAAGATCTTTGGCCCTGGCAACGCCTACGTCACCGAAGCGAAACGCCAGGTGAGCCAGCGTTTAGATGGCGCCGCGATTGATATGCCTGCTGGCCCATCAGAGGTTTTGGTGATTGCTGATGAAGGTGCCACACCGGCATTTGTCGCTTCTGATCTGCTATCACAAGCAGAGCACGGCCCGGATTCACAGGTTATCTTGCTGACCCCTTCGCTGAAAATGGCAGAAGGCGTGGCCCAGGCGGTGGAAGAACAGCTCGCGCAGTTGCCACGCGCGGCCACCGCACGTCAGGCGCTGGAGAGTAGCCGTCTGATAGTGCTGCGCGATCTGGCGCAGTGTGTGGAGATCTCCAACCTGTACGGTCCTGAGCACCTGATTATTCAGACGCGCCAGCCACGTGATCTGGTGGATGCGATCACCAGCGCCGGTTCGGTGTTCCTCGGTGACTGGTCTCCGGAATCAGCGGGTGATTACGCCTCAGGCACCAATCACGTATTACCGACTTATGGTTATACCGCCACCTGTTCAAGTCTGGGATTAGCCGATTTCCAGAAGCGTATGACGGTGCAAGAGTTGACGCCGCAAGGCTTCCTCAATCTGGCTGCCACCATTGAAACCTTAGCCGCCGCTGAACAGCTGGAAGCCCATAAAAACGCCGTTACCCTGCGTATTGCCGCGCTAAAGGAGCAAGCATGAGCATTGAAGATTTAGCCCGCGCCAATGTGCGCGCGTTGACGCCGTATCAATCTGCGCGTCGTTTAGGGGGTAATGGTGATGTATGGCTGAACGCCAACGAATTTCCACTGCCGGTGCCCTTTGAGCTGTCACAGCAAACGCTGAACCGCTATCCGGAATGCCAGCCGAAGCTTGTGATTGAGCGCTATGCGGCTTTTGCCGGTTTATCGCCGGAGCAAGTGATTGTCAGTCGTGGTGCTGATGAAGGCATTGAGCTGTTAATGCGCGCCTTCTGTGAGCCGGGCAAAGATGCGATTCTGTTCTGCCCGCCGACATACGGCATGTACAGCGTGAGCGCGGAAACCATCGGCATCGAGTATCGCACCGTGGCAGCATTGGATGACTGGCAGCTGAATCTGCCCGCCATTGCCGAACAGTTAGACGGCGTGAAAGTGGTCTACATGTGCAGCCCGAACAATCCGACCGGCAACCTGATCAATCAAGACGATATCCGTAAACTGCTGGAGATGACCGCCGGTAAAGCACTGCTGGTCGCCGATGAAGCCTATATCGAGTTTTGCACGGAGGCGACTCTCGCAGGTTGGTTGAAAGAATATCCACATCTGGTGATCCTGCGCACGCTATCAAAAGCCTTTGCGCTGGCTGGCCTGCGCTGTGGCTTTACGCTGGCCAACAAGCCCGTGATCGACCTGTTGATGAAAGTGATCGCGCCTTACCCGCTGGCGACCCCGGTTGCTGATGTCGCGGGACAGGCGCTGAGCGAAGAAGGCATTGCGCTGATGCGTAAGCATGTCGCCGAACTCAACGCCAATCGTGCATGGCTGTTTGAACAACTGCCACAGCTGAACGTGGTGCAGAAGGTGTTCCCGAGCGAAACCAACTACATTTTGGCGCGCTTCACTGATTCGCCAAAAGTGTTTAAAACGCTGTGGGATCAAGGCATTATTCTGCGCGACCAAAACAAAAACCCCGGCCTTGCGGGATGCCTGCGCATCTCCATCGGCACCCGTAAAGAGTGCGAGCGCCTGATCGCCGCGCTGCAAGCCTTATCAGTGGAGCAAGCATGAGTCAGAAGACCCTTTTTATCGACCGCGACGGTACCATCATCTCTGAGCCGCCAACGGATTTTCAGGTTGATCGCATGGAGAAGCTGGCGTTTGAAAAAAACGCCATCCCTGCGCTGCTGGCCCTGCAAAATGCCGGCTATCAGCTGGTGATGATCACCAATCAGGATGGCCTGGGCACCGACAGCTTCCCACAGGCTGATTTTGATGGCCCACACAACCTGATGATGCAGATTCTGACTTCACAGGGCGTGAACTTCAGCGACATCTTGATCTGCCCGCATAAGCCGGAAGATAACTGCGATTGCCGCAAGCCGAAAACCAAAATGGTGGAAGCCTGGCTGGCACAAGGCGCACTGGACACCGCAAACAGCTACGTGATTGGCGATCGCCTGACCGATATCCAGCTGGCGGAGAACATGGGCATTCAGGGCCTGCGTTACGGTGCAGAAGGTATTGACTGGGACGCGATCCAGGCACGTCTGACCAAACGTGACCGCCATGCGCTGGTACAACGCAACACCAAAGAAACGCAGATCAAAGTCGAAGTGTGGCTGGACCGCGAAGGCGGCAGCAAGATCAATACCGGTGTCGGCTTCTTTGACCACATGCTGGACCAGATTGCCGTACACGGCGGCTTCCGCATGAACATCGACGTGAAAGGCGATCTCTACATCGACGATCACCACACCGTGGAAGATACCGGTCTGGCGCTGGGTGAAGCGCTGCTCAAGGCGCTGGGTGACAAACGTGGTATCGGCCGTTTCGGCTTCGTGCTGCCGATGGACGAGTGCCTGGCACGCTGCGCACTGGATATCTCTGGTCGTCCGCATATCGAGTTTAAAGCCGAGTTCAGCTATCAGCGTGTCGGCGATCTCAGTACCGAGATGGTTGAGCACTTCTTCAGCTCCCTCTCCTACGCCATGATGAGCACTCTGCACCTGAAAACCAAAGGCAAGAACGACCATCATCGTGTGGAAAGCCTGTTTAAAGCCTTTGGCCGCACCCTGCGCCAGGCAATTCGCGTGGATGGCAACACCCTGCCGAGTTCGAAAGGAGTGCTGTGATGAACGTGGTGATTCTCGATACCGGGTGCGCCAACCTTTCCTCCGTGAAGTGGGCGATTGAGCGCCTCGGCTACACGCCAGAAGTGAGCCGCGATCCGGATGTGGTGCTGCGTGCCGACAAGCTGTTGTTGCCAGGCGTGGGCACCGCGCAAGCGGCCATGAACCAGTTGCAGGAGCGTGACCTGATCGATCTGATCAAAGCCTGTACCCAACCGGTACTCGGCATTTGTCTTGGTATGCAGTTGCTGGGTCGCGGGAGCGATGAGAATGGCGGCGTGACCACGCTGGGTCTGGTGGATGAACCGGTCTCGCTGATGGATACCCAGGGTTTGCCCTTGCCACATATGGGCTGGAACCAGATCACTTCGCAAGCTGGCAACCACCTGTTCCGTAATATCCCGGACGGCAGCTACTTCTATTTTGTGCACAGCTACGCCATGCCAGTGAATGCCGCCACCATCGCTCAGTGCGACTACGGCCATCCGTTCACCGCTGCGTTGCAGAAAGATAATTTCTTCGGCGTGCAGTTTCACCCGGAGCGTTCTGGCAAAGCAGGCGCGCAGTTGCTGAAAAACTTCCTGGAGATGTGATGATTATCCCCGCATTAGATTTAATCGACGGCAAAGTGGTGCGTCTGCATCAGGGCGACTACGGTCAGCAGCGCGACTACGGTAGCGATCCGCTGCCACGCCTGCAGGATTACGAACGTCAGGGCGCGGAAGTGCTGCACCTGGTGGATCTCACTGGCGCCAAAGATCCGGCTAAACGCCAAATCCCTCTGCTCACTACCTTGCTGCGCGGCGTGAATGTACCGGTGCAGGTCGGTGGCGGTATTCGCAATCGCGAAGATGTGGCGGCTTTACTGGCAGCCGGCGCGACTCGCGTGGTGGTCGGTTCCACGGCAGTGAAACAGCCAGAGGAAGTGAAAAGCTGGTTCAACGAGTTCGGCGCGGATGCCATTGTACTGGCGCTGGATGTTCGCATTGACGCCAACAATCGCAAAGAAGTGGCGATCAGTGGCTGGCAGGAAGCGGCGGGCGTGACGCTGGAAGAAGTGATTGGCTGGTATCAGCCGGTTGGCCTGAAGCACGTGCTGTGCACCGATATCTCCCGCGATGGCACCTTAAGCGGTTCTAACGTGGCGCTGTATAAAGAAGTGTCGGATGCCTTCCCGGATATCGCGTTCCAGAGTTCCGGCGGTATCGGATCGCTGGATGATATTGCGGCCTTACGTGGCAGCGGCGCGCAGGGCGTGATCGTTGGTCGCGCACTGCTGGAAGATAAATTCACCGTAGCGGAGGCGATTGCATGCTGGCAAAACGGATAATTCCTTGTCTCGATGTCCGTGACGGACAAGTGGTGAAAGGCGTGCAGTTCCGCAACCACGAAATTATTGGCGATATCGTGCCACTGGCGCAGCGCTATGCGCAGGAAGGCGCTGACGAGCTGGTGTTCTATGATATCACCGCCTCTTCCGATGGCCGTGTGGTGGATAAAAGCTGGGTGTCACGCGTCGCAGAAGTGATTGATATTCCGTTCTGCGTGGCGGGCGGTATCAAGAGTGAGGAGGATGCCGCGCGCATTCTGCAGTTCGGTGCGGATAAGATCTCCATCAACTCCCCGGCGCTGGCTGACCCGACGCTGATCACGCGTCTGGCGGATCGCTTTGGTGTACAGTGCATCGTGGTGGGTATTGATACCTGGTTCGATGAAGCCACCGGCAAGTATCACGTCAATCAATATACCGGCGATGAATCCCGTACGCGGGTTACGACCTGGGAAACCCTCGATTGGGTGCAGGAAGTGCAAAAGCTGGGCGCGGGTGAAATCGTACTGAATATGATGAACCAGGATGGCGTGCGTAACGGCTACGACCTGGTGCAACTGAAGAAAGTGCGTGACGTGTGTAAGGTGCCACTGATCGCCTCTGGCGGCGCGGGCACCATGCCACACTTCCTCGAAGCCTTTGAACAGGCAAACGTCGATGGTGCACTGGCTGCTTCAGTGTTTCACAAACAAATTATCAATATCGGTGAGTTGAAAAACTTCCTGATCGACAACGGTGTGGAGATTCGCGCGTGTTAACTGCAGAACAACTGGCCAAACTGGATTGGGCCAAAACCGCGGGCATGATGCCCGTCATCGTCCAGCATAACGTTTCTGGCGAAGTGCTGATGCACGGTTATATGAATGAGGAAGCGCTGCAAAAGACGCTGGCGGAAGGCAACGTCACCTTCTTCTCTCGCACCAAAAACCGCTTGTGGACCAAGGGGGAAACCTCCGGTCACTTTCTGCAGGTCGCGAGCATCACCCCAGATTGTGATAACGATACGCTGCTGGTGCTGGCAAATCCGATTGGGCCAACCTGCCACCTCGGCACCTCAAGCTGCTTCTCACCGGCTGCGCCAGATTGGGCGTTCCTGTATCAGCTGGAGCAGCTGCTGGCTTCGCGTAAGAGCGCCGATCCTGAGAGTTCTTACACCGCGAAACTCTATGCCAGCGGCACAAAGCGTATCGCGCAGAAAGTCGGTGAAGAAGGCGTGGAAACCGCGCTGGCTGCTACGGTGAACGATCGTCACGAACTGACCAACGAAGCGTCTGATCTGCTGTATCACCTGATGGTGCTGCTGCAGGATCAGGAGCTGGATTTGAGCACGATTATTAATAATCTGCGGGCGCGTCATAAATAACGAATTGTGCAATAAGCTGCTCAAAATTGTCATTTCATAACTATTTTGAGCAGCATGCTTCTCAAAAAAATCAAAGCTAGCTAGAATTGAGCAATATACTGCTCAATGGAGGTTAGCATGCTTATTCTACAGCTCTACCTTGATGGAAACTGGCACGACGTTGGCGAGCTTAATGTTAAAGATCCCTCTAAAGGTCGTGAAAGCGCAGCACTTCTTGCGTATGACTTCAACTATGCAGCTGAACAGCTCGATCGAAACGATATCGCTAGCTGTAGTTTGAATTATCCCGTAATGCTGATAGGCAGCCACTTTGCGCAGCCTTGGTTTGGTTTCCTGGATGATATTGTCCCAGCGGGAGCAAGCCGACGTTATTGGATTCAGCATCTTGGTTTACAGGGTAAATCTTCAGCTGAGCAAGATTATGCGCTATTGAAATCCGGCACAATTGCGCCAGTTGGAAATTTACGCATCAAAGATTCCCTACCCCAACTTCCTGAAAATAGCCAACTCAAGACTCGCCGCTTTCCTGCCGAATGGGCGATTGAGAGAGACAGTGATTTTCTTGAATATGCGCAACAGATGGGGGCCGCCAGCGGCGGGGCAACAGGTGCGGGAGGGGAAGCGCCAAAACTGCTGCTACGACGGAATACAAACAGCGAAGTGTGGATTGATACCTGGCAGGATGATCATCTGAACCGGGATACCCCTTATCTGGTTAAGTATCCGCGTGGTACACGAAGCCCAATCGACTGCGATATCCTGCGCGCAGAATATCATTTCTACCATGAGTTACAGGCTATGGGTGTCGAGACGATTGATACGCAGGAGATGTTGCTATGTGAAGGTGAACGTTACCCCTCTCTTTGGCTACCACGCTTTGATATTGCGTTTGTTGAAAACAGAAAAGTCATATACGGGCTTGAGTCCATCTATTCGCTAATGAAAAAACCACCGGGCAGTTATCTCAATCATTTTGAGGTCATTCGCTGCCTGGTTGAGCGATTAGCCTTGACGGGTGCAGATCGCGAAAAATTGGTCAGTGAATGGGTCAAACGTGACATGCTCAATGTTGCATTTGGTAATTCAGATAATCATGGGCGTAATAGTGCCATTCTAAAGAAACCATCAGGCATGTGGCTTGCACCGGTGTATGACTTCGCACCAATGAAAGCCGATCCAGAGGGCGTGGTGCGAACGACTCAATGGGGTTCACCTTACGAAGAAGGTGGCCATTACAATTGGCAGTTGATTGCTCAACAGCTCAACGAGTTTATCCCTGAAGCCTCATTACTCAATTCGTTGCGTGAGTTAACCTGCAAGCTCGCTGGGTTAAAATCCCGCCTTGCCGCTCGGGGTGTACCACAGTCAATTCTGGAAATGCCAGGCATTGGTTTTAACTATCTCGAAGAACGTATCGCGGGGTGGCAAATATGAAGAAATCGATGACGCCTTTTGAGCGAGAAGCGATGCTGCTAGGCCTTCTTCAGCAATTTATTGAGGAGAAGTTAACTCATGGCCAACTCTTAATGCAGCTTCGTAAAAAGGTGCTGGGGTTTTCACAGGAACGCTATGCCAGCTTAGCGGGCATCAGTCGTCGCACGTTATCTGACATTGAGCTGGACAAAGAAAGTATTACGCTGACTACGTTGAATCGCGTATTTAAACCTCTGGGATTGAAACTGGGCTTGCTGCCACGCCAAAAACATATGATGCAGGAATTACTCAGCAATCTTACTCAACAGGGAGCCCCTGATGACCACTCATGAAAAACTGATCGTCCTGCTCGACCAGCACAACGCCCGTTATCGCGTGATGGAACATCCCGCGACTGGAAAATGTGAAGCTGTTGCTGAGATTCGCGGGACGGAAGTGGGACAAGGCGCCAAAGCATTGGTGTGCCATGCCAAAGGTAACGGTATCAAACAGCATGTGCTGGCGGTTCTGCCGGCTGATCAACAGGCGGATTTGAGCAAAGTGGCCGAAGCGGTTGGCGGTCGTCGTGCTTCGTTAGCCTCTCCGGCTGAAGTGGATGCGTTAACCGGCTGCGTGTTTGGTGCTATTCCACCTTTCAGCTTCCATCCTGATCTACAACTGGTCGTCGACCCGCTGCTGTTTGAACGCTACGACGAAATCGCCTTTAACGCGGGTCTGCTGGAAAAATCAGTGGTACTGAGTGTGGCGGATTATCGCACCATGCATAATGGTAACGTCATGAAAATAATCTGCTAATTGCCATGGCGGACAGTGATCGGTACTCTGCGTTATTCCACATCACGAAAAAGAAGACCGAAATTATGGCAAGTTCTCGTTTTACTGCCCGCCTGCGTCAGACGCTGGCGCTGGCTGTGCTGGCAGGTTGCGCATTTGGCGCACAGGCAAAGATTGAACAAGTACGCTTCGCTGTTGATCCAACCTACCCTCCTTTCGAATCCAAAACCCCGCAGGGCAAACTGGTGGGTTTTGATATCGACCTGGGCAACGCACTGTGTGAGCAGATGCAAACCAAATGCGTGTGGGTTGAGAGCCAGTTCGACGGCATGATTCCAGCGCTGAAAGCCCGCAAGTTTGATGCCATCCTGTCGGATATGGGTATTACTGAAGAGCGTCTGAAACAGATCGACTTCACCGTGCCGCTCTATGATACGCACACCCAATTAATTGCACGCAAAGGCTCTGGCCTGCTGCCAACGGCTGAATCGCTGAAAGGCAAAACGGTTGGTGTTGAGCAGGGAACCGTGCAGGAGCGCTATGCACTGGCAAAATGGCAGCCACACGGCGTGAACGTGGTGCCTTATGGCGATCAGGCACAGGTTGAAAGTGATTTGATCTCTGGTCGTCTGGATGTGGTATTTACCGATGCAGCACAGGCAGCTAACGGCTTCCTGAAACATCCGCAAGGCAAAGATTTCGAGCTGGCTGGCCCGATTGTGGTAGACCCGATTATCGGTCCAGGTACAGCGATTGGACTGCGTAAAGGTGATGAAGAGCTGAAAACAGCCCTTGATAACGCCTTTGCTGAAATCAAGAAAAACGGCACTTTTGACAAGATCCAGAAGAAGTACTTCGCCACCGATATCTCGATCCAGCATTAATCAATGCAGGGGCGGTCTTCAGGCCGCCCTGTTCGCGCTGCTAACATGAGCAAGCGCAAATTTAGCGGCTTCATACCTGCTCATTTTCACAGCAGCACTATAATTCCAGTCAATAAAATTAATCAGGCACGACGTTCAGCGTGCCGTAGATACAGGACATCGACCGCGCCATGCAACAACAACATCATCCCTTGTTAAGTGCTTCCCTCGGTACACAGCGCGAAATCGTCAGCTTTCATTTCGGTACCGATTCCCAGCAGCGCGTTTACATTCAGGCGGCACTGCACGGTGATGAACTGCCGGGTATGGCGGTGGCGTGGTATCTGAAACACAGGCTGCTGGCGTTGGAATCGGCCGGGCAGCTCAAATCCAAAATTACGCTGGTGCCGGTGGCAAATCCGCTGGCGATGGGGCAACACTGGCACGGCAGCCATTTGGGCCGATTCCATACGCTTTCAGGTCAGGATTTCAATCGCCGTTTCCCGGCGTTAGGCGATACCCTGGCTGAAGAGTTGGCCGGATCGTTGACACAGAGTGAATATGAGAACAAACGGTTGATCCGTGATGCCATTGATCGCCACTATCGCGATCGCGTTGCTCGTACTGAACTGGATGCGCAGCGCTTCACGCTGATGCGTATGGCCAGCCAGGCAGATTTGATGATTGATCTACACTGCGACTGGGACGCATTGCCGCATATCTACACGACCCCGCATGCGTGGCAGGATATCGAGCCTTTAGCGCGTTGGTTAGGTAGCGAAGTACAGCTTCTGGCGCAGATTTCAGGCGGTGAGCCGTTTGATGAAGCCTGCTGCGAGCCGTGGCTAACGCTGGCCGAGCGGTTTGGTGGTGAGTATCCGATGCCACGGGGTTTGTTGCCAGTGACGTTAGAATTACGTGGGGTTGCTGATGTTTCGCCAGAACAGGCGGAGAAGGATGCGGATGCGATTATTAATGCCTTGATTGAGGGTGGCTACATTGCGGGTGACGTGGGTGAGTCCCCTGCCCTGATCAATCCTGCAACGCCGCTGGCGGGTTGTGAGTATATTCATGCGCCACATTCTGGGCTGTTGTTGAATCGCCGTGAATTGGGGGAATGGATTAAACCTGGGGAAGTGGTGGCTGAGATTGTGGACCCGATTACCGACCAGGTGACGCCGCTGGTGGCAGAGTTTGGTGGGGTGCTGTATGCAAGGAACTTGATGAAGTTTGCTACGGCTGGGATGTTGGTGGTAAGGCTTGCAGGGGAGAATGCGGGGCGTGAGGGGGAGTTGCTGGTGGTTTAATTTACCTTAAGATAACGTGCGGTTATGAGCATTGAAATACAACACATCTAAATGAATTAGCCTTAAATGAAGGTAATACTATGTAACAACCCATGATTATTGCAGAATTAAAAATTTAATTATTCCGATTTGCTCTCAATCTGGTTGAGCCCCAAACAATAAAGTATTCCGCACTTTACAATTTACTGTCACTGAAAATTATCGATGGAGGCCATGGTTACACTAACGTCAGAATAGTTCAACTGCGGCATAAGAGCTATAATTTACTCCCCAGCACTCTAATCCAACTTGAAAAGCTCCAAGAATAATGATGACAGGTTTGCGGTTACAAGATTAACGGACAAATTTTGAGATGTAATTGTCAAATTTTAACACCACTTTATTAACATAATTAGTCAGATTAAATTTTACTAATCGCTGCAACTCTCGGTTAACAGCTGGGAAATTATGTTTAACCGCTTCGCAACCGGGACTAAGTTGGATGCGGACTTTATTAGCGGTAATTATATTCACTTATGAGAGAACGAAGATAAAAATGGTGCCATTTACCAATATCCAACCACTGCACAAAAATATGCAAAATTTATGCAACCTCAATCCTGAAAATTAATCTATGACAAATAAGATTTAACTCGCATGATGAAATGAGAATATCTTAGTGACTTAACTCATGTTTCATGATGCTAGTGTATCAGCCAAATAAGAAAAATTTCATGATATCAATTTAGATGTTTAGCCGATAGCCACAATCAAGATGATAGAGCATTCATTATTATTATTTCGGAATAGTTACCTACCGAGGCGACGATAGGCTTAGGGGTATGGATAGGATATATCAATCAATAGAAACGGATTGTAATTTAGATGTTATGATCTTTTCACTTTGCCTCTGAAATAGAAAAATCAAGTTGATAAAAAACCAACTTACAAATTTTCAAATCGGCAAATCGGTTTTTTTTATGAAGGATTAAGTATGTTATGCTTCTGAAATGTAGACACTTTTTCACCACAGCGCATATTGACATGAGTTAAGCACTGTAAATCTTAGAAAGTATATTTTTGAGCAGCACTAATAAATGAGTTTTATTGTGTTCTTTGTTTGATTTGGCACCAAAAATATCAATCAAGGTGTCTTCTAAAATTTCATTTTTCTTTTTTATGTTTAGACTTGATGCTAATGAAATTATAAATAAAACACCTTTGATAGTAGGAGTAAGGCGCTCACCGATATCAAAAAATGAATCTTTTACTGATTCTTCACTTATTCCTTCCAGCGACATTTCGCTTGGCTTTAGTCTTTGAAGATCTATATGTCTTCGTGATATAGTCGAGTATCCCAAATAATCCCATGGGAATCTTACTGTTGTACAATCATTTGCATAGATACTATATTTTAATGTCGAGTCAAGAGATAACAACTCAATTATAAATACTTCGTTTTTAAGATCGCTAAACTTACACGTAAAATCATCATGCGAATATGCTCTAATATTTTCGAATCCGTCTTTATTGAAAGGGATGACTTTAGATAAAGTTGGTAGGGAAATACTATCGCCAGTTATTAGAACTTTCTTATTTAATTTTAACCTCTTAAAATATTTATCTAGAACTAAGCTTAGTTTTACTATAGATGAATTAAGAGATCTGTAGGGATCATTCTTTTTTAACATATCTAATATAAACATATACCCTAAAGTTGATGGGTGTAGGTCACCGTCGATATAAAATTGGCTTATTATCTCAACAGGTATATCTAAACATTTAACATAACCAGGATTACAAAACTCCCTTATTAACTCAACCTCATCCATTTGTGGATGATTATAACTTCCATTTTCATTCACATGCTTGCGTTTACTAATGTTATCAGCCCTCCTCATGATTAAAGTCCAGGGAATAAAGTTCACATTAACGCCATAATGCTTCCATTTAAAAAGACCGTCAGTAAAATGACCCACCATCGTTAAGTCATTTACATCATTGATCAAACGACCTGTGACATTAATATGATTAATTTCGGTTTCGTAGATGTCCGCCGCATCTTCAATTATAGTGTTTCCGAACCTGAAATCTCCGATAATAAGGTGGGTTGCATCGTCATGCTTCAAACACTCCTCAAAGGATTTAAATAATTGAAAGCTCCACGTCGGCGCTCCGCCTCTACAGATGAAAACAACATTTTTGAGACTATTTTTAATAATATTATTATTATATAAATGTTCTAATCTAACAACGTGAGAAGGTCCGACGATAATATCACGCATATGGTTCTACACTCCAAATTTCATTGCTTGTATCTTATCCTAATGTCCTTCATAAGACATCACTACACATCACAAAATGTGTATTGCCAATCATTTATACTTCTTCAAGCACCAACTAACTTACTAAAATCTTAGCAACATCAGTTGTATCTACTAACGTTCAGCTCGATAAGTATTATGAGATCATGCAGCGGCTGGCTGATCAAAGTAGCACAATGGAATTAAAAATTTACTCGACTTGCTTGACTTTAACGCAAAGTGTTAATCTTAATACTAAGCACGTCTGTAATAATGCAGACGCTATAGACGCAAAGAAAATTAATAACAAATTTGAATATTAAAATATTTCTTAATGCTAAAAAAATCCCACGTTGTGCTTGAGGTATCTTTCAACTCTATAAGGTCCTTAACCACTTAGTCGGACTGTTTACACAGCTCCAATAGTAAATTAAGTTGAGCCCACTCTCAATGTAACTATATGTTTTATAGAATATAATTAAAAAAATCATTGAAGTATTGTTTTAGAGTGTTCAAAATTAGTATTTTCAATGAAATAGATTAATATGGTTGGATGGGTGCGGCTCCGAGAAGGGCTTGCGAGGCAAGAGATATATTTGATGCTTAAGCCCTGATTAGTTACTCTAAACCATAATAAATATAGGTCTGCATGATAGATGTATCATATCTCACCAACAATTTCATAGGTAAACTATTAGCATTAAAGGTGGATATTATCTCAAATGACGTATAGGATTAGCGTTTTAATTTTTTTTGGAAATCTATTTCTGGAGAGTAAAGCATAATATGAAATTAAAAAAAATACTATTTGTAGGTCAAACATTGTCACTTGACAGACCATTTCTCGATCCGTCAACAAGATATCGCTGCTTTAACATTGCCTATGCACTCAACAGAAGAGGCCATCAGGCAGATATTATAACTCTTGATGAATTCATTGAAAACATTGACATTGCTAGAAAATATAACAGAATCGTTTTTCATCGTCCATTTCTGAAAAATGAAAAATTTATTAACTTCCTCCTGAAAAATAATGGTAGCGATAAAATTATAGCGGATTATGATGACCTTATTTTTGATGTAAATAGTATCCATAGTCTTCCAGAGATAAAAACGCGCGATCCTTACATTAAAAGTACAGCCAATTACATTTCAAGGAACTTTGCTGCTTGTGAATTGTTTACTAATTTCAGCCTATCAACTGCGCCATTGAGTGATAAAGTAAACTCTATATTTAAGGGGAAGAATGCAAATGTAATATCTAATACTTTGGAAGATGAGTACGTAGATTTATCCAATACACTCTTCAACCTTAACAAGCCCAGAAAGTATAAGCTTGGTTATTTTCCAGGAACAGCTAGCCATAACGCTGACTTTAATGAAATTTCAAAATTCATTGGTGAATTCTTAAAAGAAAATAAAAATGAAAGATTATTTATTCTCGGCCCTCTAAAATTACCTTACTCACTTACTAAGTATTTTCACAGAATAGACCACGTTGAGGAAGTTGTTCCATTCAATCAACTCCCATACATAAAAGCCAATGTAGAGACAATAATTGCGCCTCTCGGAATGAATGAGTTTAATAAATGTAAAAGTGGTCTTAAATTCTTTGAAGCAATGCCACTGGGATGCAGAGTTATTGCTACAGCTATACCCGATATAGATAGATTCGAGTCTTTGTATTTAGATAAATGCCATGTTAAAAGTGATTGGGATAAAATTTTGATAAGAAAACAATTTAATAAAGAAATTTATCAAAATGAATTGCACAATACCTTACAAAAAGTTGGCGCCAGCAATGTTGCTAAAATCTGGGAAGAGAGCTTTTTATAATGAAAAAGATATTATTTTTTGCAGAACCGCATCCTTTGCGGAATACTTTTAGCGAGTTCCTTCCTCCCGCATTGAGGTTTTTTGAGATGGCCTCACATGCAAACTTTTTTGATATTGAGTGGCGAATTTTCTCAAATTCATACGTTTTGGATGAATTAACTGAGCATTATTCTCAAATTGAGAACAATCTCAATATTGATATGTTTAACGGATTTTCTCAGAGCGAAATTGAGGATAAAATTTCTGAAAAACTCATTTTTCCAAACCCTGAAGATGATAATAAAATAAAAACCTTACTTAATAATTGGGATGAGAGTGAAATTAACGTAAGGAATGGAATAGTGCTTGGGAACACTGCACTGTCCATATTTTATGAATCACTACTTAGAAAAGCTTTTATTAAATTCCAATTTTCACATATAATATTGTGGTCTGAGAACGGTGCGGTAAGAAACTTTTGCAAAAAAAATGGAATTAATGTTCTGCATATGGAACTCGGGCCAACCAGAGCACCATACCAAGAAACTTTTATGATTGATCCATTTGGTACAAATGCAAATGCTTCTTTACCTGAGTTGGGTAATTTTTTAGAGCAGGATGTAAACAGCTATTTGTGGGCTTCAGATTTTTCGGCAAATAACATATTAAGCACAAAGGAAATATATCCAACTATAGGATATAGTATTTCAATGGAATCTTCAGAAGGTCATTATCACTGCTCACCAAATGATATAAGTTGCATTAGCCCTCCTGACTTTGAAGGAAGTGAAGATAATATATTATATTTAAAAAATTACGTTATAGTTTCCCTCCAACTTACAGATGATTTAAACACTATAAATCATTCAATTTACAATAACCCTTTACACTTCATACAAGACATTGTTCCGAAGTTATTAGCGTTAGGTTATAACGTCTGTATAAAAAGGCACCCAGGGTCTGTTCACAGAGTATTTAATTTAGTAAAAGAATTAGAGGCCGTAAAATACGCTCAGAGCCTTTCTTCAAAAGTTTTTATTCTATCTTCAGTAATGGAACAAAAAGATTACATTTTATTCAGTAAGCAAGCAAAAGCCGTAATTTCAATAAATAGTTCTGTTTGTTTCGAATCTTGGATTTTGGGGGTTCCAGGATTAATTTTCGGGGATTCTATTTTTAATTTTAAGCAAGAAGTATCCCGATTGAGTCACGACTTTGTTAATGGTGGCAGCTTGATAGATGATGTAAACTTAATAAGTAACATTAAGCACAAAGTCACACATTCTTTAAATAATTATTTCATACCTAACAATACCTTCGTTTTATCAAAAACATTAGCGAAAATTGTTGTTGATTGTAATGTTGAAAGCAAGAAAGGATACCTAGAGTGGTTACGCGAAAACATTAATATTTTTGAGATGTTGTATGAAGAAAAGGTTATCGAGATCGGTAAAAGTATCGGAGAAAAACCAGACATAGATTATTATTCGGAGATGGCAACTGCATTGCCCAATGACAATTTTTATCAATATTCTATCGATGACCTCAAGATAGTAAACCGCGAAATACACTTGCGTGGATGGATAATTTCACAACAAACAAGACCTTTAAGTGTATTTATAGAGTACGCTGGAAATCTTCTAATAAGTAGCATGAGTTGCAGAGACGACGTTAAGAGTCACTTCACTTATGTGGATTATAACGCCGGCTTTGAAATTAAAGAAAATATCAACTCAAAAGGGCTGAAGGAGAGGTCATTAAATATTTTTGTATATGGGTCAGATAATAAATGCAGGTGCATAAGTATTAATATAAACAAATAGCCAATTATAAATGTGCAAACTTTAGCCTAATAATGCTGTTAGGCTAATAACCTTCAATTAATTAATGATTGAATCAAACTTCAATGTTTTTGTGAGCCGCTCTAAGAGTTGAAATTGAAACCAAAATGCTGCTGCTGAATGGTTAGATACAAACCTATTATTGGATGTGATAATTTTAAGAAGTATGGCTCTAAAAATTCAATTGAGACTTTTTAGCCTATTGAACCGCATCATTTAAAAATCTGCAATGTGGAAGATTGTCATTCTTATTCATTCCAAGTTGGTTTTAACGCATTTTTCAACCACTTGGTGAATGGAGCCTTAAATATTCTATTCAAAAAAGTATAATTTTCCACAAAGTATTTTCTAATGGGGCAACTTAAGTTATTGTTTTAAATCTGGTACATTCTTGCAGCACAAATATTTTAAGCTTACTTGCTATTTCAATCAAAAAATGGCGCTATTTGAGAACTTTTACAGAAATTAGTTTTTAAAAATAGTTTTTTGTCGTTAAAAAATCACAAAATTTTATCATGCTTAGGAAGAGATAAAAAAGGCTTCCTATGGAAGCCTTTTTTAATTTTTAATCCAACCACTCAGTGTGGAACACACCGTCTTTATCAATACGCTTATACGTATGCGCACCGAAGTAATCGCGTTGAGCCTGAATCAGGTTCGCAGGCAGAACTTCTGAACGATAACTGTCGTAGTAAGCAATTGCGGCAGAGAAGGTCGGCGTTGGGATACCATTCTGAATCGCGTAGGAAACTACATCACGCAACGCTTGCTGGTATTCATCAGCGATATTCTTGAAGTATGGGTCAAGCAGCAGGTTAGCGATGTTTGCGTCTTTAGCGTAAGCATCAGTAATTTTCTGCAGGAACTGTGCACGGATGATACAGCCAGCACGGAAGATTTTAGCAATCTCGCCGTAGTGCAGATCCCAATTGTTTTCTTCAGAAGCAGCGCGCAGTTGTGAGAAGCCCTGTGCATAAGAGACGATTTTGCCCAGATACAATGCACGACGTACTTTCTCAACGAACTCAGCTTTGTCGCCAGTGAACGCTTTTGCCTGAGGGCCGCTCAGCACTTTAGAAGCCGCAACACGCTGTGACTTCAGAGAAGAGAGATAACGAGCAAATACTGATTCAGTGATCAGTGACAGTGGTTCACCCAGATCCAACGAGCTCTGGCTCGTCCACTTACCAGTGCCTTTGTTTGCCGCTTCGTCAAGAATCACATCAACCAGATATTTACCTTCCTCATCTTTCTTAGTGAAGATATCTTTAGTGATGTCGATCAGGTAGCTGCTTAGCTCACCGTTGTTCCAGTCAGTGAAGGTCTTAGCGAGTTCTTCATTGTCCAAACCCAACGCGCCTTTTAACAGAGCATAGGCCTCTGCGATCAGCTGCATGTCACCATATTCGATGCCATTGTGCACCATCTTCACATAGTGGCCTGCACCGTTTGGACCGATATAAGCAACGCACGCCTCGCCATCATCAGCACGAGCAGCAATCTTATCCAGAATAGGTGCAACCAGTTCGTATGCTTCCTTCTGGCCACCAGGCATAATTGAAGGGCCTTTTAATGCACCCTCTTCGCCACCGGAAACACCAGTACCGATAAAGTTGAAACCTTGATCAGACAATTCTTTGTTACGACGGATAGTGTCCTTGTAGAAGGTGTTGCCACCATCAATCAGGATGTCACCCTTGTCCAAATGCGGGGTAAGAGAAGCGATAGTCTTATCAGTAGCCTCGCCAGCCTGCACCATTAGCAGAATACGGCGCGGTTTTTCGAGGGATTCAACGAACTCTTCAACGGTGTAGAAAGGGGCCAGTTTCTTACCCTGACTATCAGCGATGACTTCATCAGTCTTCTCACGTGAACGGTTGAAGATAGACACTGTGTAGCCGCGGCTCTCAATGTTTAGAGCCAAGTTACGGCCCATGACTGCCATACCGACAACACCGATTTGTTGCTTGGACATTATCTACTCCTGTCTGAAGTTACCATCACAAACTTAGATTTGTGATTAAAGTGGCAAATATGTTAACTCATCTGCCATCACTATAGGTAGTGAATGGTGCGATGCTTAAACACACAATAAAAGTGGATGATTACGCGTCGGTTAACAAATCGCCTCTTTGAATCTTCGATTTGAAATACAGCGGCAGTATCTCTTCGGGCGAGCCATCCATTTTCACTGTGCCATGTTCAAGCCAAAGAATTCTAGTGCAGGTCTTTCTTAACAATTCATTACTATGACTAGCCAGAATCAATATCTTGGTTGCATTAATAATATTGGTTAAGCGCGTTTCAGCTTTTTCTTTAAACCCTTCGTCACCAACAGATAACCACTCATCCATTAACAAAATTTCGGGTGTAAAAATGGTACTTACGCTAAAGCCTAAGCGCATTTGCATACCTGAAGAATAGGTACGCACCGGCATATCAATAAAATCGCCCAGGTCCGTGAAGTCGATAATTTCTTCGATTCGAGCATCAATCTCTTTCTTTTTAAGACCCAAAAGAGCACCGCGAATATAGATATTTTCTCTACCAGTGAATTCCTGGTTAATGCCCAATGAAATAGAAATTAATGAGCCGATGTCACCTTCAATTTGAGCAGTACCACTTGTTGGGTGGTAAACCTTACTAAACATACGAAGCAAGGTAGTTTTACCTGCACCGTTATGCCCGATCAACCCGACACGCTCGCCATCTTTAATCTCAAAATTAAGATTATTGAGTGCAGAAACGACGACTTTTCCATCATGCTGGCCTACTTTTCCACCAGTAGCAAAGTTAATGAAATTCTTTTTAATTGATCTTGCCTGTGCGTTGAATATTGGGAAATCAATGCCAACATTTTCAAACTTGATAATAGCCATAATATTAAACCCAATAAGGAACGCGGTATTTATATCTACTGGTCATTGCAATCGACAATGACAGCCCGACTATTGCCATAACAGTAGCAATAATGTAGCTGCTTGCCATCGGCATTTCACCCAATAACGGGCCTCGCACCAAATCAATTAGATGGTAAAGTGGGTTAAAATTCAGAAGCATGGCTGCTGAACTATGTGAAAGCAGTTTAGGCATCCAGATGATGGGTGTTAAATAGAAAATCACTTGCATGATACTCAGTACAATTTGTGTCATATCGCGGAAACGGGCACAAATCATTGAAAGAATCATTAACACCCAAGTCAAGTTCAATGCAAGTAGTAAAAATCCGGGTATAGCCAGAATAACCGTCCAACTTACATTCTTCTGGACCGCAAGCAGAACCAAAGGGAAGATAACAATATTGTGCAAGAATATAAGGAAGTTTTTCCAAATCACACGCATGACATGAACATGTAATGGCACAGGTAACTGTTTAATGATACCCTCAGAAGAAATAAGCGCATCACACCCTTCAGAAATACAACTTTGAATAAATGTCCATGTAATGAGGCCTAAGGTGAGATAAGGCAAAAACTCCTTAACATTAGTTTTGAAAAGATTACCAAACACTAATCCCATAGTAGTAATCATCACAGCCATGCTGATGGTTATCCAAAAAGGACCCATCTTTGACCGCTTGTATCGCATGCGGATGTCTTGTCCACCCATCACTTTCACAACATGAAAATTTCTTAATGCGGAAGTGAAGTCGTCCCACCCCACAGACTTCATATTATTAGCCATTACAAGATTCCAAATTGGTACGCCAGTCGATTCAATCCGACCAGGAACTTATCGCCACACAGACGCGCCAGGATAAGCGTCATAAACTCTTCTTTTTGTGATTCTTCAAGTTGGTCTCTTAACTTGATAATATCATTCATGTTGCATACACATCGGAACATGAGATCCAACTTTATAATTGGAAGCCCTACATGGTGCAAAGCAAGGCAGTTTATGTGGATTTGCGAACCTAAAGTAAACTCATCCAGATACAAAGAAATCAATCTTTGCTTAAATTGAGCGTTTAACTCCCCTTCTTTATGAGCATAACTTTTAAAAAAATTAACAGCTTCTAAATAATCTACCTTGCTAGATTCTAACTTACTATATTCATGCTCAGTAGCATGGTACTTGCTTAAGTCATTACTAGCAAAAGCAAGACTTTTAGCTCGTTTATTTGCCAGAATATATTTATTGTAATATGAAGAAAGAACTTCATCACCAGCTATTAATCCAGTAATCGATCTATTTCTCCAGGAACTCTCACCTTCTCGTCTATAATAGTAATAGCTTTCATATAATGCCTTGTCATTGCTTAATTTCCTTTCCATAAATGAAATGTTAAATAATGATTTAAAGCTTTGTTCAGAGCTTACTAGAGATTTAAGCAATCTGCTTAAGCCAAATTCTCCACGCTTGATTACCAAAGGCCTTACATTAGAAGCTTTATAATTAAACCAGAAGTTTTTAAATTTGACGTTACGTACAATTTTACCCGCAACCGAGATACAAAATGATCCCAGATGATGGGAATGCTGGCTATTTTCAGTAGCACCCAGCACTTCAACATCAGTGTTGAAGAGATTGTGGACGAACTCAGGAAGACCACGTTTTGAAAAGAATACGCTATCGTTGATAATTAGTAGACGTTCACACTTATCCTGAAAGCCCTTATCAAAGAAATACTTCATACCTGCTTTGTAACTACCAAAGTCTCGGCCGTAGTTATCACGCTCTATATATACATCCACTAGGTCTAATGGATAATTATGCTCTTCAAGCCGTAGCGTATTCACTGCAACGACGAATACATTGTTCCGTTTTGCTTCTTTAATTAACTCTAAGGTATCATTTCGAAGAGATGATTTCTCATAGAGAGCAAGAAGCATAACCTTACCACCGGTAAAGTCATTTTTAATTTTTACTTCAGCATACTTTTTTGTTTTGATGTCATCGCGGATGGACAGGACACCATAATATAAATAGATTACAATTTTCAGAAAAAATCTGATAATCATAAAAATAATACGTTTCATTTTTGCACCGTCGATGGTTAAACTAATTTTCTAAAGACATTCATAATGAAGAAAGCGCATGTCTCAATAAAACTCTGCCGATAAAATCCGCCAGTTATGAAATTGACAACTCTGGTCAACAGACCACTATTCAGAGCATTAAACCTCTCATAGTCTAGTTTAATTTCTGGTGGCATCTTCTCTTTAATGCACTCAAGTGTCATGCAGTTAGTTTTGCTCCAGGATTTAAACTCACCAGCAAAAAGTCGATTAAAGCGCGTGACTTTGGACATTATTCCAGTATTACTGCCGACTAGATTTTGATCATGTTGTCGGTAAAGTATATAGGGCTGATGATCATAAATTACAGTTCCATTCATTGCGCTACAAACGATATACATAATCCAATCGTGAGAAACAATTTTCAAATCCGATGGAAGTGTTTCAAAAAGCACCTTCAACTCCCGATTGAAAACCATAGTATTGCCACCCGCATAACTCTGTAAAAGCGCATTTCTAAATTGAAATAGTTTTAAGAAGCGAGGTGAAAAGCCAATGCTGTTTTCGTTAGAATCAATTAACTTAGTACGAGATCCGTAAAGTCTATACTTGTTCAATGAATTTGATTCAGATGTTAACTTCTTCACAGCAACTTCAAGTTTGTTTTCAATCCAGATATCGTCTTGGTCACAAAAAGCGTAAAATTCAGAGTTGATATCATTACGATTTAGTAGACTATAGAAATTTGCGGCAAACCCTTTTCCCGGACCTGTAAGCAAAATGACTTTATTGTCTGGAAATTGCTGAGCAAACTTCTCAATTAATTCACGTGTGCGATCCGTCGATCCATCATCCGAAACAATCAGTTTCCAGTCTTTATAAGTTTGAACAGCAATAGACTGTAATTGCTGTTCTAAATATTTCTCGCCATTATAAGTACCCATTAAGATACTTATGGTTCCTTTATCGCTCATCATCATCAGCTACATAAAAAAGGATGAGTAACATCCTCATCCTTAGTTTAGGAATCAATCAAAGGTTACTGCTTGTGATAAGGGTGTTCCGTCTTTATCTTTCGCGGAAAGAGCAGGAATATCACCTTCAGAGATCGGCCAATTAATATTTAAATCTGAATCATTCCAAAGCAATGAATGCTCATGCTGCGGATTGTAATAATCGGTGCATTTGTAAACAAACTCAGCACTTTCCGACGTCACATAAAAACCATGAGCGAACCCTTCAGGCACCCATAGCTGACGCTTGTTTTCAGCCGAAAGGTACACACCTACCCATTTTCCAAAGGTAGGCGATGACTTTCTCATATCCACTGCGACATCGTAGACTTCGCCTGAAACTACACGAACAAGTTTACCTTGGGTGTTGACTGTCTGATAATGCAAACCACGCAGGATACCCTTAGAGGATTTTGAATGGTTGTCCTGAACAAACGTACGCGGAGAAACCTGTTCTTCAAATTTCTTTTGCTGCCAGGTTTCCATAAAGAAACCGCGCTCGTCGCCGAACACCGATGGCTCAATTATTTTGACGTCAGGAATTTCAGTATCAATAATCTTCATTATAATTTTCCGTTGTATAACGCCATCAAATATTTGCCATAATCATTTTTCAGCAGAGGCTGCGCGAGTTCTTTCAACTTTTCTGCATCAATAAAGCCCATGCGATAAGCAATCTCTTCTGGGCAGGCCACTTTCAGTCCCTGGCGGGTCTCAATCGTCTGAATAAAGTTATTCGCTTCCATCAAGCTCTGATGCGTTCCGGTATCAAGCCACGCATGTCCACGCCCCATGATAGAGACAGAAAGTTTGCCCTTCTCAAGGTAAAGATTGTTGATATCAGTAATTTCCAGCTCACCACGGGGAGAGGGCTTGAGGTTCTTCGCCAGTTCAACAACGCTATTGTCATAGAAATAAAGGCCGGTCACTGCGTAGTTACTTTTAGGCTCAATGGGTTTCTCAACAAGAGAAATCGCTTTCCCGGTTTTATCGAACTCCACCACGCCATAACGCTCTGGATCATGCACATGATAAGCAAACACCGTTGCGCCCTGTTTCTTGTTTGAGGCCTCTTCCAATTGCTTATGCAGATCATGACCATAGAAGATATTGTCGCCAAGAATCAACGCGCAGTTATCATCACCGATGAACTCTTCACCCAGAATAAAGGCTTGGGCTAAACCATCCGGGCTTTCCTGGACTTTATATTGAATCTTCAAACCCCACTGAGAACCATCACCAAGCAGGCTTTCAAAACGTGGCGTATCTTGCGGGGTGCTGATGATCAGGATATCGCGTATCCCCGCCAGCATCAGCGTGCTCAGCGGGTAGTAGATCATCGGTTTATCATAGATAGGCAATAACTGCTTACTCACTGCCATCGTTACTGGGTAGAGGCGTGTTCCTGACCCGCCAGCAAGGATGATTCCTTTTTTACTCGTCACAACGTTATCCTTCAATTTGTTAATCTGACTCTAACAACACTCAGTGATAAATTTCATCCAACATACGAATAACCCCAACCTTCCATTCAGGGAGGGTTAGATTAAATGCAGTCGTGAATTTGCTGGTGTTCAGTCTGGAATTTAGTGGGCGTTTAGCTGGCGTCGGAAAAGCGCTAGTATCAACGGTGTTAATGGCTGTGGCTTTGATCGGTAGGCCCTTTCCACGCACATGCGCAATGACTAAGTCTGCATAGGCATGCCATGTGGTAACACCCGAAGCAATCAGGTTGTAGATTCCGCTCTTTTCGGGTTCAGCCAATGTGGTTCTGATTGCGTGCGCTGTGCAATCTGCGATCAATTCAGCACCCGTTGGTGCGCCGAATTGGTCATTAATCACCGACAAGCTTTCGCGCTCTTGCGCCAGGCGGATCATGGTCTTGGCGAAATTATTGCCTTTGGCAGCATAAACCCAACTGGTGCGGAAAATGAGATAGTTTGGGGCGTGCTTAACAATCGCCTCTTCGCCCTGACGTTTGGTTTTGCCATAAGCATTGAGCGGAGATGTCTTATCATCTTCGCTCCACGGGCGTTCACCGCTGCCATCAAAGACGTAGTCGGTCGAGTAGTGAACCAATAGAGCGTTTACATCACGCGCTGCAATCGCCAGCGCTTCAACACTTGCGGCATTGATCAGCTCAGCATTCTGTAGATCGCTCTCGGCTTTGTCCACCGCGGTATAAGCGGCAGCATTGACGATCACATCAGGCTTGATATCGCGCACTGAATTCGTGATACCCTCTGGATTAGTCAAGTCACCACAGAAGTCCACGGAGTAGCGGTCTAGCGCAATGACATCACCCAAAGGTGCCAATGCGCGTTGGAGTTCCCAACCCACCTGACCATTTTTACCCAATAGCAAAATTTTCATTAGCTACGTTTCTCGTAGTTTTGTTCAATCCAATTCTGATAGGCACCGCTTTTAACGTGCTCAACCCACTCATGGTTGTCGAGATACCACTGAACGGTTTTGCGAAGGCCAGTTTCGAAGCTTTCCTGCGGTGTCCATCCTAAATCTTTTTCAATCTTCGCTGCGTCAATCGCGTAACGGCGATCGTGACCAGGGCGGTCAGCAACATAGGTGATTTGTTGAGCATACGGCGTATCTTTCGGACGCAATTCGTCCAGTAATTCACAAACTGTGTGAACCACTTCGAGATTCTGCTTCTCATTATGGCCACCGATATTATAGGTGGTACCCGTTTTAGCCTTCGTCACCACGGTATACAGCGCACGTGCATGATCTTCGACATACAACCAGTCGCGAATTTGGTCGCCCTTGCCATAAATCGGTAAAGGTTTGCCTTCCAATGCGTTGCTGATAATCAGAGGAATGAGTTTTTCCGGGAAATGATACGGGCCGTAATTGTTGGAACAATTAGTGACCACCACTGGCAAACCGTAGGTACGTCCCCAGGCGCGAACCAGGTGGTCACTCGCAGCTTTGGTTGAAGAGTAAGGGCTGCTTGGCGCATATGGCGTTGACTCGGTGAACATCGGAAGCTCGCCTTCCATTTCATCCGGATGCGGCAAGTCACCATAGACTTCATCAGTTGAGATATGATGGAAGCGGAATGCGCTTTTACGATCTTCAGGCAATGCCATCCAGTACTGGCGGCTGGCTTCTAGCAAGGCGTAGGTGCCAACAACGTTAGTCTGCACAAATTCAGCAGGCCCGGTGATCGAGCGATCTACGTGACTCTCTGCAGCGAGATGCATAACCGCATCCGGCTGATGTTCTTCGAATACTTTAGACAAAGCAACGCCGTCGCAAATGTCGACATGACAGAAGGTATAACGGGAATTATCACTGACCGTTTTAAGCGATTCGAGGTTTCCCGCATAGGTCAGTTTATCGACGTTAATCACCTCATCACTGGTGTCATTGATAACATGACGGACCACAGCTGAGCCGATAAAACCTGCACCACCAGTAATTAAAATCTTCATGACGTTGGACTATTCCTGACATTGCGACCGTATCCCGGCCAGAGGAGAAATAAACACCCCACATTAGCAATGGACAAAGCTACCGCCCTTGGGTTGCAGCTCCCAACATGCTGATGTGTGTAATACCGATCTTTAAGCTTAGTGCGATTTAATCGAGCTGAGCACTATTTGCTTGAAATAATTTTAATTCTTCAGAGTTAATTAGAAAGAATTGATTATTTCGGAACTTGAATTTTACCACCGAGGTCATGTGAACACGAACGAAATGGCCTTTGGCATCAAGTGATGGTTCAATTATTAACCGATTGTGCGATGAGGTGTAAGAGGATCGTCTACCTGTGACCAAACTGAAGCAATCAGAAAGTGACGAAAAGCAGGAGTAAGTCAAATCAGACGCAAAAAAAGCGGACATCAAGTCCGCCTTCATCGTATTACTTAAACCCATCCGGGTTCTTACTCTGCCAGTTCCACGTGTCGCGCATCATCGCATCGATTCCACGCGTTACCCGCCAGTCCAGCTCGGTGTTCGCCAGACTTGCATCCGCCCAGAACGCCGGCAGATCGCCATCACGACGCGGCTTAAACTCAAACGGAATCGCCTTACCAGAAGCCTTCTCGAACGCTTTAATCATTTCCAGCACCGAGAACCCTACCCCGCCGCCAAGATTATACGCCTTGTAACCGGTGACTTTCGGCAGATGATCCAGCGCCTTCAGGTGGCCTTCGGCCAAATCCACTACGTGGATGTAGTCGCGCTGTGCGGTGCCGTCTGGCGTGTCGTAGTCATCACCAAACACGCCAAGCTTGTCCAGGCGACCAATCGCCACCTGCGCGATATATGGCAGCAGGTTGTTAGGGATGCCGGTTGGGTCTTCACCAATCTCGCCAGACTCATGCGCGCCAACCGGGTTAAAGTAGCGCAGCGCGATGGCTTTGAAATTCGGGTCAGCTTTAGCGAAGTCGCGCATCACGAATTCGATCATCAGCTTAGAGGTGCCGTACGGGCTGGTGGTGCCACCGATTGGCGTGGTTTCCACGTAAGGAACCGGTGCATCGGCGCCGTAGACGGTCGCTGAGGAGCTGAAGATAAAGTTCCACACGCCAGCAGCGCGCATCTCTTCCAGCAGTACCACGGTGCCTGCCACGTTGTTCTCGTAGTATTCCAGCGGCATGCGCGTGGATTCGCCGACGGCTTTCAACGCGGCGAAGTGAATCACTGCCGAGATATCGTTGGCGGCAAACAGGTCACGCAGGCAGGCGCGATCGCGGATGTCGCCTTCAACGAACACCGCTTTCTTGCCAGACAGCTTCTCCACGCGATTAATGGCTTCACGCGAAGCATTGCAAAGGTTATCCAGGACCACAACGTCGTCACCGCGCTCTAACAGCGCCAGCACCGTATGGGAGCCGATGTACCCTGCTCCGCCCGTTACCAAAATAGCCATGTGTACTCCTTTAAACCGCGCAAGCGGCGCGGCATGAGAATGGATTATTTCGCCAGAATTTTCTGGATAGCTTCGCGGAAATCACGACCCTGTGCGTTGTTACGCAGACCGTAAGAAACGAATGCCTGCATGTAGCCCATTTTTTTACCACAGTCGAAGCTGGTACCGGTCAGCAGTTGTGCATCAACCGGTTTCTTCTTGCTGAGTGATGCGATGGCATCGGTCAGCTGGATACGGCCCCATGCGCCCGGCTCAGTTTTTTCCAGCTCTTGCCAGATATCCGCAGACAGCACATAACGACCGACCGCAGTCAGGTCTGAATCCAGCTGGCCCGCTTCTGGTTTCTCAACGATGTTGGTGATAGTGCTGATGTCGCCTGGGTTATCGATCGGCTGTTCAGTGGTCAGAACACCGTATTCGGTCAGGTCTTCGCCCGGCATGTGTTTCGCCAGCACCTGTGAGTGACCGGTTTCTTCGAAACGAGCCACCATCGCCGCGAGGTTATAACGCAGGTGGTCAGCGGTTGAGTCATCCAGCAGCACATCTGGCAGTACCACCACGAACGGGTTATCCCCGATCATCGGGCGTGCACACAGCACAGAGTGGCCGAGACCCAGTGGGTTCGCCTGACGCACGTTCATGATGGTTACGCCAGGAGGACAGATTGATTGCACTTCGCTCAGCAGCTGACGTTTTACGCGTGCTTCAAGCAGCGCTTCCAGCTCATAGGTGGTGTCGAAGTGGTTTTCCACTGCATTTTTGGAAGCATGGGTGACCAGCACAATCTCCTTGATGCCCGCCGCTACGCACTCGTCAACGATGTATTGAATCATCGGTTTATCGACGATTGGCAGCATCTCTTTCGGGATAGCTTTTGTTGCAGGGAGCATATGCATACCGAGACCCGCAACCGGGATTACTGCTTTAAGCTTGGTCATATTTATTCCATTTCATGAAGTGAATAGGTGGGGTCGATTATGCAGGATCGGCCGGTGCAGCAAGTATAATCTTTATCTGAAAATCCGACACTAACTCTCTGTCACGACATCAAAAATCGCCAAAACGCCTGGCTGCCGCTTCGCCTGAGACACGGAAAATGAACCGGCTAAACTGCTGAAAAACAGTGGGAGATTGATGGAAAAAGCACTGGGGATAAGACCATTGATTTGCAGAATGGATGAGGGGTATTTTGGCGCGGGCACTCGCTCAAAGCTCATACCCGCGCTGATAGCGTCGTTATCCTAAAACTTACAGCCAGCCCTCAAACCATTCCGGCATCACGAACAGATTGAAGTGATTCACCAGCATCATCAGGCCGACAAACACCACCGACACCGAAACCCACTGGCGGGCATACGGCATAAAGCGGATACCAATCACCGGCTTGATAAAGAACGGATGGGCGAAAGCAGAAATCAGCACCTGCGAGATGGAGAGCGTCAACGCCACATACAGTACGTTCGGCCAGATGTAGGTTGTCGCCAGTACCACGACCACCACCAGACTCGCCACAATATTCCAGTAAAACTCGACGTTAGTCTTGCCGTTCGCCTGGGAAATCGCGCCGGTTAAGCCCCCCATCGGACGCAGCATGCCGAACAGCAGCATCAGCGGAATCAGATGGTAAACCTGCTCATGCGATGCGCCATACAGCACGCGTACGATGACCGGAGACAGAATGCCAATCGCCAGATACATCGCGCTGCTGAACAACATGATGACGAAGGTGCCTTTCAGGAACAGATTTTTCAGCTGCTCCGGATCGTGCTGCTTCTCGGCGAAACGCGGCAAGGCCAGACGGTTAATCACCGGCGATACCAGTTTCAGTGGCTGCAGAATCAACTCTTTTGCCAGCGAGTAGATCCCCAGCATCTCCGCGCCCATCACTTTACCCACAATCAACGCATCCGCCTGGGTACGCAGCTGGTTGATGGTCTGAGAACCGAGCTGATAAATGCCGTAACGCACCGCGCTGATGAAGGTCGCCCCTTCAAACTCCCACGTCGGGCGCCATGACTTCTCCCCGAAGTAGATCATGCACAGGATGCGCGTAAAGGCATTGATGAACAGCCCAAGGATGGCCGCCGCCACCGTGAGCGAAGTGAAGTAGAGCATCGCCACGGTACAGATGAACGCGAACAACTTGGTGGCCATCTCAATCTTCGCCAGCGTCACCATACGTTTGGATTTCACATAGTGCGCCTGATACTGCGACAGATGTCCCAGCACGAGGAAGTTGAGGCTGGTGAGCATGATCAGCCCGGTCAATTCAGGCAGGTGATAGAACCACGCCACCGGGAAGGCAATTGCCAGCATAATCAAGCCGGTACACAAGCTGAGTGAGACGTTGACCCAATAAATCGTACTCTGCTGGCGGCGGTTGATGTCCTGGCGATGCACGATGTAGCTGCTCATCCCCATATCCTGCAACACCGTTGCCACCGCCAGAATGGCGTTGATAATGGCTAATAAACCCAACTCATGCGCTTCCAGTTTTCGCGCCAGAACGCTGAGCTGTAACACCTGCAGCAATGCCGCGAAGCAGGTACTGCCAAACAGCCAGACGGCCTGTTTTTTTAATCCGCTCACACCATGCGCTCCAGAATTTTAGCCAGCTCGCCATAAGCGATGTGCTGATTGAACTCGGTTTCCACTTTGTGTCGCGCAGCAGCCACGACCGGCGCGACATCGACATCACCGCGTGACAGACTCAGCAGCGTGTCAGCCAACTCTTCGGCATCGTTTTCGGAGACCAGCCAGCCGCTGACGTTGTTCTGAATCAGCTCCGGGATGCCGCTGTGATAGGTCGAAACCACTGGCAGCCCCACCGCCATCGCTTCCATCAACGCCACCGGAATGCCTTCCATGTCGCCATCGGCTGCGGTTTTCGACGGTAGCAGGAAGATATCAGCATCATTCAACGCCTGACGAATCTCCTCCTGCGGCTTGAAACCAGGCATAGTGACAAAGGCTTCCAGTCCGGCACGCGCGATGTGTTCACGCATCATGCCGTCCTGCTCACCGTTGCCGATGATGGTGAACTCGAACTGCCCACCGTTGTTGCGCAGAATTTCGCTGGCTTTTACCGCCACGTCTAAGCCCTTTTTCTCGGTCAAACGCGCGACCGAAACAATTCGCAGCGGCTGATGAAACGCCTCACGCGGCCTGAAGTTAAACTTCTCAGGCTCGATGCCCATGCGCGTCACGTGCACCTTCTCGCGTGGACAACCCATCTCAATCAGCTTGTTCTCCCACAAATGGCTGATGGGTAACATCAACTCGCTCTGTTTGAACAGGTTGACGTAATCGAGCTTGTGCTCTTCGAGAATGTGACGGCGCGAAATATCCGCGCCGTGGAACACCGTCGCCTGCTTGCCTTTCAGCACGCCGAGCTCACGCAGTTTGTTGGCCAGCGCACCGGCATAACCAAAGTGCACCAGAAACACATCCGCGGTGAAGGTTTGCTTCGCGTTAGCAACAATCGCCGGCAGCAGCAGCTTTTTCGCCTGCTGGCCGTAGCGGCCGACGTTGAGTGATTTGATTAACGCCGGCTTCGCGATTTTCGGCAGCATCAAACCAATGCGCTGCGTCAGCTTATCGAGATTCGAAACTTTCTCTTCCGGCAGTAAATAGTGAGTTTTCGCCGCCAGATTGTAATCATCGAACGCGGCGTGGCGATTGATCATATCGCCCGGAAACACGGAGATGATCTCCACGTCATAGCCTGCATCGATGAAATGCGTTACCTGATTGAGGACAAACGTCTCAGAGGCAACCGGAAAACGCATGGTGAAAAAGGTCAGCTTCATCACTTACCCCAGCACGTTGAGAATTTCTGCCGTAATGCGGTTACCAATTTCACGCTCCTGCGCCACCGCGGTGTCCACTTTGCGTTTCACGTTGTCGTAGTCCGCCAGTACGGTTTGTACTTTATCGATCAGCGAACCATCCATCAGGCTCTGCACGTCGGTGGCCATCTGCGGCAATCCAAGCTGTTTCATCACGCCGAGCGATTTGTGCTCATAGTTGATGGCCACGGCTGGGGTACCGAAGTTCATGGAAATGATGGCGGAGTGCAGGCGGGTGCCAATAGTCAGGTGACAATGGCTTAGCAGGATGCCGAGTTCGAGGTCGTTGAACTCGTCCATGATGACATGGTAATGATCGGGATTATCGACGTGATCACGCAGCGTCAGCGCGACCATGCGGTCGTCTTTGGCGTAGCTGTCGATGCCGGTACAGGTAGAGAAAGCCACCACCTGATAGCCTTCAGCAATCATCGCATTGATGACTTTCCCAAAGGCCGCTTCGTACTCTTTCTGCGTCACGCCGAGACGTTTATCGAACGGTGCCAGTTCACGCACGGTGATGGCGATGGTTTTACGCGCGCTGATGATGTTTTTCCAGTGCAGCAGGTTGTGGCTCGGATTCTCCACATCGCGTGCTTTCACCAGGAAGGCGGTATCGACGCCCTTCTTCACGCGGCTGGTGGTGACGCCGTCTTGTTTCAGGCGATCGAAGCTGACCTCTTCACGCAGCACCAGGCTATCGACGCGATCAAACACGAAATTGGCCAGCGCATTCACGCGGGGGTTCTCAAAGGGTCCCACGGAGTGACCGACCATGTGCAGCGGCTTTTTCGCCATCAATGCACAGAGCGCGTGGTCAAACTGCGTCACACCATAAAGATCGACGAAGAACGAACCGCCCACCTGAATGATGGCGTCATACTGTTCCAGACTTTTGGTGAACTGCGCCAGATGTGGCGGCACAGAGAACGATTTGTACAGGCCACCCTTGCCCAGATGCGCCATCATGATTTCGGGCATCAGGCGGTTGGCCACTTTACGTTTAACGCTGCCCACCAGCCCTTTCGCTGATTTGCTGTTATGCAGAAACAAGGAATCCTGCTGGATATCCTGTTGCAATAAGTACCCGGAGCTTGTTGGATAACGACTGATCACATCAATATCGAGGTCGCCACGCGCAGACTGCAAAGAGTCGATCAGTCCACGTAAAATCGCGCCATCCCCACGATTTCCACAGGTATGGTTTCCCACCAATAAAATCTTCATAAACACTCCAGAAAAATTTTTTTAATTTTTTACAAGCCACGTCATTTCCTGCACGGGCAAAGTGAACTCTGTGTTAAAAAACTGCAATGGGAACAATGCCCAAAATAGAAAATCTGTCCTCAAACGGGCGACCTGCAGGCCGCTCCCAACCTTTCCCGGAGAGGGCGCAAACGGCTGCGCCCTCTCCGGTTACTGCATTACGACTTCACCGCAAAATAGGGTAACGCCACCTGTTCGCCGTTAATCACCACCGAGACAAATCCTTTCGGCTCACGCGTATCTACCTGCTCCGGTTTCAGCGCGCGCGAGGCCAGCAGCAGATCGCCCTGCTCGTTACCGCCTATACCCGCTTTACCGTTGTGCAGACTGAAGCGCTGCGGTGCTTGCTGGCTGCCGCTGGCAGGACTGCCCTGCGCCATGGTGGCATCCACACGCGCACAGCGTCCGGTAAGGAAGCGGTCCTTGGCGGTGCTTTTAATCAAAATAGCGGTGGTGGGTGTCCAACCAGCCAGCTTGACGAACACTTTCGTGTCCGTCTCTGAGCGCGGTTCAAAGCGGACATCCACCACGGGTGAACTGCCTTCGGCAGACCAGCTGGCTTCCGCATTTTTGGTTTTGCGTTGCAGATGAATAACCGCACGACCGCCGGTGCCTTTACCATCAATGACGTTCATTAAGGGCTGATTTGCCGTGCCATTATTGAATTGCGATTGACCAAACACCTCGATCTCCCAGCTGTCTCCCACCGTAGGTGAGTAGAAGTTGCCGAGTTCAAACCAGGTTTCCTGGTTGGTGTTATTCGCCAGGCGGAAGCGTGAGGTGATGTAGTTGTATTTCAGGCTGCCATCGATGGCGACACCGTAAGATTCCACGCGCGTGGATCCCATCTCCCAGATGTTGAGCCAACGCTCGCCTTCCATCGAGTTGTCGATCCAACTCCCCGCCTGCAGGTTGGTCTGGCGCATGTTCAGTCGCGAGTTGTGCGCAATCAGCGGATTTTTACAGTCTTCAATGCTGAGCGCATCGATAATCCACTGCCCATTGGAAATGTCACCGGGAAACTCACTGTGCTCGATCCAGCCGTTATGAATGATCGACTGGCTGCAACGTGGCAGATTCAACACCTTACCGCCTTTACAGTGCTGAGCGTTGAAGTTGGAGAGTTCAATCGCCGTGCTGTGATCCCAGGCGCCAGCCTTTTGGCCCGACCAACTGGCTTTGATCACATCACCGGTACAGGCATTGGCGTACCACTGGTCGATTTTACAATCCAGCGTATCCAGTAAGCTCAACGACACTCCGCCAACCTGATTGAGTCGCAAGCAGGCACCACGGAAAAATTGCCCGCCGGGACACGTGTTGCGGAACAGCCCCTGCTTATTCGGTCGCTTGTCGTTTTGACCGTTGAAAATCAGATTGGAGATTTCAGTCCAACGCGCGTTCACCTGGAACAGGAATTCAGAGCGACCGTCTGAAGTCAGCGTGGTCGCCGGGAAATAGCCAAAATTGACCATCGCGCCGGAGATACGGAAGTAGCGTCGTTCTTCATTACCGAAATCGCACTCGGTGACGAAGAAATTGCCTGCCGGGAACTGCACACAGATCTGCTGATTGGCATCAATTGACCATTGATACATGGCTTTTATCGCCGGTGCGGCATCGGTTTTGGCATCGGCAATAGCGCCAAAATCGAACAGCGTCAGGCGGTTAAAATCTTCAACCACGCGACGCCAATAGAAGCCTTTACCACTGAAGATAACGCCGCCATCATCTTTGCCGTCACCAAAAGCGCCAACGAATTCCCCGCCGCCCACTTCTAAGCCTTCATGCCAACTTTTCAGCTTGATTTTGGCACCCGCGAACAGCGGACGCGTTTTCCTTAACTCCTCAACCGACGGGATTTCGCCAATCAGCTGATAGCCATTCGGCTGCGCCAGACGTTGACTAAAGTTACTCGGATTCGGTCGTGAAACATCTGCAATCGAAAACAGCGTATTCCCTTGATCGTCTTCCACCACCATGGAGTGAGCAGGATTGGCGATCAACGCTGCATTATCGTGAATGAATTGCGCGAAGTTGCCCTTATTTAGCGCAATAGGCTGGCTGATTTGTGACACTTTACCGCTGGCATCGCGCAGGAAGACTGGAATCTGATTGCCCGCTTTGCTGGCATCCTGACCGGCCTGCCCGATCCACAATTTGCCCTCAAAGTTCTGCCAAAACTGTGGTGGCATGGTGTAGACATTTTCTGGCGTTAAAATTGGTACATCGCCCTGCGGTACGCTGGACGGATCGACAGCTTTCAAAGCCGGTTGACCACTTTTTGCCGCATAGCTGGAAAATGCGCTCACTGAGAGCGCGGCAACAATGGAGGAGGCTGCAGTTTGCAAGACTTCTCTTCTTTTCATGCTTTCAATCCCGTGGTCATGGGGCTGCGTAACAGCCATAAATGTGATCCCGGAGGCATTTAGCCGTCATACTTCACGCCACAGGGGCGTTGGCTGCCTGCCTTCGCCCCTGTCACTTACTCAAGTAAGCTCACGGGGACTCAAGCATTTGCCGCCTTCCTGCGGCATGAATTATTTGGCTAAACCAGGGCTAGCCAGCTTTGTTTGATCTGGTTACCGTCAAACTTCAGCGCAGTTTCTTTGGTTTTTTCGCTCATGGCGTAAAACAGGCTATCGTCACTGGCCAGCTGTTCCATGCGCGCCAGGAACGTTGATTTGTCATTCATCGGCACCAGGAACCCATCTTCACCGTGATTGATAATCTCCTGCGGGCCGGTTGGGCAGTCATAAGCCACCACCGGCAATGACCAGGATTTCGCTTCGAGCAGCACCAGTGGCAAGCCCTCATAACGCGAGGTCATCAGCGCCATGTCGCTGTCACGGTAGTAATCGTTGATGTTGCTGACTTTGCCGACGAAGTTAACGCTATGGGTAATGCCCAACGCCGCAGCCTGATCGTGCAGTTGTTGACGCAGTTCGCCGTCACCCGCGATCACCAGCTTCCATTCAGGATGGGTTTTACTGAAGTCGGCCCAGATATCCAGCAGCAGGTCGAAGCCTTTTTGATTATCGAGACGACCGACCGCCAGCGCCTGACGGCTGCGGGTCTGACGTTGAAACGCCTTGTACACCACCGGATTGGGGATCTGCTTGCTGGCGATATTCCAGCGGCTGAACACCTGATGATCTTTGTCCGTCAGCACGATGACCTGGTCGTAATAGCGCAGCAGCATCCACTTCAGCGCTTTGATCGGCTTGCTGAAGGAGTTAATCGCGATGTGTTCACAGGCGTAGGCTTTAAAGCGTTTTTTCTTCATCGCCATCAGGTTCCAGAAGGCGAACATCACGCTCAGGCGGCCCATGCTGATCAGAAATACGCTGTCGAAGCCTTCCTGATGAATGCGCGCCACGGCGCTTTTAATCGGGTTGCTGTGCCCTTCAAAGCTGACAATTTCTTTTACGCGGTCGAACGGATAAAAGGTTTTGCCGTGTCCTTCCAGCGAATAAATGGTGACGGCGTGCTGCTCACCTAGGCACTCCGACATGAAGTTGCAGATGTTCTCGGTGCCCGCGTAGGAGTAGGCATCTTTAATCACTAAAACAATCTTTTTCATGAAACGCTTTCCACCTCAAAATTTGAAATTAAGGCCCAATTCCTTCGCGCTGCTAGCGCTGTAGCAGCGTGAAAAATAGCGGGTCTTAACGATGCTTCAGGGTGAAGAGAACGCCGTTCACCATATACCAGCCGTAATAGTAATAGATTTTTAACGGATTGTTTTTATAGATAATTCTTAATAATTCGAGGTGCCATTTCGCCGCTTTATTCTTATTGCGCGAGAGTGAGTCGCCCAGCTCGTAATAGTTGACCAGCGTCTTCTGGATCACCCGAGCTTGCTTGTAGCGGAGGAACAGTTCGTAGAGGAACAGGAAATCTTCATGCCCTTTACGCTGGAAGAAGATGCCCTGAGGGGGACGGCGGAAACACACGGAAGAGAAGCAGACGCGATACTGCTTCTTCACGAAGTTTTCCTGCTGCAGATAGGGTTTGCTGTAGAGAATATCGTGGTCGGCGGTTTTGGTTTTGTAGTGATAATGCGTGATGACAAAGTCATCGCCTGCCGCAATTGCCGCAGTCTGCTCGGCGAGTTTATCAGTGTGCCACTCGTCGTCGCTGTCGAGGAAAGCAATAATCTCCTCTTTCGCCGCGCGCAGGCCAACGTTACGCGTTTCCGCCGCACCGAGGTTGACTTCATTGTTAAGAATGGTGATGCGCGCATCAGTGCAGTGTTCGCGTACATAGGCCAGCGAATCATCGGTGGACTGATCATTTATTAAATAAAGATGCCAGTCGCTATAGGTCTGATTGACGATCGACTCTACCGCACGCAATACCGTTTTACGCGCGTTATACATCGGCATCACGATACCGACGGTGCCAACATGATTTGTCATTTGTATACCCGGAGTGTCAGGAACCAAAAAATTGCCCCCGGTGTGGGAGCAAGTGAAATTCTTTAAAATGAATCAGGAAACGGCTCGCCCGCCAGAGAAGCGCGATTTCACCTTATCGAGCAGGCGATTCATGAAGTAAGCGCGATTGTCACGGTTGGTCAGGAAGAAATAGCGCGCGAAACTAACGCTGGCTAACAGCGATTTGCCGTCCATCTTGTAACGCAGCGGCAGCTTGAACGCCTTATAGGTATGGACGTCACGTGCCGTGAGGTGCGGCTTCATGGTGTCCAGCCAGAAGAAGGAGTACTTCACCGACTCGCCTTTGTGTTTGGAACCAAATTTGGTCACCAGGTGGTAGGTGGCGAGCGGCTTATCAATCATCACAAACTCATAGCCCATGCGGTCAGCACGGATGCAGAAATCATAATCCTGATGGCGAATATAACGCGCATCAAAACGGATTTTATCGGCATCTTCGCGCTTCAACACAATGGTGCTGGTTTGAATAAAGCCGTAACAGCCAAACAGATATTCAGCGATGGTTTCATTCTTGCCCGGCGCCTGCATCGGCATTACTTTCAGGAATCTACCGTCCTGATGAATGTTTACCTGGCTGAAAATCAGATAGTTCGACTTACCCTGTGCTTTAAGTCTGGTGATGGTGTCATACACGGTGAGCAGCTTATCAACGCCCCACTCATCATCTGCATCGAGGAAGCTGATGAAATCACCCTCAGCCAGTTCGATACCTTTGTTACGAGCGCCGGCACCGTTGAGTTTCACCTGAGACAGCTCAAGTTTGATGTCCAGATCCTGATAACGCTCACTGCGCACCACCTGTGCCAGCTCAGCGGCATCAGCCGATTTGTCATCCACAATGATGACTTCAAAATTGCGATAGGTTTGCGCTTTGACGCAATCCAGCGTCGTTACAATCGACTTCGACGCGTTATACGCGGGAATTACAATTGAGAAACGAATATCCTGCATTGCCAGTACCTCTAAAAACTTCTGGTTAACAGTAATACGAATATTAAGCGAAGGTAATCAGTCAAATTCTTAATTTTCGGCTGCTGCTTTGGTTGCTGCTTTAGACTTACCGCCACTGCTGCCGATAAACGGTTTTTCCACCCAAAGATAGGTCATTTTTGCGACATAAAACGCCGCAACAAAGAACAGTGTAGATAACAGCGTGAACATCCAGTAATTATGCGGATATAACGTTGGTGGGATTTGCTCAATACCGTACAGCACGACGCCATGAATCAAATAGAGGCTATAGCTCACTTCACCAATCGACATCAAGGTCTTATTTTCCAGCAGTCCCATCAGCGAATTACCGCTGCTGACAATAAAGAAGATCACCGTCAGGGATATCAGGAAGAAGACATAGAAGAAGGTATTCGAGGTGAAGAACAGAGAGAAAGCTGCCAATCCAAGACTGAGGATTGCCGCACTGCGGGAATGGCGTAAACCAGCAAATCTATCGCGGAATTTATAAGCAAAATATCCCATCGCAAAGCCGAGTACCGGACGCGGATCGGTATAGGTTTTCCCATACAAACGTAATGCGACGGCAATGATGAAAATAACGCCGATGGACGAAAGGATCAGCAGGGTTTTGTATTTCCCGCGCGTTAATCGATTGAGGAAATAAATCACGGGAATAGACAAATACAGCAACCATTCCAGACGCAGCGTCCACTCCACGCCGGAGTTCACCACCGCCGTAGACATCTCGCCAACGTTGTAGCTGCCAATGAACAACAGCCATAAAACAGCATCTTTCAGCGCTTGCAACGGCGGTACCAGCGCACCTTGCAGCGCACCAATGGTAAAGATAACGAAACCTGAGAACCAAAACATCGGGACGATACGTCGAACGCGTGAACGCCAGAGTTTTCCACTCAGCTGTGCAGGGGTGAGCGTATCGTTATCCAGCCAGCGATAGAACAGGAAAGCCGAAATCATAAAGAACAGCAAGACGCCGAATTTACCCGAATTCACAAAAAAGTTGCCTTCAGAGAACCAGGCAAAATAGTTTTTATCATATATCCACGGTTGATCCAGCCCGTAGATATAATGAACAAAATGAGAAAAGGCGACAATACTGGCAAGGAAAGCACGCAGGCCAGAAATACTCTTCACGCCTTTATCATTATAAATCCCGCGATGATAAGAGCAGGCATGTAAAATGAGCAATGCAAGGCAGAACGAAACCACCATAATCATGATGTACATATCAGGATCCCTTATAAAATCGACACAACAAGGTTAGGGGCTTTGCTGCGCAAGACTTTGCTGAACAAGTGGGCTAACAATACTAAAGGTACGATCCGCTTTGGCTTTATACAGTGACTCCAGCGGATGAATACAGTCGTCAGACATCTGCGACTGCCAATCACGATCTTCTTTAATCACGCTATACTGGTGAACCACGGCAACCTGCTGCTGCTTAGCCACCTGGTTAAGTTGCCAGACGTAGGGCCAAACATTCCAACGTTCCGCTTTGCCGCAAATGGGATTCGGCTCCTGCAAAATAACCTGTTTATGGTTCTGCTTCGCCACTTCAACCAGGCGCGTGATAATCCGCCCATACTCTTCAGGGCTTTCAAGGTGCACCTTCTTATCCTTGAAAAAATAGTGTCGGGCATCGTTAATGGCGTAGTTGATCAGAACGATTTTAGCCGGGGAGGTTTTCATCAAGTCCTCCCAATGGCTTTGATCATCGCCGCCATGCGGGTACAACAACTCAGCGGCCTGCGCACCGGGCACGCCGTGGTTTTTCACCACGATGTTGACCCGATCGCCATACTGCTGTTGCAGCATTTGCGCCAATTCACCGATTTCACTGGCTTTGGTGATGCTGCTTTTACGGTCTTTGCTGATGACACCCGCAGTAGTGGAATCACCAAATGCGTCAATCTGCAACGTGCTTAAACCCGGTGCTGCCAGCGCCGCAATCGGTGCCAGCGCGAGGGCTAAAACCATCAATTTTCTCGTCATGTTACCTCTCTGTTACCTAAAGATTTTGAACTCCTGCGCCACCTCGTAGCCGACAACGGCCTGTTTCTGCGAGATGGTGTTGTAGTAGAGGTAATAAACAAGAAAGAAACTGAACATCGCGAACATCGCCGGCTTGAGCAATTGCCGTGATTGATAGATCAACGAGGTCAGTAGAATAGGCTCAACTTGCAACAGGTAGTTGGAAAGCCTTGCCCCGGATGAATAGTTATAGAAGAAGATCCTGATTGCCCCGCCCAGCGCGAAGGTCACAATCATCAGATAGTTAAAACGCCACTGCTCAGCGTTGTTGCGTTTCAATTCATCGCTGAGCATGAAATAGACAAACATACACACCAGCATGATGTTTTTAAGGTTAGAAACCGAGAAGATGCTGCCATCCGCGGTATTCGATGCTTCAGCACTGTAGCCTTCCGCCCTCTCCCCCATCGCGCCCATATGCGCACTGATCAAGCTGATAAAGTTTGTCCCGCCGAACTTCGACATCGGGATACTCAGAAAGATAATCAGCACCGGCCAATAGCGCCATTGACGGATAAACAAGAATGGCAAGACCGTAACCACCATAATTCCGGTATTGTGGCTGAAGAAAGAGAGCAGGAAAAAGCCGAACGCTCCCCAGTAACGCTTCAGATATAAACACCAGAGCACACCCAAAAACAGCGCAGAACTGAGACCAAAGCGAATCTGGTTCATGTCTTTGTTGATATAGATATGGGCGGAATACAGTGCCAGCGCGAGGATCGGGTACGGTGACATTTTGCGGAAGAACACCGCATTGGTCACCACCGCCAGAATGCTGAATACAAATAAGAAGGTGTCAGCATTACTGGAAATCAGACTGGTTAGCCAGGCGATGGCAAAAATCAGCGGCTCATAACGGAAGAGCTCCACGGTGGCGCTAAAGCCGTTGATCTGCAGACTTTGAATGAAGCCGGTATAAAATGTCCGATACTGCAGGTCATCCATGCCGGTACCCAAACCGCGAATCCCGGCAAACACAATCAGGATAGCGGTGGCAATACACAGCAGGTAGAGCATCAGACCCGAAGTGCGCTCATCTTTTTTGACAATAAGCTCACTCAATGAAATCAGAAGCAACAATCCGGATATAACCCAATAGGGTGCCATGGTGTCATTCCTTACGCAAAAAGAGGCGGCAGATGCCGCCTCTAAGTCAATAACAGGGTGCGTTAAACTTTCTGTTTATATTCGTAGTTGTAATAGTCGTAACCATAACCGTAGGAGTTCGCCGCTTTACGCACCACGGCGTTCAGGATGACACCCTTAATCTCAATACCGTTCTGCGCGAAGCGCTTGTAGCTGACATCCAACTCTTTAGTGGTGTTGGTTTCGAAACGCGCCACCATCAGCGACGTACCGGCCAACTTACCGATGATGGAAGCATCGGTCACCGCCAGAATCGGTGGGGTATCAATCAACACCAGGTCGTAGTTCTTGCTCGCCCAATCCAGTAACTCACTCATGCGACGATGCATCAGCAGTTCAGACGGGTTCGGTGGTACCTGACCGCGTGGCAGGAAATCAAAACCGTACACGCCTTTCTGAATCATGGCCGGGGAGAACTCACTCTTGCCGGACAACACATTGGAGAGACCCATTTTGTTTTCCGAACCAAGCAGCTCATGGGTATAACCACGGCGCATATCACCATCGATGAACAGCACACGCTGGCCTGCTTTCGATACCAGAGTCGCCAGGTTGGCACAGATAAAGGTTTTACCAATACCCGGGCTGGCACCGGTAATCATCAGAATGTTGTTTTTGGCTTCCATCATCGCGAAGTGCAGGCTGGTACGCAGGCTGCGAATCGCTTCGATGGAGAGGTCGGTCGGATTACCCAACGCCAGCAGCGTATTATGTGGGTCACTCTTCTCTTTGTGACCACGACGCGCCAGGGCTTCGGTATCTTTCTTACGTTGCCACTCTGACAGCGGTACGCTGGCATAGACGTTCATGCCCAGCTCTTCCAGCTGCTCAGGATTCTCAATACCGTGATGGAACAGCGCTTTCAGCAGCACCAGACCCACAGAGAGAATCAGACCCAGAATAAAGCTGGCGGCAATAATCAACAGTTTCTTCGGTGCCACCGGGCTACCGGCGGTTTCCGCACGGTCGATGATGCGCACATCACCCACGGTACTGGCTTTACTGATTCCCAGCTCTTGCTGGCGATTCAGCAACTGCATGTAGATTTCCTGACCTGACTGCACATCACGTGTCAGACGCAGAATTTCCTGTTGGGTTTGCGGCATACCGGCAATTTTCTTGTTCAGTTTTGCCTGCTCGTCTTCCAGGGTTTTGCGTTTTTCCAGCAGCGCGCGGTAAGTCGGGTGATCTTTGGTGTAGAGCTGTGACACTTCAGCTTCTTTGAAGGTCAGTTCGTTCAACTGGCTCTGCACGCTAACGGATGAGTCGAGAGCCGATTTCGCTTCCAGCGACATATCCACCGATTCATTCTGGCGGCGATAGGCGTTGAGCTTGTTCTCCGCATCATCCAGACTGCTACGCACTTGTGGCAGCTGGTTGCGCAGGAACTCCAGGCTCTTCTCAGCCTGCTCAGATTTGCGGTCAACGTTCTGCAGCAGATAGTTATTCACGATCTGATTCAGTACCTGGCTGGCACGCACCGGATCTTCATCCTGATATTCCAGACCCAACACACCGGTCGTTTTGCCTTTATCGGCGACGGTAAGTGCGTTTAACACTGCTCTGATGGCTTGCAAGTCAGTGAGTTTGGTGACGTTGAAACTGGTCCCTTCATCAGCCTGGATACCGCTGACCAGCATAGTCACTTCACCATGCTGCTCCAGCTGGCCCACGCGGCCTTTGAACAGCTCATCACCCTCGCTGGTCACGGTATAAGTCTGTGGACCGGTCACTTCCAACTGCACCGTACGCTTATCGATAGTGCGCGGAATTCCCAGGCGAGAAATGGCGATTTCAGACGGCTTGTTGCCCATCAGGCGCGACAGACCTTTACCAATCACCGGGAAGTAGTTCTGCTCCACCACGGTATCCAGACCTAAGTCATTAACCGTTTTGCCCAACACCATACGGGATTCGAGAATTTGAATCTCAGTGTCAGAAGCGGGTGTCGTTGGAATCACATCCTGCAATTCATTCAGAACAGAAGCCGTGTTTTTCTGCTCTACCTGAACCATGGCATCGGCGCTGTAAATAGGCGTTGCAAACAGTGTGTAGAGCGTTCCTGCCAACATGAAGAAGGCGGTAACGGCCACGATGATCCAGCGATGATCAATTAGCTGTCCCACAAGATGCGCCAGATCCCATCCACTCGAATCTTCTTTTGGCGCGGTCATAACCTTGTTTTTAATATTCATGGGTATTCCCAACTATCGGCTTAGTACGTTGACCCATTTCTGGGTAGCGTTTTCCAGTAACCCGTAGACCTCTTCGAAGGCCTCGCGACTTTTTTTGTACGGATCCGCAATTTCCTGCTGATTGAGCCAGTGCCCAATGAGCATGGTTTTTCCGCGTGCGGCTGGGTCGATGCGATTGACCTGCTCAACGTGGCGCTTCTCCATCACCAGAATCAGGTCATAGTCACGGCACATACTGGCCGTTAACTGCTGAGCATGATGGCCTTCCAGCGACACGCCATGTTCGGCGGCAACGTCGCTGGCGGTCTGGTCTGCCGGGAACCCCTTCAGAGCGCCTAGCCCTGCAGAAGCCACCCGAGTTGAAGGTAGCGCGCGTTGGAACAGGCGCTCCCCGGTGGGAGAGCGGCAGATATTGCCGACGCAGACGATTAACACGGACTTAATCATGCGAAAACCTTAGTTACCCCAGTTACGGAAACGTAGCGTTGCCTCGCTGGCATCATCGATACCCACGATGGTCGGCAACAGTGAGGAAATAACACGGTTCCAACGGGTAATCGGTGTCGCAGTAACGTAGACGATGTCGTACGGCTGCAGTTGGAATTCGGTGCCCATCACCATTGACGCCGCATCTTTGGTATTCAACTGATAGATGTTGGCAATTTTGGTACGGTTAGCGCCGCGAATCGGACGAATAACAAATACGCCCGTGGCGTCAGAGGTGGTTTGATCCATACCCTGCGCGTTACCCAACGCTTCAGCCAGCGTCATGCCGCTGCGGTCCATCTTAAGCGTGGACTGCTGCTTCACTTCGCCCATCACGAACACCTTCAGGTCATCGTTACGTGGAACGTAAAGAATATCGCCTGGATACAGCAGATGGTTCTGGCTCAGGTCGCCGTTTTGCATTAGCGCTTGTAGAGAGATGCGCTGCTCTTTGCCCTGATGCGTCAGCACCACATTACGCCAGTCAGCATCGGCGGCTAAGCCACCTGCGGCGTTAACGGCATCCAGTACAGTAAGCGGGACGTTAGTGATCGCCTGCTGACCGGAGGTGGTCACCGAACCGGTCACGTAGGTTTTCTGTGAGCGGAAGGCTGCGACGTTGACATCCACCTGCGGGCTTTCAATGAACTGCGCAAGGCGGCGCGCAATTTCAGCACGGATTTCCGTAACGGTGCGGCCGGCGACACGCACTTTACCGATGTACGGGTAGAAAATAGTGCCATCGGCCTGCACCCAGTTACCGGTGTCACTGGCGCTACGATACTGACCGGCTGGTGTGGTCAATTCCGGGTGGTCCCAGACAGTAACGTTCAGGACATCGCCGATGCCTACACGATATTCGTAGCTCTGAATTTCGGTTTGCAGCGCCGGGTTGGCCTGCGCAACCAGTGGCCTTGGTCGCATCTGTTCAACCAGACGCGGCGTCAGCGGGAAGACATTTACGTATTTGTCGATGTCATAGTTGCTATCCTGTTGCTCAATGACATCTTTTCCGCTAGTGGAAAGGTGCGAACCTGGTTCGATGGTGCACCCGGAGAGAAAAGTCGCGGATACCAATAAAGGTATCAATTTAATTTTCATTATCATCTGATTCTTCGCTATCAGTTAATGATTGATAGAGGCGAAAACGCCGCTGTGTAGCGTCTTATAAAAAATAAAACTGACGGGTTAAACACTGAAACTGTGGGTCATTATCATGCGCTCCCTTGGTTTTATTCAGACGGGGATAATGATTTCGTCCCCTGCCCTTCTGGTATCAATAAGCACCATCGCGTTTCAGCACGACACCCACTGTCTTAAACAGGATCGCGATGTCATTCCATAGCGACCAGTTTTTGACATACCACGAATCGAAATAGACGCGCGTTTCATAGTCAACGTCGTTACGACCGCTAACCTGCCACAATCCCGTCATGCCGGGTTTCGCCATCAGGTAATAATCAACATCACCGGCATAACGACAGAGTTCGTCTTCAATCACTGGACGTGGGCCCACCAGGCTCATGTCGCCGCGTACCACATTCCACAGCTGCGGCAGTTCATCCAGACTGGTTTTACGGATGAAGTGGCCAACTTTGGTAATACGCGGGTCATTCTTCAGTTTGAAATCTTTATCCCACTCGGCGCGAGCGACCGGATCGGTGCGCAGGACTTCCTCCAGCACCTCTTTCGAGTTGATCACCATCGAACGGAATTTAAGGCATTTGAATTTACGTCCGTTCATGCCGACACGTTCATGACCGTAAATCGGTGGGCCGCCATCGCGTCCAACCATAAAGCCGAGGACCAGCAGCGCCGGTGACAGCGCAATAATGATGCTGAGTGCGCCGACGATGTCGAAAGCACGTTTCAGGAAGCGCGAAGTGCGTTTCGCCAGATTATTGTTCACGCGCAGAATCATCACTTCATGGCTGAAGATGTAGGCCATGTCGGTACCATAAAGGGGCACGCCGCGCAGAGTTGGAATCACTGAGACTGAACGGCAGTTATGCATTGCCAGCATTTTCAGCCAGTTGTCACGATGCTGGCTCTGTTCAAACTCCACAGCCACGATGAACTGGGTTTCGCTGTGCGTCAGCTGCCACAGCTCTTGTTCATTGTGCAGTACCGGTACGCCAGAGATGCTGGCCTGCGGGCAACTGCCATCAACATCGAAGAACGCAATGACATCAAACCCCATCACCTCTTCGCTCTGCAGCGCCTGCCAGGCTTCTTCAGCATTACGGCTGCTACCGATGATGATGGTTTGTTTTTTCCACATACCGAAGTGATTCAGTACGCGTTTAGAGATGGCGCGCGCCAGCGGAATTAATATCAACGCCAGAATCCAGGTGGTCACCCAGACAAAGCGCGACATCTGCCATTGCGATAATGCTGAAATTGACAAATCGATGACAGAGAAAATAAGAATGGTACGAAATATCTCTTTCAGCTCAAACCAGAATGGCTTGCGATAGGTGTAATGACGCAGGCGAACCCAGAACCAGCCTACGCAAATAATCGATAAACAAACGTGGGTGGCGATTTTTAAGTGCAGGTATTTTTCAGATATATCTGCCAGTGGAGAATCTGTGAACGAATTAATCACCGCCAGAGCAATAAACAATGCCGCGTTGAAACAAATTAAATCCGAGCACGCCAGTAAAATTTTAGTGAGGAGACTTTTATATGTAATTTGGTTATCGCGCATATTTAACTCTTTTATTTTATTTCCCTAATCCCTAACGCCTCTGCCCTGTGTAATAAATGAGCGATATATCCACTGCTAACGGGGAGGCAATCTGCGGCAAACGCTCCGGTGTTTATGCCAATTCTCTTTTTAGTAAAGCCAAAGAATTGCAATAAATACCAACAGATTAGTCTGACTTCCCTTGCCACGATTTAGCCCTAATCTGAACGGAGAAAAGCACTTCAGGCACGCTACCGCCCTTGGCTGTCGCTGCCAATACCGCTGCAATCGCATCTATTTTCATCGCATTCACTGAGATTATTCTTAGCCAGCGGCAGGCTAATCCCGTGCACGATCACAATTCATAACATTAAGAAGCTAAACAGCGCGCTATTAACAACTTCGGCGCAGACATTTACTAACACGTTGCTATACTAGTTATTACTGGCTTGTTTACAAGTAGGCCCCGTGTCCCCTGCACTATTTTAGGAAAAAGACTACCAGCCATAAGTATTGATGCCATCCCTTTCAGCCCATTCCTGCGTAAAATTCAGAATAATTCGATACTCACCTTCGGACTGCTTCGCATTAAAAACGTACGCTTGCGCGTGAATATTAGAATTAATCGTCACTATCACGATGCGGTGAAGTTTATCCATACATTCATCTTATCGATGAAATGTACCTTCTCAGAATATGCCTAAAACTCCGGGCAACAGGGTGATATCGCGCGATTTGCCTCATTTGTACCTTGCCTGCTGATTCACTATCATCAGACAAAACGCATTTTCAGACATTCAGGTGATGAAAGCATGATGGAGTGGATCCTCGATCCGTCGCTCTGGGCAGGGTTAGTCACGCTAATCGTTCTCGAGCTGGTGCTGGGTATTGATAATCTGGTTTTTATTGCCATCCTGGTCGAAAAGTTACCGCCTGCGGCGCGTGACCGGGCGCGCGTAATCGGTTTGCTGTTGGCGTTGCTGTTGCGACTGGTGTTGCTGGCATCGCTTTCCTGGCTGGTGACTCTCACGCAACCGCTATTTACCCTGTTCCAGCACAATTTCAGCGCCCGCGATCTATTGCTGCTCTCCGGCGGGCTGTTTCTTCTTTATAAAGCCACGACGGAACTCAATAGTCGTCTGGAAGGCAGCGACGAAGAGAGCGGTCAAAGTAAGAACGGTGCTAAATTCTGGCCAGTGGTCGCGCAAATTGTGGTGCTGGATGCCATCTTCTCGCTTGATGCGGTGATTACCGCTGTAGGCATGGTGAACGAACTGCCGGTGATGATGGCGGCGGTCACCATTGCCATTTTACTCATGCTGCTGGCGAGTAAGCCGCTCACGCGCTTTGTGAATGGTCATCCAACCATTGTGATTCTCTGCCTGAGTTTCCTGCTGATGATTGGCTTCAGTCTGGTGGCGGAAGGCCTCGGCTTTATTATTCCGAAGGGCTATCTCTACGCGGCGATTGGTTTCTCAATCGTGATCGAGATGTTTAATCAGCTGGCGCTGTTTAATCGCCGCCGCTTCCTCACCGCCGGACGCCCGCTGCGCCAGCGTACCTCTGAAGCCGTGCTGCGCATATTGCGCGGTGAAGCCCAGCGCGCCGAACTGGACGCCGATACCGCCTCATTGATCAGCGACAGTGATGAAGGTGCGTTATTCAATCGCCAGGAGCGGCGCATGATTGCCCGCGTACTCGGTTTAGGGCAGCGGCAGATCAGCAGCATCATGACGTCACGCCACGATATTGAGCACATCGATCTGAGTGAAGATCCCGCCGCGATCATGGCTAAGCTGGATAACAATCAGCACACCCGCATCCTGATTACCGAACGCGGGCACGATCCGCTCGGCGTGGTGCATGTGATTGATTTGCTCCATCAGTCGCTGCACAGCCATTCTCTCGATTTACGTGCTTTGGTGAAACAGCCGCTGATCTTTCCCGAACGCCTGACGTTATTGCAGGCACTGGAGCAGTTCCGCCACGCCCGCACCCATTTTGCGTTTGTGGTCGATGAGTTTGGATCGGTGGAAGGCGTGGTCACCCTGAGTGACCTGATGGAAACCATCGCCGGGAATCTGCCGAATGAAGGTGAGGAGATTGATGCGCGTTATGATATCCAGCCGTTGCCGCATGGAGGTTGGGTGGCGAACGGACATATTCCTCTGGAAGATTTGGCAGCCTATGTGCATTTGCCACTGGATGAGAAACGTAATTACCACACGCTGGCCGGATTATTAATGGACAGCCTGCAACATGTGCCAGAAGAGGGAGAAGAGTTACAGGTAGGGGATTATTTATTGCGCACGCTGCAGGTGGAAAATCATCGGGTACAGAAAGTGGAGATTGTGCCCGCGCCTGAGCTGGCAAGGTAACCAACGCCGTTATGCCTAATCAAACCAGGCATAACGGCATTTTACGTGGATTAAGGTTGTTGTACCTCAGGCTTTTGGCGATCCAGCCACTCGTTAAGGCGCGACTTCGCTTCACTCTGCAACTGCTGGCGCACCACATCGTCAACCGGCAGTGAGTACTGCAAGTTGTTCCAGCCACCGTACATCCGCAGTGGAATTGCCTGGCCATTGAGCAGAGTCGCTAACTTATCGTCGCCTTTCCAGCCGCGCAGCATCATATGGAAGGTGACGTCGAGCTGTTGGTTCACCACATCAACCGTGCCTTTGGTCTGCACTGCCAGCCGGTTACTGCCACCCTGCAGATCTGGCATGACAACCTTGCCCTGATTCAGGCTAATACGACCGCTCAACTGCTGAATCCCCTGTTCGTCCGGCTCATCATTGGTCACGCTATTGCTCACGCGCGCCACGGCACGGCGCACCATCTGTTGCAGATTAAGTTGGGCGAGTTGCAGGTTGGTGGCCTCCAGCTCGGCATTACCCTGCCAGTTACGCTTCGCTTCATCCACGCTCAGGCCCGTGCCGCTGAGATCGCCTTTCAGGGAGACCGTGCCCTGCAAACTCTCCGGCAGTTCCAGCGCTTTCATTAAGGGTGCAATGGCGATGTTTTCGATCTCCGGCTGCAAGGCGACTTTCGTCACCGGCTGGCGGATATCAATGCTGCCCGGGATCGAGAAGTGCCCATCACCAATTTTCCCCTGCAGTTTGTTCAGGATCATCAACCCTTCCTGATTGCTGGCATCGATCTGCAGATTGCTCAGCGTCAATCCGCGCCACACGCTGGAATCCGCATTCAGACTCAGCGTTAAATCCATCAGATTTAACGGCGAGTCAGCGTTGGTACGCGTGCGTGGTTCAGCAATCACCGGCGTGCGCGTCACGCTGGCGTGCTGTGGGGTGCTGTTGTCGCTGGCGGGCGCGCTGGCCATCAGATTATCAAGATTCAATGTCGTGGCGTGTAAAGCCAGATTGAGCTGCTGCGGCAACATTAAACGCCCTTCGGCACTGCCATCCAGCGTGCTGTCGTTGGCCGTCAGCTGCATCTTTTGCAACGAGAATTGCTGTTTATCGGCATTCCACTCACCCTGCCCGCTTAGCGCCCCTTTGATGCCCTGCGGCGGGAGGTTAGCGCCGTCCAGCGTGTAATCCATCTCTTCTATCTGCCCCACCAGCCGATGCGGATACTGCGCCACATTCATCTGCCCTTTAAGGTTGACGCTAACATTGCGCTGATTGCGTGAAATGCGCGTGGCGAGTTCGATGCTGGCATTTTTGCTGGCATCCTGATCGAGGTTGAGATTGAGATTACGGAAGTTATATTCATCGCCACCGGGCTGCTGCCAGATCATCAGACTGTCGGCGAGGCGCAGTTTAGCAATGTCGAATGACCAACCATTGGTCCGCGTCACCACCGGTTCCGCGTCCGTGGGCGCCACCGGTGAACCGCTCGGTTTCTGGGCGGCGCTATCAGGCGTGACCCGAATGACGGCATTTTTCAGCATCACCTGGCTGACGCTTAGCTGATGCGACAGTAGCGGCCAGAGGTTGACATCCAGACGCATATTTTCTGCAGTGACCATCGGCTGGCTGGCGCCAGGTGCGGTCAAGCTCATGCGCCCGGCGAGAATACTGAGTTGCGGCCAGACGTGCCAGCGCAGGCCACCGCTGACTTCAAGTTGATAACCACTGCGCTGTTCTACCTGCTGTACCATATAGGTACGAAAGTCGTTGGGATTGACCAGCAACACCAGTGCCGTCATGCCCGCCACGACCACCACTAACAGGATGGCCAGCGTCGTTATCACTCTTCTCATAATCCCTCATCACCGTCATTCTTCATGCTGCAGCGGCGTTGGCTGCGTTCATTTACCCCAGTCACACACTGATGACAGCTACCGGGGATTCACCCTCTTACCGCTTTGCCGCACGTTGAATCATTTAGGCGAACATCAGTCTTTGTCGATACGACTGGCATCGGCACCCTGCTGACCACGATATTTTGCATCTTCGCGGCGGTTATAAGGGCGTGCCGCAGGGCCAGACAACGGTTCAAAGCTCAATGCGCCAATCAGCATACCCGGACGCAGCGCCAGCGGCAGCTTTCCGGAGTTGTAGAATTCCAGCACAATGCGGCCCTGCCAGCCTGGATCGATACGGTGTGCCGTCACGTGCACCATCAAGCCCAGACGCGCCAGCGAGGAGCGGCCATCCAGCCAACCCACCAGATCATCCGGAATCGTGACCGATTCCAGCGTCACTGCCAGCGCTAACTCACCCGGATGCAGGAAGAACGCTTCCCCTTCCGGCAGCACAATCTCATCGCTCATTACGCGATCCAGTGCGGCGCTGACTTCGTGTTTTGGACCACTCAAATCAATAAATGGCGCAGTGTGACCACTGAAGGTGCGGAACTGATTGCCGAGGCGCACGTCCACGGTTGCGCCATTAATGCGCTCAACCGGTGGGCGCGGATCAATCGCCAGTTTACCGTTGTCGAGCCAGGCTTCAATGTCGCGATCGCATAATCTCATCGCAGAGTCTCCATGCTTTAAGTGTAGCGAAAGGTCGCCACTGTTGTGACAACCTTCACGCGTCACGTCCATCCGGACGCAGTATTTTCAAAGATATTGGTTAATCTTGGCTTTGAGAATATCGATGGCGATGCGGTTCTTCCCGCCACGCGGCACGATAATGTCAGCGTATTGTTTGGAAGGCTCGATAAACTGCAGGAACATTGGACGCACGGTCTTCTGATACTGGCTCATCACCGAATCCATGGAACGACCACGCTCATTCACATCGCGCTTCATGCGACGCATCAGACAGATATCCAGCGGGGTATCTACGAAGATAGAGAAGTTCATCTCCTGACGCAGACGCGCATCGGTCAGCAGCAGAATGCCCTCAAGGATGATCACTTTTTTCGGCTTAAGATGAATACAGTCACTGGTGCGCGTGTGTTCAACGTAGCTATAAACCGGCAACTCAATATCCTGACCCGCCTTTAACGCGCGCAGATGCTGCAACAGCAGATCGTGGTCCATCGCGCTGGGATGGTCATAGTTGGTTTTCACCCTCTCTTCCATGGTGAGGTGGCTCTGATCTTTGTAGTAGGCATCTTCGGGGATCACACCGATATGCTCGTCACCGACCTGGTCACGGATTTCACGATAGAGCGTGCTGGCAATAAGACTTTTTCCGGATGCGGATGCACCTGCGATGCCAACGATCACGCACTGATGAGACTTGTCAGTCATACTTTTTTAAGACCTGATAACTGGAGCCAATTGAAGCCGAAACCGCAATGGGCCGATTGAGAGGGTTAGTTGGCGGCAATTATAGGTATTTCACCTGTTTGATGCCAGAGAAATGGGCCCGCCGCTTTTCAGAATATCCCCTTTTGCAGCCAGATGCTTAATCGATACACTGTTCTCCTGCCTGAGTGGTGTACCCCCCAGGTTGACTCAATAAAGCCCAAGGAAAAATATGAGTTGGAAAACCCTGACCTATTTTGGTGACAGCATGTTGCTGATCCCGACCGCCGTGATTATCGCGCTGGTGTTGCAGTGGAAAAGCGACAACCGCCAGACTGTCTGGTATTGGCTGCTCGCTTTTGGCCTGGCGGGCCTGCTGGTTAGCCTGTCTAAAATCCTGTTTCTTGGGTTTGGCATTGGCAGCGCCAGATTTAACTTCACCGGATTCAGCGGCCACAGCGCCATGTCAGCAACGCTCTGGCCGGTGATGATGTGGCTGGTTTCAGGCCGTTTTCCGACCTTTTGGCGCACACTGACCATTGGTATTGGCTATCTGATCCCGATGATGGTCGGCCTGTCTCGCCTCGTGATCCACGCGCACTCCTTCAGTGAAGTGCTCACCGGCCTGATGCTGGGCTTTACGCTGAGCAGTGCATTCCTGTTGACACAGCGCCGCACCGCTCTGAAGGGCTTCAGCCTGGCGCAAGTGTGTGTCGCCCTGCTGGTGCCGCTGGTGTTGATGAGTCATGGCCGCGTGGCCACCACGCAGCAATTTCTTGAACGTTTTTCCGCCCATCTCGCCGGATTAGAAAAACCCTATACGCGCGCCGATCTGTTTCGCGATTAATCATTTTTCTGTCAGGGCCAAAACTTTCATTGAATCAGGGCTAAACTAGATTCTGCGCAGACATCTTAGACAGATGTGCTAGCATGCAAAACAGAGAATGATTGGCGCATTTTTCGACGTGTAACGAATGCGCGCTGCTGGATTCGTGCATGACCCTGGAAATATTAACCTCACAGGATAGACCGCAAAGAAAATGGCTCAACGCACTGTTTTTGGGTGCATTGGCCTTTTTACTGACGCTGTTTTGTCTCGAACTGATTGTGGTCAGCGGACGCATTTCCCCGCTTTGGTACTCCACCGCCCTGATGACGGTGGTGGTTTTTCGTGCCCCCTCAAAACATGTTCCGCTGCTGCTGCTCAGCTGTGTCATCGGCACCTCGCTGGCCAATTTAATCGTCATCGGTCCGGCGCTGAGCAACCTTAAATTTGCCATCCTGAATATGGTGCAGGCCATTCTCGGCGGCCTGATGTTGCGCGCGCTGCTGGATCGCAGAAATCCCCTGAATTCGCTGCTCGATTGGGTGCGATTTGCCGTCTGCGCCGGGTTGATTGCGCCGCTGATTGGCGGTGTGGTGGCCGTCTGGATGCTGCAGGTGGGGCATCGTGCGTCGTTGCCCTTCTTTTCTACCTGGGTGATCTCCGAAGTGATTGGCGTGCTGGCATTCGGCCCCGTGCTGTTGTTATGGCCCAACAAGCCGCTGCGTCAATTAATCACCCCCGGTCGTCAGCTGGAAACGCTGCTGACACTGATCGTCACCCTACTGGCCAGCTATTTGTCGCTGCGTTTTCTGCCGTGGCCTTTCACCTTTATTGTGGTCATCCTGTTTTGGTGCGCGGTGCGGCTACCGAAGTTCGAAGCCTTTTTACTGTTCTTTCTCAATGCCAGTTTTATCTCCATTCTGCTGGCATTCAGTTTCGTTAACCTGGCACAGACCGGTCTGTTACTCGGCCAGGTCAGCACCTGGTTACCATTCCTGTTAGTGCTGCTACCCAGTCATGTGATGGCGCTGGTGATGGATGCGTTCCAGCGCGAAAAGCATCATATCAGCGAGAAGGAGACCCGCTTCCGCCATGCGATGGAGTATTCGGCGATTGGCATGGCGCTGGTGTCGCCCAATGGCGGCTGGCAGCAGGTCAATCAATCGCTATGTCACACGCTGGGCTTTCCGGCTGACGAGCTGAAAAAACTCACTTTCCAGCAGATTACCCATCCTGATGATCTCAACAGCGACCTGCAACAGCTGGAGCGTTTGGTGGCGGGTGACATCATGAGCTACACCTTGGAGAAGCGCTATTTCCGCAAAGATGGCGAAATTGTCTGGGCGCGCCTCACGGTTTCTATGGTGCGCGATGCTGAAGACCAGCCGCTCTATTTTATTGCGCAGATAGTCGATATTTCTGAACTCAAACAGAGTGAACAAGTGAATCGCCGCCTGATGGAACGCATCACGCTGGCTAACGAGGCGGGCGGTATCGGCGTATGGGAGTGGAACCTGCTGAGCGGTGAGATGCTGTGGGACAAGCGCATGTACGAGCTATTTGCGCTCGGTCCGCATCAGGTGCCCACCTATGACGTGTGGTTGCATCTGATAGAACCAACAGAACGCGAAACGGCCGCACTCATCGTGCAGCAGGCGATTGAACAGCGCAGCGCTTTCCAAATGGAATACCGTGTCAATCTGCCCAGTGGCTCGCGCTATGTGCGCACCGAGGCTAACCGCATTCTCAGCCAGGATGGTCAAATCGAACGCATGCTCGGCATCTGTCAGGACATTACACCACTGCGCGCGCTCAACGAAGCACTATTCCAGGAAAAAGAGCGTATGGCGATCACCCTCGATTCGATTGGCGAAGCGGTGATAAGTACCGACGATGAGATGCGCGTGACCTTTATGAACCCGGTGGCCGAAACGCTGAGCGGCTGGCCTCAGGAAAAAGCGGCGGGAGTGGCGTTAAGCGAGCTGTTAAATATCACGCGTGGTGCTAACGGTCCGCGCGTAGAGAATTTACTGCTGTGTAACTTGCCGGGCATAAAAACCTCACCCGACCTGGAAGAAGAGCTGGTGCTGCACACGCCGGAGGGTGTGCAGGTGGAAATTCACTACAGCATTACCCCTTTGAAAACCCTCACCGGCGCCAGCATCGGTGCGGTGATGGTTATTCAGGATGTCAGTGAATCACGCAAAATGATGAAACGCCTCAGCTACAGTGCTTCACACGATATGCTGACGCGGCTACCGAATCGCCATAGCTTTGAACAGCAACTCAAACGCGTGGTGAACGATGCTGCGGCCAACAACACTCAGCATGTGCTGGTGTTTATCGATCTGGATAAATTCAAAGCGGTGAATGACAACGCAGGTCATGCGGCAGGCGACGCCCTGCTGCGTGAACTGGCGGAGTTGATGCAAAAACACCTGCGCAGCAGCGATCTGCTGGCGCGTTTGGGCGGCGATGAATTTGGCGTATTGCTACCGAACAGTCACGTTGACCAGGTGCGCGAGGTGGTTCAGCGTATTGTCACTTCGGTCAACGAATACACTTTCCTGTGGCACGATCATCCTTATCATGTGGGCGCCAGCGCCGGGATCACGCAGATTGATCAGCACAACTGCATCCGCAATGTGGTGATGTCACAGGCGGATGTCGCCTGCTATAGCGCGAAACATGCGGGCCGTGGTCAATATCACGTTTATCAGGAAGTACAAATGTGATCATTGCCAGCCCGCGCTGGCTGCGCTAAAGTCGCCCCCTTTTTTCTGGCATGGGGGATAAAATGTTCATCGGATTCGATTACGGCACGGCCAACTGTTCTATCGCGGTCAGCGATAACGGTACACCGCGCCTGCTGACACTGGAGAAGGGTCAGCGCCTGCTTCCCTCCATGATTTGTGCACCCACGCGTGAAGCAATCAGCGAATGGCTGCACCGCCATCATCAGGTGCCGACACCGGATACAGAGGGTACCGCGCTGCTTCAGCGCGCACTGCGTTACAACCGTGAAGAAGATATCGATGTCACGCCAGGCAGCGTGCAGTTCGGCCTGACCGCGCTGCAACAATATATGGTCGATCCGGAAGAAGTGTGGTTCGTGAAATCACCGAAATCCTTCCTTGGTGCCAACGGCTTAAAACCACAGCAAATCGCCTTCTTCGAAGATCTGGTGTGCGCCATGATGCTGCACATTCGCCAGCAGGGCGAAACCCAACTCGACCGTCCGATTGAGCAAGCCGTGATCGGCCGCCCGATCAACTTCCAGGGCCTTGGCGGCGAAGAGGCAAACCAGCAGGCGCAGGGTATTCTGTTGCGTGCAGCGAAGCGTGCGGGTTTCCGCGACGTGGAATTCCAGTTTGAACCGGTTGCCGCCGGGCTGGACTTTGAAGCAACGTTAGAGAAAGAAACGCGCGTGCTGGTGGTCGATATCGGCGGCGGAACCACCGACTGCTCGATGCTGTTGATGGGTCCAGAGTGGCGCAATAAAACCGACCGCCGCGAAAGTTTACTGGGCCATTCAGGTTGCCGCGTGGGCGGTAACGATCTGGATATTATCCTCGCGTTCAAAACCCTGATGCCTTTACTGGGTCTGGGCGGTAACACGCAAAAAGGCACCGCCCTGCCCGCACTGCCGTGGTGGAACGCGGTGGCGATTAACGATGTTCCGGCGCAAAGCGACTTCTACTCTGCCGCGAGCGGTAAACTGCTGCGCGATTTGATTCGCGATGCAGAGCAAGGTGACAAAGTGGCGCACCTGCTGAAAGTGTGGCAGCAGAAGCTGAGTTATCGTCTGGTGCGTGCGGCGGAAGAGAGCAAAATCGCCTTGTCCGAATTGCCGGAAACCGAAGCGTCGCTGGCGTTTATCGCCCAGTCACTGCAGGCTGATATCAGCGCCACGCAACTGGAAGAAGCCATCAACCAGCCACTGGAGCGCATCCTGGAGCAGGTGCATCTGGCACTCGCCACCTGTGAAACCAAACCGGAAGTGATCTACCTGACCGGCGGCAGTGCGCGTTCGCCAGTGCTGCGTGCGGCATTGCAGCAGGCCTTGCCGGACACGCCAATTGCGGGTGGTGATGACTTTGGCTCAGTGACCGCCGGTCTGGCGCGCTGGGCAGAAGTGATGTTCCGTTAATCGCAACCGCGACCTGCACCCTCGGCCACCGCACAAGCGACTGACTCGCCGGCTGAGGCGAATGGCGTTGTGCCACTATGGGTAAGCGACAAAAAATGGCGGCCACCCTGGCCGCCATTTTCATGTGCATCCGCGAATCAGAAATTAATATTCGCCGCGATGCCACCGACAAACGCATCTTTCACTTCACTCACTGCACCCGGTGCCACCACATACTGCAGGTTCGGACGCAGCTGCAGCCATTTGGTCAGCTGAGCGTTGTAATAGATCTCATAGTTATATTCCGAGCCATCCTGAATCGGCAAATAGGTCGGGCTGTTGAAGTCAGTTTCGCCGTTAGCGTTGTTCTGCTCACGCAGCGAACGGGTATAGGCGCTATTCACGTGGATACGCGCCGCACCGACACCGATTTCATCCTGTGGACGCGCATCAAACGGCCCTTTCCAGGTGAAGCTAATGGACTGGTAGTTGTCGGTTTTCGAGGTTTTGTGGTCGTTCATCACTGCCTGTACCGTCACGCCCAAACCACGGCTGGCGTCACCGCCCTGCGCTGTCAGCTGCTGTTGCAACAGCACGTAGCCACCGTAGGCGTGATCCTGGCTCTGATAAGCGCCATCGCGCCAGCTGCCATAGTTATCGCTGTTGGCTGACGAGTAGTAATACCCGATACGGTAGTTACCCGGCAGTTTGTCGGCACCGAAAGTCGGTTTCCAGCCCAGTTCCACCGGCACCATATTGCCTTCGGAATTGCTGGTGTCGAGACGGAAGCCATCGCCGCGATCGTAGTTGGAACTGTTCTGGTTATAAAAGCCGACCTGGAAGAACACTTCCGGGGTGATGTTGAATTTCACACGGCCGCCCCACTGGGAAACCGGCCAGTTAAACCAGCGATCGCCACGCCAGTTACCCGCCTGACCACTACCAAAGGCCAGGTTCTGGAACTTACTGTCGAAGTTATCGAAGTCTTCACCGACAGTGACACGACCGGCTTTCAGGTTAACCGCGTCATCAAACAAACCTTTGCTCAGCCAGAACTGCGTCAGGCGCCAGGTTTGTCCACGGCCATACACTTCCTGCGTTGAAGAGAGCATGCCCGTGCGACGATCGGCGACCTGATCGGAGATGTTTTGCCCATTACGGTCAGTGATGGTCATCTGGAATTGCGCATCCTGCCAGTTCAGCAGTTTTTCCAGGTCAAAGTTGGCGCCAAACGCCCACTGATCGCTGTAACGCATGGAAGTGTTGGTATCCGCGCCGCCGCCGAGGTTAGAAGCGCTCTCCATGGTGTAGTTGACGTCGAATTTGATGCCGTCTTTTTCCAGCTGCGTTCGGGAACCACCCCAATCGCCGAACATGTAAGGTGAGTCATAGCTGAATGCATCAGCCGCCATTGCTGATGTACTCAACATCGCAAACATCAGGGTGCCCGCTGCCAGACGGGGCATATGCTGCACTGCTTTTTTTCTGTTCATGATCTTTATTCTTTTGTGATGTAACGGGAAAGGATCGAACAGAGGATAGTGCTGGCGCTATGTCAATTTTTGCAAATATGTGCGCACTCATTGGCTGGGTGATAGTTAATTAACGCAACTGTGACAAGGGTCTATGAATGAATATGTTTTTACAGAAATGGCATTTTTTGCATGGCAAAAAAACAAAATAAAGCGGGACGCCGTCGCGTCCCGTGAGGATTACGCCTTACTGGCGCTCGCCAGTTCCTCGATCTCTTGCTTACTCAACTCTAACTCAGTGGCTTTCACCAGTTCGTTAATCTGCTCCAGCGAGGTGGCACTGACGATAGGTGCGGTGATGCTCGGACGAGCAATCTGCCACGCCAGCGCGACCTGAGTCGCTGATGCATCGTGTGAAGCCGCCACATCCTCCAGCGCTTCGACAATGCGCTTGCCGCGCTCGTTAAGATACTTCTCGACGATGCCCTGCCCGCGTTTACTCTTGCTGGCATCTTCCGGCTTTTTGTATTTGCCGCTCAGGAATCCGCTGGCCAACGAGTAGTAGTTGATCACGCCGAGGCCATTTTTAACCGCCACCTGCTCCAGCCCACCTTCATACTCCTGGCGGTCATACAGGTTGTATTCTGGCTGTAGCGTTTCATAGCGCGCCAGCCCCTCTTTTTTACTGATATCCAGCGCTTCCTGCAGGCGTTTAGCATTGTAGTTGGAGGCGCCAATTGCACGCACTTTGCCTTCTTTAATCAGCGAATCAAAGGCTTTAAGTGTATCGACCAGCGGCGTATCCTGGTCGTCGCGGTGCGCCTGATAGAGATCGATCACATCAGTTTGCAAACGGCGCAGCGAATCTTCCACTGCCTGACGGATGTAAGCCGGTTTTAGCCCGGTTTTCTCCGGAGACAGCTCCATTCCCACTTTCGTCGCCAGCACAATACTGTCGCGCTTGCCGCTTTTTTTCAGCCATTTACCAATGATAGTTTCAGACTCGCCCCCTTCATTACCGGGAGCCCAGCGCGAATAAACGTCCGCGGTATCGATAAAGAACAGTCCTTTTTCTACCAGCGCGTCGAGCAGTGAGAACGAGGTTTTCTCGTCGACTGTCCAGCCGAAAACGTTGCCGCCAAAAGTGAGAAGCGGAACCTGAATACCACTGTCGCCAAGCTGACGGGTTTTCTGTTGACTCATTTTGTTCTCCTTATTGAAACGAGACATGACTGCCTTTGAGCTTAGCAAAGGAAATCGCTGCGCTTATGCGTTTTCCTGCCAAAATGTTTACACAATATGAATACTTAGCCCGCTAGCGGAGATATTCTTAATTCCTTCAATTTTTGCCCGGCCCGGGCGTCTACAATCATTTCGTTTGCGAAACGGCCATTTTGCTTTCGCATTTGGGGAATACGAAACCGCTGGAGAGCAACATAGCAATGAACAGCCGAATGAAAAAAAGCCTGATAACCGTTGTCGTGATTGCCGCACTGGCGGGTGGATATTATTGGTGGCAGCATCCTGCGGAACCGAGTAAGCAGCCGCAAGCCGAAGGCCAGCAGCATCATGGCCGCGGCGCAGGCGGGGCTAATCGCCGTCCTTTAGCACCGGTGCAGGCCGCTGCCGCAACGACCCAGAGCGTTCCCTACTATCTCAGCGGGCTTGGCACCGTTACCGCCGCCAATACCGTGACGGTACGCAGTCGCGTTGACGGCCAGCTGATGGCATTACATTTCAAGGAAGGTCAGCAGGTCGCAGCGGGTGCGCTGCTTGCCGAGATCGATCCCCGTCCGTATCAGGTGGCGTTGATTCAGGCACAAGGCCAGCTGGCAAAAGATCAGGCCACGCTGGCCAATGCACGCCGCGATCTCAGTCGCTATGAAAAACTGGCGAAAACCTCACTGGTGTCGCAGCAGGAACTGGACACGCAACGTTCGCTGGTGAGTGAAACGCTGGGCACGATTAAAGCCGATGAAGGCAACGTCGCCAGCGCGCAGCTCAATCTCACCTACAGCCGCATTACCGCGCCGATCTCCGGTCGCGTAGGCCTGAAGCAGGTCGATGTCGGCAACTACATTACGTCCGGCGATACCACTGGCCTGGTCGTGATCACTGAAACCCATCCGATTGACGTGGTGTTTAGCGTCGCCGAGAACAACATCAGCCAGATCCTCAAGGCACAAAAAAGCGGCCAGCCGCTGATAGTCGAAGCCTGGGATCGCAGCAACAAAACCCTGCTCACCAGCGGCACCCTGCTCAGCCTAGATAACCAGATTGATGCCACTACCGGCACCATCAAACTCAAAGCGCGATTTGATAATCAGGATGACACGCTGTTCCCCAATCAGTTTGTGAATGCGCGTCTGAAAGTGGACACGCTGCAGGATGCGGTGGTGATCCCAACGGCTGCGCTACAAATGAGCAACGACGGTCACTTTGTCTGGGTGGTCAACAGCGAAAACAAAGTGAGCAAGAAGCGCGTAACGGCGGGCTTGCAGGACAGCCAGAAAGTGGTAATCAGCGCCGGGCTCGACGCCGGTGAGCGCGTGGTCACTGACGGATTGGATCGTCTGACCGAAGGTGCCACCGTTGAAGTGGTATCACCGCAAAGTACCGCCACACACAGCACGCGCGCCGCCCAGCCTGCGCGCGGAGAGCGTCAATAATGCAGGTGATGCCTCAGGACAGCAGCGGCGGTCCGTCACGCCTGTTTATTCTGCGCCCGGTGGCGACCACGCTGCTGATGATTGCCATTCTGCTGGCGGGCGTGCTCGGTTACCGCTTTCTGCCGGTATCGGCGCTGCCCGAAGTGGATTACCCGACGATTCAGGTGGTCACGCTCTATCCTGGCGCCAGCCCGGATGTGGTGACGTCCTCGATTACCGCCCCGCTTGAACGTCAGTTCGGCCAGATGTCAGGGCTGAAGCAGATGGCATCGCAGAGTTCCGGCGGTGCTTCCGTGGTGACCTTGCAGTTCCAGCTTTCACTCTCTTTGGATGTCGCCGAGCAGGAAGTGCAGGCGGCGATCAACTCTGCCACCAATCTGCTGCCCAGCGATCTGCCCAACCCGCCGGTCTACAGCAAGGTCAATCCTGCCGATCCACCGATCATGACGCTCGCCGTCACCACCACCAGCATGCCGCTGACCCAGGTGCAGGACATGGTGGAGACGCGTGTGGCGCAGAAAATTTCGCAGGTGACCGGTGTGGGCCTGGTGACGCTGTCCGGCGGACAACGCCCAGCTGTGCGCGTGAAAATGAACACCCAGGCACTGGCCGCGTTAGGCTTGACCAGCGAGACGGTGCGCACCGCGATTACCAACGCCAACGTCAACTCCGCCAAAGGTAGCCTGGATGGCCCAACGCGATCGATTACGCTGGCCGCCAACGATCAGATGACCTCCGCCGAGGATTACCGCAAGCTGATCATCAGCTATAACAACGGTGCGCCAGTGCGTCTTGGTGATGTCGCCTCCATTGAACAAGGTGCGGAAAACAGCTGGCTCGGGGCCTGGGCTAACCGTCAGCAGGCGATTGTGCTCAACGTACAGCGCCAGCCGGGTGCCAATATCATTGCCACCGCTGATAGTATTCGTACAGTGCTGCCCTCACTTACCGCCACACTGCCCAAATCGGTAGACGTGAAACTGCTCACCGACCGCACCACCAATATCCGAGCATCAGTAGCGGATACGCAGCACGAGCTGATGCTGGCGATTGGTCTGGTGGTGATGATCATCTATCTGTTTCTGCGTAACGTGCCTGCCACCATCATCCCGGCCGTGGCAGTACCGCTGTCGCTGGTCGGGACGTTTGCGGCCATGTATTTCCTCGGCTTCTCGATCAATAACCTGACGCTGATGGCACTCACCATTGCCACCGGCTTTGTGGTCGACGATGCCATCGTGGTGATCGAGAACATCTCGCGCTATATCGAAAAAGGCGAAAAGCCGATGACGGCAGCGCTGAAGGGCGCGGGCGAAATCGGCTTCACCATTATCTCCCTCACCTTCTCGCTGATTGCGGTGCTGATCCCGCTGCTGTTTATGGGCGATGTGATTGGTCGCCTGTTCCGTGAGTTTGCTGTGACGCTGGCGGTGGCGATTCTGATCTCAGCCGTGGTGTCGCTCACGCTCACGCCGATGATGTGTGCACGCATGCTCAGCGCCGAATCGCTGCGCAAGCAGAACCGCTTCTCGCGAGCCAGTGAAGCGATGTTTGATCGGGTGATTGCCGGTTATGGCCGCTGGCTGACCCGCGTATTGCAGCATCCGTGGATCACACTGTCGGTGGCGCTCGGCACGCTGCTGCTGACGGTAGTGATGTGGATTGCTATACCGAAAGGCTTCTTCCCGCAGCAGGACAACGGCATTATTCAGGGCACCTTGCAGGCGCCGCAGTCGGTGTCGTACAGCAGCATGGCGGAACGCACGCGCGATTTGGCGTCGATCATCATGAAAGATCCGGCGGTGCAGAGCATGACGTCATTTGTCGGCGTCGATGGCACCAATGCGGCACTGAACAGCGCGCGTTTGCAGATCAACCTTAAACCGCTCAGCGAGCGTGATGACCGCATTCCCGCGGTACAGAAACGCCTGCAGCAAGAGATTGATAAAGTGCCTGGCGTCTCACTGTGGCTGCAGCCGGTGCAGGATCTGACTATTGAAACCCAGGCGAGCCGCACGCCGTACCAGTTCACGCTGCAATCGGGCTCGCTGGAATCACTCAGCACCTGGGTACCGAAGCTGCTGGCACAACTCAATAGCTTACCGCAGCTGCGTGACGTCAGCAGCGACTGGCAGGATCAGGGGCTGGAAGCCTTTATCCGTGTCGATCGTGACAGTGCCAGCCGCCTCGGCATCACCATGGCGGATGTCGATAACGCGTTGTATAACGCTTTCGGTCAACGATTGATCTCCACCATTTATACTCAGGCCAATCAGTATCGCGTGGTGCTGGAGCAGAACAATGAGCAAACGCCGGGCCTGGCCAGTCTCGACGGTATTCGCCTGGCCAGTACGGACGGCGGCAGCGTGCCGTTGAGTGCCATCGCACAGATCGAAGAGCGTCATGCGGCGTTGAGCATTAACCACCTCGATCAATTCCCGTCAGCCACCTTCTCGTTTGATGTCGCCGAAGGCTATTCACTGGGCGAAGCGGTGAAAGCCATCAGCGCAGCCGAAGATCAGGTCGGCATGCCCGCCGAAATGATGACGCAGTTCCAGGGCAGCACGCTGGCGTTTGAAGCGGCGCTCACCAGTACCGTGTGGCTGATTATTGCGGCGGTGGTGGCAATGTATATCGTGCTCGGCGTGCTGTATGAGAGCTTTATCCATCCGATCACTATTCTCTCCACACTACCGACGGCGGGCGTGGGCGCGTTGCTGGCGCTGATGCTGAGCGGCAACGAGCTGGATATCATCGCCATCATCGGCATTATCTTGCTGATCGGTATCGTGAAGAAAAACGCCATCATGATGATCGATTTCGCGCTGGCCGCCGAGCGTGAGCAAGGTATGGCACCACGTGAAGCGATCTATCAGGCCTGTTTACTGCGTTTCCGTCCGATTCTGATGACCACGATGGCGGCACTGCTCGGTGCCTTGCCATTGATGTTGAGCACCGGTGTTGGCGCAGAGCTGCGTCATCCGTTAGGTATTGCCATGGTCGGCGGCTTGATCCTCAGCCAAATCCTGACGTTGTTTACCACGCCAGTGATCTATCTGCTGTTTGACCGACTGGCCCACGCCACGCGCCGTCGCTTTAAGCGTTCCGAGGCGCAGCCGTGAAGTTCTTCGCGCTGTTTATCCATCGGCCAGTGGCGACCACGCTGCTGACGCTGGCAATCGCGCTGGCCGGTATTCTCGGTTTCCGTCTGCTGCCAGTCGCTCCGCTGCCGCAGCTGGATTTTCCGGTGATCGTGATTACCGCTTCGCTGCCCGGTGCGTCGCCGGAAACCATGGCTGCTTCGGTCGCCACGCCGCTGGAACGTTCGCTGGGGCGCATAGCCGGTGTCAGTGAAATGACCTCCACCAGTTCTCTCGGCAGCACGCGCGTGATTCTGGTGTTCGATTTTGACCGCGATATCAACGGTGCCGCGCGTGACGTGCAGGCCGCCATCAACGCCGCCCAAAGCCTGCTGCCGACCGGCATGCCAAGCCGTCCGACCTATCGCAAAGCCAACCCATCGGATGCACCGATCATGATCCTGACGCTGACCTCGGATATTTATAATCCCGGTCAGCTGTATGATTACGCCTCAACGCAACTGGCGCAGAAGCTGTCGCAGATTCAGGGCGTTGGTGATGTCACCGTGGGCGGCAGTTCATTGCCTGCGGTGCGCGTCGATCTTAATCCGCAGGCGCTATTTAATCAGGGCGTATCACTGGATGCGGTCCGTACTGCCATCAGCAATGCCAACCAGCGCCGTCCGCAAGGGGCGATTGATGATGTGCAGCAGCGCTGGCAGGTACGTACCAACGATGAGCTGCAAACCGCCAGCGAATATCAGCCGCTGGTGGTGCATTACAGCAACGGCGCGGCGGTCCGCCTAAGCGATGTGGCTAACGTGCAGGACTCGGTGCAGGACGTGCGCAACGCCGGGATGACCAATGGCAAACCGGCCGTGCTGCTGGTGGTGCGCAAATCGCCGGCTGCCAATATCATCGAAACCGTGGATCGCATCCGCAGCGAGATGCCGCTGCTGCATGAGGTGATCCCCGCCGCCATCGATTTACAGATCGCTCAAGACCGCTCCCCCACCATTCGCGCCTCGCTGCAAGAAGTGGAGCAGTCATTGATGATTGCGGTGGCGCTGGTGATTCTGGTGGTGTTTGTGTTCCTGCGCGACGGCCGTGCCACCCTGATCCCGGCCGCCGCCGTGCCGGTTTCGCTGATTGGCACCTTTGCCGCCATGTATCTGTGTGGATTCAGCCTCAACAACCTCTCACTGATGGCGCTGACCATCGCCACCGGGTTCGTGGTCGATGATGCGATTGTGGTGCTGGAAAATATCGCGCGTCACGTTGAAGCGGGGATGAAACCGCTACAGGCGGCGCTAACCGGCGTGCGCGAAGTGGGCTTTACCGTGCTGTCGATGAGTCTGTCGCTGATTGCCGTGTTCCTGCCACTGCTGATGCTGGGCGGCATTATCGGGCGCTTCTTCTCGGAATTTGCCATCACGCTGTCGGTGGCGATCCTCATCTCGCTGTTTATTTCGATTACGTTGACGCCGATGATGTGCGCCTACCTGCTGAAGCCGCAGGAAAAGCGCAGCCAGCCGCGCACGCGGGGTTTTGCCAAAGTGATGCTGAGCGTGCAAAACGGCTACGCGCGCTCGCTGGGTTGGGTGCTGAATCATGCCATCTGGGTGCTGATGCTACTGCTCGCCACCGTCGGGCTGACGGTGTATCTGTTTATCTCGATCCCCAAAACTTTTATGCCGGAACAAGACACCGGCCGCTTAAACGGTTTTATCTCGGCGGATCAGAGCATTTCGTTCCAGGCGATGCGTGGCAAGCTGCAGGACTTTATGAACATCATCAAAGCCGATCCGGCGGTGGATAACGTCACCGGCTTTACCGGCGGTTCGCGTACCAACAGCGGATCGATGTTCGTGTCACTTAAGCCGCTGTCGGAACGCAGTGAAAACGCGCAGGAGGTGATTGCCCGCCTGCGCACCAAGCTGGCGAAAGAGCCCGGCGCTAACCTGTATCTCAATGCGGTGCAGGATATTCGCATCGGCGGACGTGAATCTAACGCCAGCTACCAATACAGCCTGCTGTCGGATAATCTCGCCGACCTGCGTGAGTGGGAGCCGAAAATTCGTCAGGCGTTTGCCGCGTTGCCAGAACTGGTGGACGTGAACTCCGATCAGCAGGACAAAGGCAGCGAAATGGATCTGACCTACGATCGGGAAAGCATGGCGCGGCTGGGTATTGAAGTCTCGGCCGCCAATGCGCTGCTGAACAACGCCTTTGGTCAACGGCAAATCTCCACCATTTACCAGCCGCTCAATCAGTACAAAGTGGTGATGGAGGTCGATCCGCGCTACACCCAGGATATCAGCGCCCTCGATCAGATGTTCGTGATCAACAGCGATGGCAAAGCCATTCCGCTGAGCTGGTTCGCCAAATGGCAACCAGCTAACGCGCCACTGTCGGTGAACCACGAAGGCCTGTCCGCCGCCTCGACTATCTCCTTTAACCTGCCGGAAGGCGTGTCGTTATCCCAGGCTTCAGCCGCCGTTGAACGCACCATGACGGCGCTCGGCGTGCCCTCCAGCGTGCGCGGCAGCTTTGCCGGTACGGCGCAGGTATTTGAACAGTCACAATCCAACCAGCTGTATCTGATGCTGGCGGCAATTGCAGCGGTGTATATCGTGCTGGGGATTTTGTATGAGAGCTACGTGCATCCGCTGACCATTCTTTCCACCCTGCCTTCGGCCGGCGTGGGCGCGCTGCTGGCGCTGGAATTGTTTAATACGCCGTTCAGTTTGATTGCGCTGATAGGGATATTGCTGCTGATTGGCATCGTGAAAAAGAACGCCATCATGATGGTGGATTTCGCGCTGGAGGCACAGCGCAACGGCAATCTCAGCGCGCGTGACGCCATTTTCCAGGCCTGCCAGATGCGTTTCCGCCCGATTCTGATGACCACGCTGGCAGCGCTGTTTGGCGCACTGCCGCTGGTGCTGACCAGCGGCGACGGTGCCGAACTGCGTCAACCGCTGGGCATCACTATTGCCGGCGGCCTGGTGATGAGTCAGCTACTCACGCTCTACACCACACCGGTGGTGTTTCTGATGATGGATAAGCTGAGTCGGCGTAAAAAAGCGGCATTGATTACCGAATGACCATGCCATACACCTTTGCTACATAGCATAAAGCGAGTAAACTTTATCCAGTCACTATGAAGGAGGTTTATATGTCTCAAGGTACAGTGTTTACCAATAATCGTACGCAAAACGTGCGTATTCCTGCTGACGTGCGCTTTCCCGACAACGTGAAAAATGTCACGGTGCGTGCGATTGGCAAAGAGCGCATTCTCACACCAATAGAAAACGCCTGGGATAGCTTTTTCCTCGATGGCCCCAGCGTAAGCGATGATTTTATGAATGAGCGTGCGTCACAGGAGCAATCTGACAGGGAAGATTTTTAATGCATCGCTATATGCTGGATACCAACATCGTTATCTATGTCATCAAACGCCGCCCGATTGAGGTTTTGGAACGCTTTAATGCCAATGTCGGGCGCATGGTCATCTCATCGATTACGCTTGCTGAACTCGTTCATGGTGCGGAGAAAAGTGCTTTTCCTGAAAGGAATTTACGCACTGTTGAAGACTTTGTTTCCCGTCTGGACGTACTCAGTTACGACCAAAGGGCAGCATTTCAATACGGCTCGATTCGCGCTGACCTGGAAAAGAAAGGCACACCCATCGGTCTGAATGATTTACACATTGCTGCACACGCGCGGAGTGAAGCGCTAACACTCATTACCAACAACCTGCGCGAATTTTCACGGGTGAACGGGTTAATCAGCGAAAACTGGCTTTAATATAACGGTAATCTTCATGAACTCGCAAAACGCCACCGTGCGCTGGCAGCTGTGGATCGTCGCCTTCGGCTTCTTTATGCAGGCGCTGGATACCACTATCGTCAACACCGCCATCCCTTCGATGGCGCGCGATCTCAATGTCAGCCCACTCAACATGCACTCGGTGATCGTGTCGTATGTGCTGACGGTGGCCGTGACGTTGCCGATCAGCGGCTGGCTGGCGGATCGCTTTGGCGTGCGTAACATTTTCTTCTGCGCCATTGTGCTGTTCAGCATCGGTTCGCTGCTGTGCGCCTTCTCCACCTCGCTCGATCAACTGGTGATGGCGCGCGTGGTGCAAGGCGTCGGCGGTGCGATGATGGTGCCGGTCGGGCGTTTGACGGTGATGAAAATTGTGCCGCGCGAGCAGTACATGTCGGCGATGACCTTTGTGACAACCCCCGGGCAAATCGGTCCGCTGCTCGGTCCGGCGCTGGGCGGGATTTTAGTGCAATACGCCAGCTGGCACTGGATCTTCCTGATTAATATTCCGGTCGGCATCATCGGCGCGATTGCCACCCTGATGCTGATGCCGAATTACACCATGCAAACCAAACGCTTCGACTTCCTCGGTTTTGTGCTGCTGGCAGTGGGCATGGCGACCCTGACGCTGGCGCTCGACGGCCAGCGCAGCACCGGCGGCTCCCCGCTGCTGCTCGGCGCACTGATTCTGGTCGGCGTGTTCTCCCTGCTGTTTTACCTGATGCACGGCCGCAACAACGACAACGCGCTGTTTAGCCTGAAGCTGTTCGACAACCGCATCTACTCGATTGGCCTGCTCGGCAGCTTCACCGGACGCATCGGTAGCGGCATGCTGCCCTTTATGACACCGATCTTTTTGCAGGTGGGCCTCGGCTACAGCCCGTTCCACGCGGGTTTAATGATGATTCCGATGGTGCTGGGCAATATGGGCACCAAACGCGTGGTGGTGCGCATCGTTAACCTGTTTGGCTATCGCAATGCGCTGGTCGGGGCGACTATCGCACTGGCGCTGGTGGTGTTGCTGTTTCCGGCAGTGGCGCTGCTCGGATGGGTGTGGATGCTGCCAGTGGTCCTGCTGCTGCAAGGCATGGTGAATGCCATCCGCTTCTCCTCAATGAACACCTTAACGCTGAAAGAGTTACCGGATGATCTGGCTTCAAGCGGCAACAGCTTGCTCTCGATGATCATGCAGTTGTCGATGAGTATTGGCGTCACGGTGGCAGGCTTGCTGCTGGGTGCGTTCGCCCACGGCGCCGTGACCAACAGCGCCGCCGCACATCAAACCTTTATTTATACCTACCTGTGCATGGCGCTGGTGATTGTGTTGCCAGCACTGGTGTTCTGGCGCGTACCCAAAGATGTGAGTAAGAACGTGGATCTCAGAGGCAGGAGAAAAGCATGAAGCAGCCGTTGAAACTCGGCATTGGTGCCAAGTTGTTTGTGGCGATTTTTTCCACCTGCATGCTGGTGATCATCACCATGCACTGGGGCGTGCGCCTCAGCTTTGAGCACGGCTTTGTTGATTACATCAAGAAAGGCAATGAACAGCGTTTAACCCTGCTGAGCGATGCGCTGGCGGATCAGTATGAGCAGCACGGCAACTGGGATTTCCTGCGGAACAACGACCGCCTGATTTTCACTATTCTGCGATCGATGGAGCAAAATCCCGGCAGCAGTACGCAGTTGCCGCCACACGGCTGGCGCACCCAATTCTGGATTATCGATCAGCAGTATAAAGTGCTGTCCGGGCCACACTCACCGGTGCCGCCGGAAGGCACGCGGCGCAACATCACCACCAGCACCGGCAAAGTGGTGGGTTGGGTGATCGCCTCGCCCGCTGAACGACTGACGCGCAGCACCGATATCAACTTTGATCTGCAGCAGCGCCGCACCAGCTGGATGATCGTCACCCTCACCACGCTGCTGGCGGCGCTGGTCACCTGGCTGCTGGCGCGCGGCTTATTGGCCCCGGTGAAGCGGCTGGTGGATGGCACCCATGAACTGGCGGCAGGCAAATTTTCCACACGCGTGGAAGTGGGCAGCAGTGATGAAATCGGCCAGCTGGCGCGTGACTTTAACCAGCTCGCCAGTTCGCTGGAGAAGAACGAAAGTAACCGCCGCGCCTTTATGGCCGACATCTCCCACGAGCTGCGCACACCGCTGGCGATCATGCGCGGTGAGCTGGAGGCGATGCAGGATGGTGTGCGCAAGCTGACGCCGGAGGCCATCACCTCACTGCAGAGTGAAGTGGTGGTGCTGACTAAACTGGTGGATGATTTGCATCAGCTGTCGCTGTCTGACGCGGGCGCCCTCGCCTATCGCAAACAGCCGGTGGATGTGGTGAATCTGCTGGAAGTGGTGGCAGGCAGCTTTGGCGAACGCTATCGCAGCCGGGATTTGACGCTCACCCTTGCGCTGCCGACCAAAGCGGAAAGTTTTGGCGATCCGGATCGTTTGATGCAGTTGTTCACCAATCTGCTGGAGAATAGCCTGCGTTATACCGATGCCGGTGGCGAAGTACGGGTCAGCCTGCAGCAACACGGCGACTACTGGCAGTTACGCTTTGCGGATAGCGCGCCCGGCGTCGATGCTGAACATCAGGCACATCTTTTTGAGCGTTTTTTCCGTGCTGAAAGTTCACGCAATCGCGCCAGCGGCGGCTCTGGATTAGGCCTGGCGATCTGTAAAAACATTGTTGAAGCACATAGCGGCAGCATTTCTGCGGAGCACTCTGATTTAGGTGGACTACAAATCGCGCTAAACTTGCCGTATGTTCCTCACCAGAAATAGCTTATGAGCCCGGATAATCACGATCCCCTGATTCTTATTGTTGAAGACGAACCGAAACTGGCGCAGCTGATGATCGATTATTTGCAGGCGTCCAACTATCGCACCCACCATATTGCCGATGGCAATGAAGTGCTGAACTACGTGCAGCACTCACCGCCGGATTTGATGCTGCTGGATTTGATGCTGCCGGGTCGCGATGGCTTAACGCTGTGTCGTGAAATCCGCCGTTTCTCCGAGCTGCCGATCATTATGGTCACCGCGCGCACCGAGGAGATCGACCGCCTGCTGGGGCTGGAAATCGGCGCGGATGATTACATCTGCAAACCGTTCAGCCCGCGTGAAGTGGTGGCACGTGTGAAAACTATTCTGCGCCGCGTGAAACGTTCGCCGGAAGAGGCGCAACTCGCCTCGCATCTGCTGATTGATGAAGGGCGTTTTCAGGCCAGCTGGCGCGAACAGCAACTGGAACTGACGCCTGCTGAATTCCGCTTGCTGAAAACCCTGGCGCTGGAGCCGGGTAAAGTGTTCTCGCGTGAACAGTTACTGAATCATCTTTATGACGATTATCGCGTGGTCACTGACCGCACTATTGATAGCCATATCAAGAATCTGCGTCGCAAGCTGGAAAACCTCGATGCGGAGCAACCGTTTATTCGTGCGGTGTACGGCATGGGTTATCGCTGGGAAGCGGACGTCTGTCGCCTGATGTAGCGCTCGCTTGATGTAGATCAATTTACTTCAGCGACGGCCCTGCCTACAATTCCCCACCTTTTGCAGGGCCGTTTGATGCGGCTCGTGCACCTGCCATCGTCGATGGCATGCTGACCTGACATCAGTGAGAATTCCCTCCATGTTTAAACCCGAACTCCTTTCTCCAGCGGGATCGCTGAAGAATATGCGCTATGCCTTTGCCTATGGCGCAGACGCGGTGTATGCCGGTCAACCGCGCTACAGCCTGCGCGTGCGTAATAATGAATTTACCCACGAAGTGCTGGCCAAGGGCATTGAAGAAGCGCACCAGCTGGGCAAGAAATTCTACGTAGTGGTGAACATCGCGCCGCATAACGCCAAGCTGAAAACCTTTATCCGCGACCTGACGCCGGTGGTGGAGATGCAGCCCGATGCGCTAATCATGTCCGATCCCGGCCTGATTATGCTGGTGCGTGAAGCTTTTCCGGAGATGCCGATTCATCTATCGGTGCAGGCCAATGCGGTGAACTGGGCGACGGTGAAGTTCTGGCAGCAGATGGGGCTGACCCGCGTGATTCTGTCGCGCGAACTGTCGCTGGATGAGATTGCTGAGATTCGCCAGCAGGTGCCAGAAATGGAGATTGAGATCTTCGTACACGGCGCACTGTGCATGGCCTACTCCGGGCGCTGTCTGCTTTCCGGTTATCTCAATAAGCGCGATCCGAATCAGGGAACCTGTACTAACGCCTGCCGCTGGGAATACAAAGTGGAAGAAGGCAAACAGGATGAGGTGGGCAATATTGTCGGCTTCCACCAGCCGGTTGAGGTGCAGGAGCCCACGCTGGGCGTTGGCGCGACGACCGACCGTGTATTCTTGTTAGAAGAGAAGATGAAGCCCGGTGAAGTGATGAGTGCCTTTGAAGATGAGCACGGCACTTACATCATGAACTCAAAGGATTTACGCGCGGTGGCCCATGTCGAGCGCCTGAGCCAGATGGGCGTACATTCGCTGAAAATTGAAGGCCGCACTAAATCTTTCTATTACTGTGCTCGCACCGCGCAGGTTTATCGTCGCGCCATCGATGATGCGGCAGCCGGCAAGCCGTTCGATCCGGCGCTGCTCGAGACGCTAGAAGGTTTGGCGCATCGTGGCTATACCGAAGGTTTCCTGCGTCGTCATACGCATGACAGTTATCAGAACTATGAACAGGGTTTTTCGGTATCCGATCGCCAGCAGTTTGTGGGAGAGTTTACCGGTGAGCGTCGCGGCGACTGGGCGCAAATTGCCGTGAAGAATAAGTTTTTGCTCGGTGATTCTGTGGAGATCATGACACCGCAGGGCAATCTGAACTGTAAGCTGGAATCGATGCAAAATGATAAGGGCGCAGCGGTAGATGTCGCGCCGGGAGATGGACATAAGGTGTGGATCCCGGTGCCGGAATCGGTGGATCTGGCCTTTGCTTTGTTAATGCGAAATTTCACTGACGGCAACAGCACCTACGATCCGCACGGAAAAAAGCGCACATAATGAAAAGAAAGGCGCGAAGTTAGAACAGGATCACAGACCGCCGCTGCGCCTCGCTTTAGAATCCCGCCTGCTGCTAACGAGTAACAATAAACAGCAGGTAGTACCAGGACCCACCTCATTCACCCGCCCGGCTCCCCCGTGCGGGTTTTCTTTTTTTCATCGCCCGCCGATAAAGTTCCTCGCCCAGCTATGCTATAACCTCTGCATCGTATTTCGCCTCAAGGAACTGATTATGCAAAATAAACCACTGACGCTGCTAATCCTCAATGGGAAAGGCGCGGGCAATGAAGATTTGCGTGCGGCGGTGAATACGCTGCGCGATGAAGGTTTTAATCTGGCGGTACGCGTGACCTGGGAAAAGGGCGACGGTGACCGTTACGTGCAGGAAGCGGTGGCGTTGCAGGCTGAAACCGTGGTAGCGGGCGGCGGCGATGGCACCATCAATGAAATCGCCACAGCGCTGGCGGCAGTGCCTGCAGAGCAGCGTCCAGCACTGGGTATTCTGCCGCTTGGCACGGCCAATGATTTCGCCACCAGCGTGGGGATTCCAGAGGAGATGGAACCGGCGCTGCGTCTGGCGGTGTTGGGTAAAGCCAGCGCGATAGATTTGGCGCGGGTAAATGGCGATCGCTACTTTATCAATATGGCGACCGGCGGCTTTGGCACGCGTATTACCACGGAGACGCCGGAGAAATTGAAATCGGCTTTAGGCGGCGTGTCGTATTTTATTCATGGTTTGATGCGAGTAGATGCGCTGAAGCCGGATAGCTGTGAGATCAGCGGTCCGGGCTTTGAGTGGCAAGGTGATGCACTGGTGATCGGCATTGGTAATGGTCGTCAGGCAGGTGGCGGACAGAAGCTGTGTCCGGATGCGTTGATCAATGATGGGCAGCTGAATCTGAGCATCGTCACCGCGCAGGAGTTGTTGCCGACGTTGCTGCATTCGCTGACGCGTAATGATGAGAATCCGAATATTGTTTCGGCGCAGTTGCAGTCGCTGAGCATTCGTTCACCGCACGAGATGACGTTCAATCTGGATGGCGAACCGCTGACCGGCAGCGAATTTGAAATTGAAGTGATGCCAGGCGCGCTGAGCTGCCGCCTGCCGCCGCAGTGCCCGCTACTGGCGTGATGTTAGTCGGTTAGATTCGGAAGAAACGCAGTCTGGGTTGCTGGTGATAACGCAGTCTGGGTTGCTGGTGATAACGCAGTCTGGGGTCGCTTTGGGGCTGGCGGTCCTCGCGCCGCTGACGCGGTGCCTTCACTTCACTCGTCAGCCGGACGGACCGGCGCAGACGGAACATCCCTGTTCCGGCTGCGCCTTTCGCCAGCATCCATGCTGGCTCTCCTGGTTTCCTCATTCCGTTCAGCGCTGCGAAATGCCAGCCCCAAAGCGACCCCAGCCTGCTCATTAGCTTTAATGCGTGCTGTCAGAGGTGCTGCCTGTTAGACATTGCGCTCATTGGCTAACTTTGGCTGCTGCCAGAATCACTCTTTAGCACCGCTCACTACCGGCTCAGAAGCTGCCCTAGCCTGCTGAATAGCTTGATTGCATGCTGCAAGAAGGCCTTTACACTTTCATCCAACGACGCTCGACGGCGGACACCGCCACCGCTTCCAGTACTTTCTGTACCTGCAAGCCTTCGGCAAAATCTGGCCACATACGATCGCCGGCTGCGATACCGTTGATCAAGTCACGGATCTCCACGGTTTTCTGATCGTTAAAACCAATACCGTGACCCGCTGATACGCAGAAGTTAGCGTAATCCGGATGGGCCGGGCCAGTCAGAATGGTTTTGAAGCCCTGACGTCCAGCGGGCTCATCATGGATATACAGCTCCAGCTCGGCCATGCGCTCCTGGGTGTAGCGTAGCGTGCCTTTGGTGCCGGTGACCACGTAGGTGAGGCCCATTTTGCTGCCACAGGCGATGCGCGAGGTCTCAAACACGCCGTGTGCACCATTTTTAAAGCGCAGCAGCGCGCTGGCCTGATCTTCGTTCTCTACCGGCAGCAGACGTGAAGGGTCTTTGGGATCGGGCCGCTGTTTAATTACCGTCATCATATCGCCGCTGACTTCTTCGATGTCGCCCACCAGATAGTGCGCCATGTTGACGATATGCGCCGCCAGATCGCCTAACGCACCCAAGCCGGCCAGCGCTTTCTGGCAGTGCCAGTCGAGCGGGGTTTCCGGGCGTGCCAGATAATCTTCGTTGTGAGTGCCGTAGAAATGGATCACTTCGCCAATTTCACCGCGCGCAATGATTTCACGCGCCAGCTGGCTGGTCGGGTTTTTCATATAGTTGAAGCCCACCAGCGTTTTGACGCCTGCCTGCTGCGCGGCCTGCACCATCTCTTCTGCGTCTGCCACAGACAACGACAGCGGCTTCTCAGAGTAAACGTGTTTGCCGTTACGAATCGCTTCCAGCGCCATCTCTTTGTGCAGGAAGTTCGGGGCACAGATGTCGACCACATCGATGTTGGGATCGCGCACCAGCTCGTGCCAGTCGCCAATTGAACGGGCAAAGCCAAAGGTTGCCGCCTGTTTCGCGGCCAGCTCTGGATTCACCTCTGCCAGCATTTCACGCACGATTTCGCCTTTCAGCGCAAAAACAGTGGGAGCCTGCGCGTAAGCAATGGCGTGACAACGACCAATGTAACCACTGCCGATCATTCCGATTCTGACTTTGTTCATGCTGCACCTGGAGTTGTGGGTGGGAATTGATCTGGAATATATGTTTCGCTTTTGGCCGCCACAACGGCGAAATGAAATATCTGTGATCATACATGCGAGGGATCTGACAAAATCGACAAATCAGAATGTAATTTTGCATAACATTAGTGACTTGCATCACAAATCATCCTGTCATGGGGGGGCATTCAGCGTGCTATGGCCGAGAGAATCGCAAAATTGACGCTTTATTCAGCAGTCAGTTAAAAATGTAGAAAAGGCCTTTGACAACCCAGAGCCTGCTCGTTACTATGCGCCCCGTTCCAAACGATTCCTCTGTAGTTCAGTCGGTAGAACGGCGGACTGTTAATCCGTATGTCACTGGTTCGAGTCCAGTCAGAGGAGCCAAATTCTTGAAAAGAGCAGCCTATCAGGCTGCTTTTTTTATGCCTGCAATTTGGGAGGCGATGAATGGAATAGTTGGGCGATGTCCTATCTAAAGTCATTGTCGGCTCAATCTGAAAATCTCAGCCAAACCTGCACATCTCATCACAGCCTGAACATCTCAAACCCAATTCACCCCCAACATAGCTTGAAGACCTCATATCACTCTGAACATCGCAACCCACTCATCACCATAACCCTGTTTGAATATCTTCGGCCTGCCTGGAATCTCAACCCAAACTGAAAATCCCACATCTCAAATCTCTGCATATTTCAGCCCCACTCCAACTCCACTGCCCCATCTTCCAAACTGCCACAGTTCTTCGCTCCCTCTCCCTGCACTCTGTGACTCTCTTCACAACTCTTTAACGCCGACTTGTATGGTAGTATTAGCAAGCGTATTTTTCATTCATTGCATTCCCGTTGCTGCCAAATCCACCAATTAAGTGTGTATCTGGCAAGGAGTAGATGATGAAAAGTGTCGTAATTGAACAACCGGGTGAATTGGTAGTGGCAGAACGCGCATTGCCTGAACCAGCCGCAGGCGAAGTGCGCGTCAAAGTGCAGTTTGCCAGTATCTGCGGTTCAGATGTGCACATCTGGCACGGCCACAACCCATTCGCCAAATACCCGCGCGTGATTGGCCACGAATTCTTTGGCCTGATCGATGCGGTGGGTGAAGGCGTGGATGCCGCGCGTATCGGCGAGCGTGTGGCGGTGGATCCGGTCGTCAGCTGCGGACACTGCTACCCCTGCTCCATCGGTCGCCCAAACGTCTGTAAAGAACTGCAGGTAATCGGTGTGCACCGTGACGGTGGTTTCAGCGAATTTGCGGTGGCACCGGCGAAAAACGCTTTTACTCTGCCCGCTTCTATTCCGGACAAACTCGCCAGCCTGGTGGAACCGTTCACCATCGCGGCGAACATCACCGCCTTCCTCAAACCGCAGGCCAATGACGTGGCACTGATTTACGGCGCAGGCCCGATGGGCTTAACCGCCATACAGGTGCTGAAAGGCGTCTACGGCGTGGAAAAAGTGCTGGTGGTGGACCGTCTGCCGGAACGTCTGGCGCTGGCGCAGGAAAATGGCGCTGATCAGGTATTCAACAACAGTGAGATTCCGCTGGCCGCACAGCTGGAAGGCGTGCAGCCAACATTGATCATCGATGCCGCCTGCCATCCGACCATTCTGGCAGAAGCCGCTGCCCTCGCCTCGCCGGCGGCGCGTATTGGCCTACTCGGCTTCTCCGGTGAGCCTTGCAACATCACGCAGCAGGCGTTAACCAGCAAAGAGTTATCACTGTTTACCTCGCGCCTGAACAGCAATCGCTTCCCGCAGGTGATTGAGTGGATGGAGAAAGGTCAGATTCAGCCAGAGAAATTAGTCACCCACTATTTCCCGCTGGCTGAGATTGAAAAAGCGATGACGCTGTTCGAAAAAGATCCGCGCACCTGCTGCAAAGTGATTCTGCACATGGGTTAAGTTAATCTTCACACCAGGTGTCCTTAATCCGGTGCGTACCCGCCGGCCAATATAATAATCCTCTCAATGCTTCAGGCTGTATCAAAGCGGCAAGTGATTAAATCCCCGAAGGGGATGAGATTAAACAGGCCACACAGAAACAGATTGAAGCATGATGGGGAAACGGAGTTTCTATGTTAAAGAATCTACGCTGGACCCTCGTACTGCTGTTGTTCCTGGTTTATATGATCAACTACCTCGATCGTATTGCCCTTTCTCTGACTGTACCGCTGGTAGAAAAAGACCTGATGATCAACGCCGAACAGTTCGGCATGATTTTCGGTAGCTTCTTCTTTGGCTACGCGCTGTTTAACTTTATCGGTGGCCTGGCGACCGATAAATTCGGCCCGACTATCGTGCTCGGCACCGCCGTCGGTATGTGGTCGCTGTTCTGCGGCATGACCGCGCTGGCGACCGGTTTCTGGTCGATGATGATTCTGCGCGTGCTGTTTGGCATGGCGGAAGGCCCAATCTGCGCCTCGGCAAACAAGGCCATCAACGGCTGGTTCCCGAAAAAACAGGCTGCTACCGCAATGGGCTTACTCAGCGCCGGTTCGCCGCTGGGTGGCGCAGTGGCAGGCCCGATTGTGGGTTATCTGGCGTTGTCATTTGGCTGGCGTCCAGCGTTCGTGGTGATCTGCGTGATTGGCCTGGTGTGGATGGGTCTGTGGTTCTTCTTCGCCGCTGATAACCCGGCGCGCAGCAAAAAAGTCTCTGCAGAAGAGCGCGCGCTGGTCGAGAAACTGAAAGCAGAAGAACCGGCTGATGTCATCGACCCGACCGGTAAAGCACACGGTATGGGTTACTACCTGCGTCAGCCGATTATTCTGGTCACCGCTTTTGCCTTCTTCTGCTACAACTATATTCTGTTCTTCTTCCTGAGCTGGTTCCCGGCTTATCTGGTGCAGGCGCACGGCCTGGATATTAAATCCATGAGTATCACCACCATGATCCCGTGGATTGTCGGCTTTGTCGGCCTGGCGTTGGGCGGTTGGATCTCGGATAAGATTTTCAACATCACCGGCAAGTTGCTGCTGTCGCGCAAAATTGTTCTGGTGGTCTCGCTGCTGGCTGCCGCCATCTGTGTAGCACTGGCGGGAACGATTAAAGAGGTGAATTCCGCGGTGATCATGATGTCGATCTCCATCTTCTTCCTCTACATTACCGGTGCGATTTACTGGGCGATTATTCAGGATGTGGTGCACAAAAGCCGTGTCGGCAGCATCAGTGGCTTTATCCATCTGATTGGTAGCCTGTCCGGGATTGTTGGGCCAATTGTCACGGGCTATATCGTGCAGCACACCGGTAAATTCGACAGCGCCTTTATTCTGGCGGGCTGTGTCGCCGGGATTGGTGCGATGCTGGTGCTGTTTGTGATTCGCAGCCCAAAGACCGTAGATAAACCGGTGTCCGCATAACAGATTGACCATAATGGGGCGCTCAGCGCCCCGTTTGCTAAAAGGAAAACGCATGTTAGAACTTGATCGCCTCCCCGCCGACGTCCAACGTCCCGCTTACGACCGCAGCCAGTTAAAAACCCGCATGGTACATATCGGCTTTGGTGCTTTTCACCGTGCCCATCAGGCGCTCGCGACCGATAAACTGGCAACGAAAGGCAGCGACTGGGGCTACTGCGAAGTGAATCTCAACAGCGGCGCACTGATCCAGGCGCTGCGCCAACAGGATTTGCTCTATACCCTCACCGAGATGGCCGATAGCAGCCTGCACACCCGCGTGATTGGCGTGGTGACGCAAGCGCTGCATGGCAAAGGCGACGGCATTGATGCGGTGATTGAGGCGATGAGCCAGCCGGATGTGGCGATTGTCTCGATGACGGTGACCGAGAAAGGCTATTGCTACATGCCTTCCAGCGGCAAGCTCAATCCGGATCATCCTGATATCGTGCATGACCTGGAAAACCCCACGCAGCCGCGTTCGCTGCCGGGCCTGATTCTGGCGGCGATTATCCGTCGCCGCGAACGTGGATTAACGCCATTCAGCGTAATGTCCTGCGACAACATGCCAGAGAACGGTCACGTCACGCGCAATGTCGTCACCCAGCTGGCAGAACGCCATAGCCACGAACTGGCAGAGTACATTCAAACGCACATCACCTTCCCCTCCACCATGGTGGATCGCATCGTTCCCGCCATGACCGATGCGGCATTTGATGCGCTGGAAGCGCGCTTAGGCAGCAGCGATCCGGTGGCGGTAGAAGCAGAACCCTTCTTCCAATGGATCATCGAAGATAACTTCGTTAACGGTCGCCCGGCGTGGGAAAATGCCGGTGCTGAGCTGGTCAGTGATGTATTACCGTTTGAAGAGATGAAGCTGCGCATGCTCAACGGCAGCCACTCGTTCCTCGCCTATCTCGGCTTCCTCGCCGGATACGAACACATCAGCGATTGCATGGCCGATAACCACTTCCGCACGGCGGCGCGCGCGCTGATGTTACAGGATCAGGCCCCGACGCTGCGTACTCAGGGCGTGGATCTCACCGCCTATGCCGACTCGCTGATCGCTCGCTACGAAAACCGCGCCATCAAGCATCGCACTTATCAAATTGCCACCGATGGCACGCAGAAGTTGCCGCAGCGTTTGCTGGACAGCGTGCGCTGGCATCTGCGTAACGGCACCTCTTGCGACTATCTGCTGCTCGGTGTGGCGGGTTGGATTCGCTATGTCAGCGGTGTCGATGAACAGGGCCAGACGATAGAAATTCGCGACCCGCTAAAAGATCAGCTGGCGAGCATCGTGGCACATAGTGAAGATGGCGCAGATCGCGTGAAGGCGTTGATCGGCTTGAAAGCGGTGTTTGGCGATGACCTGCTGCATCAAACCGCCTTCGTGGCACGCGTTACGGAACTCTATCAGCAACTGGTTGTACAGGGTGCACGCGCCACGGTACAGGCCCTTGTGACACAGGCATAAGTGCCTTCACAAATGTGTAGCGCAGATGCAGCGTGCTGATTAGACTGAACCTTTCTCATCGGGCTGGCGTAGGCCAGCCGTAATACGGATATTGCTGCATGTCGATTGCCTATACCATTACCACCAGCGAACCCGTAAATCAGCAGATCTATCGTTATCTGCGCAAAGATATCGTGACCTGCGCCATTCATCCCGGCTCGTTGCTGTCGGAAAAAGAAGTGTCCGCGCGCTTTAATGTGTCGCGCCAGCCAGTCCGAGAAGCCTTTATCAAACTGGCGGAAGCGGGCCTGGTGCAGGTGCTGCCGCAGCGCGGCACTTTCGTGCGTAAAATTTCCGCCCAGCGTGTGGCCGACGGCCGTTTTATTCGTGAAGCGGTGGAGATCGCCGTGGTGCGACGTGCGGCACAGGAGATTACTCCCGAGGGCTTGATGGCGCTGGAGCACAATCTTCAGTTGCAGCGTCTGGCGGCAGAACGTCACGACAGCCAGGCATTCTTAGCGCTGGACGATGAGTTTCACCGCCTGATTGCCGAAGGGATTAACTGCCTGCTGGCATGGGAAACGGTGGAGAACATTAAAGCCACCATGGACCGCGTGCGCTTCCTGACCCTGAGTGAAGTGTCGCCACCGGAAAGCCTGATTCAGCAGCATGAAAACATCTACCAGGCGTTAAAAGCGCAAGATGTTGAAGCGGCAGAAGCGGCGATGCGACGTCATCTGCAGGAAATGATTTTGACCATTACGCCGATTGCTGAGCGTAATAGCGAATGGTTTGAAGCGCCTTAGATTGTCTGCGATTAGATGCCCTCAACCTGGTCCTCTCCCATATAAAGGGGGAGACCCAAGCAAAGTGCGATTGGCGAGCGAGTGAAGCGCGTGTTGCCGCTCAATAGAGAGCTTTGCAGATAAGATTTCGTCCCCATGCTCTCGATCAATCCCCAATCATTACTCCGCTGACCGATTCCCCTCCCGCTTGCGGGAAGGGATTTGGGCAATCAATTACGCAATTGTGACATCTTTCGCCAGATAAACATCCTGCACCGCATTAATCAGCTGTACGCCCTCTTTCAGCGACTTCTTAAACGCCTTACGGCCCAGTATCAGCCCCATACCGCCCGCACGTTTGTTGATCACCGCAGTACGCACCGATTCGGCAATGTCAGTGTCTCCGGCTGATGCGCCACCGGAGTTGATCAATCCAGCACGGCCCATATAGCAGTTCGCCAGCTGATAACGCACCAGATCGATCGGGTTCTCCGTGGTCAGCTTGCTGTAGACGCGCTCATCGGTATGGCCGAATTTCACCGCCTTGTAGCCGCCGTTGTTCTCGGCCATTTTCTGCTTCACGATGTCTGCGCCAATGGTGGCTGCCAGATGGTTGGCCTGGCCGGTCAAATCAGCGCTGGCATGGTAATCTACGCCGTCTTTCTTGAAGCCATCATTGCGCAAATAGGCCCACAGCACGGTCACCATGCCCAGTTCATGCGCACGCTCGAAAGCAGCCGAGATCTCTTCAATCTGACGACGTGACTGCTCAGAACCAAAATAGATGGTCGCGCCCACCGCAATCGCCCCCAGGTTGAATGCCTGCTCGACGCTAGCATACAGCGTTTGATCGTACTGGGTGGGATAGCTCAGGGTTTCGTTGTGGTTAAGTTTCACCATAAACGGAATGCGGTGTGCATAGCGGCGTGAAACTGAGGCCAGCACACCATAGGTAGAGGCGACACAGTTACAGCCGGCTTCAATCGCCAGCTCAACAATGTTCTTCGGATCGAAGTAAGCCGGGTTGGCGGCAAAAGAGGCACCCGCTGAGTGCTCAACGCCCTGATCGACCGGCAGAATCGACAGATAGCCGGTGCCCGCCAGGCGACCAGTGTTATACAGGGTTTGCATATTGCGTAATACGGCAGGAGAACGATTGTTGTCGATCATCACACGATCGACGAAATCCGCGCCCGGTAAATAAAGGCTGTCCGCTGGAATGGTCATGCAGCGATGTTGAAGAAGTGAATCCGCTTCTTTGCCCAATAACTGTACGATGTCCGTCATGTTGGCTCCTGAAATAAATGGCTGGAATGGAACCGGCAATGGCCGATTCGCCCCCAACAGCCTGGACCGAAAAGCGCCAGGCTGGCAAATTGCTGACTCCATTTTTCAGACGGATACGCAGTAAAAAAATTCTGCCACCTTGCGATGGGCGGCCTTCAGATTGAATCCTGCAACGCAGAGGCACGCCTTAATCGCCGTTTTGCTGCCTTACCACCACTGATGGAAATGGTGCACCGGCCCAATGCCCTTGCCGACTTCCAGCGAGTCGGCGTGCAGCAAGGCCTGCTGCAACCAGGCTTTGGCTTCGGTCACCGTATCCGCCCAGTTATCGTGACGTGGACGCAGCGCCGCTAAAGCGGCGGACAGCGAACAACCGGTGCCGTGGGTATGGCGCGTATTGACGCGTGGTGCGGTGAAGCGCTGACGTCCTGCGCGGGTGATTAGCCAATCCGGACTTTCGGCATCACTGAGATGACCGCCTTTCATCAATACCGCTTCACAACCAAGATCCAACAGCGCATCGCCCTGCATCAGCATGGTTTTCTCATCCTGCGCCATATCACGTCCCAGTAGCGCAGCGGCTTCGGGCAAATTGGGCGTGATCAAAGACACCTGCGGCATCAGCAGTTCACGCACGCTGGCCACCGCATCGGGCGACAGCAGCGGATCGCCACTCTTAGCAATCATCACCGTATCCAGCACCACAAACGGCAGGCTGGCGCGTTTCAGCCGCTCGGCCACCACTTCGACAATCGCACATTCCGACAGCATGCCGATTTTGGCGGCATCAATACGCACATCGTCCAGCACCGAATCCAGTTGCGCGCCCACGAAATCGGGTTCAATGCGATACACCGACTGCACGCCGCAGGTGTTCTGCGCCACCAGCGCGGTGATCACACTGGTGCCATAGGCGCCCAATGCGGAGAAGGCTTTGAGATCGGCCTGAATGCCTGCGCCACCGCTCGGGTCAGTACCTGCAATGGTTAACGCGTTGATGCGCTTCATACGGCAACCTCCAGCGTCCAGAGGTTATCGAGGAAAGCCGCGACAAAGCTGCCTGGCCCCTGAACAGCACGCGCCGCCTGCTCGCCCGCCAGCGACATCACGCGACATGCCGCCGCCACATGCTGCAAGCGGTCGCCCGGTAAGCTGCTGAAGGCCGCGACCACGGCGGAAAGCGCGCAGCCGGTGCCGACCACGCGCGTCATCAGCGGGCTGCCGCCTGGAATCGCCAGCGTGCGTTTGCCATCAGTGACGTAATCGACTTCGCCTGTGACCGCCACCAGCGTGTGGTAATCCTGTGCCAACTGTTGCGCCGCGCTGAGTGCGGCATCGGCCTGATGCACGCTGTCCACGCCGCGCCCGCCCGCAGCCTGGTTAGCCAGCGCGAGGATTTCCGAGCCGTTGCCACGAATCGCGGCGGGATGCAGGCTCAGCAGCTGCTGGCAGAATTCGGTGCGGAATGAGAGTGCACCCACGGCCACCGGATCGAGCGTCCAGGGCGTGCCGACTTTAGAGGCGGACTGCACCGCCGCCAGCATCGCATCGCGACGGTCGCGGGTTAAGGTGCCGACGTTGATCAGCAGCGCATCGGCAAAACTCACGAACTGCGCGGCTTCCTCGGCATCGATCACCATCGCGGGAGAGGCTTGCAAAGCCAGCAGCACATTGGCGGTAAAGATTTGCACCACGTCATTGGTCATGCAGTGCACCAGCGGTGCCTGCTGACGCAGCAGCTGCAGGGATTGCGCGAATTGCGCGGAGGTAAGAAGGTCAGGCTGTGTCATAAAACTCCCAACCGGCGATCAAGAAGGCGAATGCGGTCAGGCATCTGACTTCCCTACGCTGGCATTATCCAGATCAGGTCAGCGGGTGTATCTCAGCCCTGTTTAACAGGGGCACCCCGAGTCATGGCATGGTGAACATGCCGCACACAGGATAAGGCGAGCGTGAAGGATTGTAAATCGTGGTCGTTTGAAGGATGCTGAAAACGGCACTAAATCAAAATAGTTAAAATAATTCGACAGGCTAAATTTTAAAAAGAGCCGTTTCGATCAATTATCATCATTAATTAACTCTCTTCTGAATTTTCCAGATTTATTCTAATCACTGAAAAATCGACTAATCAACACGCGCCTCCATATTCATTGATGCACATCAACGCCCTGCCAGGCGTAGCAAGGCCTAATCCCCCTCCGGACTTGAACAGAGTCACTGCCTATCCAATTCCGGAATCGATAATGATCTCAAAATTATTCAGCTTTATTCCGCACGCCCATAAATGGCACGACATTCGTATTTCGCGCAAAGGCGCTATTTGCCCTTCCGGTCGCCACTATTTTTCCACCCATGTTGAAGCTCGATGTAAAAGTTGCGGCGAACGTTTGCATAAAGTTTATTACCGCGACGTGAGCGATGCGGAAGCACGGCGTTGGTTGGGATGAAAAACAGGCAAAAAAAAGCCCCGTAACATCCGTTACGGGGCTGCTGCGTGGCTATCGCAATAAAACTTATTCAGCCGGTTGGGTGCGGATCAGGTAATCGAACGCGCTGAGTGAGGCTTTCGCGCCTTCACCGCTGGCGATGATGATCTGCTTGTACGGCACCGTGGTGCAGTCACCCGCTGCGAACACGCCTTTCAGGCTGGTTTCGCATTTGGCATCGATAATGATTTCGCCCATCTTGTTACGTTCTACCGCGCCTTCCAGGAAGGTGGTGTTCGGCAACAGACCAATCTGCACGAAGATGCCGCTCAGCGCGATCTCGTGGCTGGTCTGGTTGTTACGGTCGATGTAGCTCAACCCGGTCACTTTGCTGCCGTCACCTTTCACTTCGGTGGTCTGCGCATTCAGAATCACATCGACGTTTTTCAGGCTGCGCAGTTTGTCCTGCAGCACTTTGTCGGCGCGCATTTCGCTGGCGAATTCCAGCAGCGTCACGTGCTCAACCAGACCCGCGAGGTCGATAGCCGCTTCAACGCCGGAGTTACCGCCGCCGATAACTGCCGTGCGCTTGCCTTTGAACAGCGGGCCATCGCAGTGTGGGCAGTAAGTCACGCCTTTGGTGCGATACTGCTCTTCGCCCGGCACGCCCATGTTGCGCCAGCGTGCGCCAGTGGCAATGATGATGCTGCGTGATTTCAGGACTGCGCCAGACGCGGTCTCAATCGCGTGCAAGCCGCCCTCTTTCGCTGCAGGAATCAGCTTGATGGCGCTCTGGGTGTCGATGACGTCAACATCGTAATCATCGACGTGGGCACGCAGTGAACCGGCCAACTTCGCGCCTTCGGTTTTCTGTACGGAGATGTAGTTTTCGATGTCCACGGTGTCGAGCACCTGACCACCAAAACGCTCGCCCATCAGGCCAGTGCGGATACCTTTACGTGCCGAGTAAATCGCTGCCGCTGCGCCCGCTGGGCCGCTGCCGACGATCAGCACTTCATAGGCGTCACGCTTGTTCAGCTCTTCTGCTGCACGTTTCTCAGCGTTGGTGTCCACTTTGCCAACGATTTCCGCCAGGCTCAGACGGCCCTGACCGAACTCTTTGCCGTTCAGGAATACCGCTGGAACGCCCATCACGTTACGTTCGGTGATTTCGTTCTGGAACATGCCACCGTCAATCGCGGTGTGGCTGATGCGTGGGTTCAGCACCGCCATCAGGTTCAGCGCCTGTACCACGTCAGGGCAGTTGTGGCATGACAGCGAGTAATAGGTTTCGAAATGCAGGTCGGTGTCCAGAGCAACCACTTGCTCCAGCAGGCTCTGCGACTCTTTCGAAGGGTGTCCACCGGTCTGCAGCAGGGCCAGCACCAGTGAAGTAAATTCGTGCCCCATTGGCGAACCGGCGAAGCGTGGGCCGCTCTGGCTGCCTGGGTTAGTGATCAGGAAAGAGGGTTTACGAACCGGACGATCATTCTCTTCACGGAAGCTGACTTTTTCTGACAAGCTCGCGATATCGGCTAGCAGAGAACGAATCTCCGCAGATTTAGCGCCATCATCCAGTGTGGCAATCAACTCAACCGGTTTCTTTAATTTCTCAAGGTAAGCCTTGAGCTGTGTTTTTAAATTGGTATCGAGCATAGTGAGTTCCTGTCAAGAAAATCGGGTGCCGTAGCACCCGATTGAGAAAGATCGAATGGCTGCGTGTTGCTTAGATTTTGCCAACCAGGTCCAGAGATGGAGCCAGTGTTGCTTCGCCTTCTTTCCATTTAGCTGGGCAAACTTCACCTGGGTGAGAAGCCACATACTGAGCCGCTTTAATTTTGCGGATCAGGTCAGATGCGTCACGGCCAATGCCTTCAGCGGTGATTTCGATAGCCTGGATGATGCCCTGTGGGTCAACAATGAAGGTACCGCGATCCGCCAGACCTTCGTCTTCGCGCATGATTTCGAAGTTACGGGTCAGTGCGCCAGTTGGGTCGCCGATCATCGCGTATTTGATTTTTGCGATGGTTTCGGAAGAACCGTGCCAGGCTTTGTGGGTAAAGTGCGTGTCGGTAGAAACAGAGTAGATGTCTACGCCCAGTTTCTGCAGTTCTTCGTGATGGTCTGCCACGTCACCCAGCTCAGTTGGGCAAACGAAGGTGAAGTCAGCCGGGTAGAAGAAGAATACACTCCATTTACCTTCAACGTCTTTCTCGGTTACGTCGATGAATTCGCCGTTTTTGAACGCTGCGTTTTTGAATGGTTTGATTTTGGTATTAATGATGGACATGGTGACCTCCGTTAAAAGATGTGATGCAAGTTACAGTTTTTCCGGGCCAACTTCTAATATGCAGTCGTTATCAATCAGATAATCAAAAGCTATCAAAGTGCTGATGCCAGATTCCATGCGGCTTGCCGCGGCATTCTACACAGAAAGCCTGATGATTTGACAGGCTTTATCTTTTTTCGTCGTCTAGTGTTACCTGGGGTTGCCATTTAAAGCGACCGCCACGCTGCCTAATCTTGTTTATGATGGAGCCCATGCTTGGACATTCGATTATTTGAGGAAGCCGACCGCCCTTTTCTGCGCACACTGTTTCTTGCAGCACGTCGTCACAACTGGACCTGGCTGGATGGCGATGATTGGGCACTGGAAGATCTGGATGGCGTGATTTTGGGGGAGACGGTGTTAGTCGCGTTGGTCGATGGGCATCGTGCCGGGTTCGCGGGCATCCTTCCTAATGACAACTTCCTGCACAGCCTGTATGTCGACCCCGACTTTCAGGGCCGTGGCGTCGGTAGCGCCCTGCTGGAGGCGGTGCAGAAGCGCTTTACCTCAACCGGCGTGCTTAAATGTCTGATGCTGAATGAGTTAGCGCAGGCGTTTTACCTAAAACATGGCTGGCAGCGTGAAGCCACCGGTGAGAGCGAGCAAGGAAAATATGTGCTGATGCATTTTCCGCTGACGGCGCGCGCCAGCGGAAAAGTGAAGCGTTAAACCGCGCGGAAGGCGATATCGGCCGGAATCACTTCGCCCTGCCAGTAAAGCTGTGCCGCCACGCGACCGGCTAACTGGCGATACAGTGCAGTGAATTCGCTGTCCGGACGGCGGATCACCGTTGGTTCACCATCATCCAGATCCTCACGCAGATTGATATGCAGCGGCAGTTGCGCCAGCAGCTGCGTGTGGTAATCCGCCGCCAGTTTCTGCGCGCCGCCGGTGCCAAAAATCGGCTCATGATGGCCGCATTCGCTGCAAATATGAATGCTCATGTTCTCCACCACCCCCAACACTGGCACGCTGACCTTCTCAAACATCACAATGCCTTTACGCGCATCAATCAGGGCGATGTCCTGTGGCGTGGTGACCACCAGCGCGCCCGTCACCGGGACGTTTTGCGCCAGCGTCAACTGGATATCCCCGGTGCCCGGTGGCATATCGAGAATCAGGTAATCCAGATCCGGCCACATCGTCTCGTTGAGCAGCTGCATCAGCGCTTTGCTGGCCATCGGGCCGCGCCACACCATGGCATTTTCATCGGTGACCAGGTAGCCAATCGAGTTGGTCGCCAGTCCGTGCGCCATGATCGGCGCCATGTGCGTGCCATCCGGCGAGGTTGGCCGCTGGCTCTCGGTGCCGAGCATATTGGGAATCGACGGGCCGTAAATATCGGCATCGAGAATACCGACCTTCGCACCTTCGGCAATCAGCGCCAGCGCCATGTTCACCGCGGTGCTGGATTTGCCCACGCCGCCTTTACCGGAACTCACCGCAATGATGTTCTTCACACCTGTTGCGCCAGGATGATTTTTCACGCGCTTCAGCGTGGCAATGTCGTGGCGCAAACGCCAGTCGATAGCGCTGGCGTGGGTGAGACGCAGCAGTTCGGCGCTGACTTGTGCCTTCAGCTCTTCGAAGGCCGAGGCCCAGGCAAACGGCATCACCAGTTCGATGTGCAGCTTGCCGTCCAGCAGTGCCACATGGCGCAGGGCTTTCAAGGTCGTCAGATTGTGATGCAGCGTCGGATGTTCAAAGTCACTCAGTACGCCGATAACTACCGCGCGCAATGCTTCGGGTGAATGATGTTCCCGGGATTGTGAAGTCATCCCAACTCCTTGTGTTTTCATCACGCCAGATATCGGCGATGTGCTTTCAATAATATCAGATGCCGTCCAGTTGTGTTTACGCCAGAGGGTGCTTCGGGTAACATCTAAGCCCGATTTTTATTCACGGAACGCTACGCAAACTATGACTCAAGTCGCTAAAAAAATTCTGGTAACGTGCGCACTGCCGTACGCAAACGGTTCAATCCATCTCGGTCACATGCTTGAGCACATTCAGGCTGACATTTGGGTCCGTTACCAGCGAATGCGTGGCAACCAGGTTTACTTCATCTGCGCAGACGATGCCCACGGCACGCCGATCATGCTGAAAGCCCAGCAACTCGGTATCCCACCTGAGCAGATGATCGCCGAGATGAAGCAGGAGCACGAAACTGACTTCGCTGGCTTCGACATCAGCTACGACAACTATCACTCCACGCACGGCGATGAAAACCGTGAGCTGTCAGAGTTAATCTACGGTCGTCTGAAAGAGAACGGTTTTATTAAGAACCGTACCATTTCACAGCTGTACGATCCGGAAAAAGGCATGTTCCTGCCGGACCGTTTTGTCAAAGGCACCTGCCCGAAATGTAAGTCACCGGATCAGTACGGCGATAACTGCGAAGTGTGCAGCGCGACCTACAGCCCAACCGAACTGATCGATCCGAAATCCGTGGTCTCTGGCGCGTCGCCGGTACTGCGTGATTCAGAGCACTTCTTCTTCGACCTGCCTTCATTCAGCGCGATGTTGCAGACCTGGACTCGTTCAGGTGCGTTGCAGGAGCAGGTGGCGAACAAAATGCAGGAATGGTTCGAATCAGGCTTGCAGCAGTGGGATATTTCCCGCGATGCGCCTTATTTCGGTTTCGAAATTCCAGGCGCGCCGGGCAAATACTTCTACGTGTGGCTGGATGCGCCAATCGGTTACATGGGTTCCTTCAAGAACCTGTGCGACAAGCGCGGTAACATCGATTTCGACGAGTTCTGGAAAAAAGATTCTTCTACCGAGCTGTATCACTTCATCGGTAAAGACATCGTTTACTTCCACAGCCTGTTCTGGCCTGCAATGCTGGAAGGCAGCAACTTCCGCAAGCCGACCAACCTGTTCGTGCACGGTTATGTGACGGTGAACGGCGCGAAGATGTCCAAATCACGCGGCACCTTCATTAAGGCCAGCACCTGGCTGCAGCATCTTGATGCGGACAGCCTGCGTTATTACTACGCAGCGAAACTCTCTTCACGCATCGACGACATCGACCTGAATCTGGAAGATTTCGTGCAGCGTGTGAATGCCGATATCGTCAACAAGGTGGTGAACCTCGCGTCCCGCAACGCTGGATTCATCACTAAGCGTTTTGGCGGCAAACTGGCGAGCGAACTGGCCGATCCGGCGCTGTATCAGACCTTTGTCGATGCCTCAGAGAAGATTGGCGAAGCCTGGGCGAGCCGCGAGTACAACCGCGCGATTCGTGAAATCATGGCGCTGGCGGATATCGCTAACCGCTATGTGGATGAGCAGGCACCGTGGGTGGTGGCGAAACAGGAAGGCCGAGATGCTGACCTGCAAGCGATCTGCTCAATGGGTATCAACCTGTTCCGCATTCTGATGACCTGGCTGAAGCCGGTGCTACCTTCACTGAGCGCGCGTACCGAAGCCTTCCTTAATACGGAACTGAGCTGGGATGCGATTGCACAGCCGCTGCTGGATCACGATGTGGCGCCTTTCAAAGCCTTGTATGGCCGTATCGAAATGGCCAAAGTTGAAGGCCTGATTGAAGCATCTAAAGAAGATGCAGCTGCGGCGAACAAGCCAGCAGTAACCGGCCCTCTGGCGGATGCGCCGATTGGCGAAGCCATCACTATCGACGATTTCGCTAAAGTTGATATGCGTGTAGCACTGATCGAGAAAGCCGAGCTGGTTGAAGGATCTGACAAGCTGCTGCGTCTGGAACTGGATCTTGGCGGCGAGAAGCGCCAGATCTTCTCGGGCATTCGCGCGGCCTATCCGGATCCGTCAGTGCTGGTCGGCAAGATGACCATCATTGTCGCTAACCTGGCACCGCGTAAGATGCGTTTCGGCATCTCAGAAGGCATGGTGCTGTCAGCCGGTTCCGGCGGTTCAGATCTGTTTGTGTTGTCCGTTGATAGCGGTGCACAGCCTGGAATGCAGGTGAAGTAATTGAACAAGCCGCCTTCAGGGCGGCTTTTTTATCGACCCTCTGTTGTGGAGCCTGTCGTGCTAACTGCTTGCTGGCACTATTTGCGTGCCTTTGTGATTATCTATGCCGCGCTCTATGCCGGAAACGGTATTGCAGCCCTGCTGCCGTTTACCATTCCGGGCAGCATTATCGGCATGCTGCTGCTGTTTACCTTGCTGGCGCTGCAAATCCTGCCGGTCGGTTGGGTGAAACCGGGCTGTCATTTGCTGATACGTTATATGGCGCTGCTGTTTGTCCCGATCAGTGTCGGCGTGATGGGTTATACCGATATCCTGAGCGCGCAGTTTGGACCGATTGTCGTCTCCTGCGTGGTAAGTACCTTTATGGTGCTGTTAATCGTTGGCCTGAGCGCCGAACGTTTGCAGCGCCCGAAGGAGCATCCTCATGACTGACGCCTGGTGGTCACTGCCGCTCACCGTGGTGGCGTATCTGCTGGCGCGTAAGCTGGCAGCCAAAATCAATATCTCGATCATCAATCCGCTGTTGGTGGCGATGGCGATTGTGATTCCGATCCTGCTGCTAACCCATATCCCTTATACCCGCTATTTTGCCGGCAGCACCTTCCTTAATCAGCTGCTGCAACCTGCGGTGGTCGCGCTCGCATTGCCGCTGTATGAGCAGATGCATCAGATTCGCGCGCGCTGGAAAACCATCATCAGCGTCTGTTTTATTGGCAGCATCACCGCGATGGTCTCCGGCACCGCTATTGCGCTATGGATGGGAGCTACGCCAGAAATTGCCGCGACGATTATGCCGAAATCCGTCACCACGCCGATTGCCATGGCAGTATCCGGTTCGCTGCACGGTATTCCCGCCATCAGCGCCATCTGTGTGTTGATTGCCGGCGTGCTCGGCGCAGTGTTCGGCCATATGCTGCTGAATCTGTTTAAGGTGCACAGCAAGTCTTCACGCGGCCTGGCGATTGGCAACGCATCGCATGCCTTAGGCACGGCGCGCGCGGCAGAGATCGATTATCAGGAAGGAGCATTTAGCTCTTTGGCATTAGTGATTTGCGGCATTATCACATCGCTGCTGGCCCCCTTCCTTTTCCCGCTGCTGATGCACTGGTTGGGCTAAAACTTGCGAGAGATCTCGCAAAGTTGAAACAACTCAATCAGCTTACATTGTCATAGCGACACAGATCACATATAACCCCATAGGCGGCGCATCGCCGCTAACGCGTTAATGAGGTCATCACATCATGCATCCACGATTTACTGCTGCTTTCTCCGCCCTGCCCGCTAACTTGCAAACTGCGATTCATCCCTTGCTGGATGCAGCTGATTTTGACGGCGTACTGCGCCCGCAAGACGTGGCGCGCCTGAAGCAGGAAACGGGGCTGGATGATGATGCCCTGGCGCTGGCACTGCTGCCGATTGCCGCCTGCTGTGCGGTGGCACCGGTGTCTCACTTCAATGTGGGTGCGATTTCACGCGGAGTGAGTGGTCACTGGTATTTCGGTGCCAACATGGAATTCGAACATGCGCCGCTGCAGCAAACCGTGCATGCGGAGCAGAGCGCCATTACTCATGCCTGGCTGCACGGCGAAGAGAAACTGGATGCCATCACCGTCAATTACACGCCTTGCGGCCACTGCCGTCAGTTTATGAACGAGCTTAACAGCGGCACGGCGATCCGCATCAGTCTGCCAGGTCGTGCAGTGAGTACATTGGGCGATTATCTGCCGGATGCGTTTGGCCCCGCCGATCTGAATATCACGGAACGTCTGCTGACACCGATTCATCACGGCTTCGCTGCGCAAGGTGATGCATTACAGCAAGCGGCGATTGAGGCGGCGAACAACAGTCATGCCCCCTACAGTCACAGCTACAGTGGTGTGGCCCTGCGCAGCCAGAGCGGTAACCTCTTCACCGGTCGCTATGCAGAAAACGCCGCTTTCAATCCAAGTTTGCCGCCATTGCAGGCAGCGCTGATTATGATGAACATGCGTAATGAAGCGCTGGATACGATTAAACAGGCAGTATTAGTCGAATGTGAAGGTAGTACGTTAAGCCAGCGCGATGCCACGCGCGCTACGCTGGCGGCACTGGGCTGTGAAGATTTCTCACTTACTTTAGTTTCGAAAACATCAGTTTAGTGATCCTTTCATCGCTTTTGTGACTTTCTATTAACAAAAGCTGTACATCCGCAAGAATCCTCATAGGATCGGGCGCCAGAACTACTTCACAAGAAACAGGTCTGGCGTTACCTTTTCCCGGTGACACGTCAGAAAACACTGCAACCGGAGCAAAGACTGCATGGAACTCGACTACGAAAGTAAACGTCCGCTGTATATTCCTTACGCGGGTCCGATTCTGCTGGAATTTCCGCTGCTGAACAAAGGCAGCGCCTTCACCCTGGAAGAACGCAACGAATTTAACCTCAATGGCCTGTTACCCGAAGCCGTTGAAACCATCGAAGAGCAGGCCGAGCGTGCCTGGCGTCAGTTCCTGGATTTCAAAAACAATAACGACAAGCACGTCTATCTGCGCAACATTCAGGACACCAACGAAACGCTGTTCTACCGCCTGCTGGATAATCATCTGGAAGAGATGATGCCGATTATTTATACCCCAACCGTCGGCGCGGCCTGTGAACACTTCTCTGAAATTTATCGTCGTGCGCGCGGTGTTTTCATCTCGTATAACAATCGCGATCGCATTGAAGACATGCTGCAAAACGCCACTAAGCAGAACGTGAAAGTGATCGTGGTGACCGATGGCGAGCGTATTCTCGGCCTCGGCGACCTCGGCATCGGCGGTATGGGTATCCCAATCGGTAAGCTGTCGCTGTACACCGCGTGTGGCGGGATCAGCCCGGCGTATACCCTGCCCGTGGTGCTGGATGTCGGTACCAACAATCAGCAGTTGCTGAATGACCCGCTGTATATGGGCTGGCGCCATCCGCGTATCACCGGCGAAGAGTACGAAGCCTTCGTTGATGAATTTATCCAGGCAGTGAAACGCCGCTGGCCAAATGTGCTGCTGCAGTTTGAAGACTTTGCACAAAAGAACGCTATGCCGCTGCTGGAGCGTTATCGCGATGAGGTGTGCTGCTTTAACGATGACATTCAGGGCACTGCCGCCGTTACCGTTGGCACCCTGATCGCCGCCAGCCGTGCCGCAGGCAGCCGTCTGTGCGAGCAGAAAGTGGTGTTCCTCGGCGCCGGTTCCGCCGGTTGTGGTATCGCTGAGCAGATCATCGCGCAGATGAAGTCCGAAGGCCTGAGCGACGACGAAGCACGTTCCCGCGTGATGATGGTCGATCGCTTTGGTCTGTTGACCGACAAACTGCCTAATTTGCTCGATTTCCAGGGCAAACTGGTGCAGAAGAGTGAAAACATGAAGGACTGGGATGTGACCAGCGATTCTATTTCACTGCTGGATGTGGTGCGCAACGCGAAGCCAGACATTCTGATTGGTGTGTCAGGTCAGCCGGGTCTGTTCACCGAAGAGATCATCCGCGAGATGCACAAGCACACTAAGCGTCCGATCGTGATGCCGCTGTCAAACCCAACCTCACGCGTTGAAGCCACCCCTGCGGATATCATCTCCTGGACCGACGGTGAAGCGCTGGTCGCGACTGGCAGCCCATTTGCACCGGTGACCTGGAAGGGTAAAACCTACCCGATTGCCCAGTGCAACAACTCCTATATCTTCCCAGGTATTGGTTTGGGTGTGATTGCCGCCGGTGCTACCCGCATCACCGATTCGATGCTGATGACCGCCAGCCGCGCCCTGGCTGACTGCTCACCGCTGGTGAACGATGGCGAAGGCCCGGTGCTGCCAGAATTGAAACACATTCAGGGCGTTTCGAAGCTGATCGCTATGGAAGTGGGTAAAGCAGCGCAGTTGGCTGGCGTGGCCGTTGTGACCTCAGAAGACGTGCTGTCAAAAGCCGTTAACAACAACTTCTGGCTGCCGCAGTATCGTCATTATCGCCGCACGTCTATCTAAGCAGGCAGCGCAGCCGGTAAATTCAGTACCGGCTGCGCTTAAAATATCGCCAGCCAACCGGCGTAAACTTGCTTAGCGCCCCCACCTCAAGTAGCCTTTAGCCATCCTTTTTTCCGCCAACCGAGTGCTTACGCGCATGATTAAACGCGTTTTCTTTGGTCTGTTTTTCATCATCTTATTGATGGTGGCGACCGCGCTCGGCCTGGATCGCTGGATCAGCTGGAAAACTGCCCCGTTTATTTATGAAGATGTCACCTCGCTACCGCATCGTCAGGTCGGGGTGGTCTTAGGCACCGCCAAGTATTACCGCACCGGCGTGATCAATCAGTATTACCTTTATCGCATTCAAGGTGCGCTAAACGCGTATAACAGCGGCAAGGTGAATTATCTGCTGCTGAGTGGTGACAACGCGCTGCAAAGTTATAACGAACCGATGACCATGCGCCGCGATTTGATCAAAGCCGGTGTCGATCCTGCCGATATCGTGCTCGACTATGCCGGATTCCGTACGCTGGACTCGATTGTACGCACCCGCAAAGTGTTCGACACCAATGATTTCATCATCATCACACAACGCTTCCACTGTGAGCGCGCGCTGTATATCGCCCAACATCTGGGAATTCAGGCGCAGTGTTATGCGGTTCCGTCTCCGAAAAATATGCTGTCGGTGCGTTTCCGCGAGGTTGGTGCTCGTTTAGGCGCATTAGCCGATTTGTATCTGATGAAACGTGAACCTCGTTTCCTCGGCCCGCTGGTGCCGATTCCGGCGGTGCATGAAGTGCCGGAAGATGCACAGAGTTATCCGGCGGTGACGCCAGAGCAGTTGCTGGATTTGGAAGAGAAGCTGCAGAAGTAACGCTACCTGAAAATATTGCGTTGATGCCATCTGGTGTCGCTTGGTTGTTGTGGTGACGCTATCTGGTGCTGCTTCAGTTTACTGTTATAACGCTGTCGGGTATCGCCTCAGGTTACTGTTATAACGCTGTCTGGTGTCGCTTTAGGTTACTGTTATAACGCTGTCTGGTGTCGCTTTGGGGGCTGGCGGTCCTCGCGCCGCTGACGCGGTGCCTTCACGCCGTTCGTCTGCCTTACGGAACGGCGGGGATGGCACATCCATGTGCCGCCCCGCCTTCCGCCCGCATCCCTGCGGGCTATCCTGGCATCCTCACTCTGTTCAGCGCTGCGAAAAGCCTGCCCCCAAAGCGGCACCAGCCTGCTATTGAGCTTAATTGCGTGCTGTTAAAAAAGAGCACACAGCGTCAGACCATAGCCGAATAGCTGTAAGGCTGTGCTCGGATGCCGTGCATTTGGTATCAAGACAGGCACAACGATGTTGCTTCCGCTTTTTTCCACCACAAAAGCCATCTGCAAAAAGTACAATATCCGTTCAGAAAACGGGCTCGATGTTTGAAGCCATGTCCCTTCACCGCTGAAAGAAGTATTCGCAGAAGCCGCATATTTTTGAAAAAACGGGCACAACGTTTGAGGCCAAAGCACCTCTGCTGATGCAAGGGCTATCCGCAGCGCTGAGGCTTTTACGTTGGGCCAGGAGATCCACGCAGGGATGCGTGGATCAGTTCGGGGCCGACCAGGGATGGTCGATCCCCGAACGTTCCGTCGGCACGACGTGTAAGCCGAGGGCACCGCGTCAGCGGCGCGAGGACTGCCCGGCAGCAGCAGAGGGGCTTTGAGCCCACACCGCACCCGCCCTTCGCCCTTCGCCCTTCGCCCTTCGCAGTTTGCACAAATAAAAAAGGCCACCATTTATAAAATGGCAGCCTTTTGCAGTGATGTGTTGCTGTGTGTCAGTCTTATTTTTTACGTGCGTACTTCAGTGAATCCAGGGCTACAGCGAAGATGATAATGCCGCCCTTGATAATGTACTGCCAGTAAGGGTTCACGCCGATGTAGGTCAAACCGTAGTTGATAACGGTGAAGATGATCACACCGGTCACCACGCCCGCAACTGTACCCACACCACCCGCAAATGACACGCCGCCGACCACACAGGCCGCAATCGCATCCAGCTCATACATAAAGCCGAGGTTGTTGGTGGCACTGCCGATGCGGCCCGCTTCCAGCATCCCGCCGAAGGCGTAGAACACACCTGACAGCGCATACACCAGAATCAGGTTCAGCGGCACGTTAACGCCTGAAACACGAGCGGCTTCCGGGTTACCGCCGATGGCAAAGATGTTCTTACCGAAGCGCGTTTTATTCCACAGAATCCACACGAAAATAATGGCAATGAACGCGTAGAAGGTAATGAACGACAGCTTGAAATCACCGAAACGGAAGAAGCCCTGAGCAAAGGTCGAGAAGCCCGCGTCAAAACCGGCCACCGGTGATGCGCCAACAAAGTCGTAATACAGCGAGTTAATGCCGTAAACGATAATCATGGTGCCCAACGTGGTGATAAATGGCGTCACTTTCAGATAAGCGATGATTACGCCGTTCACCAGGCCAATCACACCACCGATAATGCACACGGTCAGGATAACCAGTGGAATCGGTACGGTATCCAGGTGTGGGAACACCTTATTGGCGTTATCCATGGATTGCAGCAAGGTCGCCGCAACCACCGCGGCCAGACCAACCTGGCGCCCGGCTGACAGGTCAGTACCCTGCGTCACGATCAATCCGGCCACGCCCAGTGCAATAATAATACGCACTGAAGATTGGGTCAGAATGTTACTCAGGTTCATCAAACTTAAAAACGTCGGGTCCTGGAAAATAATAATTGCCAGCAGTACCAACAGGACAACGTAAATGCCGCCCTCTTTTAACCAGGTTAGCGCATTCTTTTTAGTAGTCGCTTTCATGTTAAAGCCCTTGCTTCATTAAAGGTGTAATGACGCTAAACGCAGGATTTCATTCTGCGAGGTCGTTTTGGTCTCGACAATGCCCGCTACCAGGCCATTACTCATCACTAAAATACGATCGGTAATTCCCAGCAATTCTGGCATTTCAGAAGAGATAATAATGATGCCCTTCTCTTTCTTCGCCAACTCAGAAATTAACTGATAAATTTCGAACTTAGCACCAACGTCAATACCGCGCGTCGGTTCATCCAGCATCAGAATTTCCGGCTGGGTTAATAACCAGCGACCAATAATAACCTTCTGCTGGTTACCACCGGAAAGCGAACCAATTTGCGTATGATGACCTGGCGTTTTCACGCGCATTGAATCAATCACCCACTGGGTATCACTCTTCATGCGCTTATTATCAAGCAAGCCCATGCTGGATTTGTATTTTTTAATATTGGAAATAAGCGAGTTAAAACCAATATCCAGATAAGCATAAATCCCGGTTGAACGACGCTCTTCCGTTACCAGCGCAAAGCCGTGGTTAATCGCTTCATTGGCACTGTGGTTATTAATCGCTTTACCGTGCAGCTTAATGGTACCGCCTGACTTCTCGCGAATACCAAATAAAGTCTCAACGATGTCAGTACGTTTAGCGCCCACCAATCCGGCGATGCCTAAAATCTCACCTTTGCGCAGGTCGAAGGAAATATCGCGAATCGACGGCTGACGCAGCGAGGTTAAATGACGCACCTCAAGAATAGTTTCGCCCGGCACGTTGGTCTTATCCGGGAAACGCTGGTTCAGTGAACGACCGACCATCATGGCGATGATCTTGTCCATATCCAGCCCTTCCAGCGGCTGGGTGGCAATCCACTGTCCATCACGCAAAATCGTAATCTCATCACACAGTTGGAAAATCTCTTCCATCTTGTGTGAGATATACACAATACCGCAGCCACGATCTTTCAGCTTACGGATAATAGTGAACAAGTGATTCACTTCTTTTTCGGTCAGCGACGATGTTGGCTCATCCATGATGACGATTTTCGCGTCATAGGAAAATGCCTTGGCAATTTCAATCATCTGCATTTGCGAAACAGACAGATTAGCCACTTTATCGCGTGGATCGATATCAATATCTAATTCGTCAAAGATCGCTTTGGTATCGCGATACATTTTATCCTGATCAACAAACACGCCTTTACGTGGATAGCGGCCAAGCCACATGTTATCCATCACGTTGCGTTGTAAAACCAGGTTTAATTCCTGATGCACCATTGAAACGCCATTCTCCAGCGCTTCTTTGGAACTTTTATAATCAATTTCTTCACCCTGAAACAGGATGCTCCCCGTATCCTTTTTATAAATACCAAACAGGCATTTTAATAATGTGGATTTTCCGGCGCCGTTTTCGCCCATTAAGGCATGGACGGAGTGCGGCCGCACTTTCAAATTCACATTATCTAAGGCTTTCACCCCTGGAAATGATTTCGAGACATTCGTCATCTCCAGCAGATATTCACGCTGTGCGGTCGGATTCTCACTGGCCATAATTTACCTGGCTAAATAAAACGTGGGTCAGATGCAATAAGGCGCGGCGTGCTGCCGCGCCCGGTACGTATTACTTCACAAACTGAGACAGGTTTTCTTTATCGACTGGTACGTAAGGAACACGTACGATTTTGTTTTCCATCTTGAAGTTAGTACCGGCGGTTGGCTCTTTGCCATCGGCCAGGTTCTTCGCGATATCAATGGTGGCTTTCGCCTGGTTTTCCGCATCGTTCAGCACGGTACCGGCCATCGCACCGGATTTCACCAGTGCCAGCGCTTCTGGCAGCGCATCCACACCAAACACAGGAATGCTGGTTTTGTTGTGCGCTTTCAGGGCTTCTACTGCGCCCATTGCCATCGCATCATTGTTCGCGATGATCACTTCAATTTTGTTGCCGTTCGGGCCAGACAGCCAGGCGTCAACTTTGTCTTTTGCCTGTGCGGTGTCCCACATCGCGGTATCCATCGCCAGCTGCTGAGTTTTGAAACCATCGGTGTTCAGGGTTTCGATCACGTATTTGGTACGTGCTTCAGCATCCGGGTGGCCCGGCTCACCTTTCAGCAGAGCAAACTGAATCTGACCATCTTTGTTCAGATCCCAGGCTGGGGTGGCTTTCCAGTGCTTCTCAATCAGTTTGGCCTGGATGATGCCTGACTCTTTAGAGTCGGTACCCACGTAGTAGGCTTTCGGGTAGCTGGCCAGCACTTTGGCATTCGGCTCTTTGTTGAAGAACACCACTGGCACATCATTCGCTTTCGCTTTGTCGATCACCACTGCCGCAGCAGCAGGGTCAACCAGGTTGATTGCCAGCGCTTTCACGCCTTTGGCCATCAGTACGTCAATCTGGTCGTTCTGGGTGGACTGGCTGTTCTGCGAGTCATTCATCAGCAGTTGGATGCCGCCCAGTTTTTTGGCTTCGCTGTCGATGTCCTTGCGAACCATAGACATAAAGTTGTCGTCGTATTTATAAATTGTCACGCCAATGCGGGTATCGGCGGCGTGCGCAGTTGCACCAAACATCATGCTGGCAACCAGTGCTGTGAGCGTGAAAACCTTCTTATTCATGGTATCTCCGGTTTTTTATGTAGGGCATATCATCGCGCTGTGCTGCCTGCGGGCAACCAGCGCAGTCGGTTCAAACTCATTTATGGGGCGGACGCGTAACGCAAAGCCGGGCCACCATCGCTATCCTGACTTCCCTGTACGTAAACGCTTCCTGAAGAGTGTTGTGAACTATTTCAATCGGCTACTGAAACCTGACCGGAGAAGGAGAACCCGGCGTTACATGATGTTTCAGTCCGGTAAGACGCTGCCATCATAGTGAGCGCCATGTTAATTAACTGTGAATGTAATCACAGATTGGAAACGGTTACACAGCGCTATCGCCCGAATTAGTGACCGACTCCACAATTTGCCGCTGAGCAACGGAATGGCGGCGTACCAGGGTCGGCATAAAGCAGTGTGTGGCGTCGGGATCGAGTTCGCCCGCTGCGCCTTTTAAGGCCAACTCCGTGGCCAATTTAGCCATAGAAACAATAGGATATCGCACAGTCGTGAGTTGCGGATCGGTGTAACGTGAGATGGGAATATCATCAAAGCCGATGACGGAGAAGTGCTGTGGCACCTGAATGCCATTATCTTTCAATGCGGTCAGCGCCCCAGCGGCCATACCGTCGCAGTAGGAGAAGATGCCGGTTAGATGCAGGTTACGGCCCAGTAACTCCACCATCGCCGCTTCCCCACCCTGCATGTCCGGTTCGCCATGGGCAATCCAGGACTCCTGGGGGCGAATCCCCTGCTCTGACAAGGCCTGCAGCCAGCCTTCACGCCGTTGCGTCACATCTTCAATCGGGTGGCTGGAGCTGAGATAACCAATGCGTTGATGTCCCTGTTGTAACAACATGCGCGTTGCCATCAGAGATCCCGTTACATTATCCAGGCAAACGCAACGATGTTCGTACCCGGGAATAGTCCGGTTAATCAGCACCATACCGGGAACCTGATCCATAAACTGAGTTAGTTCAGCGTCTGAAAGCGTTTTCGCGTGGACCACTAAAGCGTTACATCGTTGACGGATCAGCACTTCAATCGCATGACGTTCTTTCTCTTCCTGATGCCATGAATTGCTGATTAACACGTGTTTGTGCACGCGCTGCGCCACGGTATCTACCGCTTTTACTAACGCGCCAAAGAAGGGATCGGATACGTCCATCACCACCACGCCAATAGTGTCACTGACCTGGGTGGCCAGTGCCTGCGCGTTGGCGTTCGGGCGATAACCCAGTGATTCCGCCGCCTGGAGTACGGCTTCACGGGTATCAGGGGTGACTGCACTGCTGTTATTGAGCACACGCGACACGGTGGCTACTGATACACCGGCCTGACGGGCGACATCTCGAATCGTTATCATGCAGCTGTTCCACAGAGGAGAAAATGCGCGACAAGCGCGTAACGGCGCTATTTTGTCAGGGCATTTTATTCAGCTGCGTGAATCACGTCACACAGATGAAAACGGTTACATACAAATCTGCAACCTTTGTGATGAACATCATTATCTGATGCGGGAGGAAGGTTCCGTTTTGCCGGCGGCGAGACGTGTCAGTTTGCGCCAGATCCACTCCATTGGGCCCTGCGGGAAAAAGCGCAGCCAGAGTACAGAAAACAGGATGTTAACCAACCAGATAGCCGGGACCAGTGCCAGCAGATGCAGGCGATCAAACTTGAGGAACAGATTGAAGCGATAGAACAGCGTGGTGCAGATCAGCGTCTGTAACAGGTAGTTGCTGAGTGCCATGCGGCCAACGCATTGCAGCGCATAACTGAAACGTGTGGCACCGATTTGCGGCCAGAAGCCAAAACAGAGCGCCGCATAGCCGAGACTGATAAACGGGCTGGCGAGATCGCGCGGCACCTGCAGTAAGAAGCCGCTCCAGCGAAACTCCCAGTCCAGTAACCATTGCGCCACAATGCCGGGAATGGCTATCAGCCAGCCGATCGTCAGCAGCAGCGCGGCCGAGCGACGATAGTGCTGCACGCTGAACTCGCCTTTCAGCCAGCCGCTGCGCATCAACGCCGCGCCAATCAGCATCAATCCCGCCAGCTGCCAGCCGTACTGCGCGGCCAGCGCCATCAAGCCGGATGAAAGATGGTCGAGGCGGTTCTGAATCGCTTCCCAGCCGCCGACCAGTTTCCAGTAGCTTTCATACTCGATATCGGCAGCACCCGGCAGCCACGAACGGCCCGGTTCCGGGCTGGAAATGCCCCAAAATACCAGCAGTACGCCGCAACCGATCAGGTAAAGCAACACGCCAGTTTGCAGCAGAGCTTTGTCCGAAGGCACTTCACGCAGCATCCGCCAGATAATCAGCCCGGTCAGACCGTAATCCAGCAGGATATCCCCTTCCCAGAAGAAGATGCTGTGAATAAAACCCAGCAGCACCAGCAACGTCAGGCGCGCCGACATCCAGCGACTGCCACGCGGGATCTGCAGACACAGGCCACCACCGAACAACAGCGCAAACAGCGTGAGGAATTTCAGTTGCGCCAGGCCATCCATGATCGCCCAGGTCCAGGCATCGGAAAGCGAGATAGTGCCCTGCCACGCCGGATTGAGATAGGCAGCCGATGGCAAGCCAAAACCCACGATATTGAGCAGCAGAATGCCGAGAATGGCGCAACCACGAATGAAATCCAGCGCAAGATAGCGTTGCATCGAGTGACCTGACGGAGAGAGAAAACGGGCGGCAATAAGCCGCCCAAAGGATTAGCTGTGACGCACCGCGCGTAAGAACTCCTGGCGCGTATTCTGGCTGGACTTGAACAGGCCACCCAGTGATGTGGTGGTGGTGGCGCTGGTGGCATCTTTCACGCCACGCGCTTTCACGCAGTAGTGCACCGCATCAATCGACACCGCCACGTTGTTGGTGCCAAGCAAAGTTTGCAGCGCCACCAGCACTTGCTGGGTTAAGCGCTCTTGCACCTGTGGACGCTGGGCAAAGAACTGCACGATGCGGTTGATCTTCGACAGACCAATCACCTTCTCTTTCGGGATATAAGCGACGGTGGCTTTACCGTCGATAATCACGAAGTGGTGCTCACAGGTGCTGGTCAGGGTGATATCACGCACGGTGACCATCTCATCCACCTTCATCTTGTTTTCGATGACGGTGATTTTCGGGAAGTTGGCGTAATCGAGGCCTGAGAAGATCTCGTCCACGTACATCTTGGCGATGCGATGTGGCGTCTCCATCAGGCTGTCATCTTCCAGATCCAGATTCAGCAGCTGCATGATTTGGGTCATATGACCGGCGATTTCACGCTTGCGGGTTTCGTCATCCATCTCGCGCACCGGGGCGCGTAACGGCGTTTCCAGGCCACGCGCCAGCAGCGCTTCGTGAACCAGGGCGGCTTCCTGACTTAAGGTGCTCATCGTACTCTTTCTCCGGCAGGTGATGCGCCCGCAGATCGTCGCCTGCGGGGGAAATTCTGAGCGCGTATTGTGAAACACAACGCGCGCGTAATCCAGCAATCAATCCAATCGGAGATGAAAGCTTTTCATGGTGCCGAACGGCGTAACACCAGTAAGCCCGCCAGAATCAGTGCACCACCCGCTACCCACAAGGCAGGATCGAGGCGGTGCCACAGCAAACTGGAGATCCATGACAGCAACGGCCCGCCCAACTGACCGACTGCGTAGCCGGTGGTCAGCAGACCGGCCAGATAGCGCGCGTGATGCGGCGCCAGCTCGCGACCGTATTGCAGTGTCAGCTGCACCACACATAAGAATCCGCCGCCAACTAACAGCGCGCTAATCAACAGCCCATCCAGCCCTGGCAGGACAATGGCGGAGATCACGCCCAAAGCCTGCGCCCAGAGCACCACTGCCAGCCGCAGATGGCTGCTGCCCCAGCGCCGCGTCAAAATGCCGAGCACAATGCCGATCACCGCTGCGCAGCCAAACACCGGCCAGACAAACTGCGCCAGCGCACTGTCCGGGAAACGCGCGGCGGTCATCTGCGATAAGAAGGTTGCGGGCAGAATATAACCAAAACCGGCGAGACTGTAGCTCAGTACCAGGCGTTTCAGGTTACCGTTGAGCACCAGCGGCGCAGGCGCCTGATCGGGACGATGTAACTGTCCCGTGCGCGGTAAAAAACGCGCAATGGCGGCGATGAACAGCAGCGCCAGCAAACCATAAGCCGCCCAGCCCAGTGCCGCGCTGGCCCCGCTGGCATGCAGCGCCACCGCCAGCATTCCGCTGATGAAAATCCCGGTGCCGGGTCCGGCAAACACCGCCGCCGACAAGCCTGGCCGTCCATGATGCAGCAGTTGCTCATTACTCCAAGCAGCGATTAGCACCATGGCCCAACCGCTGGCACCGCCAATCACAAAGCGGATCAAACCGTGCAGCCACGGCCCGCTGACGCAGGCAGACAGCAGCGTCAGAATCACCGCGCCCCACACGCCAGCCTGCAGCCGCCATTCGACACGCTTATGCGCGCGCATGGCATCAAAGGAGCCACACAGATAACCAAGATAGTTGAGCGCCGCCACCAGACTGGCGCTGGTCAGCGTTAACTGATGGTCCTGAATCATCAATGGCACCTGCGGGGTGAAAGCAAATCGCCCAATCCCCATCGCAACCACTAAACTTAAAAACGCGCTCAGCGCGACACGAAACGCCATTCCCACTCCCGTTCAGATTCTTTTAGCACTTGTTATTAGCATGCATGACGATTACACTCACGAAAAGTGAATAATATTAACCAAGTTGTTTACGGAAAGAGAATATGGATTTAGTACAACTCCGCATGTTCTGTTCTGTGGCCGAAACCGGTTCGCTGGCGCGCGCCGCGGAGCTATTGCATCGCGTGCCCTCCAATCTCACCACTCGTCTGCGTCAGTTGGAAGAAGAGATTGGCGTGGATCTGTTTATCCGTGAGAAGCAGCGTATTCGATTGTCGCCGATGGGCCACAATTTCCTCAATTATGCGCAGCGCATCCTCAGCCTGAGCGATGAGGCGCTGAATATGGCCCGTGCCGGAGAACCGGGCGGGAACTTTGCCTTTGGTTCGATGGAGAGCACCGCCGCGACCCGTCTTCCTGGTCTGCTGGCGGCTTATCATCAACGATTTCCCAATGTGGCGCTATCGCTGGTGACGGGCACCTCGGGCGATATCATCGATAAAGTGCGCGCCGGTACGCTGGCGGCCGCGCTGGTGGATGGCCCAGCCACCCATGATGATCTCAACGGCTGCATCGCCTTTCGCGAGGAGATGGTGCTGATCACCAGTCTCGATCACGACCCGATTACCAGCGCCCGCGACACGCAGCATGACACGCTGTTTGCCTTTGGTAACAGCTGTTCGTATCGCACCAAACTGGAATCCTGGTATCGCGAAAGCCAGACCTCACCGAAAAGCGTGATGGAGATTCAGTCTTACCACGCGATGGTGGCGTGTGTGGCAGGCGGTGCGGGCGTGGCAATGATTCCGGCGTCGGTCCTGACGCAGATGCCCGGCCGCGCGCGCGTGCAGGAGCATGCATTGCCACCCGCTTATCGCGATACCGCCACCTGGCTGATGTGGCGCCGCGATGCCTTCACACCCAACGTGGAAGCGCTGAAGTATTTGATTATTGAAATGTTTGACGACCGCCCACTTAACGATGAGTTGCTGCATCCGCTGCAAACCGCTGAGTGAGTTTTTAATTTTAAGTAAATCACGACATCTGAAGAAGAGGGATTGCATGAACATGATTAAAACCCGCGCTGCCGTTGCCTGGGCAGCGGGCGAACCGCTGAAAATTGAAGAAGTGGATCTAATGCCACCGCAGAAAGGTGAAGTGTTAGTGCGCATCGTCGCCACCGGGGTGTGCCACACCGATGCTTACACCCTGTCCGGTAAAGATCCGGAAGGCGTGTTCCCGGCGATCCTCGGTCACGAAGGCGGCGGCGTGGTGGAAGCGGTGGGCGAAGGCGTCACCAGCGTGGCGGTCGGCGACCACGTAATCCCGCTTTATACCCCAGAGTGCGGTAAATGTAAGTTCTGTCTGTCAGGCAAAACTAACCTGTGTCAGGCGATTCGCTCCACCCAGGGTAAAGGCCTGATGCCAGATGGCACCACCCGCTTCTTTAAAGACGGCAAGCCAATTTTCCACTACATGGGGACTTCAACGTTCTCTGAGTACACCGTGGTGCCGGAAATTTCACTGGCGGTGATCAGCAAAGAAGCGCCACTGGAAGAAGTGTGCCTGCTGGGCTGCGGCGTGACCACCGGCATGGGCGCCGTGATGAATACCGCCAAAGTCCAAGAAGGCGATACGGTGGCGATCTTCGGCCTCGGCGGCATTGGTTTGTCGGCGATCATCGGTGCGAAAATGGCGAAAGCCGGTCGCATCATCGGTATCGACCTGAACACCAGCAAATTCGACCTGGCGCGCAAACTGGGTGCGACCGATCTGATCAACCCGAAAGATTACGATAAGCCAATTCAGGATGTGATCGTTGAGCTGACCGACGGCGGTGTAGACTTCTCCTTTGAGTGCATCGGTAACGTGAACGTGATGCGTTCCGCGCTGGAGTGCTGCCACAAGGGCTGGGGCGAGTCAGTGATTATCGGCGTAGCCGGTGCAGGTGAAGAAATTTCCACGCGTCCGTTCCAGTTAGTGACCGGTCGTGTATGGCGCGGTTCGGCGTTTGGTGGCGTGAAAGGCCGTACCCAGCTGCCGGGCATCGTGCAGGATTATCTGGACGGTAAGTTCGCGCTGAACGATTTCATCACGCACACCATGCCACTGGAAGAGATTAACGAAGCCTTTGATCTGATGCACGAAGGGAAATCCATTCGTTCGGTTGTGCATTTTAACAAGTAAAAAGGAGGCGTTATGGCATCCACTCTGGAACTGCTGGAAGAACATCGTATCTTCGGCGGCTGGCAGCAGCGCTGGCGTCATCAGTCGGCGGTGCTGAACTGCCCGATGACCTTCAGCATTTTCCTGCCGCCACCGCAGGATGACACACCGCCGCCGGTGGTATGGTTTCTCGCCGGACTGACCTGTACGGACGAGAACTTCACCACCAAAGCCGGTGCGCAGCGTGTTGCCGCTGAGCTGGGCCTGGTGCTGATTATGCCGGACACCAGCCCGCGCGGTGACGAAGTGGCCAACGACAGCGGTTACGATCTCGGTCAGGGCGCAGGTTTTTACCTCAACGCCACGCAGCAGCCCTGGGCGGCGCACTATCGTATGTTCGATTATCTCAGTGAGGAGTTGCCGGCCCTGGTGGCGGACAACTTCAAAGTGAGCGATCGTCAGTCGGTAATGGGTCATTCGATGGGCGGCCATGGCGCGCTGGTATTGGCGTTGCGTCAGGGTGGACGTTTTGCTTCGGCATCTGCGTTCGCTCCAATCGTCAATCCAACCGAAGTGCCGTGGGGACAAAAAGCCTTCACCGCCTATCTGGGTGAAGATCGCCAGACCTGGCGCGAGTGGGACAGTTGCCTGCTGATGCGTGAAGTGGAACAGCGCTTACCGATTCTGATCGATCAGGGTGATAGCGATCAGTTCCTCGCCGATCAGCTGCGTCCGGATCGCCTCGAAGCGGTAGCGCGTGAGCAAGGTTTTCCGCTGGAGCTGCGCGTGCAGCCGGGCTATGACCACAGCTACTTCTTTATCGCCAGCTTTGTCGAGGACCATCTACGGTTCCACGCGAAGCATCTGTTGGTGTAGTTCACGTCAGTTGATGTGGAGACAGTAAGGGCGCACCAGGTGCGCCCTTTTTTGGCTATGGCTGACTGTGATTGGCTAAAAGCCGCACCAACATTCATCCTCAGCTTCTCTTGATGTTGAGCTTAAGCGTCTTTTGCGAGGTTTAAGCCAGCGATTCCGCCACCAGCCCATCGATCATCACCTGCGGCATGCCCTGCGAGCAGTGTTCAATACGCCCGCGCACACCATACACCTGCGCCAATGTGTCCGGCGTGATCACCTGTGACGGCTCGCCGTCAGCCAGCAAGGTGCCCTCTTTCAGCATCAACGCATGATCGGCATGACGCAGTGCAATGTTGATATCATGCACCACCACTAGCGTGACGATATTGCGCAGGCGGGTTTCGCGACGTACTAAATCCATTACGTGGAACTGGTAATTGAGATCGAGCGCACTCAGCGGTTCATCCAGCAGCAGCAGTTCCGGACGGCGAATCAGCGATTGCGCCAGACCCACCAGCTGTTTCTGCCCACCCGATAACTGGTCCAGATAACGCATCGCTAAGTGGGCAATGCCCAGCTGTTCCAGCAGATGCATAATCTCGGCTTCACTTGATGCGCTGTGTAAGCCACCGGACGCACGTTGCGCCACGATGATTGACTCCAGCACATGCAGATGCACGCCTGCCGGCAAACTTTGCGGCAGATACACCACACGCTGGGCACGACGGGCAAACGGCTGTGACATCAGCTCTTCGCCATTCAACCACAGTTCGCCCTGCCCTTTGCTCAGGCCCGCCAGTGCGCGCAGCAAGGTAGACTTACCGCAGCCGTTAGGTCCAAGTAGTACGGTGATTTTGCCGCGTGGCAGCATCGGCACGTTGAGATCTTCAATGACTTTACGCTTCGGATAACCGGCGTAGAAATGGCTGAGACCTAATCCCTGTTCCATTACACCGTCCCCCGATGACGCAGAATAATACTCAGGAAGAATGGCACGCCAACCAGTGAAGTGACGATACCCACTGGAATGATCACGCCTGGAATCAGGTTCTTCGACGCTACCGAGGCCAGTGACAGCACCAGTGCACCGACCAACGCACTGGCCGGCAGATAGTAGCGGTGATCTTCACCAAACATCATGCGAGCGATGTGCGGTGCCACCAGACCAATAAAGCCAATCGGCCCGACAAAAGCCACCGCCAGCGCGGAGAGAATACTGATGCGCAGTAGCGTCGCCAGACGCAAACGGCGCACATCAATGCCGAAACTCACCGCACGATCTTCACCCAGGCGCAGCGCGGTCAGTTTCCAGCTGCTTAGCATCGAGAACGGGATCAGGATGGCGAAAGCCGCCGTGAGCACACCGAGTTTTTCCCACGAAGCACGCGCCAGGCTGCCCATGGTCCAGAACACCAGGCCCTGCAAGGTATCTTCACTGGCGATAAACTGCATCATCGAGACCAGCGCGTTGAAGGTGAACACCAGCGCGATGCCGAACAGCACCACGCCTGAAGTGGACACTTTGGTCCAGCGCGTCACGCCATCCAGCATCAGTGCGGCAAACAGCGCAAACACAAAGGCGTTCGCCGAGATAAACCACTGGTCTGGCACACCGGGAATACCGATGCCGAGAATAATTGCCAGCGCCGCGCCGAAAGCGGCCGCTGAAGAGACGCCGAGCGTAAACGGACTCGCCAACGGGTTATTAAGGATAGTTTGCATCTCAGCTCCCGCCAGACCCAGCGAAAAGCCGACGACGACAGCCATCAACGCATAAGGTAAGCGGATATCCCAGACGATCACGCGCGTGCCCGCATCCACCGCATCAGGATGGGTGAGCGTTTGCCACAGGGTGTCGAGGGAGAGCCCAGCCGGGCCAAGCGTGAAATCAAGAATCACTGACGCCAGTATTGCCAGCACCAGTACGCCAATCAGCATCAGGCGCTGACGTAACACCTGACGATAACGCGTCATGGTATCGGCTTCGCGGTTATTTTCCGCCAGCAGCGCGGAATCCGTGGTCTGCATTGTTCTACCTGTTTCTTATCGAAATCATAACGGCAGCCACAATAGTGCAGGTGATAATAATTATCAATTATATCTGTATGACAAAGCCCAAAACGTTGTAACACGGTTCATCTTTGCCAAAAAAAACGCCGCTAGTCAAAGGTAGCGGCGTTATGTCACCCACGTTTAACGCATTACTCTTTAAACGTCGGGAATTCCATTTCGCTGTACTTCACGAAGCGCGAGCCACGTGCCAGCTTGTAACCGAGCCAAATCAGCAGGAACAGCGGAATGCCGATGTAGGTCGCCGCCACGCCATACCAGTCAATACGATCCGCCAGAAACGCCTGGTAGTTCTGACCCAGTGTAATAATCAGGCACAGCACGAAGGCGAAAATCGGACCGAGCGGAAAGAAGCCGGAACGGTATGGCAGAGCCGCTAAATCATGCCCTTGCGCCACGTAGCCGCGACGGAAGCGATAGTGGCTAATCGCAATACCCAGCCAGGCGATAAAGCCGGTCATGCCTGAGGTATTCAGCAACCACAGATAGACTTCCTGGTTGCCGAACTTCGAGCTCAGGAAGCACAAACCCGCTACCACGGTGGTGGCAATCAGGGCATTACGCGGCACACCGCCTTTCGACAGTTTGGCAAAAATACGTGGGGCTTTGCCTTCCTGCGCCAGGTTGAACAGCATGCGCGTTGAAGCGTACATGCCTGAGTTACCCGCTGACAGCACCGCCGTCAGGATCACCGCGTTCATCACTGCCGCTGCCGACAGTAATCCGGCATTCTGGAACACCAGCGTGAACGGGCTGATGGCGATATCGGTGACATCGTTATGCAGCAGTTTCGGATCGGTGTACGGCAGAATCAGGCTGATGATCAGAATCGCAAAGATATAGAACAGCAGAATACGCCAGAACACCTGACGCACGGCGCGTGGAATATTTTTCCCGGGATCCTGTGATTCACCGGCTGCGATGCCGATCAACTCTGTACCCTGGAACGAGAAGCCGACAATCATCGCCACGCCAATCATCGCGGCAAAACCGCCGGCAAAAGGTGCGTCGCCCACGGTCCAGTTATGCCAGCCGGCGTTTTCTGCACCGCGCATAATGCCGACGATCATCAGCACACCCACCACGATAAAGATGATGACGGTGGCAACTTTGATCAGCGAGAACCAGTATTCCGCTTCGCCGAAGCCTTTGACGGAAATGTAGTTAAGCAGGAACATCAGACCAAGGAACAGCGCGCTCCAGATCCAGCCCGGCGTATCCGGGAACCAGTAGTTCATCACCAGTTGCGAGGCGACGAGATCAACGGCGATGGTGACCGCCCAGTTGTACCAGTAGTTCCAGCCGAGCGCGAAGCCGAAGCCTTCTTCAACGTATTTAGAGCCGTAGGTGGCGAAGGAGCCAGAAACCGGCATAAACGCCGCCAGTTCGCCGAGGCTGGTCATCAGGAAGTAAACCATCAGGCCAATCAGCGCGTAAGAGAGTAATGCGCCACCGGGACCTGCCTGAGAAATGGTGGCACCCGAGGCGACAAACAGGCCGGTACCGATGGAACCGCCGATGGCGATCATGGTGAGATGGCGCGCTTTTAATTCACGGCGCAGCCCAGGTTGTTGTGTTGTTTTTGAGTCATTATGCATGTGTAAACGCTATGCTGGATAAAAATAAGGCGCGATTGTAGCAGCTAACCCCAGGCTGTATAGCATTCACGTCGGGTTATTAGTTACCTTCATAATCGGCGCGAAATTATTAGCCGTTTACGTTATGACAGCCGCGATTACTCACGGCAATAGGAGAGAAATCGACTTAGCGCTTTCGACAAATGCTTCTGCCGATGATGAATGCGATACAGCGTGCGCGTCAGGCGTGGTAAGGGTACAGCCACTTCCACCAGCGTGCCCGCCTCCAGCAGATCGCTGATCACCCGGCGCGATAAACAGCTGATGCCCATGCCGTGACGCACCGCATGTTTGATTGCTTCAGAATTGCCCAGCTCCATGCCGAGTTGAAACTGCGGCAGGTGAGACAACAGCAGGTAATCAACAATTTCACGCGTGCCCGAACCGCGCTCACGCAGGATCCAGGGGGCGGCCGCCAGTGATGCCAGCGTGATCGGCTGTTGCAGGATCTCAGCATCAGGCGCGGCAAACACCACCAGTTCATCTTCCAGCCATGCTTCGCTAACGATATCCGGCTCGTGACACGGCCCTTCAATCAGGCCGATATCCACACGGAAATCCGCCACTGCGTTAATCGCATCCTGGCTGTTGCCGACGCTCAGTTCGAGCGGCAGCGTGGGGAAGTCACGACGATAGGCGGCGATCATCCCTGGCAGCAGATAGTTGCCGATGGTGCTACTGGCAAACAGACGAATGGCGCCATTATCCTCTTTAAACAGCTGTTCGATCTCGCCGGCCTGTTCCAGCAATCCGACCGCGCGTGGATAGAGCAAACGACCATGCTCGTTCAGGGCCAGTCGTTTGCCGACGCGATCGAACAGTTGTACCCCGAGTTGGTTTTCCAGATCGGCCAGCGCCGCACTCACCGCTGATTGCGACAGGGCCAACACCTGCGAGGCCTGCGTGGTTGAACCGCTTTTCAACACTTCGGTAAAGACTTCAATCTGACGCAGCGTGATATGCATGCGCCCTCCTCACATTGCGTAACGCTTCACAAGATAAGCCACCACCGCTAACCAGACGATCACCGTCAGGAAGAATCCAGCCCAGCTGACAATCTTTTTGCCGCGTGCCCGCTGGACATCAGCCCGTTCTGCACTGCTGATGCGAATTTCACGCGGAAGCAAACGCAGCAGGATGATCACACCCAGCGGGACGATGATGGCATCGTCGAGTAAGCCGATAATGGGAATGAAATCAGGAATGAGATCGATGGGGCTGAGTGCATAGGCGACAATGCCAAATGCCAGCAGCTTAAACCACCAGGGGGTACGCGGATCGCGGCAGGCAAACCACAGCGTGAGCACATCGCGTTTAATTAAGCGTGCCCAGCGGCGCAAGCGCTTCAACATCCCGACTCTTCCTTATTAGTTATACTGGTCAATGGACAATATATTACCAATTTAACTTTTAAACCAGTCGGGTATATGCGCAGGCTAGCAGCCGCCAGGAGATTGTCGGCGGAGTGTGTGTCAGGCTTTCATACCGATCAGTTCTTCCAGTTCTGTGTCACAGGCCGTGAACTCATCGGTAATGGTGCGAATCAACCAGTCCTGATAGCCAAAGTTTTCCCGGCGGGAATAGAGGCATTCAGAGCGGTACAACTTTTTCGGATCGCTGTTATTGACTCCATAACGATAAAAATGGACCAGCGAGTTGTCGCTATCGGGCACGGCGAGCGTGAAGCCGACAGCGCCATGACCATTATAAAAAAGGGTCACTGCATTGGTTTTACCTAAAGTTAATTTATGGATTACGTTAAATTTTTCATGCTGTAAAGCGGTATCCAAAGTACTTCTATAAGCTGTTTTCATGGTTATAGTTAAAAGTTTCTAATTTGTTAAACTATAGTTAACCAGAAAAAAAGCGCACCTGCTAACTTTGGTAGGTGTGTTGATAATTTGGATAAGTGTTTACCCGTGCCGTTTTTCTCCCCACGAGCGATGCAACATTTCATGGCGGTAGCGCATCCGCTATGATGTGCCCTTTGCAGCAGCAATCGCCAACCAGGAGAGCGGCATGAAATATATCGGCGCACACGTCAGTGCATCAGGCGGCGTAGACCAGGCAGTTATCCGTGCCCACGAACTCGAAGCCACAGCCTTTGCGCTGTTCACCAAAAATCAGCGCCAGTGGAAAGCCGCCCCGCTTTCAGGTGAAGTGATTGATGCCTTCAAAACCGCCTGTGAGAAATACAACTTCACTTCCGCGCAGATTTTGCCGCATGACAGCTACCTGATTAACCTTGGCCATCCGGTGATGGATGCGCTGGAGAAATCCCGAGAGGCGTTTCTGGATGAGATGCAGCGCGCCGAGCAGTTGGGGCTAACGTTGCTGAATTTCCACCCTGGCAGTCACCTGAAGCAGATTGAAGAAGAGGCCTGCCTGAAGCGCATCGCCGAATCGATCAATATCGCGCTGGATCAGACCCACAACGTGGTGGCAGTAATTGAGAACACCGCGGGTCAGGGTAGCAATCTCGGTTTCCGTTTCGAACACCTCGCCACCATTATCGAGCACGTCGAAGATAAATCACGCGTCGGTGTGTGTATCGATACCTGCCATGCATTTGCTGGCGGCTACGATCTGCGGACAGAAGAAGCCTGCGTGGAGACCTTTGCCGAATTCGAACGCATCGTTGGTTTCCAGTTCCTGCGCGGCATGCACCTGAATGACGCCAAAAGCACGCTCGGCAGCCGTGTGGATCGCCACCACAGCTTAGGTGAAGGCAACATTGGCAAGACGGTGTTTAGCTGGCTGATGAAGGATAAGCGCTTTGATGGCATCCCAATGATTCTGGAAACCATCAATCCGGATATCTGGAAAGATGAGATTGCGTGGCTGAAGTCGGAACAACAGGCTTAAAACAGACAGCAAAAAGGGAGCCGCAGCTCCCTTTTTTTAACCCGTGAAAATTACGCGGCTTTCGCCAGCTCTTCTTCCGGACGTTTCAGAATCGCGTAACCGAGGCCAGCCACTGCGGTACCAATCACAATCGACATCAGGTAACCCAGCACCGGGGTGATTGCACCCGGGATCAGCAGTACAAACAGACCACCGTGAGGTGCCATCAGTTTCGCGCCAACCAACATGGATACCGCGCCAGTGATTGCACCGCCGACGATGCAGCAAGGCAGCACACGCATAGGGTCACGCGCCGCAAACGGAATTGCACCTTCAGAGATGAAGCACAAGCCGAGCACCAGTGCCGCTTTGCCCCCTTCCTGCTGACCTTTGTTGAACTTACGACGTGCAACAATTGTTGCCAGGCCCATCGCTAACGGTGGCACCATACCGGCGGCCATGATCGCGGCCATCGGCGCATAGGTTTGCGAACTCAACAGGCCGACACCGAAGGCGTACGCCACTTTGTTCACCGGACCACCCATGTCGGTACACATCATGCCACCGAGGATCGCGCCCAGCAGAACCGCGTTGGCGGTGCCCATGTTCGCCAGCCAGTGCGTCAGACCGCTCATGATGCCCGCAACAGGTTTACCCACCACGTAAATCATCAGCAGGCCGGTAATTAAACTCGCTACCAGCGGAATGATCAGGATCGGTTTTAACGCTTCCATACTTTGCGGCAGTTTAACTTTGCTGCTCAGCATCTTCGCGGCGTAACCGGCAATGAAACCGGCGATGATACCGCCAAGGAAACCGGCGTTAATGCTGGTGGCGATCATACCGCCAATCAGACCTGGGGTCAGACCCGGACGGTCAGCAATCGAGAAAGCAATAAAGCCTGCCAGCACCGGTACCATCAGCGCGAAGGCACTGCCGCCACCAATCTGCATCAGCGCAGCCGCTAAGGTGCCCGGCTCTTTAAATGCGGTGATACCAAAGGCAAAGGAGAGCGCGATGCTCAAACCACCCGCTACCACCATCGGCAGCATGTAGGACACGCCGGTCAGCAGGTGACGATAAGCACCGGCTTTCTCTTTGCTGTCGCTTTGCGTGCTGGCTGACGCGTTGCCGCTCGGTTGATAGGTTTTGGCTTCAACCTGCGCTTTATCCAGTTCCTGCGCGGTTTTCTTCAGCGCCAGGCTGGTTGAGGTGCGATACATCGGCTTGCCAGCAAACTTCGCCAGGTCCACATCGATATCTGCTGCCACGATCACCAGATCGGCCGCCGCCACCTCTTCAGGGGTGATGGCATTGCCTGCACCCACGGAACCGCGGGTTTCCACTTTCACCCACCAGCCACGCTTGGTCGCTTCTGCCTGAATCGCCTCAGCCGCCATAAAGGTGTGCGCTACGCCGGTTGGGCAAGCGGTAACCGCGACAATGCGTTTCTGACCGGTGCTCTGAGCGGCAGCTGGAGCAGTAACCGCCGCGGCAGCCTGCCAGACTTTGGCACTGGCTTGAGCCTGATTAATGGCCGCCAGCGGATCGCGCAGCGCCTGCTGCACATCGACCAGCGCCACGGATTTGCCTGCCAGTTGTGCATCGTTCGGCACAGCATGGCCAGCAACCAATACCAGTTCAGCATCGGCCGCGTTGTCAGTCAGCGTCAGGCCAGCCTGTGCTGCGGTTGCGCGCAGACGTTCTAAAGCCAGATGTCCTGATGCCAGTCCCAGTGAAGAATCTTTTATCAGCAGCGTTTTCATTATCGCTCTCCTGCTGTTAGTTAACGGGTTGTAAGTCGACGCGCGCCATCATCGCGGCCAACTGGGTACGATCGGTCACACCAACGTTGCTCTGGCTCACCGCCATCGCAGCCACTGCGGTAGCCAGACGCAAGGTATGCTCGCTGGATTCACGCATCAGCAGCCCGTAAATCAGGCCGCCGACCATTGAATCTCCCGCGCCTACGGTGCTGACCACTTCACAGGCTGGTGGTTTGGCGATCCATTCGCCAGAGGCGTTGACCCACAGTGCGCCTTCCGCACCAAGGGAAATCACCACATGGGCAATGCCCTGCTCACGCAGTTCATGCGCGGCTTCGATCACATCCTGCAAGGTTGGCAGTTTGCGGTCGGCCCAGATTTCCAGTTCACGACGGTTCGGTTTCACCAGCCACGGCGCGGCTTTCAGCCCCGCCACCAGCGCTTCACGACTGCTGTCGAAAATAATGCACGGACACAGGGTGCGCAGATCGCTCATCCATTTGGTGAACGCTTCGGGCGCCACGCCCGCGGGCAAGCTGCCGCTGACGCACACCATGTCGAATTGTCCCAGCCAGGTCAGGGAATCGGCAGTGAAGCGATCCCAGTCCTGCGCGGTGACGTTAAAGCCAGAGAAATTCAGATCGGTGACTTCACCGTCTTTTTCCGTCAGCTTAACGTTGATGCGGGTACGGCCCTGCACCACCTGGAAACGGTTGGCGATACCCAGCTCGCTGAACAGCTGCTGGAAACCATCCTGATTCTCTTTGCCGAGGAATCCACCGACGGTGACGTCGATACCCAGGTCTTTCAGCACTTTGGCAACGTTGATGCCTTTACCCGCCGCGTGCAGACCGGTGGTTTTCACCAGGTTAACTTCGCCACGTTCGATTTCTGGCGTATAGCCCACCAGATCGTAAGCGGGATTCAATGTGATTGTGGCAACGCGGCGGCTCATGCGACCCCCTCGCCCAGTCCAGAATTGATGGCCTCTTCGATGGCATTCAGCGCCTGCTGTGCATCTTCACCGCTGGCGGTAAAGCGCAGGCGATGGCCTTTTTTCACGCCCAGCGCGACAACTTTCATCAGGCTGCGTCCGTTGGCCGGTTTGCCGCTGCCGTCAAGGTTGGTGACGGTGATGTCACTGTTGAACTGTTTAATGACCGTAACCAGCGCAGTACCCGGACGTGCGTGCAGTCCGTGCTCGTTGCGGATAGTAAATTCAGCCACCAGTTGATCCGCGCTTTCGTCCACTTCACTGGTCAGCAGCGCGAGGATGCCTGCCGCGTCGGCTTTCAGCAAACGTTCAGCTTTGTTGCTCAGCAGCAGATTGCTCAGATAACCCAGCACTTCCAGCGGACGATCGTCGGTAGCTGCCACGGTCAACAACAGCGCCACATTTTCGCCCTGATGCACGAATGGCGTGGCGGTACGGCTGACTGCAATGGCGCTACCAAGGTTGCCATTGGCGCTGTCGCTCAGCCAGATGCCCTGACCGAGGCTCAGTGGGGTATGCGATACCGCATCCGCCACAAACGCCGCTTCAACAGCTCCTGCTGCCTGTAAACGTCCAGCGTTCAGCGCCTGCAAGGTGATGAGATCGCTGGCTGCAACGTCAACCGCAATCAGCGAGGTATCGAATTTGAACTCAGCCGCCTGCTTTTCACCCATCAGGATGGCACGGAGATCTTCGGCTGAGGCGGTTTTCAACTGCTCTGCGATACTGTCATCGCTCAATACGTGAGTCAGCTGGCGCAGCAGCGCAAGATGTTCATCTGATTTTGCCGCGATACCGATGGCGACATAAGCCGTTTGCCCGTCACCCCACTCCACGCCCTGCGGGAACTGATAAACCTGTACGCCGGTCTTCAGCACCATATCGCGCGTATCGGTGGTGCCATGCGGAATGGCAATACCATTACCCAGGAAGGTGGTGGTCTGCTGTTCGCGCGCCAGCATGCCGTTAACGTAGCCTTCCGACACATTACCGGCTGCAGTTAACGCAGCGGCAACCTGACGGATAGCCTCTTCTTTATTTTGTGCACTGGCACCGGTATGGATGGCCTGAACGTCGAGCTGGAACATATTTCTCCTCGCTTGCTGAAATTGAATCGTTTCAGCTTAATGGCGAAAAATTACGCTGTACTTCTCGGGGGTTACCGAAAGGACAACGCTGAAACGTTTCAGGGAATATGGTACAGCATGAGAAAGCAGGCAAGAAAATGCGCGATCGGCGTAGCAGATTTTTGATGTTCCGCACACTTCAGATCGGATTTAAGATTTTTCAGGCCTGTACGGCTGACGTCATTGCTGTAACGCATGGGTCACATAAGGCAAATTCTTCAGCACCGCGTCAGCAATTTAAGGCGCGGTATCTGCTTCGAGTTGTAACAGGAAGGTCATCGCGGCTTCGCGACTGCTACCGCACATCTCTGCGCTGGGCTGTAAACCCGCACAGACTGCGGGACGCAGCGGAGAACCAAAAATTTTGCAGCGCTGATTGTCATCCAGCTGAACGCAGCGGGTATTGGCCGGTTTGCCCTGGGGCATGCCGGGAATCGGGGAAGAGATTGAGGGGGCTGTGCAACAGGCACCGCACTGGTCACGACAATACATCATGCGCTCCTGAGGATTTCGTCGCGACAATAGCAGGCTGATGACGGGAATGCCATGCGCGGGCAACAATTTTACACTGCCTCCCTTGCCTGTTTTTCACGGCGCGAGTAACGTGGCGCGCATTAACCTTTTCACAGCGAGTTATCCCCATGCCAAAGGCAAATGAAATCAAAAAAGGAATGGCTGTTACCTGGAACGGCAAACTGTTGCTGGTAAAGGACATTGATGTCCAGAGCCCAAGCGCACGCGGTGCTGCCACCCTCTATAAGATGCGTTTTACCGACGTGCGCACTGGCCTGAAAGTGGAAGAGCGCTTCAAGGGTGACGATATTATCGATGCCATTCAGCTTAGCCGTCGCGCCGTGACCTTCTCTTATATAGACGGTGACGAGTACGTGTTTATGGATGATGAAGATTACACGCCCTATAGCTTCAAGAAAGATCAGATTGAAGAAGAACTGCTGTTCATCCCTGAAGGCGGCATTCCTGGCATCCAGGTGTTAACGATGGAGGGTCAGGTGCTGGCGCTGGAACTGCCACAGACCGTGGACATGGAAATTGTCGATACTTCACCAGGCATTAAAGGCGCTTCCGCCAGCGCACGCACCAAACCCGCGGGCATGAGCACCGGCTTGTCGATCCAGGTACCGGAATACCTGAGCAATGGCGATCGCATCCGTATTCACGTGGCTGAACGCCGCTATATGAGTCGCGCGGACTAACCGCACGATTTTATCCGGCCGCTGAAGGTTGTTATAGTATAACAACGTCGTGCGCGCCGGGTATGTTGTCCGCGCGCCTGAAAATGGAGCCTGTAATGACGCGCGTTAATGTAATCACCGGATTTCTCGGCAGCGGCAAAACCACTACTCTGCTGCATCTGTTAGCCCATAAACCGGCCAATGAAAATTGGGCGATTCTGGTCAACGAGTTTGGCGAAGTAGGCATCGACGGCGCACTGCTCGCCGATCGCGGTGCCACGCTGAAGGAAATTCCTGGCGGTTGCATGTGTTGCGTGAACGGCCTGCCACTGCAGGTCGGACTCAATATGCTGTTAAAGCAAAATAAGCCCGATCGTCTGATTATCGAACCCACCGGCCTTGGCCACCCTAAACAACTGCTGGATATGCTGCGCGCCGCTGTGTATCAACCCTGGATTCAGGTTGATGCCACCATCACGCTGCTTGATGCGCGCCAGTTAGCCGACACGCGTGTCGTCGAGAATGAAAACTTCCGCGATCAACTGACCGCCGCCGATATTATCGTCGCCAATAAGAGCGATCGCTGGAGCGAGGAAGATCGTCAGCGCTTGCAGCAGTGGCAACAGGACAACCTGGGCGATCGCCAACTGGTCGAGTCGGCCTGGGGTAAAGTCGACCCCGCCCTGCTCAGCCAGCCCGCGTTGACGGATCGTGCGGTTCCTGAAGCGGCCCATCATCATCATACTTCACGTCCAAAAGGACTGGCAGCACTGAAACTTGAGGGTTCCGCACGTTGGCGCCGTGCATTAAATGAAGGCCAGGGCTATGCTTCCTGTGGCTGGATTTTTGATGGTGATACCGTGTTCGATACCATCCCGGCGCTAGAGTGGGCGCGACTTGCACCGGTGGATCGCGTCAAAGGTGTACTGCGCACACCAGACGGTCTGGTGAACATTAATCGTCAGGGTGACGACTTCTTTATGGAAACGCGCCCTACCACACCGCCGGACAGCCGTATCGAGTTAATCCACCACCAATCTGTGGACTGGAACGTTTTGCAATCAACCTTGTTGAAGATTCGTTTAAATTAGCTGCGTTAGGTTGCCCCGTTATTTTTCTTTTTGAGTCTATTTCTTATGCGCGCGTCTCGTTTAATCACCATCCTGCTGCTGAATGCATTGGGGATCATGCTGTTCTTCTCGTGGTATCTGCCGCCAGACCATGGTTTCTGGTTTGGTATTGATAAAGCCATCTTCTTTAGCTTTAACGATAAGATGGTGGATCACCACGGTTTCGCTTTGCTGGTGGCGATCACCAATTACCGTGGCTTTGATGCGGTATCGCTGCTGGCGATGGGTCTGCTGTATCTGTGGTTCTGGCGTCGTGAAACGCCACAGGGCCGCCGCCGCATGCTGGCCATTGGTATCACCATGCTGCTCACCGCCGTGGTGCTCAATCAATTGGGTCATTTGATCCCCGTGCAACACGCCAGCCCAACGCTGTTCTTTGACAACGTGCATCGCGTGAGTGAACTGACAGGGATTCCGGCGAAAGATGCCTCCAGTAATAGCTTCCCAGGCGATCACGGCATGATGCTGATTATTTTTGCCTGCTTTATGTGGCGTTATTTTGGCTTTCGCGCTTTCCTGGTGGGTTTAGTGATTGTGGTGGTATTTGCACTGCCGCGGGTGATGGCGGGTTCTCACTGGTTTACCGATATTGCGGTGGGATCGATGTCGGTGATTCTGGTGGGGTTGAGCTGGTGTTTATTAACTCCGCTCAGTGACAAACTGGTGAATTGGCTCAATCGCGCCCTGCCAGGGAAATATAAGCCACGCACATAATTGTTAAGCGCGGATGACAATAAGTAGAAAAGTCGATCATCCGCGCTTATCGAATTCAGAAATACATTATTAGCAGGCTAACGTTTTTCTATTAAAAGAAAACATTATGATGCAAAACGCGTAACAATCGCCTTTTTCCTGGCTTGTCCAGCCAGAAGCCTCTCAAAATCAGCCCTAGCGCCGGAATTACCCCCTGAAAACCCGCCTTATTGGCTATTAAATCGCTACCAATCGTTGATAAAGTAACCATTGTGTTAAGGATTGATTTCACATCAATAAAAGCTATAAAAATTTATATAAAAGCACTCGCCACGCGGTCTGTAATCGGTTAACCTCAAACGCGATTACTTAGAGTGCAGCATAAAATTCGGTGCCTTATGCAACAAAAATGTGTTCATTAACACATTTTAGTAATTAAGGAATTGTCTTAAGCCTTAGCTCTTATTAATCTCAAACCCGTTTTGTCATCTGGCTGGCGACATTGTGTCGTAAGGACTTCAAAGGAACACACGTATAATGGTCAAGTCTCAACCAATACTGAGATACCTCAGGCGGATCCTTCCCGCAGTAGCATTAGCAACACTCTTATCGGCATGTAGTAGTACGCATAACGGTCAGAACGCGAATAACGAGAATCATGAAGTTAACAACCAGAATGGTTTTTTACTTCAAGCGTCTCAGGACGAATTTGAACAAATGGTGCAGAATGTGGACGTTAAGTCCCGCATCATGGAACAGTACAGTGACTGGAAAGGTGTTCGTTATCGCTTAGGCGGCGACACCAAACGCGGCATTGATTGTTCTGCTTTTGTTCAGCGCACCTTTCGCGAGCAGTTCGGTTTAGATTTACCCCGTTCAACGTCAGAACAGCAGGATACGGGCAAAGAGATTTCTCGCGGCAAACTGCGCCCGGGTGATTTAGTGCTGTTCCGTGCCGGTTCTACCGGACGACACGTTGGCATCTATCTGGGTAACGATAACTTCGTTCACGCGTCCACCAGCAGTGGTGTGATGATCTCCAGTTTAAACGATAGTTACTGGAAAACGCGTTACCGTGAAGCCCGCAGGGTTTTAGCTAAAAACCCTAGCTAACGTATCCTTTTGAAGATCCTCTCAGCCAGAGAATCAGAAAACGCTGCCCAGGCAGCGTTTTTTTTCGCCTGCCGTTTCTTAACGCAAATCCGATAGATAAAAAGTAATTGAGAATCAGAAATATAACGAGACTTTTCGCGCTTCCTCGTTATATTCTCGTTTGCTTACTGGCAGCAAATTGTTGCGTCTTCGTCGGCTGAAAAAACCCGTCCTGATGCAATGTTTTACGCCAGACACCAGCGAGCAGTAGTGCACGATTTACATAATAATAATGGCGCCATAAAGGGGAATGCACTCCATGCCACTGTCGGGGACGTTAAAACGTCATGCAACCTATTCGCGCCGTATCGCCTGGAGTAGTGCGATCATCGGCGGTGTGTTCTTTCTGTTGTTTGTCATCGTACTGCTGACGCTCACCTGGCAAAAACGAGTACAACAACATGAACAGTTGCTGATCCATAGCCGCGACGATCTACAACAGGTGATGTCGACCCTGGTGGATACCCTTTATCCATTGCAACAATACACCCAGCTTGAATGCAGTAGCGTCAGCCGCGAACTCACTTCACGTGCCGCCTTTGCCGGCAATATCCGCGCGATTTTGCTGGTACGTAACAGTAATGCCTATTGTTCATCTGCTACCGGCGCCTTTCTGCTGCCTGCGAATGATATTTCGCCACAATCGGAACTGGAGCGCGATCGCGATTTACGCTTACTGGAAGGCACGCCCCTCTTGCCAACCAAACCGGCGCTGGCGTTGTGGATGAAGAATCCAGGCTCAGCTGAGACCGGCATTCTCGCCACCATGAATATCAGCCTGACGCCTTATCAGCTGCTGGCTTCTTATCATCCCGAAATCACCGGTATGGCGTTGGTGATTGGCGATAAAGCCCTGCTGAGTGGCAAGAATCAGGTGGTGAACATCCACGATTTACCACCAGCCTTGAAAGAAATGAGTTTTAAAGATAATGGCATGCGCTTCGTGCTGTACGGTACGACGCTGGCGCAACGCGATTATCATCTGATCCTGCTGACCGGCCTCCTCTCAGCCCTGTTTATGAGTGCGGGTAGCTGGCTGCTGCTGACACTGTATCAGCGTCCTGGCAAAGAGATTATGCAGGGCATTAAACGTGGTCAGTTTCATGTTGAATATCAGCCCCTGGTCACCGCCCACGATGGGCAACCGTATGGCGTTGAAGCACTACTGCGCTGGACACATCCCACCGAGGGAATGATTCCCCCCGATGCCTTTATTAGCAACGCCGAAGCGCAAAATCTGATTATTCCCCTGACTCAGCATTTGTTTAAGCTGGTGGCACGCGATGCGAAGTTCCTCTGCCAGCAACTGCCGCGCGGCACGCGTATGAGCCTGAACCTTTCCCCTCTGCATCTCGCATCAGAAAGTTTTCGTCAGCATGTGCAGGAGTGGATTGCCGACATGCCAAAAGACCACTTCAACTATGTTTTTGAAATCACCGAACGCACCATGGTGGGCGAAAGAAATGCTGGCGAGATTTTTGCCTGGCTGCATGAGCAGGATATTAAAATTGCCATTGATGACTTCGGCACTGGCCACAGCGCATTGATCTATCTTGAACGCTATCCGTTTGACTACCTCAAAATTGATCGCGGTTTTGTACAGAGTATTGGTACCGAAACGGTGACCTCACCGGTACTGGACGCGGTATTGCTGCTGGCGAAGAAGCTCAATCTCAAAACCGTGGCAGAAGGCGTTGAAACCGGCGATCAGGCAGCGTGGCTGGTGAACCGTGGGGTGACACATCTGCAGGGATATTTATTCAGCCGCCCGCTGCGTCCGGAAAACCTGATCAGTTATTACCAACGTCAGGCAGCACTCGGTTAACGTCACGCTATCGTCACGAAACTGCTACCATTCAGTGCGGATTATTTAAGGAGAGCGCCCCACTTATGCTGCTGCGTCTTGTCACCGCGTTGTTGGTTTGTAGCGCCATCGCGCCACTGCATGCGGAAACCATCAATGAGAGTTATGCCTTTGCCAAGCTGGGCGAACCGAAGTATGTGGTGAATTTCACCCATTATGATTACGCGAATCCCGCTGCGCCTAAAGGCGGCAAGATGACCATCGCGGTGGTGGGCACTTACGATAACTTCAATCGCTTTGCTTCACGCGGTAATCCTGGCGTCGGCACCGATACGCTGTATGACGGGCTGTTCACCACCTCCGATGATGAGCCTGGCAGCTACTATCCCTTGATTGCTGAATCCGCCCGCTATCCCAGCGATTATCACTGGATGGAAGTCTCCATCAATCCGCATGCGCGTTTTCAGGACGACAGCCCGATCACCGCCAAAGATGTCGCTTTCACCTTCCAGAAATTTATGACCGAAGGTGTGCCGCAGTTCCGCGTGGCGTTCCGTGGAGTTGAAGTGAAAGCGCTCAACAATCTCACCGTGCGTATCGACATGCCGAAACCGGACAAGGATATGATCCTGAGCTGGTTAACGCTGCCGGTATTGCCGCAAGCCTTCTGGCAGAATAAAAAATTCAACGAGCCGATCGGCTATCCCCCGCTCTCCAGCGGCCCCTATCGCATCACGTCTTATAAGCCAGGTCAGTTCATTCAATACAGTCGGGTGAAAAACTACTGGGCGGCAAATCTGCCGGTCAATCGGGGACGTTTTAACTTTGATACGCTGCGCTACGATTACTATCTTGATGACAATGTCGCCTTTGAAGCCTTCAAAGCCGGCGCCTCCGATCTGCGCGAAGAGGGTTCGGCGAAGAAGTGGGCCACGCAATACCGCGGGCGTAACTTTGATAGCCACGCCATCGTGAAAGCCACCACGCCGAATACCGTCTCCACCGATACTCGCTGGCTGGCCTTTAACAATGAAAAACCGCTGTTTGCTGACCGTCGGGTGCGTGAGGCGCTGACGCTGGCGTTCGATTTCGAGTGGATGAACAAAGCGCTGTTTTACGGGGCGTACAAACGCACTGATAGCTATTTCCAGAACACCGCCTATGCGGCCAAAGATTACCCTAAAGCCGACCAGCTCATTCTGCTGGCACCGTACAAAGCGCAGCTGCCCGCTGAAGTGTTCAACAACGACTATGCACCGCCGCGTTCCAATGGCAGCGGCTTCGATCGCGGCAATCTGCTAAAAGCCATGAAGCTACTAAAAGAAGCGGGCTGGCAGATTAAGAATCAGCATCTGGTAAACGATAAGACCGGACAGCCCTTCCGCTTTGAACTGCTGATGCGCAGCGGCACGCAGAACGACTGGGCGCTGCCGTTCCAGCATAGCCTGCAGCGTTTGGGGATTCAGGTGGAGTTGCGGCAAATTGATAGCTCGCAGTATCTGCGCCGTTTACGCGAAGGCGATTACGATATGATCCCAACGCTGTATCAGGCCAATCCATGGCCCTCCACCAACTTACGTATCAGTTGGCAGTCGCAATACATTGCCTCCTCGTGGAACACGCCACGGGTGAAAGATCCCATCGTGGATCACTTTGTGCAGGAGATCGTCGAACATCAGGGCGATGAAAAAGCGCTACTGCCACTGGGCCAGGCACTGGATCGCATTCTGTTATGGAATGCCTATATGATCCCGATGTGGTACAACGCCGAACAGAGGCTGGCATACTGGGATAAATTTTCCCGCCCTGAAATCAAACCCGCGTATGCAACCGGGTTAGAGAACTGGTGGTATGACGTGAACAAAGCCGCACAATTGCCGGCCGACAGACGCTGAGGAGAGCGGTTTGGGTTCCTATTTCCTGCGCAGGTTGCTGCTGATTATTCCCACACTGTGGGCGATCATCACCCTGAACTTTTTTATCGTGCAGATTGCGCCCGGTGGACCGGTGGATCAGGCGCTGGCGAATGCGCAATTTGGTCATAGCTCCGGTTTTTCCTCGGGTAGTGCTGGAGATGTCGGCGGGCGCGGTGCGCTGGCGCATGATAATCCGGGCGACAGCCAATATCGCGGCGCGCGTGGCCTTGATCCTGAGGTGATCGCCGAGATCAAACACCGCTACGGTTTTGATAAACCGCTGCTGCAGCGCTATGGCGAAATGCTGTGGAACTATATTCGTTTTGATTTTGGCGACAGTTTGTTCCGTAGCGCCTCGGTGCTGCAGCTGATCAAAGAGAGCTTGCCGGTTTCCATCAGCCTGGGCTTGTGGAGTACGTTGATCATTTATCTGGTCTCGATTCCGTTGGGGATTAAAAAGGCAGTGCGCAACGGCAGCGCTTTCGATATCTGGAGCAGTACCTTTATCATCATTGGATACTCCATCCCGGCCTTTCTCTTCGGCATCATGCTGATTGTGCTGTTTGCCGGGGGCAGCTATTTCGACTGGTTCCCACTTCGCGGGCTGACCTCGCCGCAGTTTGATACGTTGCCGTGGTACAGCAAGATTGGCGACTATCTCTGGCACATCACGCTGCCGGTACTGGCCACGGTGATTGGCGGTTTTGCCACTCTAACCATGTTGACCAAAAACTCATTCCTCGATGAGATCCGCAAACAATATGTGGTCACCGCTCGCGCGAAAGGGCTGGATGAAAAACGTATTTTGTACGGCCACGTATTCCGCAACGCCATGCTGCTGGTGATCGCCGGTTTCCCTGCCACCTTTATCAGCATGTTCTTTACCAGCTCGGTATTGATTGAGGTGATGTTCTCTCTCAACGGACTCGGTTTGCTGGGATACGATGCCACCATTCAACGCGACTATCCGGTGATGTTTGGCACGCTGTATATCTTCACGCTGATCGGCTTGCTGATGAACATTCTCAGCGATCTGACCTATACGCTGGTCGATCCGCGCATCGATTTTGAGGGGCGCTAATGGGTTTATCACTAATCAACCAGCAGCGCTGGCAACGCTTTCGCCATAACCGTCGTGGTTACTGGTCGCTGTGGATTTTTCTGGTGATTTTTGTGCTTTCACTCGGTGCGGAGTTACTGGCCAATGACAAGCCAATACTGGTGCACTATCAGCAACGCTGGTATATGCCGCTGTTGTTCAATTACAGCGAAAGTGATTTTGGCGGTGACTTTGCTACCCCAGCCGATTACCAGGACCCGTGGCTAAAGCAGCGGATTGACCAGCAGGGCTGGGCGCTGTGGGCACCGATCCGTTTCAGTGACAGCACCATTAATTTCGCCACCGATGTGCCCTTCCCTTCTCCTCCTTCGAAGCAGAACTGGCTCGGCACCGACGCCAATGGCGGTGATGTGCTGGCGCGTTTGCTATATGGCACGCGCGTCTCGCTGCTGTTCGGGATCTTGCTGACCCTGTTCTCCAGCGTGATCGGTATCGTAATCGGTGCGGTGCAGGGCTATTTTGGTGGTCGTGTCGATTTAGTTGGCCAGCGTCTGATTGAGGTGTGGTCTGGCATGCCATCGCTATTTTTACTGATTTTGCTTTCGAGCGTGATTCAACCCGGCTTCTGGTGGCTATTGCTGGTCACCGTGATATTTGGCTGGATGAGCCTGGTGAGCGTGGTGCGGGCCGAGTTTCTGCGCACGCGTAACTTTGATTATGTGCGTGCGGCGCGCGCGCTCGGCGTCAGCGATGGACGCATTATGCTGCGCCACATGTTGCCGAATGCGATGGTAGCAACACTCACTTTCCTGCCCTTTATTTTATGCGGTTCGATTACCACTCTGACCTCGCTGGATTTCCTTGGTTTCGGCCTGCCAGTGGGCTCCCCTTCGCTGGGCGAACTGCTTTTACAGGGCAAAAACAACTTACAGGCGCCGTGGCTGGGACTTTCCGGCTTCTTCGCCCTCGCGCTGCTCCTCTCGCTGCTGATTTTTATCGGTGAAGCGGTACGTGATGCTTTTGATCCCAGCCGGGGGGTGAAATGAGCCTGTTAAGCGTCAATCATCTCGCCGTGGCCTTCAATCAGCGCCGCGTGGTGGAAGATATCTCTCTGCAGATTGAGGCCGGTGAAACTCTGGCGCTGGTCGGTGAATCCGGTTCAGGCAAAAGTGTCACCGCGCTCTCGATTATGCGCCTGCTGCCGCAGCCGCCTGTGACCTATCCGCAAGGTGAGATCCTGTTCAATGGCCAAAATATCTTGCAGGCCAGCGAGCGCGAGATGCGCGGTCTGCGTGGCAATCAGATGGCGATGATTTTCCAGGAACCGATGGTGTCGCTCAACCCGCTGCACAACGTTGAGAAGCAGCTGTATGAGGTGCTGTCTTTGCATCGTGGGATGCGTAAAGAAGCGGCGCGCGGCGAAATTCTTAGCTGCCTCGATCGCGTCGGCATCCGCAATGCGGCATCACGCCTCGGCGATTTCCCGCATCAGCTGTCAGGTGGGGAACGCCAGCGCGTGATGATTGCCATGGCGTTACTGACGCAGCCCAAACTGCTGATTGCCGATGAGCCCACCACCGCGCTGGATGTCACGGTGCAGGCACAAATTCTGCGCTTGCTGCGTGAACTGCAGCGCGAACTGAATATGGGCATGCTGTTCATCACCCACAATCTCAATATCGTCCGCCAGCTGGCGCATCGTGTCACGGTGATGCGCGAGGGTCGGGAAGTGGAGCACAATCTATGCAAGCCGCTGTTCAGCCAGCCCGAGCATCCTTATACGCGTGAATTACTCGCCGCCGAACCGGATGGTCAGCCTGTGCCGCTTAACGATGCACAGCCGCTGCTGCAGGTCAAAAACCTGCACGTGGGCTTTCCGATTAAACGCGGATTGTTCAAACGCAGCGTGGCGGAAAAAACCGTGCTCAGCGATCTCAACTTCACACTGCGCCGGGGTGAAAGCCTTGGTTTGGTGGGGGAATCCGGTTCAGGCAAAAGCACCACCGGATTGGCGCTGCTGCGTTTGATTACCGCGCGCGGTGAGATTTGGTTTGACGGTCAGCCGCTGCATAGCCTATCGCGTAAACAGCTTTTGCCGCTGCGTCCGCATATTCAGGTGGTGTTTCAGGATCCCAACTCATCACTCAATCCGCGCATGACGGTACAACAGGTGATTGCAGAAGGGCTGGCAGTACATCGTCCTGAACTAAGTGCCGCCGAGCAGGAAGCGAAAGTGATTGCCGTGATGCAGGAAGTGGGACTGGATGCAGAGAGCCGTTCACGCTACCCCGCAGAGTTTTCCGGTGGACAACGTCAGCGTATCGCCATTGCCAGAGCGCTGATTCTTGAGCCGCAGTTAATCGTGCTGGATGAACCGACCTCTTCGCTGGATCGCTCAGTGCAGAAGCAAATTCTCACCCTGCTGCGTCGTTTACAGCAGCAGCACCAGTTAGCGTATCTGTTTATTAGCCATGATTTGCAGGTGGTGCGCGCACTCTGCCATCAGCTAATTGTGCTGCGCCAGGGGGAAGTAGTGGAACAGGGAGAATGCGAAGCGTTGTTTAACGCACCGGCCAGCGATTATACGCGTCAGCTTTTAGCCTCCGCGCAGGGCGAATCGTTAACTCAGTGACCTTCAAAGGTCTCTGCGATGGCAACGCCCTGATTTTTCAGACAGCAGTTGGTGGTACTTTCGTCACCGCGCTGAATCAGTAAACAGGGCTGCCCTTCACATAGGGCAATTTTGCAATCGACCTGAATCTGCGCCAGCGTCTCTTGCAACTGGTGCAGAATTTCCAGCGCCGGATGGCCATCGTGACTTAACAGACGCAGTGCGACGAGATCTTCATCGTGCACACCGTTGACCGCTTCCTGACGTTCAATTTCACCGACATGGTCGGCTGACCAACGATAATGTTGCGGTAAGCGATGCATAACCGAAAGTTGCAGCATAATTACAGTCCCCAGAGACGTTAACGCTTATTCACGACGACGGCGATTACGCAGTGAATCCCTACCTGGTAAACTCAGAATACGGACGTCAAGGTTTGCCTTCTCGTTTTAAACACAAAGCATGTAGCAAAGTTATTATTTGCGAGCTTTCTCGCATTTGTGCCTATGTGTACCTTGTTCGGCGGCAGTTAACAATCATTTTAGACGCAATATAGTTACTTTTTTACACCTAAATTTTCACATTATGGAAACATTAAGCATAACGAAAATGTGGGGATTCGCGAGTGAACGTGAAGAATTCATCGCATACGGCAAGAGGGAATGTGACAACGGCGCGGTTTTTTATTCGCGATTTCAATGGCTCTAAAAACCAGTGAACTCCGCGATCAACCGCGCCGTAAGAGGAAAGTGCAGATTTAAGCGTGGCGTGGACGTGCGGCGTAGCTAAACAACACAATGGATACGGTTGCGCATAGGGCAATGGTCGCCACCATTGGCCAGGCGCTGTTAATACTCACCAGTGACAGCAATGCCCCCACCAGCGCACCCACGCCAAAGCGCAAAGTACCGGCCAGTGACGATGCGGTGCCCGCCATATGCGGAAACTCATCGAGAATCACCGCCATCGCGTTCGAAGAAACCGTCGAGACGCAGCCGATAAACATCGCCACGCCAAACACCAGCGACAGGAAACCTAAATCCAGCGCGCTAGCAATCAGCAGCCAGATGCCCATCGCAAACTGTGTGATCAGTCCGATACGGAACATCGCCAAAGGCCCGAAGCGGCGTACCGCGCGGCTGTTGATCAGCGTCATCACAAACAGGAACACCACGTTAAGGCCAAAGTAGTAACCAAAGTTTTGCGGTGAAACGTGATTCACTTCGATGTAAACAAAAGGCCCGGCGTTGAGGAAGGTAAACAATCCCGCAAAGGAGAAGCCGCTTGCCAGCATGTAGCTGAACGCACGTTTATGGCGCACCAGCGCGACAAAGTTACTCAGCGTGGTTCGCAAATGGAAGCGCTGCCGCAGTTCAGGCTTGAGCGTCTCGCGGATCTGCGTCACCACCAGTACGGTAGTGATCAATGCGGCCACAGCCAGCGTCCAGAAAATCGCGTGCCAGTTCCACAGCAGCAACAGCCAACCGCCGATAATCGGTGCCAGTAACGGTGCAATGGTGGTGACCAGCATGACAAACGACATCATGCGCGAGAAATCCTCTTTCGAGTAACTGTCTCGCATCAGCGCGTTAATCACCACGCTGGCCGCTGCCGCCGACAAGCCGTGCAGGAAGCGCATAAAGATCAGTTGATCAATGGACTGCGACAAGGCACATGCCGCCGCGGCGCAGGCAAAGATCAGCGTGCCCAGCACAATCACCGGTTTACGTCCGTAGCTGTCCGCCAGCGGGCCATACACCAACTGCCCGATAGCAAACCCCAGAATGTAAAGGTTCAGCGTCATCTGCACGCTGCCTGCCGAAACGGCAAATTCGCGTGCGATTTGCGGCATTGCCGGCAAATACATATCAATGGAGAGCGGCATCAGCATCGCCAGCAATCCCAGAATCACGACCAACCCTACCGGTGAATTCTTTTCCTTACGCACCGCTCTCTCCCGCTATTTGCGTTTTTTCAGCTCTTCTGGCAGGCCGATGCTGTCGACCTCTTCTTCCGTGAGTTCACGGTATTCACCTTCAGCCAGGTCGTCATCCAGCACGATCTCGCCAATGCTTTCGCGATGCAGCGCGGACACATGATTACCCATCGCGGCAAACATGCGTTTGACCTGATGATAGCGGCCTTCCGTGATAGTTAAACGAGCGGCTTTTTCATCGAGGATTTCCAGCACCGCCGGTTTGGTCAGTTCTTTCTCATTGTGCAGTTGAATCCCCGTCGCGAACTTCTCCACCAGCGCAGGATCAATCGGCTCTTCCACTTCAACCAGATAGGTTTTTTCCAGGTGATGGCGCGGAGAGGTAATACGGTGTGACCACTGACCATCGTCCGTCAACAGCACCAGACCGGTGGTGTCGATATCCAGACGGCCCGCCGCATGCAGCTTAAAAGCAGCCGGTTCTTCCATGAAGAACAACACGGTAGGATGATCGGGATCGTCAGTGGAGCAGACATAGCCCTGCGGCTTATTCAGCATGAAGTAGCGTGGGCCGGTTTGCACCACCAGGGGGTTGCCGTCGTATTCGATTTCGTCATCTGGCAACACTTTGTAGCCCGCGTCGCGAACCACTTCGCCGTTAATGGTGACTTTCCTGGCGCGGATTTCGCGGCCAGCGATAGCACGGCTGACTTCCAGCTGCTGAGATATGAATTTTTCGAGTCGCATGAATTCGCTTTTGCCTGTTACTACGGAGGGAACTGAAACGGCGTTTTTAAACCGTTAAAAAAGTGTGGGCAGTATAGCTTGATCCTTCGCCTGCTAACAGTACCGCGCCTGCGTTTCAGCTGTTTTCATGGCATAATGCGTGTCCGTTTGAAGAAAAAAGTTTGCCCTGATGTCCTTCACCCTGCGCCCGTACCAGCAAGAGGCGGTTGACGCCACGCTCCAGCATTTTCGCCGCCACGATGCGCCCGCCGTGATTGTGCTGCCGACGGGTGCCGGTAAAAGTCTGGTGATTGCTGAACTGGCGCGCATTGCCCGAGGCCGCGTGCTGGTGCTGGCGCATGTGAAAGAGTTGGTCGAGCAGAACCACAGCAAATATCAGGCGTATGGTCTGGAAGCCGATATTTTTGCCGCCGGTTTACAGCGCAAACAGAGCGAAAGCAAAGTGGTATTTGGCAGCGTGCAATCCGTGGCGCGCAATCTGGATCGCTTCGACAGCGCCTTTTCTCTGGTGATCGTCGATGAGTGCCACCGCATCAGCGACAACGAAGAGAGTCAGTATCAGCAGCTGTTCGCCCATCTGCGGCAGCATAATCCTCAACTGCGCCTGCTGGGGCTCACCGCGACGCCCTTTCGCCTCGGTAAAGGCTGGATTTATCAGTTTCACTATCACGGCATGGTACGCGGCGATCAGCACGCGCTATTCCGCGACTGTATTTATGAATTGCCGCTGCGCTACATGATCAAGCACGGTTTCCTTGTGCCACCCGAACGGCTGGATATGCCGGTCGTACAGTACGATTTCAGCCGCCTGATCCCGCAAAATAACGGTTTATTCAGCGAAGCCGATCTCAATCGCGAATTAAAGCAGCAGAATCGCGTGACGCCGCACATCATCAGACAGATCGTGGAGTTCGCGGAGGATCGTCGTGGCGTGATGGTATTCGCCGCCACGGTAGAACATGCGCGTGAGATTTTATCTCTGTTGCCCGAGAACAGCGCGTTGGTGTCAGCGGAAACAGTGGTGAAAGAACGCGATCGTTTGATCAGCGAATTTAAAGCGCAACAGTTAAAGTTTTTAGTGAACGTCGCGGTGCTGACCACCGGCTTTGATGCGCCGCATGTGGATCTTATCGCCATATTGCGCCCCACTGAATCGGTCAGTTTGTATCAACAGATTGTCGGGCGCGGCCTGCGTTTGTCACCAGGCAAAACCGACTGCCTGATCCTCGATTATGCTGGCAATCCGCACGATCTCTTTACCCCTGAAGTCGGCACGCCAAAAGGCGCCAGTGACAATCAGCCGGTGCAAGTGTTCTGCCCAGCCTGTGGTTTCGCCAATACCTTCTGGGGAAAAACCACCGAAGATGGCCATATCATTGAACATTTTGGCCGTCGGTGTCAGGGCGTGATGGAGGATGATGAGGGCAATCGTGAACAGTGCGACTATCGCTTCCGCTTTAAAAGTTGTCCCGACTGCGGTGCAGAAAACGATATTGCGGCCCGCCGCTGTCATCAGTGCGATCGTATTATGGTCGACCCTGATGATATGTTGAAAGCCGCGCTAAAACTTAAAGATGCACGTGTGCTGCGCTGCGGCGGTATGACGCTGGAGCAAGGGCGCGACGAGAAAGGCGAATGGCTAAAAGCGACCTACTTTGATGAAGATGGCACCAGCGTCAGTGAACGTTTTCGTCTGCAAACGCCTGCTCAACGTAAAGCCTTCGAGCAGCTGTTTATGCGCCCACACCAGCGCGCACCCGGCGTGGAACTCGGTTGGCAAACGGCTGCGGATGTTATCGCTTTGCAGCCACTGCTGCGTCATCCCGATTTTGTGGTGGCACGCGCGAAAGGTCATTTCTGGCAAATTCGCGAGAAGATGTTCGATTATCAGGGACGTTATCGACGCGCGAATGAGCTGCGTTAAGCGACGGAATCATTTGCCCGCGTCTTCTATTGCGGCTATAATGCCGCCCGCTTTTGCATCCGTAAAAGCATATGAATAACCGTCTGTTGCTGGGTCGCCTGTAGCAGAAATGATTGAAGAGAAATCAAATGACCACTTTCAACGCTGAAGTACGTAAAGAGCAGGGTAAGGGTGCGAGCCGCCGTCTGCGTGTAGCAAATAAATTCCCAGCCATCATCTATGGCGGAAACGAAGCGCCAGTTGCTATCGAACTGGACCACGACGTTGTAATGAACCTGCAGGCTAAGCCTGAGTTCTACACCGACGTGCTGACCATCGTTGTTGATGGTAAAGAAGTTAAAGTTAAAGCTCAGGCGGTACAGCGTCATCCGTTCAAGCCAAAACTGCACCACATCGACTTCGTTCGCGCTTAATCGCCAACGAGTTGAAAAGAGAACGCCGCTTACGCGGCGTTTTTTTTGCCTGAAAATCAGTTACCGCCGGTTCGGCGCTGTAACTGATCGCGCAGATTAGGCGGTGTGCCTTTGATGGTCAGGGTATCGGTCGCGGGATCCCAAAAAATGCGCTCGCCCAGTAGCATGGCATCAAAATTCAGCGTCAGGCCGCCACCGCTGCCAGCAAACTTGGTCAACTGGCGTAATGTGCTACGGTCAGCCGGGAAATGCTCTTCCAACTCATAACCCTGCTCCTGGGTAAAGGCCTGGAAGGTTTTCTCTCCCAGCGGCGGCAGTTCACTGGAAAGATCTTCCAGCGCAATCTCCTCACCCGCCTGCAGTTGGTCGTTGCAGTAGCTGTAAACCTGCTGACGATAGTTCTGGCGCTCGTTCTTATCGAGATTCGATTCCGCGCAGTAATCATCTACCGCCTGCAGCAACCCCCGGTTCTGTGCTTTGGTATCGAGTCCAACGCTGGCACCGAGGAAATCCATAAAGAAATCGGCCACTTTGCGCCCGACGCGTCCACGCAGGAAGGTCAGATAACGGGTGGATTCTGGGTTGGTTTCCCATTCAGTAAGATCGATACGCGCCACAATATCCGCATGATTAATATCGAGATAATGAGTGCTGCTAATATCCAGTTGTTCATTGACGCGCATGCTTGACTGGCTGCTCAGCATCGCCACCAGCAAATACTCCACCGCCAGATAGCGATAGTGCAGGAACAGCACCACGCCACTTTCCGCAAACGGATATTTGCCCAGCTCATCACGCAGACGCCCGGTCGCGGCACGGCTAAAGGCCAGAAAGTCATCTTCCCCTTTGCGGCAATTGCGCAGCGCATCGGCCAGTTCACTCTCTTCATTAAACAGGCCATAGGCTTTGCTTTTGGCGCTGTACACCCGATGCAGCTCTTCTGCCATCTCTTCTACCGCACGGGTCGCGGGCAGCAAAGTGTCGCGCAGGACCACCTCAAGCTGGTTTTCATCACGTTTGACTAACTGATGCAGGGCAATCTGGTCGATATCCAGACTCATGGTAGACTCTCCTTTGGGCTCAGGCGCGTATTCAAACACCGCCCGCCGCTGCTTTCAACTCCACGCACAAACTGATCGCTCTGCTTGCGATTTAATTGCGGAAAAAAGCGCGTTGTTACGGTAATATACCGCCTTTTCACACTTGATTAGTCGACGATATGCCACAATCATCCCGTTATAGCGACGAGCGCGTAGAGAAGCTTCTCGCGCAGATGGCGCAGATTCTTGAAAAAGACAAAGCGCCAACCGACCTTTCCCTGATGGTGTTAGGGAACATGGTAACCAATTTGATTAACACCAGTGTCTCGCCGGCCCAGCGCCGCAGCCTGGCGAAATCTTTCGCGGAAGCGTTGCAGTCTTCCGTTCGCGATGACAACGCCCACTAAATTGCAGATCTGACCTCATAAATATGGTAACCAACCGGCAGCGCTACCGCGAAAAAGTCTCCCAGATGATCAGCTGGGGGCACTGGTTTGCCCTGTTTAACATCATCTTCGCGCTGATTTTAGGCAGCCGCTACCTGTTGGTCGCCGACTGGCCCGCCTCGCTTGCGGGCCGTATTTATGCCTATACCAGCTGGATTGGCCACTTTAGCTTTATTGTGTTTGCCGGTTATCTGCTGATTATCTTCCCACTCACCTTTGTGGTGATGTCACAGCGATTGCTTAGGGTGCTGTCGGCGATTATCGCCACTGCCGGGCTGACGCTGATTATGGTCGATAGCGCGGTATTCAACCGCTTCCACCTCCATCTGAATCCGGTGGTGTGGGAGTTGGTCATCAACCCCGACCAAAGCGAGATGGCGCGTGACTGGCAGCTGATGTTTATTAGCGTACCGGTCATCTTCCTCGTGGAGATGTTGTTTGCCACCTGGAGCTGGCAGAAGCTGCGCAGCCTGAATCGACGCTCATTTGGTAAGCCGCTGGCCGCGCTGTTTATCTGTGCTTTCTTTGCCAGCCATCTGCTGTATATCTGGGCCGACGCCAATTTCTATCGCCCGATTACCATGCAGCGCGCCAATCTGCCGCTCTCCTATCCGATGACCGCGCGACGCTTTCTTGAACGCCATGGCTTGCTGGATGCGCAGGAGTATCAGCGTCGTCTGGTGCAACAGGGTGATCCTGAGGCGCTGTCAGTGCAGTATCCGCTGAGTGATATCACCTTCCGCGATGGCGGCACACGCCACAACCTGCTGCTGCTAACCGTTGATGGTTTGAGTCATGACAATCTGGATAAGGCAATGCCATCGCTGAATCAGTTTGCCAGTGACAACGTACGCTTTACCCAACACTACAGTGCCGGGATTGCGCCGGAGAAAGGCATGTTCGGGCTGTTTTACGGCATCTCCTCCAGCTATATGGACGGCGTACTTGCCGCGCGCATGCCTTCGGCGTTACTCGGTGCGCTAAATTCGCAGGGGTATCAGTTTGGTCTGTTCTCCTCCGATGGTTTCAGCCAACCCTTGTATCGCCAGGCGCTGTTAGCGGATTACAGCCTGCCAGAGGCGGATGCTCAGCCAAACAGCACGACGGTGAACCAATGGCAAAACTGGCTCAACGGCCAGAAAGCCGAGGGTGCGCCCTGGTTCTCCTGGATTTCACTTGATGGCGTCAACGTGACTGGCGAAAGCATTAAAGCGCGTCAGCGCAGCTATTTGCGCCAGGCTAACAGCGTTGATGAGCAAATTGCGGCCGTGCTACAGACGTTGCAGCAACGCGATTTGCTCAAAAATACCGTGGTGGTGATTACCGCCCAGCGTGCGGTTACGCCGGATAATGATGATAATCCGGGCAACCGTGCAACGTTACGGGTGCCTCTGGTGGTGCACTGGCCGAATACGCCGGCGCAGACCATCGATCGTCTAACCGATCAGCAGGATGTGATGACGACGTTGATGCAACGTCTGCTGCACGTGCGCACCAATCCGGCCAATTATTCACAGGGTGAAGATCTGTTTGCTGCTCAACGCAGTCACAACTGGGTCGCCAGTAGTGAAGAGGGCAAACTGGTGGTGACAACGCCAACCGTGACGCTGGTGCTGAATAACAACGGCAGTTATAGCGCCTACGATGCTCAGGGTAACAAACTGAAGGATCACAAACCGCAGCTGGCATTACTGCTACAGGTATTGACGGAAGAGAAGCGCTTTACCGCAAACTGATTAATTATGAGGCAGTTAAAACCTGCGCATATTGCAATCGTGAGCGGAACCAGTAGACTACTTCTCCACGTTCGGCACGTAGCGCAGCCTGGTAGCGCACGGTCATGGGGTGTCCGGGGTCGGAGGTTCAAATCCTCTCGTGCCGACCAAAATCCTATAAAAAAGCAGCCCTTAAGGTTGCTTTTTTGCTTTCTGAAGGCCGCTATCCTCTATCACGCTGCGCCAGCCATTCGTCACGCGTCAGTTCCCAGGTGCCCGCCGGTAACTCGCCCTCAACAAAAGTTTTGCGATAGGTATCCACTAACCGCATGCCAGTGCGTTCCGAGATGCGACGAGAAGCCAGATTATCCATCGCCTTGGGCACACGCAGACGCGTCTGATCGAGATGGATAAACCAGAATTCGGTGACTGCTGCGCAGGCTTCACTCATCAATCCCTGCTTCTGCCATTCGGGCACCAACCAGAATCCCCGGTTATCTTCCGGCCCCAGACGCAGTGAGATTAAACCAATCAGACTGTTGGGATCAGATCGATGGCGAAGGCTCCAGTGCCACGCCTGCCCTGCTTTCATTGCAGGCAGCGCCATACCCTCAATATATTGACGGGCGCCATCAGCGGGATAAGGCCAGGGCACAGAACCGATCAAATGCCGCACGATTTCCCAGCGCGGGAAAACCTGCTGTACCTGAATCGCATCTTCGCTTCGCAGCGGTTGCAGCAGTAAACGGGGCGTTTCCAGACGCGGTATTTCCATAACAACCTCCTTGGTTAACCCATTCAGTATTATCGTAAAACGGCCTGAGTGGGAAATCTTCTCGGAAATAATCAGTCAGTTACCGAAAGCAATCAAAGCGGAGCGGGATCACATTTTTCGTCAAATATGACAGCATTTCATCTGATTGAAACAAAACTGTCATACTGTTTAATTACTCTTATCCTTCCTGTTTTTCGATGGACACTTATTATGGTCATCAAAGCTAAAAACCTGCAGGACGCGGAAGAACTCCTGCATTCAGGTATCAGTAAAGTTGAACTGGCTTACGATATCGGCAGCGACGATTTTTTCCGCCTGGCTTCGCGGTGGTGTGACCGCGGTGCGCGTATAACTAAAGGCAACGAGCACTTTGTGGTACAGATCAAAGGCATGTCAATTCCGCCTAATCACTAAACGTGGGTGAGCCGTTTTGGCTTGCTCTTTTCACGGCTGACGGGTAAAAATAGCGTTTTAACCGTCAGCCGTGATGCTTAATGTTTGCTTCTGAAATTCCCCTGGCACTGACCCCCTCTCCGTTTATTACCGCTGCGGCTATGACAAGCTCTCCGCTCCCTATTGCGTGGTGTGAATTTAATCAGCAGGCATGGCACAGCGATCTGCATCAACACTGGCAGCTCCCGCTACCACTGGCGTTACACAATGCCGTCACCAAGCGTAAAGCTGAGCATTTAGCCAGTCGCTGGCTGGCGCAGCAGATGCTGGCGCGCTTCGCGATGCCTGACTTTATCCTGCGTAATGCGCCCGATCGCTCGCCTGTATGGCCGGTGGGGATTCAGGCCTCACTTTCGCATTCGCAGCAAATGGCCGTCATCGCGGCAACGCAGGCGCCCCTATGTATAGGCGTTGATGTTGAGCAATTGATGGCAGAACAGACCGCAGAGGAAACGGCGGAGATGCTGATGAGCCGTGCAGAGCGTCAACGGTTAACCGCCGCTGCACTGCCGTTTGCAGCGGCGGCTACTTTGCTGTTTTCACTGAAAGAGAGTGTCTATAAAGCGTTGTGGCCACAGTTGCATCAGCCGATGGATTTTCTGCACGCGGAGTTGCTGGAGTGGGATTTGACGCAAGGCCGCGCCACGCTCACGTTGACGCAGGACTTTTCACGCGAGTTTAACGCCGGTACTCGCCTGCAGGCGCACTTCTGGCGACGCGGCGACCGCGTTATCACGCTGATCGCTCACCCCCTGAATAACCCATAAAAAAACCGGCTCAGAATCAATCTAAGCCGGTGACAACACAAGACGACAGAAGTGTTCCAGGGAGACAGAGACGAGGAATCTCTGTTGAAACTCACCTTACTCGCCTGGCAACACCTTGCCCAATAAGGCTTTTTGCTAAGCTTTCCCGGCAGATGTTAATGGCCGGTGTCGGTGCGCTTCACCGCATCCAGCGTAGCCATCTCACGTTCGTTACCGGTGAGTTCACTCAGCTGGCCTTCGCGCATCTCCAGCAAGCGGTCGGCGTGAATGAAGTAGTGATCATCATGGCTAATAGCAAACACGGTTTTGCCCGACGCCTGCAGCCAGGGCAGCAGTTCGCGGTAGAAGATGCGGCGGAAATGCGGGTCCTGATCGGCAGCCCACTCATCCAGCAGCAAGATGTCGCGTTCCTCTGCCGCTGCCAGCAGCAACGCCAGTCGCTTGCTTTGCCCTTTAGAGAGCTGCAGATTCAGCACCTTATTGCCTTGCAGCTTCAGTTTATCCTGCATCTTCAGGCGTTCCAGCCACTGCTGCACCAGCCCAGGATTCGCTGGCTGACCGCCGTGACCGATCAGGCGATCAAACAAATGCACATCGGTAAACACCGCTGAGAAGTGTTTGCGGTAAGCATCGAGGTTATGCCAGTCAACCACTTTGCCATCCAGCAGCAAACTGCCCGATTGAGGCTGATAAAGCCCGGTCAGCAACATCGCCAGCGTTGACTTGCCACTGCCGTTGCCCCCAATCAGGAACACTAACTCACCGCGACGCAGCGTCAGATTAATCGGGCCAACCTGGAAACCGTGATCGCCATAATGGAAGCAGACATCGCGCAGTTCCAATGTTTGCCAGTTACTCACCTGTGGCAGCACTTTGAACTGTGCATCGTAAGGCGCGAGATCGAAGGTGTTGATTTTACGGAAGGCGACCTGCGCACTGAGCAAGGTCGGCAAGGCACCCACCGCCGCCAGTAACGGCGTGCGCAGGAACAGCAGCGTCAGTGAATAGGTGGCGGCCACCGCCGTGTTCGCCCAACCCAGACCGTTAGCCATAAAGAACACAATGCCAATCGCGCCCAGCATCATGATATTTGACCAGTTAACCGCGCTGAGATGGAAGGTATCGGCACGAACGATATGATGACGATAGCTTGTGGCGTTTTCCTGATAGACGTTGTCGTAAATCAGTTGAGCGCGCTCGCGGTTAAGCTGTAGCTCTTTGCGTCCTTCAATAATGGTCTGGAAATCACGATAGAGATCGTCTTCGATTTCACGCAGCTTCGCCATGTGTTGATAAACGCGTGACACCAGCAGCCAGCCGCCAACCAGCGTGATCACTAACCACAGCGAGGTGATCAGCAGCATTTTAGGTGACAGCCACGCCAGATAGAGCGCGGAACCCAGGGTAATAATGATGCCCTGAATCAGTTCCGGCAGGCGGACAAAGGCGATGGTGATGGCACGCACATCACTGGTGAGTCCCGCCAGCAGTTGCGCGTTACCTATCTGCTCAATGCGTTCGACGCGAGTATCGAGGATACGTTTGATGAATTCGCCGCGCAGGCGCCAGACAAAGTGATGACCAAGCTGAGTCAACGCCAGTTGCGATCCCAGCGTCACGGCCATCAGCAGAAACAGCTGCCCCAGAAAACTCGGCAGCACAGAAATCGAGGTATTTACCGCGACGATCAGCTCGTTATTGATATAGGCGATTAAGCCGATGCCGAGCGCGGCGCTTAACAGCGTAAGCAGAATGACACCAATAAAAGGCCAGCGATACTGGCGATAAACCACATGCAGCAATGCCATTAACAGATTCCGGAGGTCAACCAAGCAGCCTGCAGTTTAATGGCGCTCCGGATGATAGCAAGATTAATTCTCATTCACCGCGCCGTTAGTGGGCGCGGCGGAAAGTGAGATTAAAGCGAAAGGCGCCCGCTGCCGGGTGAATACCGGGTTTGAGCGGCAGAATGCCGTGATAACGCAAGCGTGAGGGGCCGCCCCACACCACGATATCACCGTGCTCCAGCAGCACCCGCTGCGTGGCATCACCGCGCTCAAAACCACCAAACTGGAACACCGCTGGCAGGCCTAATGACACTGAAACTATCGGCTGACGCAAGTCCCTCTCGTCCTTGTCCTGGTGCAAGGTGAGTTTGGCACCGGGTTCATAGCGGTTGATTAAGCAGGCATCCGGGTTAAAGCCGGGGAATCCCGCTTCCTGCGCAGTTTGTTGCGCCAGCGTGCGAAACAGCGCAGGCATCGGCGGCCATTTGTGCCCACTGGCATTATCCTGCTCCGTGTATTGGTAGCCGCGCGAATCCGTTGACCAGCCTAAGTCGCCACAGTTGGTCATCGCCACCGACATGCGATGCCCGCCCGGCGTGATGCGGTGAGCAAAGGGATTTTGCCCGGCAATCTCCTGTATCGCCGCCAGCAATGCGTCCGCTTCATCGCGCGCGCGGCGCCGTAAAATCACCGCGCCTTCCGCTAACGGTTCCTGCCAGGGTGCTTCTTCACTAAACAGATCCAACATCTGCGCCTCCTGCCGTTATTTGCTTTCCTGATCGATCAGGAAGGATTTGAACTGGGGTGACATCCAGTGCGTAAAGCCGTCACCCTGCTTGCTGATCAGATAAACCGCCAAATGTTCCTTGATTGCCAACGCTTGTGCCCGTTCGCTGCCCAGCACCATCAACCCGGTATCCCAGCCATCGGCTTCCAGCGCGGTAGTCGCAATCACGGTGGCCGACACCAGTTTATGTTCGATGGGGCGTCCGGTCGCGGGATCGATAACGTGCGAAATGCGTTTGCCGTCCAGTTCATAATAGTTGCGATAGCTGCCTGAGGTGCTGATTCCGTGCCCCTGTAAGTCAACGCGCGCTTCGACGGCGTTTTCACGATCGGTGGGTTTCTGGATCGCCACACGCCAGGGTTGATTGCTGGCATTCTGCCCACGGGTTAGTACTGCGCCCCCCACCGACACCAGATAGTCGGTAATGCCCTGCTGCTCCATCAATCGTGCCAGATGATCGGTGGCATATCCCTCCCCCATGGTCGAAAGATCGACATCCAGCGCGGGCAGATCTTTCTGCAACCACTGCCCCTCCACGCTCTGGATCACATGCAAATGTTGTAAGCCGGTTTGCGCTTTCGCTGCGTCAATCTGCGCCTGGCTCGGGGTGTGCGCAGGCTGTTTCGTGGGCCCGAACCCCCACAAATTGACCAGCGGGCCGACGGTGATATCCATCGCACCCTCGGTTTTATGACCGATGCGCAGGGCTTCAACCACGATATCCGCCATATCCGCGCTCACCGGCTGCGGCTGATCACCCTGATACTGGTTGAAGCGCGACAAAACTGAATCCTGCTTCCAGGTGGAGAGTTCATGATCATCACGATCAAGCTGCTGCTGAATAGCCTGCTGCAAAGCGGCCTGCCGTTGGGGATCGACGCCCGCCAGGCTGACGCGCCACTGGGTGCCCATGGTTTTCCCTTCCAGCACCAGTGCGCTACGGGAGGCCTGCTGGTCGCAGCCGAACAACGCGCTGGTGATAACGCCAATTAGCAGAATATTCTTAATACTCATCACTTCCTCATCTGTAACTCATTAATTCATCCTGTTTCAAAGCATAAACCGCTTGTAAAACAGGCTAAAGCTGCTTGATGTTCATACCTGACTTGCACAGGATTGAGCGTTCAAGCCCCCCAACCGCACAGGAGCGACAGATGATTTTTATGATTCTCGCTGTATCCGCCGTTCTGTTCATCTTCGGGACTTTCCGCTGCTGGCAACACTATCGCCATCGCCTGATTCAGCATTACCCCTCGCGCAAACGTTAAATTTTTGCACCATGGATTAATGATATGCACCGCTTCAGCGCTGCCGGAGTGTAGCAAATCAGATTGAGGCCGCGTGGCGCTGAGAGCGGTGACCTGGCATGAATTCTGCACCGTTGAGACTGAGTTGAACATCAGCGAGGTGCAAAATGAATAAGACAAAAACCCAACAAACCTGGCAACACTGGTTGCGCTTCTCCGCGTTTACGCTGGCAGGCGTCGCAATGGAAGGCAGCACACCCACGCCCCATACGTCGGTAGTGCCCGCGCCAAAAGCCAAAAAATGGCGCACTGTATCGTAATCTCATTTCTCCGCTCGCCCAGGCCCGGATAGTCATCCGGGCGTCTTCCTGCCTTACAGTGAAACAGAGACTCTTCTGCCGCTATCGGTCAGCCGTTAAAAAAGAAAATCCCTGAGAAGTTGCCAGCATAAAGGCAGTTTGAGGCTGCACAGATGATGTTGCTGGTCGACGGTGCCATTGTGCGAATACAGAGGAGGAAACAGGCAAAGGAGATCGTGGAGGTATGACTAAGTGCGTTAATGCAACAAATGCAGTAGCGGCGACCCGAAGCCCGCCGAGGGCGCACCATGGCGCGCCCTACCAAGCTGCAACTTAGAACTGGTAAACCAGGCCCAGTGCCACAATGTCGTCGGTGTTGATACCGGCCGCATTGGTGAAGTTGTTGTCGTCCAGCATGTTGATCTGGTAATCAACATAGGTCGACATATTTTTGTTGAAGTAGTAAGTCGCACCCACATCAACATATTTTTTCAGGTTCTGATCGCCGTAGTTCTGCACGTTGCCGCGAGAAGAAACGAACGCCAGGGATGGGCGCAGACCGAAGTCGAACTGGTACTGTGCCACCAATTCCCAGTTATCCGCCGTATCCGCATAACCGTATGAGGTCGCATCGCTTGAGCCAAAGCGCGTCGCGTTGTACGAACGGGTGTACATCGCGGCCAGATACACGTTGTTGGCGTCATATTTCAGGCCACCGGTGTAAGCAGAAGCTTTATCACCACGACCCAGGATAGCGCCGGTGTTCTGGTTGTTAGTACGGTCAGACTGGAACATCGCTGCACCGATACCGAAACCGGAGCCGATGTCATAAGTGGTGCTCAGGCCGTAACCATCACCGTTCTCACCCAGCACATCACGACCGCTAGAGGATTCAGTTGGGTTGTCATTTTTGCCCTGATACTGGACTGCAAAGTTCCAGCCATCCACCAGGCCAAAGAAGTTGGTGTTGCGGTAGGTCGCCATGCCGTTACCGCGCTGGAACATGTAGTTGTCCGCGCCGTAGGTATCGCCACCGAACTCTGGCAATACGTCAGTCCAGCCCGAAACATCATAGATCACGCCATAGTTACGACCGTAGTCGAATGAACCGGCATCACCGAATTTCAGCCCCGCAAAACCGACACGCGTAAAGCTGTTGGCGGTGCCTTCGTTTTCAGAGGTGTTAAGGGCAGCCTGGTATTCCCACTGGCCGTAACCGGTCAGTTGGTCTGTGACCTGAGTTTCACCTTTGAAACCGAAACGCAGGTAAGACTGATCACCGTCTGAACCTGAGTTGTCGGAGAAATAGTGCAGACCATCGACTTTACCGTAGAGGTCTAATTTGTTGCCATCTTTGTTGTAAATTTCAGCTGCGCTTGCTGAACCTGCAACCAGCAATGCAGGGATCATCAGGGAGAGAACGCGACGTTTCATTTTATTACCCTCTTTAATGTGCCTTTATTTATGCCACTGCAAACTGAACGATTAAAAATTCAGCCGGCAAGCCATTGTTATTTTATACGGGGCAATAATCTATCACGAAAATGATACTAAATTTCCAAAAGTGTTTCATTGTATTTAACAGTTATTTCCAAATGTAAATATCGTGGAACTAATAATCAGCACGGATCAACAAAGAATACAGCACATATTGGTAATCGATTATTTATACATTAAATAACAACAACTTAAATTGACACGCCCTGCCGCACTGAATGATAAAACTAAAGTCACTTCAGCGCATACAATTACTCCCGCTATCATCATTTATTTCATTATTCCCTTCATTCACCCCGAATGAGTTGTTTTACCCTAATTCCCGCCGGACATGTTTGTCCGGCATTTTTTTTGCCAAAATCACTCATCCCCGCGTAATTTTAAGTAAAGTTAGTTGATTGAGTTAAATTAACACAATCTCTCGGGCGCATTATTAGCTATTTTTCGCACTTTTTGTTCAATCGATAGCCATCATTCTGCAATGTTAATTTCTGTGCGTAATGAAGAATACTGGAATATGCTCTGGCCCAGACTCTCTCCTATTAGCCTACATGAGTCTCCTCTTATTCAATTGGTTAAGGCAAAGTGCAGCGCTGATTTATTACCGATGATGATTTTATATTCGTCCTTTTCCATCATGAAATTTCAATTCGCGACCGATTGATCGCGGCAGGAAGGCCGTGAAAGTGCCAGGAAAGTTCTGGAAAAGCGTCACGCCACGCCAAAACTCGGTAATATGCCTGTTTCTGTCGCTCATCTTTTCTGAACTCATCGGTTTTGAACTGCGGTGAGACGTCAGCTTTAATGCTAAACTTCGTCGCTTTGACGGCTATTGAAAAAGACTTTTATGACAGCACTGGACGCCGCACAGCACAATCATTTGCATCAGCGTGTCAACATGGGTACACGCATCGTCTTTCTGATCGCCGGACTTTGCATGTCGGCATGGGCGCCACTGGTTCCCTTTGCCAGCCAGCGTCTGGCACTGAGCGGCGCATCGTTAGGTGGGCTGCTGCTGTGCCTCGGTGTGGGATCGCTCGCAGCGATGCCGATTACCGGTGCGCTGATTGCCCGCGTGGGCGGCCGTCGGGTGATGTTATGTTCCACGTTAGTGGTGCTGACGATCCTGCCACTGCTCACTCTGCTAAATGTGATGTGGTTGATGGCTGCGGCACTGATGATCTTCGGTGCCGGGTTAGGCATGCTGGATGTCGCCATGAATGTGCAGGCCGTTGAAGTGGAGAAAGCAGCACGCAAGCCGATGATGTCGGGTTTCCATGGTTTCTTCAGCCTGGGCGGGATTATTGGTGCCGGTAGCGTCAGTTTATTGCTGGCCAGTGGTCTCTCGCCCCTGCATGCTGTCGCGGTGGTGATGGTGTTAATCGTGGTGCTGCTGGTGATCAGCCTGCCAACGTTAATGACTGAACGGTTGCATCAGCCCGATCAACCCTGGCTGGTGATCCCACGCGGTTGGGTCGCTTTCCTGGGGTTACTGTGCTTCATTCTGTTTTTGGCAGAAGGCGCGGTGCTTGACTGGAGCGCACTGCTGTTACTGCAAAACACAGAGATGGACGTAGCACATGCGGGATTGGGCTATGCCATCTTCTCCGTGGCGATGACAATTGGCCGTCTCACCGGTGATAAAGTCATTCAACGTTTTGGTCGCTATCCCGTCATGGTCACGGGTGCGTTAGCCGCTGCAGCGGGTATGACGCTGGCGGTGTTACTGCCGTGGCCACAGGTTGCACTGCTGGCTTTCCTGCTGGTGGGATTCGGCTTAGCCAACACCGTGCCAATGCTGTTTAATGCGGCCGGGAATCAACACGATATGCCGTCGAATCTGGCGATTTCTGCCATGACAACATTAGGCTATGCAGGTATTCTTTCAGGTCCGGCTCTAATCGGATTTATTTCCCAGTGGCTCAGTTTGAGTGGCGCATTTTTATTGATCGCCCTGCTGCTGCTGGCCGTTGCCGCCAGTGCTCGCCTGGTGGCGCGCTAATCGCAGGATCCTGAGACACTATGCTGCCTTATAAATTTCCGCTGACCTCGGGTAACGTCACCCGCTTCTTCGTGGTGTTCAACCTGGTGCTGTTTCTGGCCCTGGGAGCTATGGTGCACAACAGTGTTAACGCCTGGCTTACTGAGAAGCGTTACGCGATGACCGATTTAGCGCGTGCCGTACAAAAACGCATCGACGCTTCGCGTTTCGCGACCTGGCAGATTTATGAAAATCTCGCCACCAGTGCGGCCGGATCTGCACCCAACACCAATCTTCTGGAAACCCGCCTGCGCCCGGATGTTTACTACCTGGAAAAGACGCGCCGTAAAACGGAGGCGCTGATCTTTGGCTCCCACGACAGCAGCACGCTGGATATGACGATGCGCATGTCCAACTACCTCGATACGCTGTGGGGTGCAGAGAATCCCACCTGGTCGATGTATTTCCTCAATGGCCAGGACAACAGCCTGATCATGATCTCGACGCTGCCATTAAAAGACATGGCAACGCGTTATAAAGAGAGCGCTATTAATACGCTGGTCGACAGCCGCCGTGCCGAGATGCTGCAACAGGCCAATGCGCTGGACGAACGTGAAAGCTTCTCACCGCTGCGCCATTTCGCCTGGCAGAACGATCACTACTTTACCCTGCGCACCACCTTCAACCAGCCTGGTCACCTCGCCACGGTGGTCGCTTTTGATCTGCCGATCAACGATTTGATCCCGCACAGCATGCCGCTGGAAAATTTCCAGTTGATTCAGGATGCCACGCAATCTTCCAGCACCAGCAGCGACGATGCCACTAGCGAAACGACATCTGTTTCACTCGCGAATCCTAATCTCGTCATTGCGGCGTCACTGCCCAGCACTTCGTTACAGTTAGTATATCGCGTGCCGCTCACCAGCCTCGCTTTGGATACCCTGCATAATCTGATGTGGCCGCTGTTGATCAATCTGGTGCTGTTACTGCTCTCGATTGCCGGCATTACTTTATTGCGTCAGCAGTCATTGCGCCCGAACGAGAACCAAAGCGCCGAGTTAGATTCGCTGCGCATGCTGAATGAAGAGATTGTTGCGAGCCTGCCGGTGGGTTTGCTGGTGTATGACTTCGCTACCAATCGCACGCTGTTGAGCAACAAGATTGCTGAGCATCTGTTACCCCATCTGAACCTGCAGAAAATCATCAATATGTCCGATCAGCATCAGGGCGTGCTGCAGGCCACCATCAACAACGAGGTGTACGAGATCCGCCACGCCCGTAGCGTGCTGTCACCGCATACTCAGCTGTTTATGATGCGCGATCAGGACCGTGAATTGCTGGTGAATAAAAAACTGCAGAAGGCACAGCAGGTGTTGGATCGTAATCATCAGATGCGTCAGCAGCTGATGCAAAATCTCGGTCACGCCCTCAACCGTCCGCTGGAGAGTATGGTGGCGCAACTGGTGCAACTCAGCCAGCGTGATGAAGACGAAAGCGTGCTGGATTTGCTTGATGAAAGTCAGGGCCTGTCTCGTTTGGTCGATGACATTGTATTGCTGAACCGCCTGGAAGCACACGACTGGTCGCCGGATGCTAGCGTGTTCAATTTGCAGGAGTTGCTGGATGACATCGCGCTGGAGAGCCTACCGCTGATGCGCCGTAAAGGGTTGGCGCTGGTGGTCAACAACCATCTGGCCAACGACGAGATGCGCTTTGGCGATCGCCGTGCACTGCGCAAAGTCCTGACCACCCTGATGCACTATGCGCTCACCACCACGCAGTGGGGCAAAATTACGCTGGAGATTAAGGCCAGCGAGAACAAACCTAACTCAGTGCTGCTGCAACTGGTGGATACCGGCTCAGGCCTGAGTGTCGATGAGCTGGCCAATGTTGATTTCCCGTATCTGGGCGAAACCACCCAGGATCGTTACGGTCAGGCCTCTGGCATGGCATTTTTCCTCTGCAAGCAGCTGTGCAAGCAAATGGGTGGCCAGCTGGAGATCATCGCCAAACCCGATATCGGCACACGCTATAATATTCAACTGCCCCTCGCGCTGGAACTACAAGGCGAGCAGGAAGAGAAGCTGCTGGAAGGTGTAACCGCACTGGTCGATATCGCCGTCGAGGATGTGCACAAAATTGTTTGCCGCCAGTTAGAAAACTGGGGAGCGAATTGCCTGACCTCTGACGAACGTTTATCCGGTCAGGATCATGATGTGCTGATCACTGACGATCCCGCCCGCCTCAATGGCTGGGCTCTGCTATTAGCCGGTGACGAAATGGGTCACCACGCATTGAACGATCAGCAATACCGGGTCAATTTCAATCTCAGCAATGCGCTGCTTGACGCACTGCTGGCACTGATTGAAAAGCAAATGGCTCATGATTTGATGGAGGAAAGTAGTGAAGATGAGGCTGCCACGCCGCTGTTGAGCGGAGGCTATTTCCAGCTGTTTACCGAGACAGTACCGCCTGATGTGAAGAGACTGTATACTGAGGCAGCGGAGAAGGATTATCCCTCGCTTGCTCAGACTGCACATCGCCTGAAAGGCGTGTTCGCCATGCTAAATCTGGTTCCAGGTAAACAGCTTTGTGAAGAGTTAGAAAATCACATAAAACTATGTGAAGATTTAACCATTATAAATACCACCAGTGAAATTGACGCATACGTCAACCAACTGCTGCAGCAAGGTAACCCATAAGATGAATAACCTGAATGTAATTATTGCCGATGACCATCCGATTGTTCTGTTCGGTATCCGTAAGTCTCTGGAACAGATCGAATGGGTCAACGTTGTAGGTGAGTTTGAAGACTCAACAGCACTGATTAACAGCTTGTCCAAACTGGATGCTAACGTTCTGATTACCGATCTCTCTATGCCAGGCGAGAAATACGGTGATGGCATCACACTGATTAAGTACATCAAACGTCACTATCCGGATCTCTCAATTATCGTTTTGACCATGAACAATAACCCAGCGATCCTGAGCGCCGTATTGGATCTGGATATCGAAGGGATTGTACTGAAGCAAGGTGCACCGACCGATCTGCCAAAAGCGCTGGCAGCCCTGCAGAAAGGCAAAAAATATACGCCTGAAAGCGTGGCGAAACTGCTGGAGAAAATCAGTGCTGGCGGTTACGGAGACAAACGTCTGTCGCCGAAAGAGAGTGAAGTTCTGCGCCTGTTTGCCGAAGGTTTCCTGGTAACGGAAATCGCTAAAAAACTGAACCGCAGTATCAAAACCATCAGTAGCCAGAAGAAATCGGCGATGATGAAGCTCGGGGTGGAAAATGATATCGCCCTGCTGAATTACCTCTCTTCCGTGAGCGCGACTCAGGTTGAAAGAGATTAAGATGTAAAAAAGGCGCACTTCGGTGCGCCTGTTCTTCTGTACTACCCTTTCCTGCTTTTTCTTACCCGCTCGGCATAGATTGCCAACGTCGATTTCAACACATCAAGCGTAACAGGCTTGGATAGGCAATTATCCATCCCGGCATCCATACAGCGCTGCTTCTCTTCTGCCAACGCATTGGCCGTCACCCCAATCACCGGGAAGGCATGGCCCAACTGACGCAGGCGCTGCGTCAGGCGATAACCATCCATATTCGGCATATTGACGTCACTCAGCACAATATCAATGTGATTACGGCTTAGCACGTTCAGCGCATCGACCCCATCCTGTGCGGTTTTGGTTTGATAGCCCAGTGTGCCGAGTTGCTCGGAGAGCAACATACGGTTAATCGGGTGATCATCAACAATCAGTACCATAATGTCATCGTAACGGTTGGCCTCTTGCGGTGCGGCCAACTGCAACGGCGTGCTGGTTTCGCTATCAATATTGAGGCGATAGATGCGGCCAAGTAATGAAGGCAGATCGTGCAGCATCGCACTGCTCTGCACCCACTGACCCGGCGCGGTTTCCTGCGGCATGTCGATGTGCTGACCGCAGATGTGAATCTGCGCGCGCACGGCCTGTGACACCGTATCCTGATGGTCGCTAATAATCACATCGTCGCTACCGGCATTACCCTGATAATGCGCGATCGCAATACCCTGTTGCTGCAACAGACGCAGCAGGAAGACCGCGAGATAATCATTGCGCATATCCAGCCAGATGGCTTTTTCCTGCAAACCATCCAGCAGCGGCGGCGCAGGCTGTTGTCCAGCGTAAATGGGGATACGGATGATAAACTGGCTACCCATGCCCGGCTCAGAGTCGACCTCAATATCACCGTCCATCATGTTGATCAGCTTTTCACAGATTGCCAGACCCAGCCCGGTGCCCTGGAAGTTGCGCTGCACGCCAGAGCCCACCTGGAAGAAGGGATCGAACAGACGCGTCACTTCTTTCGCTGGAATACCGACGCCGGTATCGCGCACGCGGAAGGCTAAATACCCATCTTTGACATAAGCATGCAGAATAATGCAGCCGGTATGGGTGAACTTGATCGCGTTATTCAGCAGGTTAGAAATGACCTGCTGCAGACGCATTGGATCGCCATCCATCGTCAGCGGCACATCATTTTCGATCATCACATATAACGTTAGACGTTTACGCACCACCAGCGACAGATAGTTGCTGGCGATGTGATTGACCACCTCACGCGGCGAGAACGGGCGCGGCTCAATCTTCAGCTGCTCCGACTCAATTTTCGAGAAGTCGAGAATATCACTGATGATTTTAAGCAGCAGGCTCGATGAGTTGTTCATCGCCGTCACCAGCGATTCCACACCTTTTGGCAACGACTTGGTTTGCAGCAGGTCGAGGTTACCGATGATGCCGTACAGCGGGGTGCGCAGTTCGTGACTGACGGTGGCAAGGAACATGGATTTGGACTGGCTGGCCTGTTCTGCCGCATGCGCCATCTCCTGCAACGACTGCTCCATGCGCACACGCGCTGAAACGTCCACCAGCACGCAAATTGCGACGTTTTCATTGCGATAGCGTGAATGCACAAAGCTGATTTGCAGGTTGGTATTGGTACCGGTGAGCACATCGACAAAGTTGACCTGCTGGCCCCCGATGATCTCATTGAGGCGCTGACGATCTTCCTGCGTCAGCAGCGTCAGATAGTTGTGAGCCAGTTCGTTACTCAGAATATTGGTGCCGTCGCTGGTGCGCAAAATACAGATACCGACCGGCGCCGAAGCGACAATTTTGCGGTTGAACTGCTCGTGCTCTTCCAGCCGATGTGCGTTATCTTCCGCTGGCAGGAACATACGGCGTTCGAATATCCATGCCAGCGTGAACAGGATCAATGCGCTGAAGATATTGAGCAACAGCGCGTTAATCAGCATCAGCTTGAGCTGATCCACCAGCACGTCAGTAGAGAGTGACCACACCACGTTAAGATTGGACGGCGGCAGCGGTTTCTTCAGGACTAACTGGCGATAGCTATCAAGATAACCAAACCAGGTGCTGTCATCCGGCAGATCGTCAAAAGAGTAGCCGGGGCCACCGCGACGCGAACTCAGCAACGGACGGTAGTTCTCATCAGTAATGGTGGCAACCAGCGGCAAGCCGCCCGGCTGAATAAACTCATCAAGACGGATATTTTGTTCCACGCCCAGCAACGCCTGTAGCTTGTTGGCCACATACACCGGCATCACCATGTAGAAATTACCGACACCAGGCTGGCTGCTCGGCGTAATCCAGTACATCGGATTACGCCGCTCTTCTTCATTGCCGCTGCGATAGTGCAGCACCCGCTCGCGCAGGGCTTTTAGGCTGCGTTCACGATCGACTGAATTGTTGTTACCAATGGCGAAATCGGCCAGACACTGATTTTCACCCCCAATAAAGAACACCCGGTTGAGTTCGTAAGCGGAGGTGAAGTTACTTTTCCAGTAGTTGATGAAGTAACCCAGCGAATCGAGCGAGTTACGCCAGGTGTTACTCATTGAAGTGCAATCACCATCAGAAAACAGCGGCGTGAACTGTGGCAAGGTACTTTTACCGGCAGGCAGGCCATTCAGCACGTCCAAACCGTTGCTACTGTTACTTAAGCGGTTTTCGGTGATGTATTTCAGTTCACGCATGACGTCGGCCGAGTGGCGTACATACCATTCCGCCTGGCCATAATTGGTGTCAAATTCCTGGCGAACCGCGTTCTCTTTTTCGTGCAGTACGTTGATGATGAAGAAGGTAGTCAGCAACGCACCCAACGTCCAAAGCAGCAGCGCCAGCGCACGGAACAGATAGCGCGAGATGCGAAGCGTAGTGCGAAAGGAGACGAGATATTTCAAAAGAGACTCACTGGAGGTAAGGGGTTGTCAGGAAGTTGAAAAACCCTCATACACTAGCTTTATCGGCCCGAAAAAGCCAGTTGGTGCGCGACTTTGGGAGTAAAACTCAGATAAAAAACGGCAGGTCGGTTGCCCTGACCTGCCGCTGTTGTTCACCGCTGCGGATTACTCTTCTTCGTCCGCTTCGGGTGCGTCGTCGTCGTTGTCCACTTCCGGCGCGATATCGTCTTCGCCTTCCGCGACGCTGCCGTCGATGGCGTCGAGTTCTTCTTCTTCCACCGGCTCAGCAACACGTTGCAGACCCACAACGTTTTCGTCTTCCGCGGTACGAATCAGAATCACGCCCTGGGTGTTACGGCCGACCACACTGACTTCCGATACGCGTGTACGCACCAGCGTACCGGCATCGGTAATCATCATGATCTGATCGCCATCCACCACCTGCACCGCACCGATGACCGGTCCGTTACGTTCGGTGACTTTAATCGAGATGACACCCTGAGTTGCACGCGATTTGGTTGGGTATTCGCTATTCGCTGTACGTTTACCGTAACCATTTTGCGTCACAGTGAGGATGGCACCCTCTTCACGTGGCACGATCAGTGAAACCACTTTATCGCTTTCAGCCAGCTTGATACCACGAACACCAGAGGCCGAACGGCCCATGGCGCGAACCGCAGTCTCAGAGAAGCGCACCACTTTACCCGCAGCAGAGAACAGCATGGCCTCATCGCTACCGTTGGTCAGTGCAACACCGATCAATTCATCATCTTCACGCAGGTTGATGGCGATAATACCGGCGCTACGTGGACGGCTGAATTCCTGCAGGGCAGTTTTCTTCACGGTACCGTCAGCGGTCGCCATAAAGATATTGAAGCCTTCGGTGTATTCACGCACCGGCAGAATGGCGGTGATACGTTCGTTGGCTTCCAGCGGCAGCAGGTTAACAATTGGGCGACCACGTGCGCCACGGCTCGCTTCTGGCAGCTGGTAAACTTTCATCCAGTAGAGACGGCCACGGCTGGAGAAGCACAGAATGGTATCATGGGTGTTGGCTACCAGCAGACGATCAATAAAGTCTTCTTCTTTAATACGTGCTGCGGATTTGCCTTTGCCACCACGACGCTGCGCTTCATAGTCAGTCAGCGGCTGATATTTGACATAACCCTGATGCGACAGCGTGACCACCACATCTTCCTGATTAATCAGATCTTCAATGTTGATGTCGGCGCTGTTGGCGGTAATTTCAGTACGACGTTCATCACCAAACTGGTCACGCATTGCCACCAGCTCTTCGCGGATGACTTCCATCAGACGCTCGGCGCTCTGCAGGATGTGGATCAGTTCTGCGATCTGGTCCAGCAGCTCTTTGTATTCGTCGAGCAGCTTTTCGTGCTCAAGGCCGGTCAGTTTCTGCAGACGCAGATCCAGAATTGCCTGAGCTTGCTGTTCAGTCAGGTAGTACTGACCGTCACGAATACCGAACTGCGCTTCCAGCCATTCTGGACGTGCTGCGTCATCGCCCGCACGCTCCAGCATGGTGGCTACGTTGCCCAGATTCCATGGCTGTGCCAACAGGCCCGCTTTCGCTTCAGCTGGCGTTGGTGCGCGACGAATCAGTTCGATAATCGGATCGATGTTGGCCAGCGCAATGGCCAGACCTTCAAGGATGTGTGCACGGTCACGCGCTTTGCGCAGTTCGAAAATGGTACGGCGCGTCACCACTTCACGGCGGTGGCGCACGAAGGCTTCAATGATGCCTTTCAGCGTCATGATCTTCGGCTGGCCCTGATGGAGTGCCACCATGTTGATGCCGAAGGAGACTTGCAGTTGCGTCAGGGAATAGAGGTTGTTGAGCACCACTTCACCGACCGCATCGCGTTTGATCTCAATAACGATACGCATACCGTCTTTATCGGATTCATCACGCAGGCCGCTAATGCCTTCCACACGCTTCTCTTTCACCAGCTCGGCAATTTTCTCGATCAGGCGCGCTTTGTTTACCTGATACGGGATTTCATTGACGATGATGGTTTCGCGGCCGGTTTTTGCGTCGGTTTCAATCTCACCGCGTGCGCGGATATAAATCTTACCGCGACCGGTGCGATAGGCTTCTTCGATACCACGACGACCGTTGATGAACGCCGCAGTCGGGAAGTCAGGACCGGTGATGTGTTCCATCAGGCCTTCAACAGTGATGTCTTCGTCTTCGATAAAGGCGAGGCAGCCGTTGATCACTTCCGTCAGGTTATGCGGTGGAATGTTGGTCGCCATACCTACGGCGATACCGGACGAGCCGTTCACCAGCAGGTTAGGAATTTTGGTCGGCAGCACTTCAGGAATCTGCTCGGTGCCATCATAGTTCGGCACAAAATCGACGGTCTCTTTTTCGAGGTCCGCCAGCAGTTCAGAAGAGATCTTCGCCATACGCACTTCGGTATAACGCATCGCTGCGGCGGAGTCGCCATCAACGGAACCGAAGTTACCCTGACCATCTACCAGCATGTAGCGCAGGGAGAACGGCTGGGCCATACGAACGATACTTTCGTATACCGCGGAATCACCGTGTGGGTGATATTTACCGATCACGTCACCGACCACACGGGCCGATTTCTTATAAGCTTTGTTCCAGTCGTTACCCAGTTCGCTCATGGCAAAAAGCACACGGCGGTGCACCGGCTTCAAGCCATCACGCACATCGGGTAAAGCTCGGCCAACGATGACCGACATGGCGTAATCGAGGTAAGAGTTTTTTAACTCTTCTTCGATATTGACCGGTGTAATTTCTCTCGCAAGGTCGCTCATGGAGCCGCTATCCCTCTACATAATGCCGGTTTTTAATGGTGCGAAAGTATATCACAGTGGTTGCCCTCGGTGAACGTAAAGCAGGGTTTAATGCCGCTTTTCCTTGCAGGTGAGAGATGCGCTAGCAAGAGTTAAGCGTTTATACTGAGAGAATATTTTGTCAGGAGTCGTGATTCAATGAGTGAACAACCGCAGGAAAGCCGCCAAAACGTCGACCATGCTGAGATTGCCAAGTTTGAAGCGGTCGCATCGCGCTGGTGGGATTTAGAGGGTGAGTTTAAGCCGTTACACCGCATCAATCCCCTGCGTCTTGGCTGGATTGCCCAGCACAGCAATGGTTTGTTTGGTAAGAAGGTGCTGGATGTCGGCTGCGGCGGCGGTATTTTAGCGGAGAGCATGGCGCGTGAAGGAGCCAACGTGACCGGGTTGGATATGGGTGCGGAGCCGCTGGAAGTAGCACGGTTGCATGCGCTGGAGAGCGGTGTGAGCGTGAACTATGTGCAGCAGACCGTGGAAGACCATGCGATTAGCCATGCGGGGGCCTATGACGTGGTGACTTGCATGGAGATGCTGGAGCACGTACCGGATCCGCGTTCTGTGGTGATGGCATGTGCGCAGTTGGTAAAGCCGGGCGGCGAAGTGTTCTTCTCGACCATTAACCGTAATCCCAAGGCGTGGTTGCTGGCGGTGTTTGGTGCCGAATATGTGATGCGCATGGTGCCGCGCGGTACACATGACGTGAAGAAGTTTATCCGTCCGGCGGAGTTGCTGAATTGGGTTGATGAGACGCCATTGCGTGAGAGAGGCATGATTGGCCTGCACTACAATCCGCTGACCAATCAGTTCCGTCTGGGGCGTGGTGTGGATGTGAATTATATGGTGCATACGCATCGTCAGGATTGAGTGTTAGCGTGGTTGCTGGTTGCTGTGGGAACCGTGCGTCGGCCAGTAAAGCCCCGCCCGATCGCAAAGGAAACACGCATCCATGCAGATCGGCCGCCGCATCCCTGCGGCGGACGCTTTGCTCTTCGGGCGGGGCTTTACTGGCCCTGAACGTTGATCATGGCTTTGAGTCGCGCTGCGTTGTGGATTGAGCTTCATTAAGTTGCCCTCGCAGCCGCTGCCATTAACATGATGCAGCAGCGCGTTTTTCTTCCTATCTACCCGCTTTAGGTACTTTCAATCATGCTGCTACCCGATTGTGCGGAGATGTCCATGCCGCCATCACTGCGGAAATATCCCCTTAAACGCGGTTTTCTTTCTTGGTTCGCTCATTAACGCTTCCAACGCCTCAACGCACGCCAGGTAGTGTGCCGTTTTCTTGTGCGCCAGCACGGCGGCCTCATCGGTGTAAGCTTCATAAATAAAGAAGCGCGTCGGCACATGGCTGTCCTGCAACACATCAAAACGCAGATTGCCGGGTTCCTCCAGCGCACCTAAATGATTGAGCTTAAAAACCCGCAAAAACTCGTCGATACAGTCGGGTTTGACGTTGATCTCGACCAGCGTGACTTCCATCGGCTTGTCCTTTTTATCGCGATTGGCAAAGTGGCAATCCTGGTAAAGCTTGTTTAATAAAACTCTCGCAGCGATCACAGTTCAAACTTTCAGCGGTGGGCTAAGCCGTTCATCTGGAGGTGAAAACCCTCGCGCACAGCTATCTTTGCAGTAACACCCGTTGGGCCGTCGGCGTGGAGCACTTTTCCGTTTCAACAGGAGTTTTGCGATGTCACACGCCCCGCATTTGATGGCGCTCGACGCCGGTACTGGCAGTATTCGCGCCGTGATTTTCAATCTTCAGGGTGAACAGGTCGCCGTGGCGCAAGCTGAATGGCGTCATCTCGCCCTGCCCGATGTGCCGGGATCGATGGAGTTTGATCTGAGCCACAATTGGTCACTCGCCTGTCAGTGTATTCAGCAGGTGCTGCAACAGTCGCAGTTGCCAGCCAGCGCGATTCGCAGCGTGGCCTGCTGCTCGATGCGCGAAGGGATCGTGCTCTATAACAAAGCTGGCGAAGCAATTTGGGCCTGTGCCAACGTGGATGCCCGCGCCAGCCGCGAAGTGAGTGAGCTGAAAGAGATTCATCACGGCGAGTTTGAGCGTGAAATCTATCAGTGCTCAGGGCAAACCCTGGCACTTGGGGCAATGCCACGCCTGTTATGGCTGGCGCATCATCGACCCGATATTTATCGTCAGGCGGCAACGCTGTCGATGATCAGCGACTGGCTGGCAAAATGCCTGAGTGGCGAACTGGCAGTGGATCCCTCCAACGCGGGCACCACCGGCCTGCTGGATTTACGCACCCGAAACTGGCGGCCTGATTTGCTGGAGATGGCGGGTTTGCGCGGCGATATATTGTCACCCGTGGCCGAAACCGGTACGCAACTGGGAACCGTGACAGCCGAAGCCGCTCGTCAGTGTGGGCTGGTGCAAGGCACAGTGGTTGGCATGGGCGGCGGTGATGTGCAGTTGGGGACACTGGGGTTAAGTGTCGTGAATGCGGGGGAAACTGCTGTGCTCGGCGGCACTTTCTGGCAGCAGGTGGTGAATCTGCCGCAGCCGCAGATTGATCCTCAAATGAACATTCGCGTGAATCCGCATGTGATCCCCGGTATGGCGCAGGCGGAAGCGATCAGTTTCTTTACCGGCCTCACGATGCGCTGGTTCCGTGATGCCTTTTGCAGCGAAGAGAAACTGCTGGCGGAGCGGCTGGGTGTGGATTGCTACAGCCTGCTGGAAGAGATGGCGGCACGCGTCCCCGCCGGTTCGTGGGGCGTGATGCCGGTGTTCTCAGATGCAATGCACTTCAACAAGTGGTATCACGCTGCGCCTTCCTTTATTAATCTTTCCATCGACCCCGAACGCTGCAATAAACAGACGCTCTTCCGTGCGCTGGAAGAGAATGCCGCGATTGTTTCGGCCTGCAATCTGGATCTGGTGGCCGCCTTTTCCGGTGTCCAAACCTCACAGATAGTGTTTGCCGGAGGCGGTGCGAAGGGCAAATTGTGGAGCCAGATTTTGAGCGATGTCACGGGGCTGACGGTCAAAGTGCCGCAGGTGAAAGAAGCCACCGCCCTGGGCTGCGCGATTGCGGCTGGCGTCGCCGCTGGGGTTTATCGCAGTTTGCAGGAAACCGGGCAAGCATTAGTACGCTGGGAGCGCGAATTTCACCCCAACGCAGAACACCACCAACTCTATCAACAGCAAAAAGCCAACTGGCAGAAAGTCTATGCCGACCAACTCACCCTGGTGGACAGTGGGTTAACCACCTCGATGTGGAAAGCGCCAGGTTTGTAACTCACTGCTATCCAGATCAATTTCCTTTTAGACGCATGCCACGCATTTTTGTAGGCTGGATTGGTCACAAAAAATTCATAAGCAATTTTAGATAAGTTCGCTACTGGCGGCCTTGTCAGGGCTTTTTTGACTTCAGAAATTTCCGTGATGAGAACCTTTGAGCAATAAACACGCGCTCGATCAAAAAGTGAAAAAAAAGTCGCTGGCAGTTGACACCATTGGCAGGCCTTATGGAATGGGGATCCAGGAATTTCGCTACCCCCCTGGACGGATTTTTTCGCGAAAATCAACTCTTGTGATGATCAGAATGCTGACTAGAATACTCACCATATTGTTGTTCAAACTTCCCGCACCCCCTATATATAGTGTTTATCCACAGGCTTACTCACAACGAGCGGCTTGTGCATAGGCCTTGTGAATAGATGGGGGATAACTCACTCTTTCATGGACAGGTAAACACGCGACATGAACCAAAGTCTGCTCGTTACTAAACGCGATGGCCGCCAGGAGCGCATTGATCTCGATAAGATTCACCGGGTACTGGATTGGGCCGCTGAAGGGCTGAATAACGTCTCCGTGTCTCAGGTTGAGTTGCGCTCCCACATTCAGTTCTACGATGGAATTCGTACTTCTGATATCCATGAGACCATCATCAAGGCCGCTGCAGACCTGATCTCCCGTGATGCGCCGGATTACCAGTACCTGGCTGCTCGCCTCGCCATCTTCCACCTGCGTAAAAAAGCGTACGGCCAGTTTGAGCCGCCGAAGCTGTACGATCAGGTCGTGAAAATGGTTGAGATGGGCAAATACGACCGTCACCTGCTGGAAGATTACAGCGTAGAAGAGTTCGAGCAGATGGACGGCTTCATCGACCACTGGCGCGACATGAACTTCTCTTACGCTGCGGTGAAGCAGCTGGAAGGTAAATACCTGGCGCAGAACCGTGTGAGCGGTGAAATCTACGAGAGTGCCCAGTTCCTGTATATTCTGGTTGCTGCATGCCTGTTCTCCGGTTATCCGCGTGAGACGCGTATGGATTACGTGCGTCGCTTCTATGATGCCGTGTCCACCTTCAAGATCTCACTGCCGACGCCAATCATGTCTGGCGTGCGTACCCCAACGCGTCAGTTCAGCTCTTGCGTCTTGATCGAATGCGGTGACAGCCTTGATTCCATCAATGCCACCTCCAGCGCTATCGTAAAATACGTGTCGCAGCGTGCGGGTATCGGTATCAACGCTGGTCGCATTCGTGCGCTGGGTAGCCCAATCCGTGGCGGCGAAGCCTTCCATACCGGTTGCATCCCGTTCTATAAACATTTCCAGACGGCAGTGAAGTCGTGCTCACAAGGCGGCGTACGTGGCGGTGCAGCCACCCTGTTCTACCCAATGTGGCATCTGGAAGTGGAAAGCCTGCTGGTGCTGAAAAACAACCGTGGCGTTGAAGGCAACCGCGTACGTCACATGGACTACGGCGTACAGATCAACAAGCTGATGTATACCCGTCTGTTGAAAGGTGAAGAGATCACCCTGTTCAGCCCGTCTGACGTGCCAGGTCTGTACGATGCGTTCTTCGCCGATCAGGACGAGTTTGAGCGTCTGTACACCAAATACGAGAAAGACGACAGCATCCGCAAACAGCGTGTGAAAGCAGTTGAACTGTTCTCACTGATGATGCAGGAACGTGCTTCTACTGGCCGTATCTACATCCAGAACGTCGATCACTGCAACACCCACAGCCCGTTTGATCCGGCTATCGCGCCCGTCCGCCAGTCTAACCTGTGCCTGGAAATCGCGCTGCCGACCAAACCGCTGAACGATGTGAATGACGAAAGCGGTGAAATCGCGTTGTGTACGCTGTCTGCCTTTAACCTCGGTGCGATTGACAGCCTCGACGATCTGGAAGAGCTGGCGACCCTCGCGGTACGTGCACTGGATGCCCTGCTGGATTACCAGGATTACCCCATCCCAGCGGCAAAACGCGGCGCAATGGGTCGTCGTACTCTGGGTATTGGCGTGATCAACTACGCTTACTATCTGGCGAAAAACGGCGTGCGTTATTCTGATGGCAGCGCCAACAACCTGACGCATAAAACCTTTGAAGCGATCCAGTACTACCTGCTGAAAGCCTCGAACGAGCTGGCAAAAGAGCAAGGTGCCTGTACGTGGTTCAAAGAGACCACCTACTCACAGGGCATTCTGCCGATCGACACCTATAAAAAGGATCTCGACGCCGTTTGCAGCGAGCCGTTGCACCTGGATTGGGAAGGTCTGCGTGAGTCGATCGTTACGCACGGTCTGCGTAACTCCACGCTCTCTGCCCTGATGCCGTCTGAAACCTCTTCGCAGATTTCAAACGCCACCAACGGTATTGAGCCACCGCGCGGTCACATCAGCATCAAAGCATCTAAAGACGGTATTCTGCGTCAGGTGGTGCCAGAGTATGAGCGTCTGAAAGATCAGTACGAACTGCTGTGGGAAATGCCCTCTAACGACGGTTACTTACAGTTGGTTGGTGTGATGCAGAAATTTATCGATCAGGCGATTTCGTCGAACACCAACTATGATCCAAGCCGTTTTGCCAATGGCAAAGTGCCGATGAAACAGCTGCTGAAAGATCTGCTGACCGCGTATAAATTTGGCGTGAAAACCCTGTACTACCAAAACACCCGTGATGGTGCGGAAGATGCGCAGGACGACCTGGCTCCTTCCATTCAGGATGACGGCTGCGAAAGCGGCGCTTGTAAGATTTAATTAGTCAGACGCCCTATCTTGTCAGGGCCGGCAATGGTCGGCCCTCATCACTTTTGGACTTAGCCATGGCTTACACCACATTTTCGCAGAACAAAAACGACCAGCTGTTAGAACCGATGTTCTTCGGCCAGTCAGTGAACGTTGCCCGTTTCGACCAGCAGAAATATGACATCTTTGAAAAGCTGATCGAAAAACAGCTCTCCTTCTTCTGGCGTCCGGAAGAAGTGGATGTCTCACGCGATCGTATCGATTATCAGGCGCTGCCAGATCACGAAAAACACATCTTTATCAGCAACCTGAAATACCAGACGCTGCTGGATTCCATTCAGGGTCGCAGCCCTAACGTGGCACTGCTGCCGTTGATTTCGATTCCAGAACTCGAAACCTGGATCGAAACCTGGGCGTTCTCTGAGACCATCCACTCGCGCTCTTACACCCATATCATCCGTAACATCGTCAACGATCCTTCACTGGTGTTTGACGACATCGTCACTAACGAGCAGATTCTGGCGCGTGCACAGGACATCTCGAAGTATTACGACGATCTGATCGAGATGACCAGCTACTGGCATCTGCTGGGAGAAGGCACGCACGAAGTGGCGGGTAAAACCGTGACCGTGAATCTGCGTGCGCTGAAAAAGCAGCTGTATATCTGCCTGATGAGCGTTAACGCCCTGGAAGCGATTCGCTTTTACGTCAGCTTCGCCTGTTCATTCGCCTTCGCCGAGCGCGAGCTGATGGAAGGTAACGCCAAAATCATCAAACTGATTGCGCGCGATGAAGCTCTGCACCTGACCGGCACTCAGCACATGCTGAACCTGCTGCGCACCGGTGAAGATGATCCTGAAATGAAAGAGATCGCCGCCGAGTGCCGTGATGAGTGTTTCGACCTGTTCAAGAAAGCCGCCGAGCAAGAGAAAGAGTGGGCAGATTATCTGTTCAGCGGTGGCTCGATGATCGGTCTGAATAAAGACATTCTGTGCCAGTACATTGAGTACATCACCAACATTCGCATGCAAGCGGTTGGCCTCGATCTGCCGTTCCAGACGCGTTCTAACCCGATTCCATGGATCAACTCCTGGTTGGTATCAGATAACGTGCAGGTGGCACCACAGGAAGTGGAAGTCAGTTCTTACCTGGTGGGTCAGATTGATGCCGAAGTCGGCGAAGACGACTTCAACGACTTCCAGCTGTAAGCATGAGTCGTTCTGTTGTTATTCTGCGCAGTTCCGGCTCCCGGCTGGAGTGCGCAGAAGATCATCCCAATCTGTTGACGGCACTGGAAGCGCACAATGTTTGCGTAGAGTTTCAGTGCCGTGAAGGCTACTGCGGTTCATGCCGCATGCGCTTGCTAAAAGGCGAAGTGGCTTACGCGGAAACCCCATTGGCGTTTATTCAGAAGGGTGAGATTTTGCCCTGCTGCTGCCGCGCCAAAGGGGAGATTGAGATCGAGATTTAAACACCGGGTCGCCATCAATGGCGCCCCGGTGAAATTCATGGCAAAGCCTGCCCACATTCCTACTGTTTCACAGCTTCCAGCACATCAATCCAGCCATGCCCGTTACTGACTTCACTGCCGTGCAGCCAGCGACGCAGCATGTTCATCGCCATCATCGCCACGACTTTCTGCCGGGTTTCAACATTGTGACGCCCATGGGTGAACTTCACGCGCTGGCCCCAGCTGGCTTCCGGCGTATGCAGCGCAATCGCCACTTCGCCCTCTTCCAGATTGCCCACCGACAGCGCCAATACCGTGCCGTGATGTGCGGCCAGATCGCGCGTGCGCTCGACCTGGGATTCCAGCGGTTCATCATGAGGAGGCAGAATCTCTGCTGCGCTGAGCGGCACGTCTGCTGATGCCAGCTGCCAGTTGAGGAATCCCGCCGTATATTGCTCGCTTAGCGCCAGCCGGAAACCACGCTGTTGCAACTCACGCGCTAACAAAGCAGGCAAACCTTCAGTGCCTTCGAAGATAGTGCATTCCGCCAGCAGCAGCTTAACCTGCTGCCACGCCTGTTCCATCGCCACGCGCTGGCTGGCCGGTCCGGTGAGTTTGATTTCAATGATTGGCATTGATGAGCGATAGCCCATTACCACACCTTCCGGCAACGGTAACGGCTCCAGTTCGGCAGCAATGTCACTCTCGCCGCGACCAAAGGTAGTCAGACGCAAACACAGCGGCGGCTCAGGTAAATCAAAACGCGCTTTCAAACGCGGAATGATCTCCTGCTCGACCATCACTTTAAATTCGGACGGCACGCCCGGCGTGAAGAATATCCAGCAGCGATTGAGCTGAAGTGCAAAGCCACACGCGGTCCCCACCGGATTATCAATCAGCTCGGCATTCGCCGGAATTTCCGCCTGCTTGCGGTTGCTCGGCGCCATGATGCGTCCACGGCTGGCAAACCAGGCTTCCATTTTTTCCAGCCATTCTTGCTGGATCACTAATTCGGTACCACACGCGGTAGCTGCCGCCAGCGCGCTAAGATCGTCGCTGGTTGGCCCAAGGCCGCCGTTCACAATCAGCACATCGGCAATCTGGCTGCGACTCTGCAGCGCCTCCACCAGTGAGGACATCGCGTCACCCACGGTACTGCGGCTGGTCATCGGCAAACCGTGCTGGAACAGCACATCCGCGAGCCATGCGGCGTTGGTATCGACAATCTGGCCATGCAACACTTCATCGCCCGTAGAGAGCATTTCAACACGTATCACGTTACTTTCTCCTTATCCCTGTCGCTTTACTGTAGAAAGCGCGCACGCTAAACACAATCGCCGTTGATGCGAAACAAGGATTCGAGACAAATGAGAGGGATAACGCGGTAAAAAAGAGGAATCGGGCGTAACCGGCGTTACGCCCAGACAATTTAGCGGCGGGCCAACAGTAAACCGACAAACAGGCCAGCGGCGGCGCCAATGCCGATCCCCTGCCACGGTTTTTCATGCACATAATCGTCGGCACGGTAGGCCGCTTTTTTGGCACGGTAATAATAGCTGTCAGAAGCCTGGCTAACGCGATTCTTCACGTCTTCCAGTGCTTGTTCCGCTTTAAGTTTCAATTCGATGTACTTTTGATCGGCCGGATCACCCGACGATTTCAGTACTTCTTCCAAAGTTTCTGTCAGTAGCGCCAGGTCGTCATCAAGGCGAGTTTCAAATTGATCTGAAGATGACACGTTATACTTCCTCCATGCTCGTCACTTATCGTCGTTTAACTATAGTCATAAATTCGGTATTTGCTGCGCGCAAGGGATTCGGATTACGCTGGTTTTTGCTCGACTCAATGCAAAGTTGCGTAATCCGCGCTGTTGCAGCGTGAAATCTGCTTCGCTTATTTGATTAATCTGATAAATTTTTGTCAGACTGAATTTTTTAATTTCGCGACTGTCGTATCCCCTTGTAGCCAGACGCAATGCGTCTTACGACAGTCACAACACACCAGAGCAGCTAAGGATTAGATTTCCGGCATGAATCGTAGAAAATTTATGAAAGCGTCCATGGCCCTCTCTGCCGCAAGCGGTATGACCGGGCTCTCCTCGCTGTTTGCGCAGTCCGCCTGGGCCGATGATGGCATCGCCGACGGCACCGCAGTGCGCTTCGATTTCGACTCACTGAAAAAGAAAGCATCCGCGCTGGCGAAACAGCCCTGGGGCGGCGCACCCGGCCCGCTTCCTGACACCCTGGCCAATCTGACACCGCAGGCTTACAACGAAATTCAGTACGATGCCAACCATTCGCTGTGGAACAACATTCCCGATCGCGAGTTAGATGTGCAGTTCTTCCACGTGGGGATGGGCTTTAAACGTCGTATCCGCATGTTCTCCGTGGATGCCGATAGCCGTGAAGCGCGCGAAATCCACTTCCGCCCCGAACTGTTTAACTATCACAACGCTAATGTCGATACCCAGCAGCTGGTCGGCAAAACCGATTTGGGCTTCGCCGGTTTCCGCGCGTTTAAAAAACCAGAACTGGCGCGTCGCGATATCGTCTCGTTCCTCGGCGCGAGCTACTTCCGTGCGGTTGATGAAACTTTCCAGTACGGCTTGTCAGCGCGCGGTGTGGCAGTCAACACCTTTAGCAACGGCCACGAGGAGTTCCCGGACTTTACCGCCTTCTGGTTTGAAACACCGAAAGCCGACGATACCACCTTTGTGGTTTATGCGCTGCTGGACGGCGCCAGCGTCACCGGTGCGTACAAGTTCACTATCCACTGCGAAGAGAAACGCGTGGTGATGGAGGTGGAAAACCACCTGTTTGCTCGTAACGACATTCGTCAGCTCGGCATCTCGCCGATGACCAGTATGTTTAGCTGCGGCACCAACGAGCGTCGCATGTGCAATACCTATCATCCACAAATCCATGACTCCGATCGTCTGGCAATGTGGACCGGAAAAGGGGAATGGATTGCACGTCCGCTGAACAACCCGCAACGCTTACAGTTCAATGCTTATGAAGATGAAAACCCACGTGGTTTTGGTCTGTTGCAGCTCAATCACGACTTCAAAGATTATCAGGATGTCATTGGCTGGTATGACAAACGCCCAAGCCTGTGGGTTGAGCCAATTGGCAAGTGGGGCAAAGGCGCCATCAACCTGATGGAGATCCCGACGACCGGTGAAACCCTGGATAACGTAGTGTGCTTCTGGCAGCCAACGGAACCGGTTAAAGCGGGCAGCGAATTTAACTTCCAGTACAAACTCTACTGGAGCCAACTGCCACCTGTGCGCAGCGGGCTGGCGCGCGTGGATGCGACACGTACCGGTATTGGTGGCTTCCCAGAAGGTTGGGCGCCGGGCGAACACTTCCCCGATCAGTGGTGCCGTCGCTTTGCGATTGATTTCGTCGGTGGCGATCTGAAAGCCGCAGCGCCGAAAGGTATTGAGCCGGTGATCACCGTCAATGCCGGTACCATCAAGCAGGTTGAGATTCTGTATGTTGAACCCCTCAACGGCTACCGCATCTTGTTTGACTGGTATCCGAACAGCGACTCCACCAAGCCGGTGGATATGCGCCTGTTCCTGCGCACCAAAGATGAGACCTTAAGTGAAACCTGGCTGTATCAGTATTTCCCACCGCCGCCGGATCAGCGTAAATACACCGATGACCGACAGATGACGCCGGGCTGATATCCCCTAAAAAGTTCGAATTTCAGGAAGGCGGCAAACAAGAGAGCCCGATGAGCTGACTCAAGTCAGTGATTCGGGTGAGCCAGGCAGCCAACTCACCGGAAATTTGAAGTATGACGGGTATAAATGGCGAGGAGTATTCCTCGCCATTACGCTTTCTGCATACCGATGTGTGGAATGTTATCTTCCATGTAAACGTCCCCCACCGCTTTGAAGCCAAGACGACCGTAAAACCCTTCCAGATGGGCCTGCGCCGATAAATAAATAGTGCGTTGCGGCCAATGGGTATCGCAGCTCTCCAGCGCTTTCTCCATCAGTCGATAGCCCAACTTCAGGCCACGCGCTTCTTCGGATACGATCACGCGACCAATCATCACCGGGGCGCTGTCCAGTGAGGGCGTAAGCACACGAGCGTAGGCCAATAATTTGCCGTCAAGGAAGCCCATGATGTGGCGATTCTCTGCTCGCAAATCCTGACCATCTACGTCTTGATAGGGGCAGTTCTGCTCCACAATGAATACGTGATTGCGCAGTGCCAGCACGGTATATAACTGCTGTGCACTCAGTTCACTGTGGTGGCAATCAAGCCATTGCATTTCCATGATGCTTCCTTGTCTGAGCGAAAAAAGTGATCTCCTGAGAGTATCACAGCGCGCGGGGATTGAGCAGCCATACAGGGTTGCCGCATTGCCTTGCCGTGATCGTATTCTCAGATTACAGGCAAAAAAAATCAGGCCCTGAGGCCTGATTCATGGGGTCAAAGCGCATTTACATCAGCGGCTGAGCCATCTGCACCAGCGAAATCAGTGGCTGAGGATAGACACCCAGCAGCAGCACCAGAATCGCCGAGATCAGCACCACCACACCACCGGCGGTGAACGCCCAGTTGGCTGGCGTGTCACGATCGCGCGTGTGCATTTCTGGTGGGCTGAGGTACAGACTCACCGTCACACGCAGATAGTAGTAAAGACCGATCGCACTGCCGGCAACGACTGCCGCGGTTAACCACCACAGATGCGCGTTCACACCGGAAGCAATGACGTAGAACTTACCAATGAAGCCCAGCGTCATCGGGATACCGGCCAGAGACAGCATCATGACGGTCATGACCGCTGACAAAATTGGACGATGCCAGAACAGACCACGATAAGAGTAAAGCGTATCCGCATCCGGGCCACGGTACGGGCTGGACATCAGGCTGACCACACCGAACGCGCCGAGGCTGCTGAACAGGTAACCCGCCAGGTACACACCCGCCGTTTCCAGTGACAGCTGATGGGTTTTCACCGCAATCAGCGACACCAGCAAATAGCCAAGATGCGCGATCGATGAGTAACCGAGCAGACGTTTGATGTTGCTCTGCGAAATCGCCATCAGGTTACCGAACAGAATCGACACAAAGGCGATAACACCGAGCACGGTGCGCACGGCTTCGCTGTCGGTCACTGGCGCGTACAGGAACAAGCGCATCACCACACCAAAGATGGCGATTTTGCTGGCGGTGGCCAGGAAGGTTGAAACCGGCGCAGGCGCACCCTGATAAACGTCTGGTGTCCACAGGTGGAACGGAACCAGTGACAGCTTAAAGCCGAGGCCGATAATCATCATGCCCAAACCGACCAGCAGCAGCGGCTGTTGGATCATGCTGTCATTCAGGCTTTTACCCAGCTGCACAAAGCTCAGGCTGCCAGAATCGGCATAAATCAACGCGATACCAAAGATCAGGAACGAGGACGCTGCAGCGGACAGGATCATGTACTTCAGTGCCGCTTCCAGCGAACGTTTCTGGCGGAAGGCATAACCAATCAGGCCAAACAGCGGCAGTGACAGCAGTTCGATACCGATGAACAGCGCCGCCAGATGATTAGCACTGGCCAGCACGATCCCACCCAGTGCCGCAATCAGCACCAGCAGATAGAACTCATCTTTGTTGTCCGGGAAACCAGCCAGCCACGGATAAGCAAAGGTGCAGGTGGCGAGACTGGCAAGCAGCACCAGCGCGGTGTAGAACATCGAGTAACCGTCAACGCGCAGCAGCGGCGTGACATCCATGGCACCGACATGACCGACAAACCACAGTGAAAACAGCGCCACGTTCAGGCCAATCACCGTCAGCGTGGCATTAACAAAGTGGTTGCGTCGCCACGCAATGGACAGCATCACCACCACCACCGTCAATCCGACGATCAACAGCGGCAGTAACGCAATCAGATGTTGAGGAGTTATTGTCATGGCGAATTACGGCCTTGTAGTTGAAATTGAAGCGGTAAACCACTGCTGAATATTGCTCATCGCAGCGTGAGAGGTATCAAGGATCGGCTGTGGATAAACACCCAGCAGAACCAGCAGCACCACCAGCACGCCGATCGTCATGAATTCACGCGGTGACATGCCCGGCAGCGGAGCTTTCGATTTCGCTTCGCCGTAGTAAGCGCGCTGCATCATCACCAGCGAATACACCGAGGCAAACACCAGACCAAAGGTGGCAATCACGATAATCACCGGCACCACCTGGAAACTGCCGGTCAGAATCATAAATTCGCCGACAAAGTTACCGGTGCCTGGCATACCGAGGTTGGCCACCGCGAAGAACAGCGACAGGCCTGGAATCCATTTGATACGTCCCCACAAACCGCCCATCTGGCGCAGGTCACGGGTATGCAGACGCTCATAAAGCTGCCCACACAAGATGAACAGTGCTGCGGCGGACAGGCCGTGAGCAATCATCTGAATCACCGCGCCCTGGAACGCCAGCTGGCTGCCGGTGTAGATAGCAATCAGCACGAAGCCCATGTGCGAAACGGAGGTGTAAGCAATCAGACGTTTGATATCCGTCTGCGAGAACGCCATCCAGGCACCGTAGAAGATACCCAGAACACCGAGCCACATAGCAATCGGCGCAAACTCTGCGGAAGCATTCGGGAACAGTGGCAGGCTGAAACGCAGCAGACCATACGCCGCCGTTTTCAGCAAGATTCCTGCGAGGTCAACCGAACCCGCAGTTGGCGCCTGACTGTGCGCATCCGGCAACCAGCCGTGCAGGGGCACCACTGGCATTTTCACTGCGAAAGCGATAAAGAAGCCGAGCATCAGCAGATATTCAACGGTGTGCGACATTGGCGTTTTCAGCAGTTCTTCGTAGCTGAAGGTCCAGACGCCCGTGGCGTTGTAGTGCACGAACACCAGCGCCAGAATCGCAATCAACATCACCAGACCCGAAGCCTGGGTATAGATGAAGAATTTGGTCGCTGCCGAGATACGGGTTTTACCGTCAGAGGCTTTGTGACCCCAGAGCGCGATGAGGAAGTACATCGGCACCAGCATCATTTCCCAGAAGAAGAAGAACAGGAACATGTCGATGGAGAGGAACACGCCAATCACACCACCGAGGATCCACATCAGGTTGAGGTGGAAAAAGCCCTGATACTTCTCGATTTCATTCCAGGAACAGAGCACCGCCATCAACCCGAGCAGACCGGTCAGCACCACCATCAGCAGTGACAAACCGTCGATAGCCAGATGGAAGTTAATGCCGAAGCGCGGAATCCATGGCACCGAGAAAGTCGACTGCCACTGCGGCATTCCTGCAGCCTGGGTGAGTGAATAGCCTCCCTGCAGCCACAACTGCAGACCGAGTGCCAGCGTCAGCCCCATGGTGATCATGGCGATCCAACGCGGCACTTTTGCGCCGAGGCGCTCTGCTAACCAGCAAAGCAGACCCCCAACAAAAGGTATGATTATTAGCCAAGGTAATAGCACGGCATACTTCCCTTTTTTCAACCTGATTTCGAGCTATCTTGCTTGCCACGTTCATCACCGTCAGCGCTCGCCACCCTCACGTACAAAATACGCTTGGGTTGCTGCACACTGACGGCAACGAAACGGGCTACATCAATAACGCTTCGTCATTCAGGCAATTTTTCACATTCGCTTCTGGGATGAGAGAATCCTTGATTCTCTCGCCCCCGCTCATCAATCTTTAAATCACCAGCATCAGCGCCAGTACCACCACGGCACCGACACTCATGGAAGCCACATACCAGCGCACGTAACCGTTCTCGCTCACCACCAGGCCTTTATTACCAATGCGCGACAATAGCGCAGGCAGGTTCATCAGTGAGTTCAGCGGATCGCGCTTCAGCAGCCAGGCAATGCCCAAATAAGGTTTTACAAACACCTTGTCATACAGCCAGTCGAAGCCCCATGCCGCGAACCACCAGGTGCCGAAGAAACGGCCCGGCGCGCTATTGGCAACACTGGTGACCAGCTGGCGTTTGCCAAGCCATAGGGCAGCAGCAATCAGGATGCCGACAATCGCGACCACGCCTGAGGTGATTTCCAGCGCCACTTTTCCGCCCTCACCGAATTCATTCTGCGGCAGCACGCCCGCCAGCGGTGGCGTGATCATGGCGCCAACGAAGGTGGAGAGCACTAACAGCACAATCAGTGGCAGATGGTGAGTGATGCCTTTGCCCGCGTGCGCATGAATTTTCTCTTCGCCGTGGAACACGATGAAGATCATGCGGAAGGTGTAGATCGAGGTCAGGAATGCACCGACCAGACCCGCCACCATCAGATTGATGTGACCATTCGCCAGCGCACCAAACAGAATTTCGTCTTTACTGTAGAAACCTGCGGTAATCAGCGGCAGTGCCGCCAGCGCAGCGCCGCCGACCAGGAAGCAGGTGTACACCAGTGGGATGCTCTTACGCAGGCCGCCCATTTTGAAGATGTTCTGCTCGTGGTGGCAGGCCAGAATGACCGAACCAGAAGAAAGGAACAGCAGTGCTTTGAAGAAGGCGTGCGTCATCAAGTGGAAAATGGCCGCGTCCCATGCCTGCACGCCCAGCGCGAGGAACATGTAGCCGATTTGACTCATGGTAGAGTAAGCCAGCACGCGCTTGATGTCGGTTTGCACCAGCGCGGCAAAGCCTGCCAGCACCAACGTAATCGCCCCCACAATACCCACCAGATGCAGCACTTCCGGCGTCAGCAGGAACAAGCCATGGGTACGCGCAATCAGGTAAACACCCGCGGTTACCATGGTGGCGGCGTGGATCAGAGCTGATACCGGCGTAGGACCCGCCATCGCATCAGCCAGCCACGTTTGCAGTGGCAACTGTGCAGATTTACCGACCGCACCGCCCAACAACATCAGGGTTGCCCACTGCAGCATGTGGTTGTCAGCGGCGAAATGCGCCGGCGCCAGTTCCACCAGCTCGCGGAAGTTCAGCGTACCCAGTTCGTTGTAGAGAATGAACAGCGCGAATGCGAGGAACACGTCACCGACGCGGGTGATGATGAACGCTTTCATCGCCGCTTTGCCGTTTTCTGGGTTGCTGTAGTAGAAGCCAATCAGCAGATAAGAGCAGAGGCCCACGCCTTCCCAACCGAGATACATCAGCATCAGGTTGTCGGCCAGCACCAACACAACCATGCTCGCGATGAACAGGTTGGTGTAAGCGAAGAAGCGTGAATAGCCCTCTTCACCGCGCATGTACCAGGAAGCAAACATGTGGATGAAGAAGCCGACGCCGGTCACCACTGACAGCATGGTCAGTGACAAGCCGTCCAGTACCAGGTTCACTTTGATATCAAAGTGGCCGACCTGAATCCATGTCCACAACGCCTGAGTAAAAGGCTGTTGACCGTTACTGAAGAAATCCATACCAACGAAAACGGTGGTCAACGCCGCCAGACCGACCGATCCCATTCCCACCGCTGCCGACAGATTCTCCGACCAGCGACCACGGGAAAACGCCAATAGCAGGAAGCCAATCAGCGGAAATAATACGGTTAAATAGAGAAGATTCATCCGCGCATCTCGCTCACTGTGTCAATGTTCAGCGTCTGACGACGACGATAGAGCTGGAGCAGCAGGGCCAGGCCGATGCTGGCTTCCGCCGCCGCGAGGCTGATCGCCAGAATGTACATCACCTGGCCGTCAGCTTGTCCCCAGTAGCTCCCTGCTACCACCAGCGCCAGTGCCGCGGCGTTGATCATGATCTCCAGACCAATCAGCATAAATAGCAAATTGCGGCGCAGTACCAGCGAGGTCAGGCCGAGAACAAACAGCACAGCAGCCAACATCAGGCCGTGTTGTAACGGGATCATGCGTGATCCTCCTTATTCGCATGTGCATCAGCATGGCGATTGCTCAGCACTTCGCCCTGACGCTCTTCACGTCCGATATGGAAGGCCACCACCAGACCGGCCAGCAGCAGCATTGACGCCAACTCAACCGCCAGTACGTAAGGACCAAACAGACTGATACCCACCGCTTTGGCATCGATAACGGTGCCATCAATGCCCTGATCGTGCGCGGTGCTAATGGCGTAAATCATCACCACCAGCAGCAACAGGGAGACGATGCCAGGCCCAATCCACAGCGAAGGCTTCAGCCACTCGCGCTCCTGGTCCTGCTGGGTTTTGCCCAGGTTCAGCATCATCACCACGAACACGAAAAGCACCATAATGGCACCGGCGTAAACGATGATCTCCAGCGCACCGGCAAAGTAAGCGCCCATTGAGAAGAACACGCCCGCAATCGAAAGCAGCGAAACAATCAGGTACAGCAGCGCATGTACCGGATTGGTGTGAGTGATAACGCGCAATGTCGTTAGCACCGCCACCAGTCCGCAAAGATAAAACGCAAATTCCATACCTGGCTCCTTAAGGTAACAAGCTTTTGACGTCGATTGGCTTGGCTTCGTTTTCCGCTTCGCCCTTCTCTTTCCCGTCGATCGCCATACCCGCCATGCGATAGAAGTTGTACTCCGGATATTTACCCGGACCGGAAATCAGCAGGTCCTGCTTCTCGTACACCAGATCCTGACGCTTGAACTCACCCAACTCAAAATCGGGGGTCAGCTGAATCGCCGTGGTCGGGCAGGCTTCTTCGCACAGACCGCAGAAGATGCAGCGCGAGAAGTTGATGCGGAAGAACTCCGGATACCAGCGACCATCAACCGTTTCCGCTTTCTGCAGTGAGATACAACCCACTGGACAGGCTACCGCACACAGGTTACAGGCAACACAGCGCTCCTCGCCGTCCGGATCACGCGTCAGCACGATACGGCCACGGTAGCGCGGCGGCAGGTAAACCGGTTCTTCTGGATACATCTGGGTTTCGCGCTTGGCGAAGGCATGCATGCCTATCATCCAGATACTGCGCACTGTCGTGCCGAAGCCAACGACAATATCTTTTAAAGTCATCTCAAAACCCCTTACTGCGCGCTGTACAGAATCACTGCGGCGGTCGCCAGCAGGTTCAATAACGTCAACGGCAGACACACTTTCCAGCCGAACGACAGCACCTGGTCATAACGTGGACGCGGCAGCGCAGCACGAATCAGGATAAACATCACCATAAAGAACGCCGTTTTCAGGGCGAACCAGATGAATGGCGGCAGGAATGGACCGTGCCAGCCACCGAAGAACAGCGTGACAATCAGCGCTGAAACGGTGGTGATGGCCACATATTCACCGACGAAGAACAGACCGAACTTCATACCGGCATATTCGATGTGGTAACCATCGGCCAGTTCCTGTTCCGCTTCTGGCTGGTCAAACGGATGGCGGTGACAAACCGCGACACCCGCGATACAGAAGGTCACGAAGCCGAAGAACTGCGGAATGATGTTCCACAAGTGCGTCTGGCTCTCGACGATGGCGTTCATGTTGAATGAACCGGCTTGCGCCACCACACCCATCAGCGACAGGCCCAGGAACACTTCGTAGCTCAGCGTCTGCGCGGAAGCACGCATTGCACCCAGCAGTGAGTATTTGTTATTACTCGACCAACCGGCGAACAGCACGGCGTAAACCGCCAGACCGGCCATCATCAGGAAGAACAGCAGACCGATATTCAGATCTGTCACCATCCAGGTCGGTGAAACCGGCACGATGGCAAACGCCAGCAGCAGCGATACAAAGGCAATAACCGGTGCCAGAGTAAAGATGAAGCGGTCGGTAAACGGCGGAACCCAGTCCTCTTTGAAGAACATTTTGATCATGTCAGCGGCGAGCTGCAGTGAGCCGCCCCAGCCAACACGGTTCGGTCCATAACGGTTCTGCCATAAGCCGAGCAGACGACGCTCGGCGAAACTCATAAAGGCACCACAACCCACCACCACCAGCAGAATCACAATGGTTTTCAGGATCTGGATGAGGATGTCGATAGCGTCCGGTGTCAGCCAGCTCATTGTGCAGCCTCCTGCAGTTTGTCAACTTGCGCACCTGAGAGGAACGGCGGCACACCTGGCATACCCAGCGGCAGACCCACCTGCCCTGCTTGCAGGGAAGTGGAGAAGCGTACTGGCAGACGCAGCGTTTCACCGGCACAAACCAGTTCAACCGCAGAGCCGTTATTGACGCCCAGTTTCTCCGCATCAGCCGGGTTAATCACCAGCGTAGCTGGCGACATACGCTTCTGGAAGGTCGGTGAACGCTGAGTCATCTCTTCACTACCAAACAGCTGATAGTAAGGTGCAACGCGATATTGGCTGCCTTCAACAAAGCTTTCTGGCACGGCGGTGAACCACGGCAGTGATCCTTCGCTCGCTTCAAACAGACGCACACCCGGATCGCCATGACGCAGTTTGCCACCGACTTCAGCCTGGAACTTGTTCCATGCTTGCGGGGAGTTCCAGCCTGGAGCCCAGGCGAATGGAATCTGCGAACGTGGTGCGCCTGGTTGGTTGTTACCTTCCATTGAGAAGGCAAACATGGTGTCTTTGTCTTGCGGCTGACGCGGTTCGTGCACGCTAATATTGGCACGCATCGCGGTACGGCCACTGTTACGGTGCGGTGAACGCGCCAGTTTCTGACCGCGAATACGGAAGCTTGCATCCGGCGCCGCGTCTTTAATACCTTTCAACTGTGGCAATGCTGCAACGGTGGCATCGATCACGTGATCAAGCAGCGTCCAGTCAATCTGACGGCTTTCAACAGTGCTGTGCAGCGAGTGCAGCCAGCGCCAGCTCTCCAGCATCACAATGCTGTTGTCGTAATAAGACGGATCGTAAACCTGGAAGAAACGCTGTGCGCGGCCTTCCTGGTTGATCGAGGTGCCATCACTTTCTGCGAAGCTCGCCGTCGAGAGCACCAGACCGGCTTTCTCCAGCGTCGCAGTGCGTTGATGATCAACCACAATCACGTGTGCGGTGTTGTGCAAAGCCGCATCCACGGTGGCTTTCGGTGCATGGCGGTAAAGATCGTTTTCCAACACCACCAGCGCTTCCGCTTCGCCTTTATCCAGCTGTTCCAGCGCGCTATCCAGCGATTGCCCCCCCATCAGGCCGAGACCAAAGCTGTTAGCTGCACCGGCAAGGAAAGTGATACCGACATCGGCACCGCGACCTTTCAGTGCTTTTGCCACGTTGGCGGCCGCTTCAATCATCGCGGTGCTGCCAGAGTGGGTACCGGAAATAATCAGTGGTTTTTTGGCACCGGCTAACGCCTGTACCACCACATCCAGTTTGCCGTTCAGCTTGCTGTCAAAGCCACTGACGGCTGGAGCAGCTTCATCGAGCGCATTGGCAATAGCGAAGCCGAGACGTGCCTGATCTTCCACCGGTGCGCGATAGCTCCACGCCGCGATATCATCAAGACGGGTTTCATCAACGTTGGTGACAAATAGCGGATGTTTGGCGTGCTGACCAATGTTCAGGATCGCCGCGATCTGCCAGTCAGCCACTTTCTGGGCTGCTGCCATTTCACGTGCTTTACCTTTCACCGCCTGACGCACAGAAAGTGCGACACGCGCACCGACCTGAGTCAGGTCTTCACCCAGCACCAGCACCGCATCGTAGCTTTCGATTTCGCGCAGTGATGGCGTGTAAATACCGCCTTCCTGCAGTACTTTCAGCATCAACTCAACGCGTGCCTGCTCAGCGGCAGGCATACCGGTGGAGAAGTTTTCCGCACCGACAAGTTCACGCAGCGCAAAGTTGCTTTCAATGCTGGCACGCGGTGATCCAATCCCAATCACACGCTTCGCCTGACGCAGTACGTCAGCCGCGGCATTCACCGCTTGTGCGGCATTCAGACTGACCCAATCGTTGCCGCGCTTCTGTACTGGATGACGTGGACGATCTTTGCGGTTCACATAGCCATAACCGAAACGACCACGGTCACACAGGAAGTAGTGGTTTACGGTACCGTTGTAACGGTTTTCGATACGACGCAGTTCACCATAACGCTCGCCTGGGCTGGTGTTACAACCCACGCTGCACTGCTGGCAGATGCTCGGTGCGAACTGCATATCCCATTTACGGTTGTAGCGTTCGGAGTGCGTTTTATCGGTGAATACGCCGGTCGGGCAGATCTCGACCAGGTTACCGGAGAACTCGCTCTCCAGCGTGCCATCTTCCGGGCGACCGAAGTAAACGTTGTCGTGGGCACCGTAAACGCCGAGATCTTTGCCGTCTGCGTAATCTTTGTAGTAACGCACGCAGCGATAGCAGGCGATACAGCGGTTCATTTCATGGGAGATGAACGGGCCGAGATCCTGATTCTGGTGCGTACGTTTGGTGAAGCGGTAACGACGGAAGCTGTGGCCCGTCATGACCGTCATATCTTGCAGATGGCAGTTACCGCCCTCTTCGCACACTGGACAGTCGTGCGGATGGTTGGTCATCAGCCATTCCACCACGCTTTCACGAAACTCTTTCGCTTCGCCATCGTCGATGGAAATAAAGGTGCCGTCCGACGCCGGTGTCATGCATGACATAACAAGACGACCACGGGTATCTTCGGCATTCTGGAATTGCTTCACCGCACACTGGCGGCAGGCTCCCACGCTTCCCAGCGCCGGATGCCAGCAAAAATAAGGAATATCAAGGCCCAGAGAGAGACACGCCTGCAACAGGTTGTCCGCTCCGTTCACATCATATTCTTTACCGTCTACATGGATTGTAGCCATAGTGAACATGCTTCCGTAAGGCTCGCCCTAAGACGAGCGTTAAACATCTAATTCTGTCCCCCGCGCCGTGTCGGCGCAGGGTGAATTCCGTGTACGGCGGCTGATTACCAGCGCGCTTTCAGCAGGTTGGGCTGAATACCACCGATCGATCGGGTATTGCCAAACACCTGCGGCGCAATGCCGGCTTCAAACTCTTCACGGAAATATTTAATCGCGCTCTGCAATGGCTCAACGGCACCCGGTGCGTGGGCACAGAAGGTTTTCCCTGGGCCGAGTTGGCGACAGAGTTGCAGCAGGGTTTCGATGTCACCCGGCTGGCCTTTTTTCTGCTCCAGCGCACGCAAGATCTTCACGCTCCATGGCAACCCATCACGGCATGGCGTACACCAGCCACAGGACTCGCGCGCAAAGAATTCTTCCAGATTACGCACCAGCGAAACCATGCCGATTTCATGATCGACCGCCATCGCCAATGCCGTGCCTAAACGGCTGCCGGCTTTACCGATGCTGGCAAATTCCATTGGCAGATCAAGGTGTTGATCGGTCAGGAAATCCGTACCCGCACCGCCTGGCTGCCAGGCTTTAAATTTCAGGCCATCGCGCATGCCACCGGCATAATCTTCCAGAATCTCACGCGCGGTCGTGCCAAACGGCAGTTCCCACACGCCTGGATTTTTCACGCGGCCTGAGAAGCCCATCATTTTGGTACCGGTGTCTTCGCTGGTAGAGATGTTCTTGTACCAGTCAACGCCGTTGAGGAAGATGGCTGGGACGTTGGACAAGGTTTCCACGTTGTTGACGCAGGTTGGCTTGCCCCACACGCCCGCACTCGCCGGGAACGGTGGCTTAGAACGCGGGTTCGCACGACGACCTTCCAGTGAGTTGATCAACGCGGTCTCTTCACCACAGATGTAACGTCCCGCGCCGGTGTGCACGATCAGTTCAAAATCGAAACCGGTACCGAGGATGTTTTTACCGAGGTATCCCGCTTCGGTGGCTTCGGCAATCGCACGGCGCAGATGCACGGCCGCTTCGATGTACTCGCCACGTAAGAAGATGTAGCCACGATAGGCTTTCAGGGCGAACGCACTGATCAGCATACCTTCCACCAACTGGTGCGGCATTTGCTCCATCAGCAGGCGGTCTTTATAGGTGCCCGGCTCCATTTCATCGGCGTTACACAGCAGGTAACGGATGTTCATGGATTCGTCTTTCGGCATCAGGCTCCACTTCAGGCCGGTATTAAAGCCTGCGCCACCGCGACCTTTTAGACCGGAGTCTTTCACTGCCGCAACGATTTCGTCCTGGCTCATGCCTTTCAGTGCTTTATCAGCGCCGACATAACCGTTTTTACTGCGATATTCATCAATCCACACCGGCTGCTTGTCGTCGCGCAGACGCCAGGTGAGTGGATGCGTTTCCGCAGTACGAATGATCTGTTTAATGGTCATTGATACTGCTCCAGCAGATTGGCGATACCTTCCGGGGTCAGATGAACATGGGTATCTTCATCCACCATCATGGTTGGGCCTTTGTCACAGTTGCCCAGGCAGCAGGTTGGCAGCAGGGTAAAGCGGCCATCGGCTGTGGTCTGGCCCGGCTTGATATTCAGATTCTGCTCAAGCGCAGCCTGAATGCCCTGGAAACCGGTGATGTGGCACACCACGCTGTCGCAATAACGAATGACGTGACGGCCAACCGGCGTGCGGTAGATCTGGCTGTAAAACGTCGCCACACCTTCTACGTCACTGGCTGGAATGCCCAGCACTTCAGCAATAGCATTGATGGCGCCATCTGGCACCCATCCACGCTGCTTCTGCACGATCTTCAACGCTTCAATTGAGGCGGCGCGTGCATCCTCGTAATGGTGTTTTTCGTGCTCAATAGCGTGGTGCTCGGTCTCGCTCAGCACAAAGACCTCATCAGGGTCGATAGTGTGAATGGCAATTTTTTGATCGTGCATAATTAGCGGTCCACGTCTGACATAACAAAATCGATACTACCGAGGTATACGATCAAGTCGGATACCAGGCTGCCGCGGATCACCGATGGGATCTGCTGCAGATGCGGGAAGCTTGGCGTACGCACACGGGTGCGGTAGCTCATGGTGCTGCCATCGCTGGTCAGGTAGTAGCTGTTGATCCCTTTAGTCGCTTCAATCATCTGGAAGGATTCGTTGGCCGGCATGACCGGGCCCCACGAAACTTGCAGGAAGTGCGTGATCAGGGTTTCGATGTGTTGCAGCGTGCGCTCTTTTGGTGGCGGCGTGGTCAGCGGGTGATCCGCTTTGAACGGGCCTTCCGGCATGTTTTTCAGGCACTGTTCCAGAATGCGCAGTGACTGCCACATCTCTTCCATTTTCAGTTGAACGCGGGTGTAGGCATCACTAATGCCTGCGCCAACAGGGATCTCAAAATCGAAGTTTTCATAACCTGAATAGGGACGCCATTTACGCACGTCAAAGTCGAGACCGGTGGCACGTAAGCCAGCACCAGTGGTGCCCCACGCCAGCGCTTCGTCCATGTTATAGGCCGCAACGCCCTGCGAACGGCCCATCAACACGGTATTGCGCAGTGCGGCTTTGTCATACTCTTTCAGACGCTTTGGCATCCAGTCGAGGAACTCACGCAGCAGACGCTCCCAGCCTTTCGGCAGATCGTGTGCCACACCGCCGATGCGGAACCAGGCTGGGTGCATACGGAAACCAGTAATCGCTTCAACCACGTCATAAATTTTCTGACGGTCGGTGAAGGCGAAGAACACCGGCGTCATGGCACCCACGTCCTGGATAAAGGTGGAGATGTACAGCAAGTGACTGTTGATACGGAACAGCTCTGACAGCATCACGCGGATCACGTTGACGCGATCCGGCACGGTGATGCCGGCTAATTTTTCCACCGCCAGCACGTAAGGCATCTCGTTCACGCAGCCGCCGAGATATTCGATACGGTCGGTGTACGGAATGTAGCTGTGCCAGGATTGGCGCTCGCCCATCTTCTCAGCACCACGATGGTGGTAGCCGACATCCGGCACGCAGTCGACGATCTCTTCGCCATCCAACTGCAGAATGATACGGAAGGCACCGTGCGCGGACGGGTGGTTAGGACCCAGGTTGAGGAACATGAAGTCCTCATTGGTGGTGCTACGCTTCATGCCCCAGTCTTCAGGCTTGAAGGTCAGCGCCTCCATCTCCAGATCTTCTTTCTGCTTGGTCAGTTCGAACGGGTCGAACTCAGTGGCACGCGCCGGGTAATCTTTACGCAGCGGATGGCCTTCCCAGGTCTGCGGCATCATGATGCGCGTCAGGTGCGGGTGACCATTAAAGGTGATACCAAACATCTCCCAGGTTTCGCGCTCATACCAGTTGGCATTGGCGAAGATTTTGGTGATGGTCGGCACATTCAGATCGTTTTCAGACAGCGCCACCTTGAGCATGATGTCGCGGTTGCGTTCAATCGAAAGCAGGTGATAGAAAACGGAAAAATCCGCAGCGGGTAAACCGGCGCGGTGGGTACGTAAACGCTCATCGAAACCGTGCAAGTCATACAGCATGACGTACGGCTTTGGCAGCTTACGCAGGAATTCGACAATTTCCAGTAACTGTTCACGTTTCACCCAGACGACCGGAATACCGGTGCGGGTGGCCTGAACGGTAAAGGCATCCGGCCCAAAACGGTTACGCAGCTCGCCGACCACTGGATCATCCAGATGGTCGCGGGTTTGCCATGCAGGCTGAGCGAGATCTTGCGTGGTTAAATCTGTCATACGTTACTCACCATTCCGGCCTGTAATCAGGCGCTAAAAGAAGGCGTCAGGATGGCGGCGCGCATTAAATTGTGATGTTCTGCTGCGGCCGTTGTGCCATCCGTGTACGGGAAGCTTAGACTTCGTCTGGCGTTCTCAGGTTAGTGACGGCAATACGCTCGCCGCGTTTTCTCTCACGCTCTGGCTGCATATTGGCGCGATAAACGCCCTGATCACCCACCACCCACGACAGTGGACGGCGCTCTTTACCAATCGACTCACGCAGCAGCAGCAGCGCTTGCATGTAAGCTTCAGGACGCGGTGGGCAGCCCGGAATGTACACGTCAACCGGCAGGAATTTATCCACGCCTTGCACCACAGAATAGATGTCGTACATGCCGCCCGAGTTTGCACAAGCACCCATGGAGATCACCCATTTCGGTTCCAGCATCTGGTCATACAAACGCTGAATAACCGGCGCCATTTTGGTAAACGGCGTACCGGCGATCACCATAAAGTCAGCCTGACGTGGGGAGGCGCGCATGACTTCCGCACCAAAACGCGCCACGTCATGCACCGCAGTGAATGACGTGGTCATTTCCACGTAGCAACAGGAAAGACCGAAGTTGTACGGCCAGAGAGAGTTTTTACGACCCCAGTTCACCATGTCATGCAGGGCATGCTCGAGCTTGCCCATATAGACGCTGCGATGAACGTGCTGCTCCAGAGGATCGGTAACAATCTCCTGTTTCTGCAGCGGATAGCGATCGTTATCACCGCCGCCGTTCGGGTCTACGCGTGTCAGCGTGTAGTCCATCTTATTGCCTCGCTTTTACTGCTTATGAGGGTTGGTGTGGTTGTGACTGACCGGAATTGATTTGACCACTACGCGACGACGCGCAGGAGCCCAATCCAGTGCACCGATGCGCACCAGATAAACCAGGCCTGCCAATAGCACCAAAATGAAAATTGCGGCTTCGACAAAGCCGACCCATCCGCTCTCACGGATTGAAGTCGACCAGGCGTATAAATAGAGGGCTTCGACGTCGAAAATAACGAAGAACATCGCAACCAGATAGAATTTAGCGGAGAGGCGAATATGGGTATCACCGACGGATTCGATACCCGATTCAAACGGGGTGTCTTTATGGCGTGCCCGCGCACGACCACCTAACAACCAACCGCCGGTCAACATGAAGGCACACAGGCCAAATGCAATAACAATAAAAACAATAAACGCCCAGTGATGAGCGATCACTTCTGTGGTTGTCGACATACTCTTTGCTTACTCATCAAAAGTGGCGCTGGCATCCTGCACTGTTGCAGCAAACACACCACATGAATTCAAGGGAAGGATAAAAAACCTTGTAAACTATGCTGTCATTATCAAATAAGCAGCAATTTTATGGGGTTTTTTACTCCTTTCTATAACCTTTTGTCAACTTTGACAAAAGCATCCAAACATTAATTAACACCCGTAGCATATTATTAACAAACGAACCCCATCATACCAGCTAAATCGCTTCAGTTTGTGAGGTTAATTTCAGTGTAGCGGGTATTCACATGCATGGATCGTGCATTTAACAATCATATTTTGACAGGTCTTACGGGGATTTCCCCCCCCTTATAGGGGGTATTTTTTTGATCCAGAACACATAATGGTGTTTTTTGCTGTAAAAATCGGCGATTGGTACAGGCAAATGCCCTGGGAAAGATGGCACGGAATGATAAAGAAGTTCCACTTTGAGCAAAAATGGAACAATTATCATTTTTCAGGAAGAGAGGAAAATTATTGGTGGTGAATCGCGTTAGAAAGCGTGAATTAAAATGCATAAAAAAAGCCTTAGCTGATGTTTATCAGTCTAAGGCTCATTTTAATAAGTTTTAACAATTAACTGGTATTCCAACGTGAAGGAATAACCCGCTATTGTTGACCTTACTCTTCGTCATCCAGCAGCAGGGTGCCATCTGGATTTGCCGTCAGATTGTAAGGATCGTTGGTGGACTGCATCGCGTTGAAGATCGCCAGCGCCAACTCGTTATCACTGTCTGGATTACGGCACAGCAGGTACTGAGTATCGGGCAATACCGGCAGCCCTTCAGCCGCACCCATTACACGCAGCTCTGGGCTCATCATCTCAACCGGGCGTGCTGTGACACCCAGACCCGCTTTCACTGCCGCACGCACTGCTGCCAGCGTTGATGCAACATAGGAAATGCGCCATGGGATGCCCGCTTCATTCAGGTGATCGATCGCCATGTCACGGTACGGACTTGGCTCATCCAGCAGCACCAGTGGAATGGCTTCGCCGCGCTGGAAGATATAATCCGCAGCACAGTACCAAAGCGTCGGTGAGGTACGCAGGACCTGATGGGTGAAATTACCAGGACTGGACGTGGTGACAACCAGATCAACCTCACCCTGATTCAGCATTTCCATCATGAACGGGTTGCGTTTGACGCGCACATCAATGGCCAGCTTCGGATAGACCGACGTTACGCGGTTAAGCAGGAACGGCAGAATGGTATCGGAAGTGTCATCGGAGGCGCCGATGGTCAGTACGCCCTGGATGTTGCTGTACATTAAAGAGGTGCACGCTTCGTCATTGAAACGAAGGATCTTTCTGGCGTAGCCTAGCAACTGGATGCCATGCTCCGTCAACAGTTTATTACGTCCATGTCTGGCAAACAGCTCTTTACCTACCAATTGTTCCAGACGTTGCATCTGCTGACTTACTGCGGATTGCGTTCTGCACACTGCTGCAGCCGCCGCCGCAAAAGTATTCAAGTCAGCAACAGCAACAAAAGTACGCAGCAGATCGAGGTCGAGATTCAGTATCGGACGATTTGCATTAGTCATGTTTTTTCTTCACTTATAAGATTTTTTAAAACTACTACCCTGGTGTATTACCCTACTTATCAAATAGATAAGAGGTAATGGTGCTTAATGACAGCCCTGTGTGGAGCTGTCATGGAAAAATCGTGTCAGGCGGATGCCGACGGATACGTCACTCTGTATTCAGAGGAGTGCCGTCAAATAAGACAGAACAACTTCGGGTACGAAGACGTATGTCGCACAGATGCTGGAAGCTGCGTAGTTGTCTAGTTTCCCGCGAAAACGGCCTGCGGGTCAAAAAGAGATAACATCATGTTATGCTGATGCGAAGCGATAAAGTGCATCAAATAATAAATTATACTTAATCATTTTTACGCTTTAAAGGGAAATGTTTTTGATCAAATCATCGCATTTTTTGACCAAATCCCTTTTCCGCCACATCCTGCCACAACAGCGCTCATTTTTTAACCCCCCAGGTTCTTAAACTGCTGCTGCCGCGCTAAAGTTACAGTGTAAATGCTATTTAACCTGCTGCTGTTATCAGAATAGGTCACTTCGCAGCGCTTCATGCTGCCACCTTAAACTGATTAAGAATGCGTGACATTTAATGGCACCAGCGATGGCTGCAACGGCACTGTTTAGTTCTTCGACATCCAACAAGATTCCTTTAACTATTTCATCAGGTCGCTAATGGTTTTTTTTGCAGGATGTAAATAAAAAATTTCTTAATGACCTCCATTACCCATGGATTAACGGCTTTACAGTGCCAGCACAAACCACCAGCATTTTATATTACAAAAAAATCAAACAATAGAGTTATTAACCAGATTAACCTTCTCAAACTGCGTTTTACGCCACCCAAGACAGGAATCATTGGCAAACGCGCCAAAACCTTAAGCCGCCCTTCTTTTGTGACAGTGAGAGGAGTAAATTGGGCAGGTTTGATTTTGGTGGCAGGTTAAAGGACTCTGCCCGTTAAGGCGGTAACGATGAATTTTCAAATTGATAAATCCGGCAAGCTGGAAAATGTCTGTTATGACATCCGTGGCCCGGTACTGAAAGAAGCTAAGCGTCTGGAAGAAGAAGGTAATAAAGTTCTCAAACTCAACATCGGCAACCCTGCCCCGTTTGGTTTTGAAGCCCCTGATGAAATTCTGGTTGATGTGATTCGCAACCTGCCGAGTTCGCAAGGCTATTGTGATTCAAAAGGGCTGTATTCGGCGCGTAAAGCGATTATGCAGCACTACCAGGCGCGTGATATGCGCGATGTTACCGTCGAAGATATCTACATTGGTAACGGTGTCTCTGAACTGATTGTGCAGGCGATGCAAGCATTGCTGAACAGTGGTGATGAGATGCTGGTACCTGCGCCAGATTATCCGTTATGGACGGCAGCCGTGTCGCTGTCGAGCGGTAAAGCTGTGCATTATCTGTGTGATGAGTCTGCGGGCTGGTTCCCGGATTTGGACGATATCCGCAGTAAGATCACCCCGCGCACGCGTGGCATCGTCATCATTAACCCGAACAACCCAACGGGTGCGGTGTACAGCAAAGAACTGCTGATGGAAGTGGTGGAGATTGCGCGTCAGCACAACCTGATCATTTTCGCTGACGAAATCTACGACAAGATTTTGTATGACGAGTCACAGCACCATTCGATTGCGGCACTGGCGCCGGATCTGCTGACCGTGACCTTTAATGGTCTGTCTAAAACCTACCGTGTTGCGGGATTCCGTCAGGGTTGGATGGTGTTAAACGGTCCGAAGAAACACGCTAAGGGCTATATCGAAGGGCTGGAGATGCTGGCGTCGATGCGTTTGTGCGCCAACGTGCCTGCTCAGCATGCGATTCAAACGGCGTTAGGTGGCTATCAAAGTATCAGCGAGTTTATTGCACCTGGTGGTCGTTTGTATGAACAGCGCCAACGTGCCTGGGAATTGATCAACGACATTCCGGGCGTCAGCTGCGTGAAACCGCAAGGCGCTTTGTACATGTTCCCGCGCATCGATCCCAAGAAATTCAACATCTTTGACGATCAAAAAATGGTGCTGGATTTCCTGTTACAAGAGAAAGTGCTACTGGTTCAGGGTACCGCCTTTAACTGGCCATGGCCGGATCACGTGCGCATCGTCACCTTGCCACGTGTTGATGATCTGGAAATGGCGATCAATAAATTTGGTCGTTTCCTGCAAGGCTATCGTCAGTAGTCTGACACACTGACCCGCAATGGATGCAGGCAGCAAGTGAATGAATCCAGGTTGCTTACCTGCGTGAGCGACTTGGGTAAGTGAACGCAGCTAACGCACATGCAAGCCGAAGTCCGAAGGGTATATACTGTTTTCATCTCGGGGAAGGCCCTCCTTCCCCGCCGTGAGAACAGGAACCGTTTATGACCCGTAGCCATTTTTTTGCCCACCTCTCCCGTCTTAAACTGATCAATCGCTGGCCATTGATGCGCAACGTTCGCACCGAAAATGTCTCTGAACACAGTCTTCAGGTGGCGATGGTGGCGCATGCGTTGGCCATTATCAAAAACAAAAAATTTAACGGTAATCTCAATGCAGAGCGTATTGCGATGCTGGCGCTGTATCACGATGCCAGCGAAGTGCTGACCGGTGATTTACCCACGCCGGTGAAGTATTACAACGCGCAAATTGCTCATGAGTACAAAAAGATCGAAAAGATAGCCCAGCAGAAGTTGATCGAGATGTTGCCGCCGGAATTGCAGGATGCCTACCGTCCGTTGATTGACGAGCATTTGCATAGCGAGAGTGAACAAGCGGTGGTGAAGCAGGCTGACGCGCTGTGCGCCTACGTGAAATGTCTGGAAGAGCTGTCAGCAGGAAATAACGAGTTTTTGCTGGCTAAGGCACGTCTGGAGAAAACATTGTCACAGCGTCGTTCCCCCGAAATGGATTACTTTGTAGAGATATTCATTCCAAGCTTTAGCCTGTCGCTGGATGAAATTTCTCAGGATACCCCATTATAAAAAACGGGCCGCTATGGCCCGTTCTGTCAGACGTTGGCAGAAAGCGTAAACATGCTGTTTTCTGTAGGTGAAACCACCAGCGGTTCCAGTGTTTTCACCTGCCAGGTCACTTCATTCAGGCGCGGGGCATCCGTGGGGGCATTAACAGCAACCACTGCACTGCGCGCCTCCAGCCCGGCAATAATGCCGGCGGGCGCATCTTCAACCACAACGCATTCCGCTGCAGGCAGTCCCAGGCGTTCAGCACCCAGCAGATACGGCTCCGGGTTCGGTTTACCCAATTTGATGTTTTCTGCGGTAATGAACACCTCCGGCATCGGTAAACCCGCCGCTTTGTGACGCGCGTGAGCCACCGGGATAGATCCTGAAGTCACTATCGCCCAGGGAATCTGCAGTTCGTTGAGTGTGGCGAGCAATGCCTTTGCCCCCGGAATCGCTTGCACGCCCTGCGTGTCTTCTGCTTCTAAACGCTCAAGCCACATAAACTCCGCCTGAATCGCCTCTTCAGACTGGCCTGCCATAAAATGGCGCAGTGAATTGATCGCTGGCTTACCGTGTATGAAGTTCAGGACTTCTTCCGGCGCAAGACCCTGGCGCTCGCCCCACAATGACCATGCGCGGATCACCGCAGGCAACGAATCCACCAACGTACCGTCCAAATCAAACAGAAAACCCCTGTACTCCACGCGTTGCTCCTTATTCAGGCATTAAGAATCTGCGCGATTTCGTTCGCGCTAAGATGATACTGACGCGGACAAGTGTGCCACACCGCCAGCATACGTTGGTATTTTTCCCACATCGGCGTCTGAGCATTGAAGCCGTGAGTTCCAGAATCAAAATGGGTGTAGCGTCCTTCGACGTTCACCATAAAGCGCACATAGCCGAGATAGCGCGCCTCGGTGGCCGCATCAAAACCGAGAAACGCCAGACGGCGCTCTTCGATATTATTGGCTTCTTTCAGGTTCGACCAGGAGACATGCAGCGCATGGTGCATTTCCATAATATCGATGAGTTGGCGGCAGGTGGCTTCCGTTAGCTCGCCAAACTCTTTGTCGAGTTCGCGCAGTTGCAGGCCATAGCCCCGTTCGATGATGGTCTGGTAGCGGCGATAGCGCTCCGCATTTTCCGGCTCAAGCATCGCCATCATTTTGTATTGATTGGAGAGGATCAGTCGTTGTGCATGGGTCATTTCCACGGTTCGCTCCCGGGCCATCACGGCCGCTTAAGATTTAACAATGGATAAATGATTACACAAGGAAAGCGATGCGTGTTTGCCCGCATCACTTTTCTTTGATTTAAACCCGGTTACTGCACACATTCTCTGGCAGTAAAAGGGGATGATCGATCAAAGATCGTCGAGGAAGGTACGGTCGAGTTGTTTGAAGGCGCGCTTCAGCACATCGGCCAGCGCCTGATAAGTCGGTTTACCATCAACAGGGGCAATCGCTTGTCCCGCTTCTTCCAGTTTTGCGCGCACTTCGTGGAACCAGTGCAGCAACGTCGGCGGCAATGGCGTGATGGAGCGCTTACCCAGCCACCACAATCCCTGCATCGGCAGACTGCAGGCAAACAGTGCGGTGGCAATCGCCGGTCCCAACTGTCCGCCCATGGCGATTTGCCACGTCAGGGTGAATATCGCCAGCGGGGGCATAAAGCGGATGGCAAAACGCGTTGCCGTCACCACGCGGTTTTCCGGGAACATGGGGGCCAGTCGCTTATCGGCTGGCCAGGTCTTCATGTAACGCTGACCGTTCTGGAATAAACCAAACCAGCCGGGATTGCTTGTGTCATTCGCCATGATAGACCTCAACTAATTCTGCAACGATTAAAATATAATGATAACTACACAACTTTACGTGACATCCTTCAAAAGATTTTGTCTTTGCGGGTGACAGTGGGTATTCTGACGCCGTTTTAGCAACATTACCGAAAGCTTCAGCTCAATAAAAGAGCGGTTCAGAGCCATGTTTCGCTAAGCAGATTTCAAAAATCTGCGTAAAATTACCGAAATTTTTTTGCATGTCGGTCTCTTTTTGACTACCGCATGATGTTAATCATTAATCTACCAGCATTCATGGGCTACGCTGTTAGTCTGATTGCGTTATTTTTAGCCACTCTTTAATCAATAGGTACTTCCATGTCAACGAAGTTAGTACTGGTTCTGAACTGCGGCAGCTCTTCACTTAAGTTTGCCATCCTCAATCCAGCCACCGGTGACGAATATCTGTCAGGTCTGGCGGAGTGTTTCCATTTACCTGAAGCGCGTATCAAATGGAAACTGGAAGGCAGCAAACAAGAAGCGCCTCTCGGCGCAGGTGCAGCGCACAGTGAAGCGCTGAACTTTATTGTTAAAACTATTCTGGCACAAAAACCAGAGCTTTCGGCACAAATCGCTGCAATCGGCCATCGTATCGTTCACGGCGGCGAGCAGCTGACTCAATCGGTGATCATCGATGAATCGGTGATTCAGGGCATTAAAGATGCTTCCTCTTTTGCTCCGCTGCATAACCCGGCGCATCTGATCGGTATCGACGAAGCACTGAAGAACTTCCCTCATCTGTCAGATAAGAATGTGGCGGTTTTTGATACGGCATTCCATCAGACTATGCCGGAAGAGTCATATCTTTATGCTCTGCCGTACAAACTGTACAAAGAGCACGGCGTTCGTCGCTACGGCGCACACGGCACCAGCCACTACTATGTGACGCAGGAAGCCGCCAAAATGCTGAACAAGCCAGTTAATGAACTGAATATCATTACTTGCCACCTCGGCAACGGCGGTTCAGTCTCTGCTATCCGTAACGGCCAGTGCGTCGATACTTCTATGGGTCTGACACCGCTGGAAGGTCTGGTGATGGGCACCCGCAGTGGTGATATCGACCCGGCTATCGTGTTCTTCCTGCATGACACCCTCGGTATGAGCGTGGATGCGATCAATAAACTGCTGACCAAAGAGTCTGGTCTGCTGGGTCTGACCGAAGTCACCAGTGACTGCCGCTATGTTGAAGACAACTACGCGACCAAAGAAGATGCCAAGCGTGCGATGGACGTGTTCTGCCATCGTCTGGCGAAATACATCGGCAGCTACACCGCGCTGATGGAAGGTCGTCTGGATGCCGTGGTGTTCACCGGTGGTATCGGTGAGAACGCGGCGATGGTGCGTGAGCTGGCGCTGGCGAAACTGGGTCTTCTGGGCTTTGAAGTGGATCACGAGCGTAACCTCGCGGCCCGCTTCGGTAAGTCTGGCTTTATCAACAAAGAGGGCACCCGCCCGGCCGTGGTGATCCCAACCAACGAAGAGTTGGTTATCGCCCAGGACGCCGCGCGTCTGACCGCCTAAATACACTTCTCTCCGTCAGCTCAGGCTGACGGAGTTGTTTTGGCTAGTCTGCAACACCTGAGAGGTTTTTATAGTGTCACGTACAATCATGCTCATCCCTACCGGCACCAGCGTCGGCCTGACAAGCGTCAGCCTCGGCGTGATTCGTGCCATGGAGCGCAAAGGCGTTCGCCTGAGCGTGTTCAAGCCGATTGCCCAGCCACGTGCGGGCGGCGATGCGCCCGATCAGACCACCACCATCATTCGTAAGAACTCCGCGATCCCTGCCGCTGAACCGCTGCAGATGTCACGCGTTGAGTCACTGCTGGGTTCGAACCAGCAAGACGTGTTGATGGAAGAGATCATCGCTAACTACCACGCTAATGCGCAAGACGCGGAAGTGGTGTTGGTTGAAGGACTGGTGCCAACCCGCAAGCATCAGTTTGCCTCTTCACTGAACTATGAAATCGCAAAAACCCTGAATGCGGAAATCGTGTTTGTGACGGCGCTGGGCAATGATTCGCCTGCGCAATTGAAAGAGCGCATTGAATTAACGCAAAGCAGCTTTGGCGGCAGTAAGAACAAAAACATCACCGGCGTGATCATTAATAAACTGAATGCGCCAGTGGATGAGCAGGGTCGTACGCGCCCTGACCTGTCTGAAATTTTCGATGATTCGACGAAAGCAAATATTGCCAATATCGATCCTAAGCAGCTGTTTGCTAACAGCCCATTGCCGATTCTGGGCTGTGTACCCTGGAGTTTCGATCTGATCGCGACGCGTGCCATCGATATGTGCCGCCATCTGAATGCAGAGATCATTAACGAAGGTGAGATCCAGACCCGCCGCGTGAAATCGGTGACGTTCTGCGCACGTAGCATTCCGCATATGCTGGAGCACTTCCGTCCGGGTTCACTGCTGGTGACATCGGCCGATCGTCCAGACGTGCTGGTTGCAGCTTGTCTCGCCGCCATGAACGGTATTGAGATCGGTGCCGTGTTGCTGACCGGTGGTTATCAGATTGAAGCACCGATTGCGCGTCTGTGTGAACGTGCCTTCCAGACGGGCCTGCCGGTGTTTATGGTGAAAACCAATACCTGGCAGACCTCACTGAGCCTGCAGAGCTTTAATCTGGAAGTGCCTGCAGATGATACCCAGCGCATTGAGAAGGTGCAGGAGTATGTGGCCAGCTTTATCGATGCCGATTGGGTGGAATCACTCACTGCGACTTCCGAACGTAGCCGTCGTCTGTCTCCACCAGCCTTCCGTTATCAACTGACCGAGCTGGCACGTAAAGCAGGCAAACGCATTGTGCTGCCAGAAGGCGACGAGCCACGTACCGTGAAAGCCGCTGCGATTTGTGCCGAGCGTGGCATTGCATCTTGTGTACTGTTGGGTAACCCGGATGAGATCCAGCGTGTCGCTGCCGCTCAGGGTGTGGTGCTGGGCCAGGGCATTGAGATTGTCGATCCAGAAGTGGTGCGCGAGAATTATGTGCCGCGTTTGGTTGAGTTGCGTAAGAGCAAAGGCATGACCGAAGTGGTCGCGCAGGAGCAGCTGGAAGATAACGTGATGCTCGGCACCATGATGCTGGAGCGCGGTGAAGTGGACGGTTTGGTGTCAGGTGCTGTTCATACCACCGCCAATACCATTCGTCCGCCGTTGCAGTTGATCAAGACCGCGCCAAACAGTTCACTGGTGTCTTCCGTGTTCTTTATGCTGCTGCCTGAGCAGGTGCTGGTGTACGGTGACTGCGCGATTAACCCGGATCCGAATCCAGAACAGCTGGCAGAGATCGCGATTCAGTCTGCGGATTCCGCCAAAGCCTTTGGTATCGATCCACGCGTGGCGATGATTTCTTACTCAACCGGTAACTCCGGTGCGGGTAGCGACGTTGAGAAGGTACGCGAAGCGACGCGTATCGCGCAGGAGAAACGTCCTGATCTGGTGATCGATGGTCCGTTGCAGTATGACGCTGCGATTATGGAAGATGTCGCGAAGTCGAAAGCACCAAACTCTGCCGTTGCAGGCCGTGCGACCGTGTTTATCTTCCCGGATCTGAACACCGGTAACACCACTTACAAAGCGGTTCAGCGTTCGGCCGACCTGATTTCCATCGGGCCGATGCTGCAGGGTATGCGCAAGCCAGTGAACGATCTGTCACGTGGCGCATTGGTGGATGACATTGTTTATACCATCGCACTGACCGCGATTCAGTCAAAGCAGGCGGAAGGTTAATTCCTTTTTCTTTCTGCTGAACGTAAGGAGCATGAGGGTTAAACCTTGTGCTCTTTTTTTTTGCTTTAAGATTGGTGGGTGGTGAAGGCTGGGTGTTGCTGTGGGCTGGGTGTTGCTGTGGGCTGGGTGCAGTTGTCGCTGAATGCTCGGTGCAAACGACAGGGAAGGCCAGTCCGATCGCGAAGGATTAACGCATCCCTGCAGATCGGCCGCGCCGTCCATGGCGCGGACGCTTCGCTCTTCGCACTGGCCTGCCCTGTCTTTCAAACTTGATCATCGCTTTTGAGGTGCACACCTCAGCATTCTTACTGTTTGTCATGAAAGGCTATGTCGTACGTTTCTGTTAATACTCTTCTTCCCTGCCCTTCAAACTTCATCATCGCTTTTGTGGCGCACACCTTCGCATTCAGAGCGAATGTAACGTGGCGACTTTCACGCAGTGGTTCACTGGCAAAAAAACATCCTGACGATCACACTGATCTCAGGCTCCCGTGACTTGCGAGGTGAATGATGAGCAACAGTGATGTGCACCGTCGTCGATTGAAGGCCACGCCGCGCGGTGTGGGTGTGATGTGTGATTTTTATGCGGTTAAGGCGGAAAACGCCACGGTGTGGGATCAGAATGGGCGCGAATACGCTGACTTCGCGGCAGGCATTGCGGTGCTGAATACCGGGCATCGTCATCCGAAAGTGATGGCGGCCGTGCAGCAGCAGCTGGATAGCTTTACCCATACCGCGTTTCAGGTTATCCCTTACGAGAATTATATTCATCTCGCTGAGCGGCTTAACCAGCGCGTGCCCATTAGTGGCGAGGTGAAAACCACCTTCTTTTCCAGCGGTGCAGAAGCGGTAGAGAACGCGGTGAAGATTGCCCGCGCGGCGACCGGGCGTCCCGGCATTATTGCGTTCACAGGCGCATTCCACGGGCGCACCAATATGACCATGTCGTTGACGGGCAAAGTCGTGCCTTACAAAACCGGCTTTGGGCCGTTTGCCGGTTCGGTATTTCACGCCCAGTATCCTAATGCGCTGCACAACGTGAGCGTGCATCAGGCATTAGAGAGTCTGGAAGCGATTTTCCGCAGTGATATCAGCCCACAGCAGGTGGCGGCGATCATTTTCGAACCCGTGCAGGGCGAAGGCGGTTTTTATATTGCGCCACCAGCGTTTGTATCTGCGTTACGTGCCTTATGCGATCGTCACGGCATTTTGTTAATCGCCGATGAGATTCAAAGCGGTTTTGCACGCACCGGCAAGCTGTTCGCCAGTGAGTATTATGATGTGCAGCCAGATTTGATCACCATGGCAAAAAGTCTGGCGGGCGGGTTTCCGTTATCGGCCGTATCCGGGCGTGCCGAAGTGATGGATGCCCCTGAGCCGGGTGGTTTAGGTGGCACTTATGCGGGCAGCCCGCCCGCGATAGCCGCCGCGCATGCCGTGCTGGATATTATTGATGAAGAACAGCTGTGCGCACGCGCTAATCAATTGGGCGAACAGCTCAGTGCCACTTTGCGGAGTGCAGGATGCGCATCCCTTGCTGAGATGCGCGGTTACGGCTCAATGGTTGCGGCAGAGTTTCAGGATGACGCAGGCCGACCATCAGCAGAAATCACCAAAGCGATTCAGTTACAGGCGCTGGCACAAGGGCTGATTTTACTGACCTGTGGCGTACACAGTAATGTGATCCGTTTTCTTTATCCGCTGACGATTCCGCAGCCACAGTTTGATAAGGCCCTGCAACTGCTCAAAGACATTTTACGTGAGCATTAGAAACAACAAAGGCGCCGTTGGGCGCCTTGTTCGAACGTAGCGGGAATCAGGATTCGCTGCTCTGCTTGCGACGCGCGGCATCGCTGTTGCGGCTCAGCCACAGTGATACGGCTTTGAGCGAGTCGTCGGTGAATTCATCGCAGCGTGCAGTGATCTCTTCTGGCGTCATCCAGAACACTTCATCCACTTCTTCTTCCTGCATGGCGAATGGGCCATGTGACACACAGCTAAACAATCCACCCCAGACGCGGCAGTGCTCATCTTCGAAGTAGAATTTACCATGCTCGGCAAACGGCACTGCGGCGATCCCTAACTCTTCTTCCGCTTCACGGCGTGCAGATTCCAGCATGTCTTCACCACTCTGCACTACGCCACCGGCGGTCGCATCGAGCATACCCGGCATGAAGTCTTTGATTTCAGTACGACGCTGCACCAGAATTTTGCCCATACCATCATGCACCACGATGTAGGTCGCACGATGACGCAAATTCTGCGCACGCATCTGCGCACGGCTGGCCTGCGCAATGACTTCGTTCTCTTCACTAACGATATCAACCCACTCGATACCGCTATCTGCCGTTTGATCCACCATCCGTAACCCTTTTCTGTTTTCGGCGTGCCCAGCACGCGCCTGTTTGCGATGCCTTATTAGAATGAGCGGTAAGGTAAAGCGTTCTTTTCGCCTCCGCAAGGCTCTTCGTGCTTAGCGCGATTTGCCCGATTCGGCCAGCCACAATTGCACTGACGCACGTTGCCACTGAAACTCGGCGTAATGCTGCAATTTCACCGGTAACGTGTCGCCATGCAGTGCCAGGCGGTTAATCATCACTGCCAAATCGGTGTCGGCAATCGACCATTCACCAAACAGGTTTTGTTGTCCATCCGGAAGCAGACGCTGAACCGCCGCGATCAATTTGCTTGCCGCCTGCTCGCCTGCCGGGGTTAATGGCGCAAAGCGCTCGCCGGCAAACAGCACTTCCGTCGGACGCTCAGCACGCAGCGCCATTAAATCACTGCGCAACCACGCCTGCACTTCACGCGCGTGCGCACGCTTTTCACGATCGCGTGGATAGAGACGCTCAAATTCAGGGGCCGGAAAACGCTCTTCGAGGTATTCAGCAATCGCTGAAGATTCATTCAGCACCAGATCATCAATCTGCAGCGTAGGTACGCGACACGTCAGCGACAGCGCGCGGTAGTCATCATCAAGCTGAGCGTTTTGCGCTAAGTCCACGCGCTTCAGGGTGAAAGGAATGCCTTTCTCGGTGAGTGCAACGTAGACAGACATGGCGTAAGGGCTGAAAAAGGATGCATCGGACCACAAGGTGATGGATGGATAGTTCATCGGCTGCCTCAATAAGCATCAGGTGTGCTTTCTATTTACCGATTTTTATTTGTTTAGGCAATGGTGTGCTGGTCGGATCTTTGACCTTAAGACCAACACAAACTTTCCCTTTTTCTTCATTAGCGTAAGCGCTGTCACGCTATCCGTGCGCTTCTCTTCTATGATCAGTCTGAGCAGAAAATAAATTACAAGGAGGCTCAGCATGCACCTGCTTATTACCGGTGGCACAGGTTTGATAGGCCGCCATTTGATACCACGTCTGCTGTTGCTCGGACATCAGGTGAACGTCGTCACCCGAGATGTCGCGGCGGCACGGGACAAACTGGATCCTCGCGTTTCGCTTTGGTCCGGTATCAATCAGCAAACCGATCTCGACGGTATTGATGGCGTGATTAATCTGGCGGGCGAGCCGATCGCCGATAAACGCTGGACCGAACAACAGAAACAGCGGCTGTGTGAAAGTCGCTGGCAGATCACCGAGCAAATCGTTTCGCTGATCCACGCCAGCAGCAACCCACCGCATTTTTTAATTTCCGGATCCGCGACCGGTTTTTATGGTGATACCGGCGATCTGGTATTAACGGAAGACGATCCCGGTCACGATGAGTTCACTCATGCCCTGTGTGCACGTTGGGAACAGCTGGCACTTAATGCACAGAGCGATCGCACCCGGGTTTGTTTATTACGCACTGGCGTAGTGCTGGCAGAGGAAGGCGGCGCGCTGGCAAAAATGAAGCTACCGTTCAAACTTGGCGTCGGCGGTCCGATTGGCAGTGGGAAGCAGTATCTGCCGTGGATTCACATTGACGATCTGGTTAACGCGATCATCTGGCTGATCGACAATAACGACCTGAGCGGACCGTTCAATATGGTTGCGCCTTATGCGGTGCGCAATGAGCAGTTCGCCGCCACACTCGGCCACGTGATGCATCGACCGGCGTTTATGCGCACCCCAGCCAGCGCGATTAAGTTGATGATGGGAGAATCTGCCGTGCTGGTGCTGGGTGGGCAGCATGTTTTGCCGAAACGGCTGGAGGAGTCGGGTTTTGGCTTCCGCTGGTATGATTTGCAGGAAGCGCTGCAGGATGTGGTCTGATAAACAGACGGCGGCCCTGAGCCGCCGTTTTTCGCTTAGCTGCGTTGTTCCGCTACTCGCGATTTCACCGCCCTCTCTTCACGCGTATGTCCCGGCTGCGGCACGCGAATGATAAAGGTCAGCACCCCCGCAAACACATACAGCGCGGTATAAGCCCATACCACCCCGACGATATCAAAGAACGGCAGCATCACTGAGGCGATAGCCGGAGCCACGAAATTGCTCAGGCCCGCCGACAGGTTGTAGATCGAGACGGCGGCACCTTTATGATGCGGTTCCAGCGTTGGAAATACCGCCGTCATCGGTACAAATGCCGCCACAAAGATCCCCAGCATCACTGCCGGAATCAGCGCCACCCAGAAGTTGTGACCGGCATACAGCGGCAGGTAATAAAACATCAGACTGGAAATCGCCATTCCCAGGCAACCAAACCAGCGCACCTGACGGATCCAGCCTAGCTTCTCACCGGTGATGCCCCAGAAGATGTTGGTGAAAATGGTAACAAAGAAGAACACCGCCCAGATCTGCAGCCATTCAGAGATAGTGAAGCCGAGACGATCGACAAACAGCAGTGGCATGATGATGGCAAAACCAAACAGCGACAGCGTGTTGATGATGCGAATCAGGCAGGCATAAAACACGTGCTGATTCGTGAACAGGATGGTCACGGCCCGCGACATCTCGGTCATTTTGTCACGTATCGGCAAATTCACACGTGAGCGATCCACCGGCACGTTGCGCAGACTGAAGTACGCCAGAATTCCACCACAGGCCACCCAGATAATCGCCAGCCACAGCGTCCCGGTTTCCCCCAGCATCGGAATGGTCAGGCTTGGCAAATAGCTGCCGACCACGCCGATGCCGACGGAATACATTGCCCAGAACCAGCCGGTAGCTGCTGCCAGTTTCTCACGTGGCAAGACCTGCACCAGCATCATCATGAACGAGTAGATAAACAGCGGATAAGCTAGCCCGCGGATACCGTAGAACAGCACCATCAGCGGATAGTTGCGCAGACCAAGCCCCAGCGACATAAACAGCGCATGCATCACGATCCACAGCACAAAGCCAATCATCATGGCGCGCTGCGGGGTGATCAGCTCAGCCACCACGCCCGACGCCCAGGCCGCCAGCGCCGCCGCTAAACCATAGAAAGTAAACACCACCGCAGATTGCGCAGGTGTAAAGCCCATGTCGGTGATATGGCGCGACAGAAACGCCATTTCAAAGCCATCACCCGCCATGAAAATCGCGATAGCGAGGAAGCCCCAAAACATCTTTTTCGGTAAGCCAAACCAGTATTCGTTCGATTGCATCACCATCACCTTCTGTTCGGTAAGCCGTTATGCAGGCAGCAAGCTGCGCACCTGTTGTTGTTGGATGTAGAGTTCGCGGAACAGACGCAGCCGCTTTTGCAGCACCGCACCGCGCGTGGCATCCGGTTGATATCGTGCCTGCACCAGTGGTTTCAGGCAGACCTCTTGCTCATTACCGCCATCGCCCAGCCATGCCAGTCGTGCGGCGCCCAGCGCACCGGATGCGCTGGCCGGATGGGTGACGATGGGCAGTTGCAACACGTCGGCAATCAGCTGTGCCCACAGCGTGCTGCGTGCTCCACCGCCGGTCAGGCTGCATTGCTGAATGTGGTGCTGGGCATCCCCGAGCACCGCCAGCCCATCCGCCAGCCCAAATGCCACACCTTCGATCACCGCATAGCCCAGCAAAGCACGCGGTGTTTCGTGGCGAAGATTGAAGAAAGAACCGGAGGCATCAGGATCGTTATGCGGCGTGCGCTCACCTGACAGGTAAGGCAGGAATATCGGGGCACTCCGCAGTTGTTCATCGCTGAGCTGTGCCATCTCCTGCATCAACTGGCTTTCGCTAACCGACAGCAGATTACACAACCAGCGCAGGCAACTGGCGGCACTCAGCATCACACTCATTTGATGCCAGCGACCCGGTAGCGCATGGCAGAAGGCATGCACGCCGGATTGAGGGTCGGCTTGCAGGCGATCGTTCACAACGAAAATCACACCGGAAGTGCCCAATGAGATAAAAGCATCCCCCGTATTCACTGCACCCACGCCGACCGCCGATGCGGCATTGTCACCGCCACCACCCGCCACCGTAACCGAGGTGGATAGACCCCACTCACTCGCCAGTGCCGATTGCACACGGCCACTCACCGCGCTGCCTTCCACCAGTTCAGGCATCTGCGCGCGCGTCAGTCCGGTGATGGCCAGCAGTTCTTCAGACCAGTCACGCTGTGCCACATCCAGCCATAGCGTACCGGCAGCATCCGAAGGCTCGCTGACAAAGTGCCCGGTAAGACGCCAGCGCAGATAATCTTTCGGCAGCAGGACCTTATCGATGCGGCTGAAGATCTCCGGCTCATGTTCCGCCACCCAGCGCAGTTTCGGCGCGGTGAAGCCGGGCATGATCATGTTGCCGCTGATCGCCATCATCTGCGGATAGCATTTACGTAGCACCTCACACTGTGGCGCACTGCGCGTGTCGTTCCACAAGATGCACGGGCGCAAAACCTTGCCATCCGCATCCAGCAGCACGGCCCCGTGCATCTGGCCGGATAAGCCGATGGCACGGATAGCAGCCCACGCATCAGGAGATTGCTGACGCAATGCCGCCAGCACCTCAGTGCAGGCTTGCCACCAGCGTTCGGGATCCTGTTCTGCCCAGTGGGGATGTGGGCGCTGCACAGTGAGCGTGGCATGCTGTGACACCACAATCTCACCATACGCGTTGATGATCAGCGCTTTAAGCTCTGACGTACCGATATCAATGCCGAGATACATGATTACACCGCCGCCAGTTCTGGCTGTTTCAGCCACTGTTGCAAACTTGCGACACGGTGCGTCACCAGCGCATGAAACGCCTTGTCGTTTGCCAATTCGGCAAACAGCGCGCTATCACTCAGGAAGGCCTTCAGCGGATCGGCACTGGCGAACTGGTTACGCAGCGCATCGGCCTGTAGCGCACCATCCTGATAGGAATACGGCAGATCGTCGTTGGCCCAGCGCTGCATAAACAGGAAGAACAGTGCCGGAATCACCGCTGTTGCACTGGGTTGCGCACCGCGCTGGTAGCACTGTTGCAGGGTTGGCGTCACCATGCCGGGAATTTTGGACAGGCCATCAGCGCCCACGCGCTGGTTGGTGTCTTTGATGTATGGGTTGCTAAAGCGGGCCAGCACCACGTCGCGGTAATCGGCTAAATCAAGCGGGCTGGGCGACAGAGAGGGAATGACATCCTGAGTGACGTAGTCGTGCGCCAGTTGATAAATCGCCGGATGACGTGTGCTGTCATCGATATAGTTCAAGCCAATCAGCGTGCCCGCCCAGGCAATCGCGGCATGCGTCGCATTGAGGATGCGGATTTTCGCTTCTTCCCACGGCAGCACCGACTCCACCAGCTCAACGCCGACCTTTTCCAGCGCCGGACGCCCGGCAATAAAGTCATCTTCAATCACCCACTGAATAAAGGACTCTGCCATCACCGCTGCCCCATCCTGTTTGCCGGTTGCGGCTTGCACGCGCTCCGCCACATCCGGCGTTGGGCGTGGAGTAATGCGATCGACCATGGTATTCGGTGAAGTGGTCTGCGTGCGCACCCAATCTGCCAGCGCGGTATCGCCTTTGGCGGCAAGGAAGGCGAGGAATCCCTCACGGAAACGCTCACCGTTATGGCGCAGGTTGTCACAGTTCAGCAGTGTGACCGGCGCGCCACCTTGTGCAACACGCGCTGTCAGGATGCGGCTGAGTGCGCCATAAATAGTGCGGATGTCGCCACCCAGATCGGCCTTCACGTCTGCCTGATTGAGATCCAATTTAAATTCAGGTGTCAGGTAGTAGCCCGCTTCAGTCACGGTAAAGCCAATTACACGGGTTTGCGGATTGGCCCCCTGCTCAACCAGCGCGCTAATTTCACTGTCCCACGGCATGATTTTGCGCAGCGAAGTGATAGTTTCATAGTCGCGATCACCTTCTGGCGTCACGGTTTCCAGCACATATTCGCCGTTCTGCACCGCTAACTGATTGAGCAGCGAAACAGCGTCATTGCGGATATTGCCGAGCGCGATGCTCCAGCTTTCGTCTCCCTGCTCGCGCAGTTTATGCAGATACCACGCCTGATGTGCCCGATGGAAAGATCCCGCGCCGATGTGCATCCACACTGATTGATTGGTCATAATCGCCTCAATTAAACATTTGCCACAAGACAGGGCATTTGCCCGATGACAGGTAGCATAGTGTGCGTGGCGAGGATCGTTCTGAGAGCCTTATCACAAATAATACATTTGCTCTTTTTTGGGGCTTTTGCTCAGTTAGTGCTTTTCGTAAAACACGCGCTAAGATGTCGCATCAGTTTTGACGGAACAGCGTGATGAGCAGAGAAGAGAAAAAGCAGGAGCTGGCCGCACGTGCCGCGTGGATGTACTACGTTGCAGGCGTCACGCAGCAAGAGATTGCGCAGGCATTGGGATTGTCACGTCAGGTTGCGCAGCGTCTGGTCTCCAGCGCACGCGAGATGGGCATGGTGAGCGTAAAAATCGATCATCCCGTCACCCACTGTTTGCAGCTGGCGCGCGAGGTGCAGGAGAAATTTGGTCTGGATCTGTGCCGCGTGGTGCCATCGGCCAATCTGAATGATGACGCCATTCAACAAATGCTGGCGGTGGAAGGCGCGGCGGTGATGTCACAGTTCATCAATGAGGAAACGCCGCAGGTGTTTGGCATTGGTTCGGGCAAGACTCTACGCTCAATGATCGATGCATTGCCTTGGGTGGATCGTCCGCAGCATCAGTGCGTTTCGATGATTGGGGCGATTGCACGCGATGATTCCGGTACACGCTACGATGTGCCGTTAAAAATGGCCGAAAAGATGCAGGGCAAATATTTCTTCATTCCTGCGCCGCTGTACGCCGACACACCACAGGATAAAGCGATGTGGGTGCAGCATCAGGTGTATCAGCGCGTCACCGATCGCGCATTGCAGGCGGACGTGGCTTTTGTGGGGATTGGGGAAGTGATGCCGGGTTGTCCGTTAAATGCCGAAGGATTTATCACCGATGCACAGGTTGAGGCACTGAATGCACGCGGCGTGGTGGGCGAAATGCTCGGTCACTTTTTCAATCAGCAAGGTGAGCGCGTGCGGGGCGAAACCGATGAGCTACTGACCAGCGTATTGCTGGAGAGCCAGACACAGCGCAAGATTATTGGTTTTTCCGGCAGCGAGCGGAAGTATCCGGCGATTCGGGCTGCATTGCAGGGCGGCTGGGTATCGGGACTGGTAACCGATGAAGATACGGCGCTGAGGTTACTGCGAGAGTGAGTTTTCAGCGCCTGCTCAGGAAGCGGGGGCAGATCGTAAAGACGGCATAAACCATCCCTGGGCCTCAGCCCGCGCCATCCCTGGCGCGGGATGCTTTACTCCTCTGCCCCCGCTTCCATCGCCTTAACCATCGTGCAAAATTTACTTCAGCGATCCCGACAGGAACTGCTGCAAACGTGGGCTTTTCGGATTGCCGAAAAGCTCATCTGGCGAGCCCTGCTCTTCAATCTTGCCCTGATGCAGGAAAATCACGTGATTGGAAACATGACGAGCAAACTCCATCTCATGCGTCACCACCACCATGGTTTTACCCTCTTCAGCCAGTTTCTGCATGATGCGCAGCACTTCGCCGACTAACTCGGGATCGAGCGCAGAAGTCGGTTCATCAAATAACAGCACTTCCGGCTCCATCGCCAGGGCGCGGGCAATGGACACACGCTGCTGCTGACCGCCCGAAAGATGCACCGGATATTTAGCACGCGCACGCTCATCAATGCCGACTTTATCCAGATATTTAATCGCACGCTCACGCGCTTCGGCTTTGCTCAGCCCCAGCACCTGGATTGGCGCTTCGGTGACGTTATCCAGCACCGTCATATGGCTCCACAAATTAAAGTGCTGGAACACCATGGTCAGACGAGTGCGCAGTGAACGCAGCTGCTCTTTGTTGGACACTTTCAGCTGTCCATCGGTATCGCGCACCAGATTGATTTGCTCGTTGTTAACCGAAATGGTGCCTTCGCTCGGCTTTTCGAGGAAGTTAATGCAGCGTAAGAAGGTACTTTTCCCGGAACCGGACGAGCCAATAATGCTGATCACATCGCCGGCGTTCGCCTGCAGTGATACGCCTTTCAAAACTTCATGTTCACCGTAACGCTTGTGCAGTTCGGTAACGCTTAATTTGTTGTCAGCCATAGTGATACTCAATGCGATGAAGAAGGTTTCACGTGCGCCAGGAAGCGGCGTTCCGCCTTGCGGAACAGGCTAATCAGCACGTAAGAGATAATCAGATACAGCACCGCAGCGATGCCAAACGCGGTAAACGGCTGGTAGGTCGCCGAGTTAATATCACGCGCGATTTTCAACAGATCTGGCACCGTGGCAGTAAATGCCAGCGCGGTGGAGTGCAGCATTAGGATCACTTCATTACTGTAGGCTGGCAGCGCGGTACGCAGCGCCGACGGTAGTATGATGCAGCGATACATTTTAAACGGGGAGAAACCGTAAGCGCGTGCCGCTTCAATTTCGCCATGGGGAACCGCGCGAATGGCCCCGGCAAAAATTTCGGTGGTGTAAGCGCAGGTGTTCAGCGTAAAGGCCAGCAGCGTACAGTTCAGGCCGCTGCGGAAGAAGGCATTCAGCAGCTCCGATCCTTTCACCACTTCCAGCGTATACATGCCGGAATAGAACACCAGCAGCTGGACATACAGCGGCGTACCACGGAAGACATAGGTGAACAGCCAGACGGGCGTTGAGATATAACGATTTGGCGATACACGCGCAATCGCCAGCAACACCGCCATACAACCACCGATCACCACGGAAAGAATCAACAACCACAACGTAATGGCGACGCCGGTAAAACGGTAACCATCTGTCCAGAGCAGCTGTTTCCAATACTCCTGAATAATATCGATCATAGCTCTGCCCTTTTCACACCCACCGTGTAGCGGCGTTCAAGCCACCACAGCACGCCGTTCGACAGCGTGGTAAACACCAGATAAATCACCCCCGCGACGATCGCGAAGTAGAACGGCTGCCAGGTACTTTTACCCGCCAGCTGCGTGGCTTTCACCACGTCTTCCAGCCCCAGCAGCGACACCAGCGCTGTGGCTTTGAGAATCACCTGCCAGTTATTGCCAATACCTGGTAACGCAAAACGCATCATCGCCGGGAACAAAATACGACGGAAAGTTTGCGAACCGGTGAAACCGAAAGCGGTAGCCGCTTCAATCTGCCCTTTTGGCACAGCGAGGAAAGCACCCCGGAAGGTTTCAGTGAAATAGGCACCATAGATGAAGCCAAGTGTGATGATACCGGCCACCATCGGATCGATATCAAACTGCGCCATGCCCAGCGCATCAGTGACCGTATTGAGAGCGATTTGCAGACCGTAGAAGATCAGCAACATCAAAACCAGATCAGGTACACCGCGGATTAAGGTGGTGTAGCCTTCAGCAATCATCACCAGCAGGCGACTGCGAGAGAGTTTGGCGCCAGCGCCCATTAAGCCAAGCACTAAGGCAAGCACCACGGAGCTGAGTGCCAGCTCAAGGGTCACCAGGGTGCCTTTTAGGATTACTTCAGAATAGCCATACAGCATGGGTTCGATCCTGTCGTGAGGGAAAATAACAAACGCTGCCCAACTAACGGACAGTCCTGACCAGGATTTGAATCACAGGGTAGATGGCGGCAAGCGTATGAACCCCGGGAGTTTACATAAGTAAGCGCCCGGAGTGAATAGTTATGACCAACCCTGCTGCAAATCAATCATCAAGGTCAGAAAACAGGACAATTAATCGCCGTACACGTTGAAATCAAAGTACTTCTTCGCAATCTTGTCGTAGGTGCCATCTTTACGCATGGCATCGAACGCTTTGTCGATGGCTGCTTTCAGATCGGCATCGTCTTTGCGCAAGCCCATACCAGTACCGACACCAAAGATTTTGTCATCTTTAACCGCTGGACCGGCAAACGCATAGTTTTTGCCCACTGGCTGTTTTAGGAAGCCCTCGCTCGCCTGCACTTCATCCTGGAAAGCCGCATCGATACGACCTGCATCCAGATCCTGATACACCAGATCCTGGTTGGCGTATGGCGTTACAGTGACACCCTTAGGACGCCAGTTTTCGTTGGCGTAGGTTTCCTGAGTGGTGCCCTGCAGCAAACCAATGTTTTTACCTTTCAGCGATTCGATGGTCGGTTGCAGGCTGGAACCTTTCTTCGCCACTAAACGCGCATTGGCGGCGTAAAGTTTTTCAGAGAAGGCGATCTCTTCCTGACGTTTCTCGGTGATGGAGAGAGAAGAGATGATAGCGTCGATCTTCTTCGCTTTCAGCGACGGGATCAGTGCATCAAAATCACTTTCCACATAAGTACATTTGGTCTCGATACGCTTACAGATTTCGTTCGCCAGATCGATGTCAAAGCCGACTAACTGGCCTTGTGCATTCTTGGATTCAAACGGCGGGTATGTCGGGTCTGTCCCGATGCGCAGCGTTTTTGGTACCGCAGCGAACACGCTCGCAGCGCTGGACATGGCCAGCATCAGGGAAAGAGCCAGAACTCGCTTTTTCATAGGTAACCCTCAAGTGAAGTGCTTATTGTTATATGGTCGTGATGTGTGTTTGCGCTGAATGATTTGCAGGTTTCATGCCAGTTATGCAAAACGGCGAAAGCGTGCTCAGGCGCACTAAATACCGCGCCCTTCAGGGGCGCAAGCACTTAGTTTGTGAGGGAAATATAACAGCGACGTGAGGAAGAAAAAGCGACATTGTTAACTTTTGGTGCACAAGATGCACGAAGAGTGATCGGGCACGCGAAATTGCACACAGTTAGTGCAAAATTGCACCATTATGCGCCATGCCAACGGGTAAACAGGTCTTGCGGCAGCTCAATATCGAATTGATCAATGACGCGATTGACAGTTTGATCGACCAGATCTTCAATTTTTTGTGGGCGGTGATAAAAAGCGGGCACCGGCGGCATGATCAGTGCGCCCAATTCCGCGGCCGTGGTCATCATGCGTAAATGCCCAAGATGCAGCGGCGTTTCGCGCACGCACAGGACCAGTTTACGCTGCTCCTTCAGCACCACATCGGCGGCGCGCGTCAGCAAACTATCACTGTAGCTGTGCACGATGCCGGAAAGGGTTTTCATTGAACAGGGTAAAATCACCATGCCAAGTGTCTTGAAGGAACCTGATGAGATGCTGGCAGCGATATCACGTACGTCATGCACCACATCAGCCAGTGCTTGCACATCACGCAGGCTGTAATCCGTTTCCAGCGATAACGTCTGACGCGCAGCCGGACTGATCACCAAATGGGTTTCCACATCGGCCAAAGGTTGCAGCACTTGCAACAATCGCACGCCGTATATCGCGCCACTGGCGCCGGAAATACCAATGATCAGTCGTTTCATTATTCAGCCCTGCCCGTTCAGATTGCGGCAATGATAGCCGCTCACTGAGCAAAAATACAAAAACAAACAGGGCGGAGTTTCCCCCGCCCTGTTAAAGATGAGCACCACGAGGCGGTTAGCCTTCGTTATGCAGCTCCAGACCTTCCACTTCGTTCTGACGCTGAATCGCTTTCGCATCGTCATTACGCAGTGACTGCAAATACTCGAGGTACTGCTGGTCGACATCTTTGGTGACGTAAACGCCGTTGAATACCGAGCACTCAAACTGTGCGATATCCGGGTTCTCTTCACGTACTGCTTCGATCAGATCATCGAGGTCCTGGAAGATCAGCGCATCGGCTTTAATCAGCTGACGAATTTCTTCCACTTCACGGCCATGCGCGATCAGTTCGGTAGCGCTCGGCATATCGATACCGTAGACGTTCGGGAAACGAATTTCCGGCGCGGCAGACGCCAGGTAAACACGTTTTGCACCGGCTTCGCGCGCCATTTCAATGATCTGCTCAGACGTGGTGCCACGCACGATAGAATCGTCAACCAGCAGCACGTTCTTATCACGGAACTCAGCACGGTTGGCGTTCAGTTTGCGGCGAATCGCGCTACGACGCATATGCTGGCCTGGCATGATAAAGGTGCGGCCCACATAGCGGTTTTTCACGAAGCCCTGACGATATGGCTTGTCGAGAATACGGGCGATTTCCAGCGCGGCATCAGTGGAGGTTTCCGGGATAGGAATCACCACATCGATATCCAGGTCTTCCCATTCGCGGGCAATTTTCTGACCGAGTTTGGTGCCCATACGCACACGTGCGCTGTAGACCGACACCTTATCAAGGAAGGAGTCTGGACGCGCAAAGTAGACGTATTCGAACAGGCAAGGGTTGGTTTTGGGATTCTCAGCACACTGGCGCGTGGAGAGTTGTCCCTGCTCGGTGATGTACACCGCTTCACCAGGCGCCACATCGCGGATGAACTCGAAGCCTAAAGTATCCAGTGCTACGCTTTCTGACGCCACCATATATTCGGTGCGACCATCAGCAATCACGCGTTTACCCAGCACTAATGGGCGAATCCCGTTTGGATCGCGGAACGCAACTAAGCCATGGCCAATAATCATCGAAACCACTGCGTAAGCGCCGCGCACCTGTTGGTGCACTGCCGCTACCGCAGCAAAAATGTTGTCAGCTTCCAGCGGGTCATGCTGGAAACGGTCGAGCTCCTGCGCAAAGATGTTCAGCAGGATTTCAGAATCAGAGGTGGTGTTAACGTGACGGCGACCCACTTCGAACAGATGCTTACGCAGTTCGTGCGCGTTGGTCAGGTTGCCGTTGTGCGCCAGCGTGATGCCATACGGGGAGTTTACGTAGAAAGGCTGCGCTTCAGAAGCGCTGGAACTGCCCGCGGTTGGATAGCGAACATGGCCAATCCCGATATTACCCTGCAAACGCTGCATGTGGCGTGCTTCGAAGACATCGCTCACCAGGCCATTCGCTTTACGCAGACGGAAGCAGTTAAGCGCATCGATGGTACAAATGCCGGCGGCATCTTGCCCGCGGTGCTGCAGCACCGTTAACGCGTCATAAATCGACTGGTTTACTGGCATAAAACCGGTGATACCAACAATACCGCACATGTTGTCATTTCCTCATTGGCCGCACTCCCGGTGGCGTTACCGGGGTATAAAACTGGACGTGCTTTTCAGGTAATCGAAAAACCACCTGATGATGTAACTGAACTGGGGAATGAGTTGCGACTGTTGCCAGTCCGGGCTTTTGGAAAAGCCGGTGAATGTATCGAGGAAGAAGAGCATAGCGGAAACAATCAGCACGCCACGCAACGCCCCGAAACAGACCCCCAACACCCTGTCGGTTCCCGACAAGCCGGTTTTTTCCACCAGCGAGCCGATCACATAGTTCACGATGGCACCCACAATCAGAGTGGCAACGAATAACACCGCTATCGCGATGCCGTTGCGAACCAGTTCGTCGTCAAAACCTGTAAACCAGACTGCAAGGTAGGTGTAGTAATGACTGGCGACAAAAAACGCGCATCCCCAGGTAACGAGAGATAAGGCTTCCCGGACAAACCCACGAATCAGGCTGACCAGAGCCGAAAAACCAACTACCGCAATAATGACGTAATCAATCCAGATCATGAACGCTTCCAACCCAGTGCTTATGCACCCCTGCATCCAGTTCGGGGCGCATTCTAACAGAAAAAGAAAACGTTTGCGTAGGGTTTTCCGGTTCTGTATCCATAAAAAGGGCGATGAAAAAAACTTTCCTCGCCCTGAGTAAAATCAGCAATTTAACCCACTGATATAAAACAGCTTTACGACAACATTTCGCTTAACCGCTTGTGCTATACCGCGCCTTTTACTGCTATCGGCGCGGCTTATCACAGCATTAACGCGTGCCGTACGGTTTCACCACGCCACCGAGCCCGGAGATGCTTTGTAGCTCACTCAGCGAACTCTGCAGCTTCGCTTTTGAGGCATCCGGCCCCACATAAATGCGCGTGATTTGTCCCTGCACCGGCGTGGATGGCACGGTAAAGGCACGATATCCTGACAGACGCAGTTGCGCCACAATCTCACTGACCTTGGCCGCATTCTTTAGCGCACCCAGCTGAACCACAAACGCCTGCCCCGCAGGAGCCGCTTCCGGTTCACTCTGTTTCGGTGTTTCGACCACTTTTGGCTGCTCAACCGGTTTCGGTTGTTCTACCACTTTGGGCTTCGGTTGTTCGACCGGTTTTGGCTTCGGCTGTTCAACCGGCTTAGGTTTGGGCTGCTCGACCACTTTTGGCTTCGGCTGCTCAACCGGCTTCGTCTGCTGATGCACCGGCGGCGGTGTCACCAGCGTAGGCTCGCTGTTCTGCACCGGTTGCGCATTGCCATTGCTGGCCGAGCTGCTGGCTTTACCGTTATCCGAGGTTTGCGCCGTGCTCGCCCCTTCCGGCGGCTGCGCCGGGAGCGGTTGCGTCACCGGCGGCACCATTTCGCTATCCTGCTGATCGTCCGGCTTTGGCACCAGCGGAATCGCCGCGAACTCTTCTTTGTAATGCTTTTTCTTGCCGTCGAGCAGCCCCGGCAGCACGATGACGCCAATCGCCACCAAAATGACGGTACCGACTAAGCGATTTTGAAACTTACTTGCCACTGCCATTCTCCGCTGACATCGATTCCATAACCTGTGCAACGGTGTGGAAAGAACCACACACCAGAATCACATCCTCAGGCGCGGCTTGCTGACGCGCGGCCTGCCATGCTGCATCGACGTTATCATACGCATTGCCACCTTCAAGGTGGGCGATCAGCTCATCGGCGGTGGCGCCACGCGGACCGTCAAGCGGTGCACAGAACCAGCGATCCACCTGCGGTGCCAGCGCGGCCAGCGTCCCCGCGATGTCCTTGTCATGCAACATGCCGACCACTGCATGCACTTTACCGCTTTTCGGCAACTCCGCCAGACGTGAAGCCAGATAATGCGCCGCATGCGGATTATGTGCCACATCGAGAATCACGCGTGGTGATTCGCTCACCGTCTGGAAACGTCCGGGCAGAATCGCCAGAGGCAGGTGTTCGCGGATCACCGCTTCGCTGACATTGAGTCCTGATGCGCGCAGCGCGGTGATCGCGGTCGCCGCATTGGGCAACGGCACCTGCGGCAACGGCAGGTCGCGCAGTTCACCGTGTCTATCTTGCAACGTCCAGCTATTTTCCTGCTTCTGCCACTGCCAGTCACGGTTGATTTGCAGCAGCTGCGCGCCCTTCTCCGCCGCGACTTCGGCGATGGTGTGCGGCATATCGGCTTCACCGACGACTGCAGGTTTGCCACCACGGAACACGCCGGCTTTTTCGCGACCAATGCTTTCGCGATCCGGCCCCAGCCAATCGGTGTGATCGAGCGCGATGCTGGTGATCAACGCAACATCCGCATCGACGATATTGGTGGCATCAAGACGTCCGCCAAGACCCACTTCGAGGATCACCACATCAAGATTGGCCTCACGGAACAGATTCAGTGCAGAGAGGGTGCCGAATTCAAAGTAGGTGAGTGAAATGTCACCGCGTCCAGCTTCAATACTGGCGAAACTGGCGCTGTGCAGCGCTTCATCCAGCTCGGAGCCCTGCACGCGCACGCGTTCGGTGTAGCGCACCAGATGCGGCGAGCTATACACGCCCACGCGATAGCCTGCGGCCATCAACAGCGTTTCCAGCGTGCGGCAGGTGGTGCCTTTGCCATTGGTACCGGCAACGGTGAAGATAAACGGAGCGGGTTTTAGCAGATCAAGGCGTGCGGCGACGCGTTGAATACGATTCAGGCCCAATTCGATGGCCTGTGAATGCAGGTGTTCAAGATAATGAAGCCACGTGGCCAAAGGCGACGTGGCTTGAGGAAGCTGCAGAGTGTCCATGTGTCCCGTTTACTCATCTTACACATCGTCATTCAAGCCGCAGCGGCGTGGGCTGCACTCAATCACCCCCGATCCCTTACTGGGTAAGCTGCCGGGGCTTCATTCGTTTGCCGCCTTGCTGCAACTCGAATGACTGGGTGTTTACGGTTCATTGGTGAAAAGCGTTTAACCACCGCTTTTCGTTGCCTGTCAGGCCTCGTTGCTCTCTGGCACAGCCGTAGAAGGCTGATCACCATCCTGCAGCGGCGCTGGCAGGTTCATCATTTTCGCCAGCAGGCTGGCCAGCTTAAAGCGCATTTCCGGACGACGGATGATCATGTCGATCGCGCCTTTTTCGATCAGGAACTCACTGCGCTGGAAGCCCGGTGGCAGTTTCTCACGCACGGTCTGTTCGATAACGCGTGGACCGGCAAAGCCAATCAGCGCTTTCGGTTCAGCAACGTTCAAATCGCCCAGCATCGCGAAGCTGGCAGACACACCGCCCATGGTTGGGTCGGTCAGCACGGAGATGTACGGCAAGCCGCGTTCCTGCATTTTCGCCAGCGCTGCGCTGGTTTTTGCCATCTGCATCAGCGACTGTAACGCTTCCTGCATACGGGCACCGCCACTGGCAGAGAAGCAGATCAGCGGGCAGTTATCTTCCAGTGCCTGCTCAACGCCACGCACAAAGCGCGCGCCAACCACAGAGCCCATTGAGCCGCCCATAAAGGAGAACTCAAAAGCCACCGCCACCACTGGCATACCGTGCAGGGTGCCTTTCATGGCGATCAGAGCATCTTTCTCACCGGTGTCTTTCTGCGCGGCAACCAGACGATCTTTGTACTTCTTAGAATCGCGGAACTTGAGCAGATCCTTCGGTTCCAGCTCGCTGCCTAATTCAACCAGAGAACCTTCATCCAGCATGGTGTGCAAACGCTCACGGGCGTGCATGCGCATGTGGTGGTCGCACTTCGGGCAGACCTCAAGGTTACGCTCCAGTTCGGCGCGGTACAGCACCTGACCACAGCTATCGCATTTGGTCCAGACCCCTTCAGGGATACTGGCTTTGCGTGTTGGCGTGGTGGTGCTTTTATTCAGTATGCGTTCAATCCAGCTCATTGATGACCTTTCTGTTTAATGCTGACCTGGTCCAGTCTTCTTGTGACTGCTGAAATCACCTTCAGCAGGCCGTAAATGTCGCTCATTAAACCACAACCCGTTCACGCTGTGGATAAAAATCTGGTGACAGCCTTACTGTGGCTTCTGCTGACGTGCCTGACGGCGATGGCGCCATACTTCAATCACGCCTGGCAAAATTGAGACCACAATGATGCCAACAATCAGCAGTTTTAGGTTCTCCTGTACCACCGGCAAATCACCAAACAGGTAACCGGCATAGGAGAACAACAGCACCCACAGCAGTGCGCCCGTCACGTTGAAGAGCGCAAAGTGGCGATAAGACATGTGTCCCATCCCCGCCACAAAGGGGGCAAAGGTTCGCACGATTGGTACAAAGCGCGCAAGTATAATGGTTTTGCCACCGTGGCGATCGTAGAAGGCGTGGGTCTTATCCAGATAGCTGCGACGGAAAATTTTCGAGTTCGGATTGCTAAACAGCTTCTCACCGAACAACCGACCAATAGTGTAGTTCACCGCATCGCCGAGGATGGCAGCAACCACCAGCAGCGTGACCATTAAATGCACGTTGAGATCGTTACCCGGCAGTGCCGCTAGCGCGCCAGCAACAAACAGTAACGAATCCCCTGGCAGGAAAGGTGTGACCACCAGGCCGGTTTCGCAGAACAGGATCAGGAACAGAATGGCGTAAATCCAGACGCCGTACTGCGCCACCAGTTCGGCTAAATGCACATCAATATGGAGAATAAAGTCGATCAAAAAGTGGATGAATTCCATAATGTTCCGGCTCCCAAACATCCTTACTCATTTAAATTAATCTGCGAGGAACAACGGTCCCAACGCAGGCTGAGGTAACGCAAAGTGAGATGGGTAATCCACCGCCACCAAATACAACCCCTCGGCTTTAGCGGTCGCTGCCGCCAGAGTACGATCTTTTGCCGCCAGCAACTCAGCCATCCAGCTTTCCGGCTGGTTGCCGCAGCCAATTTCCATTAGGCTGCCGACAATATTGCGCACCATGTGGTGCACGAACGCGTTGGCTTTGATATCGACAATCACATAAGGTCCGTAACGTGTGACGTTAAGGTGCATCACGTTGCGCCACGGCGTGCGCGACTGGCACTGCACCGCACGGAACGAGGTAAAGTCGTTCTCGCCAATTAAACACTGACCGGCACGCTGCATTTTCTCGACATCCAGCGGATGATAAAAATGGGTGATGCCGTTGCCAAGAATCGCCGGTCGCAGCCGCTGATTGAAAATCACATAGCGGTAACGACGCGCGGTGGCGCTAAAGCGGGCATGAAATTCCTCCGGCACCGCTTTCACCCAACGTACCGCGATGTCATCCGGCAGGTTGGCATTGACGCCCAGCGTCCAGGCGCTGTCGGCGCGCTGCGAGGTGGTTTCGAAATGCACCACTTGCCCGGTACCGTGCACACCGGCATCCGTGCGTCCGGCGCAGAACACCACCACCGGGTGATTCGCCACTTTCGACAGCGCTTTTTCCAGCTTTTCCTGCACGCTGCGCACTTCGTTCTGTCGCTGCCAGCCGTAGTAACGGCTGCCGTCGTACTCAATGCCTAACGCCAGCTTAAATGTCGTTTCTTCAGACAACATTAATAGAAGTACTCCTGCACCAATTTCTCAGCGGTTTTTACCGCCATCAGTGCGCCGCCGAAACGAACGTTGTCAGCCACGGACCAGAATTGCAGCAGCTCAGGGAGACCGTAATCATTACGCACATTGCCAATGCTCAGCGCATCATTGCCTGATGCATCGCTGACGGGCGTCGGATATTCACCGTCCTCACTGAGGTTGATGTCATCAGCACGCGCCAGTTCATCTCGCGCTTCTTCGGCTGACAGCGGACGTAAATTTTCGACATGCACAATCTGCGTGTTGCCGTAAAACACTGGCGCCTGCACGCTGCTGACGGCAATTGGCAAGCCTTCGTCCTGCAGCACTTTGCGCACCTGATCCACCAGACGACGTTCACTCTCCACGCTGCCATGGCTATCCGCTAACTGCGGCAACAGGTTGAACGCCAACTGACGACCAAAATAGTGCTCATCTGCCGGTACACCATTCAGCAAACGTGCGCTTTCGCCCGCCAGGCCATCCACTGCCGCTTTACCGTGGCTGGAAACCGACATCAGATTGGTCACCTGCAAACGGCTTAACCCCGCCGTATCCACCAGCGGTTTGATAGCGCTTAACAGCTGGCTTACCAGCGCATCGGCCACCGTCACGATGTTGCGATTGCGATAATCGGCCAGCACCTGCGGGTTCACATCAGGCACCACCAGCGGGACATCCGGCTCCAGCGCGAACAGATCGCTGCTGTCGATCACCAGGCAACCCTGGCTTGCGGCTTCATCCGCGTAACGCGCGGAAGCTTCACGTCCGGCAGCGAAAAACGCCAGCTGCGCCTGCGTCCAGTCAAATTCAGCCGCATCCTGCACGCGCAGGGTGCGACCATCAAAACGCACACTTTCACCGGCGCTGTTTTCGCTCGCCAGCAGATACAATTCACCAACCGGGAACTGGCGTTCTGCCAGCAATTCCAGTACAGCGTTCCCTACTGCGCCTGTTGCGCCCAATAGCGCAATATTCCAGCCGTCAGACATGTTGGTTTACTCCAGACAATGACATAAAAACAGAAGGCGGTGATGACACCGCCTGACATTTAAGACTTTTCCCGCGCGAAACGCAGGGGATTGATTTAACTTTACAAACTGGCGCGGAAACCGAGCTTTTCCAGCATCGCGGCGCTATCGGCATCATCACATTTCACCTGCAGTGATGACCATTCACGACGCTCTTCATACTGCTTGCGCAGGCGATCAAATTCGCCCGGTTTGGCAGCCACTTTTCGCAGTGGCGCATCGTCGCGGCGCACATCATACACCAGGTGCACCAGTCGTTTCAGCGTTGGCTGATCGAGCTTGCCGTGCAGCGTAATGGTGCCAAATTCCGGTGCAGGCAGCAGACTCTCCAGCGCCACCTGTTGCGGCTGACCGATAAACGCGCACCAGGCTTCAAATACTTGTGTGGTGCCGCGCGCTTTGCCTTCCAGCGTATAGCCGGCGATATGTGCCGTGGCGATATCGACTTTGTCCAGCAGATCGAGGTTCAGATCCGGCTCCGGCTCCCACACATCCAGCACCACGCTGAGGTCGCTGCGCATTTTCATCACTTCAAGCAGCGCGGCGTTATCCACCACCGGGCCACGGCAGGCATTGATCAGAATGGTGTTGGGTTGGAGTGCCATCAGCAGTGCCATATCGGCCAGGTGCCAGCTTTTATAGGGGCCGTCTTTAAATAGCGGCGTATGGAAGGTCAGAATATCGGCCTGCGCCACCAGCTCATCCAGCGTGTGGAACGTTTCCTGATCGCCACGATCCGCACGCGGCGGATCGCACAACAGGGTTTTCACCCCCCAGGCTTCAAGACGTTTTTGCAAACGCCCCCCTACATTGCCCACGCCGACAATACCTACGGTACGATCGCGCAGTTCAAAACCATCGCGTTCGGCCAGCAGCAGTAAGGAGGAGAACACATACTCCACCACCGCAATTGCGTTACAGCCGGGTGCCGCCGAGAAGGCGATTCCGGCGGCCGCCAAAGAACCATCGTCCACATGATCAGTGCCAGCCGTGGCGGTGCCAACGAACTTCACCGGCGTACCGGCCAACAGCGCCGCATTCACTTTAGTCACCGAGCGCACCATCAGTCCGCTGGCATCCTGTAACTCTGCTTCGGGTAACGGACGTCCCGGCACGGCCAATACTTCACCCGTGCGACTGAAGAGTTCACGAGCGTAAGGCATGTTTTCATCGACGAGAATTTTCACTGCGGCGGTCCTGTCTGCTGATGCGTTTTGAGGCGCGTATTCTTACATAAAGCCGGGGATTAACCTAACCGGCTGCGATAGCGATCCGGCGTGGTGCCGGCCTGCTGCTGGAACATCACAATCAAGGCTGATGACGAGCTATAGCCCAGTTCGTGTGCAATGCCTTGCACGCTGCACCCCTGCTCCAGCAGCGCAATGGCACGCAAAAACCGTAAACGCTGGCGCCATTCGCTGAAAGACATCTTCAACTGCTGCTGACAACGTCGCGCCAGCGTACGCTCGGTGGTGAACACCCGCTTCGCCCATTGTGCCAGCGTGGTGTTATCACCGGGATTTTCTTCCAGCGCGCGCAAAATAGGCGCGAGAAATTTGTCGTCCGACAACGGCAAATAGCTGGTGTGCACCGGTGCCTGACGCAGACGATCAATCAAGACTTCACACAGTCGCCAGTCCGCTTCCGTTTGAGGCTGCTCCAACTCACGCTGTGCAAAATCATTCATGATGGCGTGCACAATCGCATCGACGTGCAGTAAACAGGCATTGTCGGGCATCTCCGCACAGAGATCGGCGGCGAGATTGAAGGTGCGGAACTGGGCATGGCAATGGTTATAGCTGCTGTGGCGCTGTTCTGGCGGGATCCAGATCGGCATATCAGCGGGCGTTAATAACCGTTCCCCCTCCACTTCCATCTCCAGCACGTGGCTGGTGACAAAAATCACCTGACCCCAACTGTGCAGATGCGGGAGATATTCAGTTTTCGCATTAGCCTGCTCGTAGCGCATAAAATAGCGCAGTAGCGGCGCATCAATCGGCGGCTGATACTCGATCTGTAAATTCATTCTGTCCGGTCACTAACGAATATTGTCCGATTTTAACTATCTGAACAAAACCGGTCAAATGTAAACTATTCGCGATTAAACTCAGGAGTCGTACGATGAATTTACTGTTTCCGTTGATTGCGGTGATGATCTGGTCGATCAACACCATTGTCAGCAAACTCTCTGCCGGGAGCATCGATCCTGCCGCCATCTCCTTTTATCGCTGGCTGCTGGCGCTCATCGTGCTGGCCCCCTTCAGCCTGCCCGGCGTGTGGCGCCATCGCCATGCCGTGAAGGCCAATCTGTGGCGATTATTGATCCTCGGCCTGTTGGGCATGGTGCTTTATCAGAGTCTCGCCTACTATGCCGCCCACAGCGTGTCGGCGGTGATGATGGGTATATTGGGTGCCACGATTCCGCTACTGACCATTCTGCTCAGCCTGTTCGTTTTACGCCTTGCGCCGACGCGCGGCATTTTGATCGGCGGCCTGTTGTCCTTTGCCGGTTTAGTATGGTTGGTGAGTGAAGGGAATCCAGCTCAGTTGCTGAATCAGCGTCTGGGCAACGGCGAGTTGATGATGCTGGCGGCTTCCACCTCGTATGCGCTTTACGGTGTGCTGACCAAACGCTGGGCGATCCCTCTGCCGACCTGGCAGAGCCTGTACGTGCAGATTTTCTTTGGTGTGTTGCTGTTACTGCCTGGATTCTTGCGCGCACCGGACGTCACGCTGAACTTGCATAACATTCCGCTGGTGCTGTTTGCCGGGCTTTTCGCGTCCATTATCGCGCCGTTCTTGTGGATCCTTGGTGTGCAACGTCTAGGTGCCAGTACCACCACCATTTTTATGAATTTTGTGCCCGCGTTTACCGCCATCATTGCCGTGATGTTCCTGCATGAGCAACTGCATGCCTATCACTGGATTGGCGGTGGCATGACGTTAGTGGGTGTGATTCTGGCACAACGCCTGAAAACACCGCTGCGCAAGCCACGTGAACGTACCGTTCAGCTCAGCGAAAGCTGATGATGATGCGCAGCCCGCCCAGCTGCGGGCTGCGATCCAGCAGCAACTGCGCACCGTGCCAGGCACAGATATCTTTGACCAGCGCCAGCCCGATGCCCGCACCGGGCTGGCTGGCAGTATCCAGGCGACCAAACGGCTGCAATGCCTGATGCTGTTGTGCCGCGCTAATGCCCGGTCCGCTGTCCTCAATTTCCAGCTGCTTCTCCCGCAATCTCGCCGTGACGATCCCGCCTTCTGGCGTGTATTTAATCGCATTGTCCAGCAGGTTGGCACAGAGTTCGGCCAGTAATAAGCCATCGCCTTGCACCACACAGGGAATGTCGCCTTCAAATCCCAGATCGATGTGTTTGTGGCGCGCGCCGGCATAGCTGCTGAAACATGCCTGTTCCACAATTTCATTCAAACTGACCCGAGAAAAAGGCTTGTCCTCACCGTGCCGGGCTTTGATTTGCGCCAGCTGCAACAGCCGATCGGTAAGTTGCACCGTATCGTTGAGCGTACGGCGCATGCCGAGCAGACTTTCGCGCCACTGCGCAGGATCATCACTGTTGAGCGCAACGCCAACCTGGGTTTTTAAAATGGTGAGCGGCGTACGCAGTTGGTGTGAAACGTCGGCACTAAAACGTTCCTGTCGTGCCAGCAAACCGCGCAGTCGTTCCAGATGCCGGTTAAAGGCAATAATTAACGGCTGCAATTCCGACCAGGGCAATAGCGACGGCAAAGGCGTCAACTCACCTGGCGCACGTCGTAGCATGATGCGCGATAATCGGCGCAGCGGCCGCAACACTTTGCGTAATAACAGGCTGGCTAACAGCAGGGTAATCAACACCAGAAAGCTTTGACTGATCAACGCGGTGCGCAATAATCCTTCCGCAAACCCATGACGAGAATTCAGGGTTTCCGCCACCAGAACCAGCGCCATCCCCTCTACGCCCTGCTCGTTTACCGGTTGCCATAACGCCGCAATACGAATCGGCTGCTTACGATAGCTGCCATCGTAAAAGTGCACTAAAGCGGGATAGGCTTCAGAAAGCGGCGCATTGCGCGGTAAAGGGGGCAGATCGGGATAACCTGAAAGAGTTTTGCCTTGCGGTGAAATCACCTGATAGAACAACTGATCGTTCATGTTGCGCTCAAAGCTGTCGAGTACCACCCAGGGCACATCCACCTCCAAATGGTTCTGTCGCACCACCAGCCTTTCTGCCACCGTGCGTGCCGAGGCGAGAAGTGAACGATCGTAGGCCTGATTCGCCGCCTGCAGCGCACTCTGGTAATGGGTATAAACCGACAACCCCCACAGCAACATCAACGGAGCGCCCAACCACAGTAGCAGTTCACCACGCAGTGAATGGCTCAGGCGCACGGCTGGCACTCCAGACTGTATCCCAGCCCACGTAGCGTCACGATGGCAACATCGCTGCCCTGCAGCTTTTTCCGCACCCGATGCACATACAGTTCAATGCTTTCCAGGCTGGCTTCATCGGTTAAGGTAAAGGTCTGTTCATAAAGATGCTGGCGTGACACCGGACGTCCAGGGCGTTGCATCAAAGTCGAGAGCACGCTGGCTTCACGCGGGGTGAGCATCAACGGTTTATGATTCAGCAGAAAATAGCCTTCGCCGTCGCGCTCCAGCTGGCCCACGGTCTGCGATTGCGCAGTCTGCCCCTGGCTGCGACGCAACAGCGCCCGCAGGCGCGCTTCCAGCTCATCCAGTTCAAAGGGTTTAGTGAGATAGTCGTCCGCGCCCGCATTGAGGCCCTGCACGCGCTGTTCCAGCGCACTTTTAGCCGTGAGCAACAATACCGGCGTGGTTTGCCCACGCTTACGCAAACGCGCCAGCACCGCCAGACCATCCAGCCGTGGCAGTGATACATCCAGCACCACCACCGCATAGTCTTCGCTCTGCAACACATGGTCTGCCGCCAGGCCATCCGCAACCCAATCCACGGCAAAACCTTTCTGTGTCAGCGCTTTTTGCAGCCAGCTGGCCAGGTCAACCGTATCTTCCACCAGTAAGAGACGCATATCACATCCTGATACTTTTCCCGAGCACTGAAAGGTAAATGAAAGGTTACACCATTAACAATTCAGCAACGCCGAATGTTCGGCAGTTGTCACACTCTGGAAGCATGAATGGAGCGAATAATGAAAAAAATCTTACCCCTCGCCCTCGCCTCAACCCTCGTGGCTTTGTCGATCTCTTCTGCGCTGGCAGAAGCGCCAGACCGGACAGAATGTATCGCCCCCGCCAAACCCGGCGGTGGCTTTGATCTGACCTGTAAATTGATTCAGGTTTCCATGCAGGAAACCGGCGAAATCAGTAAACCGATGCGCGTGACCTACATGCCCGGCGGTGTGGGAGCGGTGGCTTACAACGCCATCATTGCTCAGCGCCCCGCCGAAGCAGGCACGCTGGTGGCCTTCTCCGGCGGTTCGCTGCTCAATCTCTCTCAGGGCAAGTTTGGCCGCTATTCAGAAAGTGACGTGAAGTGGCTGGCTGCCGTCGGCACCGATTATGGCATCGTCGCGGTACGCAATGACGCCCCATGGAAAAACCTTGGTGAACTGATGGAAGCCATGAAGAGCGATCCCACCAAAGTGGTGGTCGGCGCAGGTGCATCGATCGGGAGTCAGGACTGGATGAAAACCGCCCTGCTGGCTCGCGAAGCGGGCATCGACCCACGCAAGATGCGCTATGTCGCGTTTGAGGGCGGTGGCGAGCCGGTAACGGCTCTGCTTGGCAACCATATTCAGGTGGTCTCCGGGGATATGAGCGAGATGGTGCCACATTTGCAAGCCGGCAAGTTGCGCGTGCTGGCAGTGATGTCTGACAAACGCTTACCGGGTGAACTGGCGAATGTGCCGACCGCCAAAGAGCAAGGCTATAACGTCGAGTGGCCGATTATTCGCGGTTATTACCTTGGTCCAAAAGTGACTGACGCGGAATATCAGTGGTGGGAAGACGCGTTCAAAAAATTGGTGACCACCAAAGAGTTTCAGCAACAGCGAGATATGCGCGGACTGTTTGAGTTCAACATGTTCGGCAGCGAGCTGGATGCCTACGTGAAAAAACAGGTGGCTGATTATCGCGAAAAAGCCAAATCCTTTGGCCTGGCCAAATAAAGGAGTCGATGATGAGCGATCGTATCTTCGCCGGTATCTGGCTGCTGCTGTGCATTGCCGGGCTGTTTATTGCCTGGCAAATCCAGAGTGAATACAGCTATGAACCGGTCGGCCCACGCCCTTTCCCGATGCTGCTGCTGGGATTAATGGCGATTTGCGCCGTGATGATGTTACTGCGCAAACCCGATCTGGTGCAGTGGCCTTCCGCCACCACACTGAAAAAGTTAGTGCTGATGTGCGTCATGCTGATGGTATATGGCTGGCTGTTTGAGCGTCTGGGTTTTGCTGCATGCACCACGCTGCTGACCTTTGGCATTGGGCTGTTGTTTGGCGCGCGCTGGTGGGCGGCTGCGGTGTCCGGTGTGGTGATGGGCATAGCACTGTTTTATGCCTTTGACCGCCTGCTCGATGTCACCTTGCCCGTCGGCAGCTGGTTCAATTAACGGGAGTCTCACATGGATACCTGGTCTTTTCTGATGCAAGGGTTTGCCGTCGCGATGACGCCGGAAAACCTGATGATCGCACTCATCGGCTGCTTTATTGGCACCATTGTTGGCCTACTGCCCGGACTCGGGCCGATTAACGGTGTCGCGATCCTGATGCCGCTGGCGTTTGCTCTGCACTTACCTGCCGAGTCCGCGCTGATCCTGCTTGCTACGGTCTACATCGGTTGCGAGTACGGTGGTCGTATCTCCTCTATTTTGCTTAACGTGCCAGGCGATGCCGGGGCAATCATGACCGCGCTGGATGGCTACCCGATGGCGCAACAGGGCAAAGCTGGCGTGGCCCTGTCGATCTCAGCAGTGAGTTCATTTATTGGATCCACGATCGCCATTCTCGGCATTATTCTCTTTGCCCCTATATTGGCCAACTGGTCACTGGCCTTTGGTCCGGCGGAGTATTTCGCGCTGATGGTGTTTGCGATTGCCTGTCTGGGCAGCATGATGAGCCACAATCCGTTGAAATCGTTTTTAGCCGCGCTGATCGGTTTGGGTATGGCCACCGTTGGCGTCGATGCCAATACCGGCGTCTATCGTTTCACCTTCGACAGCGTGCACCTCTCCGACGGTATCCAGTTTGTGGTCGTGGTGATCGGACTGTTTTCTGTCAGTGAAATACTGCTGATGCTGGAATCCACCAGCAGCGGGCAGAAACTGGTTCGCGCCAGTGGCCGCATGATGTTCAACATGAAAGAAGCGGCGCAGGCAACCGGTGCTACCTTGCGTTCCTCCTTTATCGGCTTCTTTGTTGGCGTACTGCCCGGCGCCGGTGCCACCATCGCCAGTGCCATCGCTTATATGAGCGAGAAAAAAATCAGCGGCAGCGACCAGTTTGGTAAAGGGGATATTCGCGGCGTGGCGGCACCTGAAGCGGCCAACAACGCCTCGGCTTGTGGCTCCTTTATTCCGATGCTGACGCTGGGTATTCCGGGCTCCGGCACCACGGCGGTGATGGTCGGTGCGCTGACGCTGTACAACATCACACCCGGCCCGGCGATGTTTACCGAACAGCCGGATATCGTCTGGGGTCTGATTGCAGCATTGCTGATTGGCAACGTCATGCTGCTGATCATGAACATCCCGATGATCAACATCTTCGCCCGCATGCTGACCATCCCGCTGTGGTTCCTGGTACCCGCCATCGCCGCGATCTCTGCAGTGGGCGTTTACGCCGTGCACAGTACCACTTTTGATCTGTTGCTGATGGTCGGACTGGGTATCTTTGGCTATATCTTGCGTAAAATGGATTTCCCGATGTCGCCGCTGATACTGGGCTTCGTGCTGGGAGAGATGCTGGAGCAAAACCTGCGCCGTGCGCTCTCCATCAGTAACGGCAACCTGCCGATTCTATGGGAAAGCCTGATCTGCAAAGTGTTGCTGGTGTTGGCGATCGCTGTCCTGATCGTGCCGCCACTGTGGAAACGCTGGCGTCGTAAGCGTCTCAAACTGGCTGAAGCTGAATAAATCCAGAACTGACGCGATTTCCCCTCACTGCCCCCGTGGATTTCCCGGGGGCTTTTGCTATCATATGGCCTCTTTTTTCCGGCGCACCCGGATCTGACCTCGTTTTTCAAGGATTCCGCCATGCAACCTCTCAGCGGTCCCGGTGTGCCTGCGGGCGATCGTTCAACGCTCACTAATGCGACTGGCCCAACTCGTCCTGGCGGACCGGCGGGCGAACAGCCGCTCTCCCCTGCCCAGCGCACCACGCTGGAACGTCTGATTGTGCGCATCATGTCACTCAGTACCTTGAAAGCCCCGGAATTGTGGGCTGGCGTACGCCATGAAGTAGGCGTGAAGAATGATGCTGAGCTGCAATCGCGTCATTTTCCTGCTGCCGAACAGCATTTGAATGGGCGTCTGACCCAGGTACAGAACAGCCTTGCCACACGTCAGCTGTTGCAGCAGCTGCTGGAAAAGCTGCCGCAGGGCAATAATCGCCAGGCGGTGAGTGATTTTATTCGTCAGCAATTTAACCAAACGGTGCTGAGTGCGCTGTCGCAAGACCAGTTACATCAGGTGCTGACCATGCTGCAAAATGGGCAGATGGCGATCCCGCAGCCGCAGCAAACGCGCGCGTCCGATCGCACGCTGCTGCCAGCTGAACAGCAATCGCTGAATCAACAAGTTACGCGCCTTGCGGCCACGACCGGCGAATCACCGGTCAAGCTGCTGTCTGAAGCGCTGAAACTGGTCAATCTGAAGAGTGGCGATCCAATTCCCTCTCGCCACTTCCCGCTGCTGACACAATATTTGCAGGTACGTCAGACATTGGGTCAACACAGCGCACCGACCTTACAAATGCTGGAAACTTCGCTGAAGCAGCCGCTGACACATGACGAGCAACGGCTGCTGGAGGATTATAGCCAGCAGCGTTTCCAGGCCACGCCGCAGACGGTACTGACGCCCGCGCAAACGCAAGATCTTATCAACTTGCTGTTTAGCCGCCGCGTCGAGAAAACGCTGGAGCAGCCGCACGCCGCCAGTGATTTACGTCCGCAGCCGATCTGGTCGCCGTGGATTGAGATTTTGCCGCGTCCGCTGGCACAGCGCCCGGCACTGACATTGATTCTGGGCCTGGCACTGTTCTTCTTTTTACTCTGGCTGTTCCTGTAATTTAGCAGCCACAGTGCGCGCCGGATGCGGCCTGTGGCCACTCGCCCGGAGACGTTCCCCACGTTAATGGATGCCCATCGCGCTTCCAGAAATCCAGTCCACCGATCAACTCTTTGACCTGAAAACCCAGCGAAGCCAGTTTCCATGCCGCTTTCGTTGAGCCGTTGCAGCCGATGCCATCGCAGTATGTGATATACACCTTACTGCGATCCAACTGTGCAGTGGAGTCGGCATTCATAGTGCGATGCGGAAACGAAATCGCCCCGGTGATGTGCCCCGCCAGATAGACATCAGTGGATCGCGCATCAACCACCACTATCGCATTGACGCCTTGCGCCAGATCCTCTGCCAAATCCCAGGCATCGGTGTAATAACTCAGTTTGTGCTGCAGATACGCCACGCTTTCCTGAGGATCCGCAGGAGGGAAGAGTAAGACTGATGACATCGCATTCTCCTTGTGTAATTTTCCCTGAGTTTACGGCAAAGTGGTCTGCAATCTGATACCAGTTTCGCCACAGTGATAAGACCACCATGCGCCACTCTTTTTTAGCCTTGTTTAATCACACGTCATCCGGCGGCTTACGTGAACGTTTATGCCATACGCTACGTGAGGCCATAACCCGCGGCCATTTGCACCATCAACAACGCTTACCCTCCAGCCGTCAGTTAGCCGAGGATTTATCATTGTCGCGAGTGACGGTGGAAGCCGCTTATGCGCAGCTGGAGAGTGAAGGCTATCTGGAGAGACGGGCGGGTCGGGGTACTTTTGTATCGATTGCAATGCCTGCACGGGCGGCGACCACACCCGCACAGGGTTCACCCCGATTTTCCCGACGCGGCGAGCAGATCCTGGCGACAGGTGGCTGCCAGGATCCGCCCTTCCCCCATGCGTTTGCCGCCGGTTCGCCTGAATTACGCGCTTTCCCGCATACCCAATGGCGCCGGATCAGTAACAGCGTGCAGCGCTCGCTGGGCAGCCAGGTGATGGGTTATGGCGATCCACTAGGCTTTATGCCGCTTCGTGAGGCGGTGGCGGATTATCTGGCGTTATCACGCGGGGTGCGCTGTGCTGCCTGGCAAGTCGTTATCCTAACCAGTTCACAGCAGGCCCTGCAGTTACTGGCGCTGATGTTACTGGATGCCAATGATGAAGTGTGGCTTGAGGAGCCTGGCTATCCCGGCGCGCGTAACGCTTTCCTCGCTGCGGGTGCACACTGCCGCGCGATGCCGTTGGATAGCGAAGGCGCGATGCCGCTTGAAGGAGACGCGAGGCTGGTTTATCTGACGCCGGGACATCACTATCCCACCGGTACCGCGATGAGCCTTGCCCGCCGCCTGCAGTGGCTCGACTGGGCGCACCAGCAGCAAAGCTGGTTAATTGAGGATGATTACGACAGTGAGTTTCACTATGACGATCGCCCGCTTCCCGCCTTACAGGGATTGGAGGATAACAGCCGGGTTATCTGCCTTGGCACTTTTTCCAAAACGCTCTTCCCTTCCCTGCGGCTGGCGTGGATGGTCGTGCCGCCAACACTGGTAGATGCCATGGGTCGCGCCCGTAGCATTCTGGATGGGCACAGCGCGCTGTTGCCACAAGCGATTACCGCTGAGTTCCTCCAACAAGGCCATTTTGCCAGCCACCTGCGGCTGATGCGCCAGCTTTACCACAGCCGCCGCGACCGATTGCTGGAGCAGATCAACACGCGCCTGCAGCCGTGGTTGACGCCGCTACAGGCGTCTGGCGGGCTACAGCTGACGGTAGCATTGCATCAGGGTGAGGAAGCACAGCTCACGCAACAGGCCAGGGAAATCGGTCTGCTGCTGCCACGTCTGTCGCCGTTGTACAGCAACAGTCAGCCGCAATCGGGCTGGCTGCTGGGCTTTGCCGCGCTGACGCCAGGTGAGATTGTCAGCGCCTGCGATAAGCTGGTTACGCTGTTGTCGCGCTACGCGCAAACGACCAGGTGACGAGAATGCCCAGGGCTGCGCAGCAGGCACCGGCAAGGTAGACCGAGCCATAACCCAACGCCGTGGCGAGCAGGCCGGTCAGTGGGCCGCTGGCACCGTAAGCGATATCCTGGAAAGCGGAGAAACCGCCCAGCGCCGTGCCACGAATTTGCGGCGAGACACGTTTGATCACCTCGACGCCGAGCGCCGGGAAAATCAGTGAACAGCCGCAGCCGGTGAGCGCGGCGCCTACCAGCGCCATCCAGCCAGAGCTTGCACACGCCAGCACCAGCAAACCGGCAGTTTCCACCAGCAGCGAGATCATTGCGACGCGGACGCCACCGTGACGATCCGGCAGGCCGCCAAAGAACACGCGCACCAATACAAAAGCACAGCCAAATGCGGTCAGGGCAAAACCGGCATTGCCCCAGTTTTCTGCGGCAAAATAGAGCGAGGTAAAAGTGCCGATCACGGCGAAGCCGGTGCCCTGTAACGCCAGCGCGATGCCGGGTTGAAAGATGGTTTTCACCACGCTGAACAGAGAAGGACGTTCGCCACCCACCACCGGCACTTTACTGACCCAGCTATTGATCGCCAGCGAGAGCAGTGGCAACAGCAGCGCGACAGCACCGAGTGCCGCGAATCCGCCATGTTGATTGATCAACAAACCCAGCGGTGCGCCCGCCGCCAGCGATCCATAAATCGCCATACCGTTCCACGACATCACCAGGCCGGATCGTTTGCTTCCCACCAGCCCCATGCCCCAGGTCAGATTGCCGGTGAGCAGCAAGCTTTCACCAAATCCGAGTAACAAACGCCCCACTGCCAGCAAACCAAATTTTGCCCACGGCGAAACCGGCAACAACGCCGCGGCCAGATACGCCACACCCACCAGCGCGATGGCGATCATACCGTGTTGGGTGGTGAGCTTCGCGCCGTGCTGATCGGCTCGGCGTCCGGCGAAGCTGCGCGTCAGCAACGTGGCGAAGAATTGAATGCCCACCGCGACGCCCACCATCAGGTTGCTCATGCCCAATTCCTGATGCACGTACAGCGGGATAACCGGGAGCGCCAGGCCTGCGGTTAAGTAAGTGAGAAACACCGCAAAGGATATGCAACCCAAAGGCAGCACAGATTGCGTCTGCGTATCAGCAGCCGTGGTCATGATGGTATGAACTCCTTGTTCAGAGCATGCGCGACAGGCGACAACCCAACACACGCTTACGTCCTGGGTCCGGACGAAAACGGGTTATTTGGTTCATAACGTGCGCAAACGATTATTTTATTTCAGGCAAGATGGGATGAGTGTAGGCAAGCGGCGGGTGAATTGTCAAAAACAACAGGGGCCGGATAGACCGGCCCCTGGAAAACGGTGATCACGCTATTAAGCTGGCAGCTTACGCATGGTTAAGGTGGCGTTGGTGCCGCCGAAACCGAAGCTGTTGGACATCACGGTGGTCAGCGCTTTTTCAGTCGGCTGCGTCACGATGTTCAGGCCTTTACCCGCTTCATCAATCTCTTCGATGTTGATGCTTGGTGCGATGAAGCTATGCTCCAGCATCAGCAAGGTGTAGATCGCTTCCTGCACGCCCGCTGCACCCAGTGAGTGACCGGTCATGGCTTTGGTAGCAGAAATGTACGGTGAGTTGTCACCAAACACTTCGCGAATCGCACCCAGCTCTTTCACATCACCGACAGGTGTAGAAGTACCGTGGGTGTTGAGGTAATCGATTGGGGTATCAACGCCCTGCATCGCCATCTTCATGCAACGCACTGCGCCTTCGCCTGATGGTGCCACCATATCAGCACCGTCAGAGGTCGCGCCGTAGCCAACGATTTCTGCGTAAATGTGTGCGCCACGTGCCAGAGCATGTTCCAGCTCCTCAACCACCACCATGCCGCCGCCGCCAGCGATAACGAAACCATCACGGTTCGCATCATAGGTACGGGAAGCTTTTTCTGGCGTCTCGTTGTATTTGGTAGACAGTGCGCCCATCGCATCGAACTCACAGGCCATTTCCCAGCTCAGCTCCTCGCCGCCGCCAGCAAACACGATGTCCTGTTTGCCCAACTGAATCTGCTCGACCGCGTTACCGATGCAGTGTGCGGAAGTGGCACAAGCAGAGCTGATTGAGTAGTTCACACCGTGGATTTTGAATGGGGTAGCCAGACAAGCTGATACACCTGAACCCATGGCTTTGGTCACCACATAAGGGCCAACGGCTTTCAGACCACGCGGGCCACGCATCGCATCGGCACCGAAGACCTGGTAACGCGGAGAACCACCGCCTGAACCGGCAATCAGACCCACGCGTGGGTTGTTCTGATACTGCTCGTCAGTCAGGCCGGAATCCTGAATCGCTTCTGCCATAGACAGGTAAGCGTAGATTGAAGCATCACTCATGAAACGCACGATTTTGCGATCGATGAGCCCGTTGGTATCCAGTTTGACGTTGCCCCATACGTGGCTGCGCATACCGATATCTCTCATCTCTTCAGAGAAAGTGATACCCGAACGGCCTTCACGCAGAGAAGCCAGCACTTCTTGCTGGTTATTACCAATGCTGGAAACGATACCCAGGCCAGTAATCACTGCACGTTTCATTCAATAGTCCTCATTCCACTTCTTTTGGATTGACGTGCACTCTAGCTTACAGTTGTAAGCCGAACAAGTCCGATCAGCCATTTCCTTTTGTAAATTTGCGTCATGTGACGGCAGTCGTTAAAATCGCGCCACTGCCTGAAAAACGAGCCTTTCCCGTGAAATTAGCCCCGGTTGAACACGCGCAATTAAACTGGAATGATCAGGGTACACCTGTTTCCCGAGCATTCGATGACGTCTATTTCTCCAACGACAACGGGTTGGAGGAGACGCGCTATGTTTTCCTCAACGGCAACCAAATTCCTGTCCGTTTCGCTCAACATTCACGCGATATTTTTATTGTCGCGGAAAGCGGTTTTGGGACGGGTCTGAACTTTCTTACCTTGTGGCAAGCGTTCGATCGCTTCTGTAGCGAACATCCCGACGCGACACTTAAGCGACTGCACTTCATTAGCTGCGAAAAATTCCCACTGACGCAAACCGATCTGGTCGCAGCGCACGCACACTGGCCTGAGCTGGCGCACTGGTCAGAACAGTTACAGCAACAGTGGCCACAGGCGCTGCCGGGTTGCCAGCGTTTACTGTTCAACAACGGTAAAGTCACGCTCGATCTCTGGCTCGGTGATATTAACGCGCTAATTAATACCTTTGATGACAGTCTCAATGCTCAGGTGGATGCATGGTTTTTAGATGGTTTTGCGCCGTCTAAAAATCCGGAGATGTGGACGCCGGAACTGTTCGCCGCCATGGCCCGTCTGGCCCGGCCGGGTGGGACGCTGGCGACCTTCACCTCGGCAGGCTTTGTCCGTCGGGGATTACAGGAAGCAGGTTTTACCGTGGCTAAGCGCAAAGGCTTTGGTCACAAACGCGAAATGCTAACGAGCGTAATGGAGCAGGTTGCTGCCCTGCCCCATAGCCAACCGTGGTATGCCCGCCCTGCGGCTCGCACTCAGGAAGTGGCGCTGGTTGGCGGTGGCGTGGCGAGTGCCGTACTGGCGCTGGCGCTGTTGCGCCGGGGCTGGAAGGTGACGCTTTATTGCGCGGATGCAGCACCTGCGCTCGGTGCTTCCGGCAACCGTCAGGGCGCACTTTATCCGCTGCTCAATCAGCACGATCCCGCTCTCGCCACGTTCTTCCCTGCGGCGTTCACCTTTGCCCGCCGTTTGTATGACCAGCTACCGGTGATGTTCGAGCATGACTGGAGCGGTGTATTGCAACTCGGCTGGGACAGTAAAAGTGCCGATAAGATCGCCCAAATGCTGGAGATGGGATTGCCGCATGATGTGGCGTACGGCGTAAGTCAGGAGGACGCGCAGCAATTAGCGGGCGTCGAAACCGGTAGTGGTGGCATTTTCTATCCTCAGGGCGGCTGGCTCTCTCCGTCGCAACTGACCAGCAACCTATTGGAGCATGCGCAAACGCTGGGTTTACGCCTGCACTGGCTGCATCGCGTCACCACGCTGGAAACCACGACTGAGGGCTGGACCCTGAACTTCAGCGAGCAACCCTCGGTAAATCATCAGCAGGTGGTGCTCGCCAATGGCCATGCGCTGCTGGAAATTGAGCAAAGCAAAGACTTGCCCGTTTATGCGGTGGCGGGTCAGGTCAGTCATGTGCCGACCAATCCTAAGCTGGGCGCGTTAAATACCGTACTCTGCTATGACGGCTATCTCACGCCAGTCAGCCCGAATTTCAGCACCCACTGCATCGGGGCCAGCTACCATCGTGGCGATACCACAACCGATTTCCGTGCTGACGATCAGCAGGAAAACCGCCAGCGCCTGGTGAACTGTCTGCCGGATGCAGAGTGGCCACAGCAGGTGGATATCAGTGATAACGAGGCGCGTGTTGGCGTGCGCTGCGCCACGCGCGATCACTTACCGATGAGTGGCAGCGCGCCTGATTACGCCGCAACGCTGGTGCAATATGCTGATTTGCCGGGGCAACGAGCACGGGGTGAAACCCTTGCCGATGCACCGGTTCATGCCGGTTTATTTGTGCTGGGTGCGCTGGGTTCACGCGGCTTGTGCAGCGCGCCGCTGGCGGCGGAAGTACTGGCGGCACAGATGAGTGGTGAGCCGCAACCGCTGGATATCACCACGCTGGCGGCATTGAATCCGAATCGTTACTGGGTAAGAAAATTGCTGAAAGGTAAGAAAGCGGGACGCTAGGATGGCGGGGCGAGCGGCCGCCCCGACTTATCAGGCGGTCTGACGCGCCTGCTGGAACAAATTATCCCACATGCCAATCACCAGCGCCTGATCGCGTGGTGACAGTTCACCTGCGGCAATCGCATTTTGCAGGCTGTTGGTCACATGGATTTGCAGCGCTTCTGGCGTGTGCTCACCGCTGATTTCAATCTCAGCCACCGCCAGGGTCAGATGACCACGCAGATAGCCACCGGCAAACAGCTCGTCGTCACTGGCGTGATCAACCATATCGTCAATCAATGCCAGGATGCGGGATTCGAATTCTACGATCATCGTCTTGTTCCTTATTGCCCTTGATACGCCGCGCCGCTACTGCGCTGGCTTCACGCTCTTGCCCCGTTACACGCTGGTTCGCGTTCCCGGGGGTCGTTCATTCGCCGTTATGCTGCAACGCGGGTGACTTTGGGTCATTAATAATATGTTTGCGAATCACAGATCTTCCGGCCACGGGAAGTGTGCCGCCGTCAGCGCTGGCGTACCGTAATAGCTGGCTAACGCATCGATAAAACGTGCCGGACGTGCCGGGATACCCTGCTCAAAATAAGTCATCACCTGAGCATGGACCTTGCGCTGGAACGCGATACGATCGGGTTCACAATCGCCTTCGAGGTTGTCACAGCTGACATTGAAGGGAAAGCCCGCCGCGACACAGAACAGCCACTCCAGCGCCTGTGGCTTGACTTCCACTGACTCGAACTGACTTTGCGTTTGCGCATCCCGCCCATCCGGGCAGTACCAATAACCAAAATCCACCAGCTTGCGGCGCGCTTCACCGGCAATACACCAGTGAGAAATTTCGTGCAGCGCGCTGGCGTAGAAACCGTGAGCAAACACCACGCGGTTCCACGGCGATTCCTCATCCGCTGGAAGATAAATAGGTTCGTCATCACCTTTAATTAGACGGGTCTGAAAGTCTTCAACAAAGCAGCCATCAAAAATATCCACCAGCTGCTGGTAATGATGTTCTGTACTCATAATATTTTAATCTTTAAAAAAATTAGCGCCATTGTCGCATTGGCAGCCGTTCTTGACGAGTACTGCTTTACAGCGTGGCTATCCACGCCAGCAACGCGCTGCCATGGCTATCCCACAATAATTTGGCGCTCATCACAGCGGATACAGTCACCACCATCGGGCGGATCAGCTTCTGACCCCGGCTCAGCACCAGTCTGGCGCCGATACGCGCGCCCACGAATGCGCCAATCAACATGATCACGCCCGTGCCCCACACTACCTTTCCGCCGAACATAAAGAACAGCAGACTGCCGAAATTGGAGGTGAAATTTAGGACTTTGGCGTGGGCGGTGGCCTTGGCAAGATTGAAGCCACACAGCGTCACAAACGCCAATGCATAGAATGAACCGGCACCCGGACCAAAAAAGCCGTCGTAAAAACCGACGCAACCACCGCCGACCAGCGCAAAAGCGATCCCCTGCAGGCGATGCTCACGGTCCGACTCGCCCAGCCGCGGCATTAACAGGAACCATAAACCGATGCTGATCAGCAGGAGCGGCAAAATCTGTCGTAGTACATCCGCCTGGATATGCTGAATCAGCACCGTGCCACACACCGCACCGATAAAGGTCATGGCAATGTTCAGCCGCTGTTCGCGCAGATTCACCGCGCCGCGACGCACAAAGTAGAGGCTGGCAGAGAAAGATCCGCCCACCGACTGTAACTTATTGGTGGCTAAAGCCTGAGCAGGAGAGAGTCCCGCAGCGAGTAATGAAGGAACGGTGAGTAAGCCACCGCCGCCGGCGATGGAGTCGATAAACGCTGCCAGCACCGCAACCAGAAACAACACGCCCAGCAATAGTGGGCTAACAACAAAGAGGTCCATTTTTTTCTCGTAAAGTTAACCCGACCATTCTTATTGCAGGCTGGGCATCCGTGCTCTCTCCTGGTCTCACACATATCTGTGTCTGGGAGAGAGAACGTTGCCAATACTGCTGCAACAGGAAGCGTCACGGCTAGAGTAAATGACGATCCAATAGTGCCTGACAGGATGGCGGCAACGGCGGCGGCGTTTTCTTCACAGGCGGCGTGCTACCCGGTTTTTTCGGCAGGAACCAACTGTCTAACTCTGCACCACAACCATCACCCGGCGGCGGTGCAGCCTGATCTTCACACTCCAGACTGCCTGCCGGACAGCGCAGACGCACGTGCATGTGGGCACGATGGGCAAACCACGGCCGCACTTTATTCAGCCACGCGCGGTCGCTTCCGGCATCCGCACAAAGCTGCTTTTTAATCGCCGGATTGACAAAGATACGTGTCACTTCATTATCTTTCGCCGCCAGCTTGATCAGGCTGTCGATCTGCGGCTGCCAATGACGCGCAATCACTTGCTTATCATCCGGTGCCACCAAATCCAGTGGCTGTGGCTTCAGCAGCTGCTGCGCCGTCCAGCGGTTTTGCGGCAGCTGCAACCAGATATCGACATCCAACCCGGTTTGATGGCTGGCATGCCCACTGCTGAAGCGCCCGCCGGCCGCCATGCCCATATCACCAATCAACATCTGCCCCAGCTGCAGTTGATGCACCTGGGTACTGAGACGCTGAATAAAGGCAATCAGATCGGGATGGCCGAAATAACGCCGCTGATCCTGACGCATGACCTGATAATTGGGTGAATTGAGTGGCAGTTGCTGTGCACCGACAATACAGCCGTTGGCGAACCCGCCAATCGACTGTGGGCTGCCAGCAATCGGCTGATGGATTTGCTGCCAGGGCGTGGCAGCAAACGCGGCCGCACTGCACAACAGCGCGACAATGGTGGTGAGCAGGCGGCGCATCCGTGGCTTACCAGCGCGGAACGCTGCTGTTGACGTCACCGTTCTGCGCACGCTGGCGCAGCAGGTGATCCATCAACACAATCGCCATCATCGCTTCGGCAATCGGTACCGCACGAATGCCCACGCACGGATCGTGGCGACCTTTAGTAATCATCTCCACTTCTTCGCCCTCACGCGTGATGGTTTTACCCGGCACGGTGATGCTGGAAGTCGGTTTCATTGCCAGGTTCGCACTGATGGTCTGGCCGCTGCTGATGCCACCCAAAATGCCACCCGCGTGATTGCTCTGGAAACCGTCGGCACGAATCTCATCGCGATGCTGGCTACCGCGCTGGTTAATCACTGCGAAACCGTCACCGATTTCCACGCCTTTTACCGCGTTGATGCTCATCAACGCATGAGCCAAATCGGCATCGAGACGATCAAATACCGGCTCGCCCAGTCCCGGTGGCACGTTCTCTGCCATCACCGTGACTTTAGCGCCGATCGAGTCGCCCTCTTTCTTCAGGCCGCGCATCAGTTCATCCAGCGCTTCCAGCTTCGAGGCATCCGGGCAGAAAAACGGGTTCTCTTCAACGATGCTCCAGTCTTTCAGCTCGCAGGTTACATCACCAATCTGTGCCAGATAACCACGTACCTGAATGCCGTGCTTCATTTGCAGATACTTTTTGGCAATCGCACCCGCCGCCACGCGCATCGCGGTTTCACGCGCAGAGGAACGGCCACCGCCGCGATAGTCGCGCAGGCCATATTTTTGCTCGTAGGTGTAATCCGCATGGCCGGGGCGGAACAGATCTTTGATTGCGCCGTAATCCTGTGAACGCTGATCAGTATTTTCAATCAGCAGGCCGATAGAGGTGCCGGTGGTGACGCCCTCAAACACGCCGGACAAAATTTTCACCTGATCCGGTTCGCGGCGCTGGGTGGTGTAGCGCGATGTGCCCGGACGGCGGCGATCGAGATCGTGCTGAATATCCGCTTCCGTAAGAGGAATGCCTGGCGGCACGCCATCAACGATGCAGCCCAGCGCAATACCATGCGACTCGCCAAAGGTGGTTACGCGAAAAACTTGTCCAATGCTGTTACCGGCCATTGTGGTTCCTTGTTGCGATGTTGCGGGCGATATCTCGCCCCATTTTTAGTCTTTGTAGAAGGAGAAGTGATGCTGTGCCGCGACGATCTGCTCGCGCGTCAGCATAAACACACCGTCACCGCCGTTATTGAACTCCAGCCAGGTAAACGGCACATCCGGGTACTGATCCATCATATGCACCATGCTGTTGCCCACTTCGCAAATCAGCACGCCCTGCTCACTCAGATAATCCGGGGCACAGGCAAGAATACGGCGCACCAGTTTCAGACCATCACTGCCTGCTGCCAGACCCAGTTCTGGTTCGTGGCGATATTCATTCGGCAGATCGTCCATATCTTCCGCATCCACGTACGGTGGATTGGTGACGATCAGATCATATTTGACCTGCGGCAGGCCACGGAACAGATCGGAGCGAATGGGCGTGACGTGGTGGATCAAACCGTGTTCTTCAATGTTTTGCTCGGCCACGGCCAGCGCATCAGTGGAGATATCCACCGCATCGACTTCCGCTTCCGGGAAGGCATAAGCACAGGCGATCGCGATGCAGCCACTGCCGGTACACATATCGAGAATGTGGTGCGGTTGTTCACCAACCAGACCGGCAAAACGGTTTTCAATCAGCTCGCCAATCGGTGAACGCGGCACTAACACACGCTCATCGACATAGAATTCATGGCCGCAGAACCAGGCTTTGTTGGTGAGATAAGCCACCGGAATGCGCTCGTTAACGCGGCGAATCACACGTTCAACAATGCGGTGACGCTCGCTGGCCGTCAGGCGCGCATTGCGCATATCTTCTGGGATATCCAGCGGCAGCCAGAGCGTGGGCAGAACCAGTTGGACTGCTTCGTCCCAGGGATTATCCGTGCCGTGGCCGTACCAAATGCCTGCCGCCGAAAAACGGCTGACAGCCCAGCGCAGCATATCCTGAATGGTGTGCAGTTCACTCACTGCCTCATCGACGAAAATCTTGTCCACGTAGCCCTCCGCAGGCCTTAAAATCAATCGGCCGTTAGTTTGCCACGAAGCCGGGCAGAATTCAGCGCAGCGAGGCGAAAAAGCTGACATTTGTTAACGCTAAGCGTTAAGGTATGCCACCGGCTATTAACCAGCCCTTTAACCCTAATTTGAGCCATGAGTAAGAAGACGCCCCTAAACCAGGACGATCAGGCGCTGTTTCGTGAGTTAATGAGCGGAACGCGTAAGCTGAAACAAGACACTATCGTGCACAAACCGGTAGTGAAAACCCGCGAAGTCCCGCTGAAAAGACTGCTTTCCGAGCAAGCCGATAACAGTCACTACTTCTCAGATGAGTTTCAGCCTTTGCTCTCCAGCGAGGGGCCGATGCGTTATGTGCGCGCGGATGTCAGTCATTACGAGCTGAAGAAATTGCGACGCGGCGATTACACGCCGGAAATTTTTCTCGATCTTCATGGTTTAAGACAGCAGCAGGCCAAACAGGAGCTGGGGGCGCTCATTGCCGCCTGCCGCCGTGAACACCTGTTCTGTGCCAGCGTGATGACCGGGCACGGCAAGCATATCCTCAAGCAGCAAACACCGCTGTGGTTGGCGCAACATCCGCATGTGATGGCATTTCACCAGGCACCGAAGTTATTTGGCGGCGATGCCGCGCTGCTGGTGCTGATTGAAGTCGAAGAGTGGCAACCGCCAGAACTGCCTTGACGCTAAAAAAGGAAAGGGCCGCAGAAGGCGGCCCATAGAGATATGACTTTTGGCGACATTACATCGCTTTGGCCAGTTTTGACGGGCTGACCTGCCACTCCAGTTTGCCTTCACAGGCGTCTGCATCAAAGTTCACATAAGCAATTGCCGACGTAGCAAACATCGGTGGCGCTTCCTGCGGGCAAAGCTCTGAAACCAGATAGCCCACCAGCGGCAGATGCGAAATGACTAAGGCTGATTTCACACCCTGCTGCGCCAGTGCCTGCAGATAACAGGCCACCATGCCCGGATCGCCACCTGGCGTCAGTTCTGGTAGCACGTCCTGCCCTTCTGGCAGCTTCAGTGCCTCACGAACCGTGGCGAGCGTCTGCTCTGCACGGAGATAAGGGCTCACTAACACCCTTTCGATATCCAGCGCCTGGCCGTTTAGCCAGCTCGCCATCTGGCGCGATTCGTCACAGCCACAGATTGTGAGTGGGCGTACTGAATCACTCGCTGCTTCCAGAGCTGCATCACCATGACGCATGATAAAAACTTGCATAAAGCACCGCTGTTGTTTGTCGATATCGTCGGGTACCACAGCACCAGACGCTTCATTCTGCGAATGAACGCTGTGTTTTACCCCAATGGCTTCAGTATAGTCAACCGGTTGTTTATTAAATAAGCACATCTCAGAATGGTGCCGCACCACCTTCTTCATGGCACCATAACTAACCCGCTGAATCTGTGCGCCTATTCATATTTGTGCAGAAGTGTAAAAATTCGTTTGCGCTTCTGACATTGCCATTAAAGCGTCACAGGGCGCGAAACGATCGCCATGTTGCTGCATTAATGCACGTAATGTATTGACGATTTGGCTGACGCCGCGTTGATCCATATAGCGGAACGGCCCGCCGAGAAAGGGCGGGAATCCGATGCCAAATACCGCCGCGATATCACCATCCCGAGCATTGCGCACCACGGACTCGTCCAGACAGCGTGCGGCCTCATTCAGCATCATCATCACGCAGCGTTGCGTAATCTGTTGTTCGTTCTGCTTTGCCTGCGGCCTGACGTTAATCAGGCCATAGATAGAGGCATCCACTTTGCGTTTTCCCGGCCAGCGAGCCGCGTTGTAAAGGTAAAATCCTTTCTGGTTTTTACGCCCTTTGCGGCCATCGGCCAGGATGGCATTGACCGCCTCGGGTGCGCTGAAACGCTCGCCATAAGCCTGCAGCAAAATCGGACTGATTTTGCTGCTGACATCAATGCCCACTTCATCCAGCAACTGTAACGGCCCGACAGGAAAACCGAACTTCACTAACGCGCGATCGATATGGTCCACCGGCTCCCCTTCCAGCAAACAGCGCATGGCTTCATTTATATAGGGCGCGAGAATGCGGTTGACGTAAAAACCGGGTTTATCGGCCACCACCACCGCTGTTTTGCCTTGCTGACGCGCCAGCTGAACCGTGGTCGCCAGCGTTTCAGCCGAGGTGCCCACATGCGGAATCACCTCCACCAGCGGCATTTTGTCCACCGGACTGAAGTAATGCAGACCAATCACATTCTCGGGGCGCTGCGCGTTGGCGGCAATATCACCAATCGGCAACGAAGAGGTGTTGGAAGCAAAGATAGTGTGCGGCTGACAATGACTTTCGATATCCGCTACCATCTGCTGCTTCAACGTCAAATCCTCAAATACCGCTTCAATCACCAGATCGCGCTGGCTGAACCCCTGATAATCGATACCGCCGCTGATGCGCGCCATCTGTTGTTGACGCTCAGCGGGTTTCAGCTGGCGCCGCTTCACTTTTTGACTCAGCAGGTCCCAGCTGTATTGCAATGCATGGTTCACACCATTGAGATTGACGTCTTTAATTCGCACCGGAAAACCGGCTTTCAGCGCCGTTACGCTGGCAATACCCCCGCCCATCAATCCGCCACCGAGCACGCCGATGTGTTTTAATGCGCGCGGTTCAGCCTCGGCCACCGCTTCTTTCTTGATCGCGGTCGAGGCAAAAAACAGACTGCGCAGTGCCGCAGATTCAGGGGTCATCGCCAGTTGGCCGAAGGCGCGCGCCTCCGCCGCGTGTCCGGCGTGGCTGCCCTGCTCCAACCCCGTGCGCACCACTTGCAGAATGCGATCCGCCGCCGGGTAATTCCCCTGCGTTTTGCGGTCGGTTTGACGTTTTGCCATCGCGAATAACAGCGAGCGCGCCAGTGGCGCCTGCATCAGACGATCGCGACGTGACAACTCACGGCGAACAACCTTTCCTTTATGCACACGCGCAATCGCCGTTTCCAGCAAGATGGATTGAGGCACCGCATCGTCAACGATACCCAGTTTCAGTGCCTGTTTAGCACGCAGCTGCTTACCACTCAGAATCAGCGGTAGCGCTTGCGGCACCCCAATCAGTTTTGGCAGGCGCTGCGTCCCGCCTGAGCCAGGTAACAGGCCCAACTGCACTTCCGGCAGGCCCAGGCGGGTTTTATCATCCAGCGTGCAGATACGTGCGCTGCAGGCCAGCGCCAACTCCAGGCCGCCGCCGAGACAGGCACCGTGGATCGCCGCGACCACCGGGAAAGGCAGCGCCGCAATCTCCGCCATTACCTCTTGCCCCTGGCGGGCTAAAGCTTCCGCTTCTTCTGCCGTCTGGCAATCGGCGATCATGCTGATGTCCGCACCGGCGACAAAGTTATCGCTTTTACCCGAAATCAGCACTAATCCCGCCAGCTTCGGATTGCTGCGCGCTTCAGCCAGCACCGCTTTTATTTGTGGGACAAACTCCGCTTTCAGCGTGTTCATCTTTTCGCCCGGCACGTCGATGGTAATGATGCCGACATGATCGAGGCGCATGTGTAAATGGAATGCAGATGCGCTCATTATTCGGCCTCCAGAACCATTGCGCTGCCTAATCCGCCCGCTGCACAGGCGGTCACCAGTCCTAATCCTCCGCCGCGCCGCCGCAGTTCATGCAACGTTTGGGTGATCATGCGCGCGCCAGTGGCAGCAAACGGATGGCCGTAAGCAATGGAGCCGCCCAACACATTGAAACGTTCTTCATTCACTTCACCCAAGGCATGCGGGCGATTCAGTACCTCTCGCGCAAAACGCTCATCACGGAACATTTTCAGATTGGCCAGCGTCTGTGCCGCAAAGGCTTCGTGCATATCGATCAACGTCAGGTCGTTGAGGGTAATGCCAGCGCGATCCAGCGCCAGCGGTGAGGCATAAGCGGGACCCAGCAACATATCCTGCCAGACATCAATCGCAGTAAACGCGTAGCTGCGCAGATAGCCAAGCGGCGCAATTCCCAGTTCTCGTGCACGGCCTTCACGCATCAAAATCACCGCGGCCGCGCCATCGGTCAGCGGTGTGCTGTTGGCTGCCGTGACGGAACCGTGGCGACGATCAAAGGCCGGTCGCAATTTTGCGTAATCGCTAGCGCTGGCGTTAAAGCGAATGTTGTTGTCCTGCTCAATCGGTGCTTTCCACGGCGGCACAAAGGCCGCCATCACTTCCTGCGCCAGCACGCCTGACTGCCAGGCACGTGCTGCGTGCTGATGTGAGCGCAGCGCCAGAGCATCTTGTTGTTCACGTGTGATGCCGTGGGTTTTCGCCATTTGTTCGGCGGTATCACCCATGCGTAAGCCGGTGGAATACTCTGCAACCGCAGGCGGCACGGGCAACAGATCGCGTGGGCGAAGACGGCGTAAGATTTGCAACTTTTTGCTGAAGGTTCGTGCTTTGTTGAGATCGACCAGCGCGCGCGCCAGCATCTTGCTGACGCCAATGGGCAGTACTGATGAGGAGTCTGCACCGCCGGCAATACCCGCATCAATGGTACCCGCCATAAGGCTTTCCGCCACATTCGCCACCGCCTGAAAACTGGTAGCACAGGCACGACTGACGCTGTATGCATCAGTGTGCACGCTCAATCCGCTGCTCAGCACGATTTCGCGCGCAATATTGGGCGCTTCCGGCATTTGCACCACCTGGCCAAATACCAGTTGATCGATAACGTCGACCGGCAATTCGCTGCGCGCCATCAACTCTGACACCACCATGCGCCCCAACTCCAGCGCGGGAATGCCATGAAAATCACTCGCCTGACGGGCGAAAGGCGTGCGTAATCCATGGGTTATGGCGATTCGTTCGCCCTGACGCGTCAGCAGCGGCTGCGCTTTGCTCATTGCACTCACCTGTAATTTACGACCGTAGCATCATTGCCAAACAGGTCTGACCTGATCATCAGTGTTAACCAGGTGTTGCTAAGTCGCCAATAACAGAAGAAAAAAAGTGCGAGGGAAGACACGAAAAAGAGAAAACGCTGCCGGAAGGGCTTCCGGCAGCGACAGGATTAGCGTAAGCCGAGTTGAAAAATCAAGGTTTCGGCCTGGCAGGCAAAAGTGAAATCAACATTCAGGCGAAGCCCTGGCGCTTCTTCAACGAATTCTGCGTGAATCTCGCAAGGCTCGGATTCAACCTGACGCGCTTTGTCCGTCAGGTGCTTCAGCATCGCTTCAGCCGCATGACGATCGGCAAAAGCGCCAGACCAGCTCGCCGTGCAATCGGTATTGTCCATTACGGTGCCTACATCTACGCAGCAGCACGCCGCCGTTTCCGTGGCACTGCATTTTTTAATGGCATCAGTCATTGTTTTCTCCTGACGATAAATCGACACAATCGGATCATTTTCTGACACAAAGTGTACGCCCCGCGCGGCCTGGCTTCTATCTCTCAGCGGCTAAGTGACGAATATCACACTAAAAATTGATCCAGAACAAATTTGACCGCTATGCTAGATGGGCATCGACAAGATTTTGTTAAGCAGATCTGATTTTATCGATCAAATCGGAAATATTTAAAAAACATTATTGCAACAAATACACAGGTCAGACCTATACTCGTCGCACTGGTCTGATATGTGCCTTTGTCATCAGTCCCTACAATCCGCCGTCCTTTGTTACGCGACGTAACAACGTTTAATAATAAATCTAGATGAGGTTGTGGTCATGAACCATAAGAACCTGTTTGCAAAGTCAGCTGTGGCAGCTGCATTGGCGCTTATCTCTTCCCAGGTTTACGCCGCAGGCTTTCAACTTAATGAATTCTCAGCAATTGGTTTAGGTCGTGCTTATTCGGGTGAAGGTGCGATGGGCGATACCGCCGCATCTGCCAGTCGTAACCCGGCGACCATGGCATTGATGGATCGCCCTTCTTTCTCCATCGGTACCGTTTATATTGATCCAGAAGTGGATATCAGCGGCCAGAGCCCAACCGGCAACAGCCTGAATGCGAAAAACATCGCACCGAATCAGTGGATCCCTAACCTCCATTACGTTCATCCGATTAACGATCAGTGGTGGGTAGGCGCATCCGTCACCTCTAACTATGGTCTGGCGACAGAGTTCAATGACGGTTACACCGCTGGCGGTTACGGTGGTAAAACCGACCTGATGACCGGTAACTTTAACCTTAGCACCGCTTATCGTTTGAATGAGCACTTCAGCTTTGGTGTTGGCTTTGATGCGGTTTACGCTAAAGCAAAAATCGAACGTTATGCGGGTGAAGCCGGCGCTCGCGTCGGCATGCCAGCGGATACTCAGGTTGCCCACCTGAAAGGTGATGAATGGGGTTACGGCTGGAACGCTGGCATCCTGTATGAAGTGGATAAGAACAACCGCTTCGGCTTCACCTATCGTTCAGAAGTCAAAATTGACTTTGACGGCGATTACAAGAGCAGCATTCCCACCGCTTACAACGGTACACCGCAGGCGATTGCTTTAGGTCTGCCTTACGGCACCAGCGGCCAGACCATTCCGGGTTCACTCACGCTGAACTTGCCAGAGATGTGGGAAGTGTCGGGCTGGCATAAAGTGGCACCACAGTGGGCCGTACACTATAGCCTGACCTACACCAGCTGGAGCCAGTTCCAGGAGCTGAAGGCCACGGGCAGCAACGGTCAGACGCTGTTCTATAAAGATGAAGGCTTCAAGGATGCGTATCGCATCGCGCTGGGTACCACTTACTTCTACGACGATAACTGGACGTTCCGTACTGGTATCGCGTTTGATGACAGCCCGGTTCCTGCCGATAAACGCTCAATCTCAATTCCGGATCAGGACCGTCTGTGGTTGAGTGCCGGTGCTTCTTACGCCTTCAACGAAAATGCGTCAGTCGACCTTGGTATCTCTTACATGCACGGCCAGAAAGTCACGGTGAAAGAAGGCCCTTACACCTTTAACTCCGAAGGTAAAGCCTGGCTGTACGGCGCGAACTTTAACTACAAGTTCTGATGCTGAAAACAGTGTTAAAAACGGCGACAGTGATGTCGCCGTTTTTTATTGCCGGCGCGACACCGGCCAGTGTTCTGCCAGAAAATCGATAAAACAACGTACGCGCGGTGATAAATAACGCCCTGGCCAAATGGCCGAAAAACCACTTTCGCGGATACAGCTTCCCGGCAGCACTTCAATCAACTCGCCCTGGTCCAGTAATTCCCGGACGACGAAATCCGGCACATAGCTGATCCCCATTCCGGCCAGCGTACTCTGCACCATGGCTTCAATGTTATTCACCGTCAGCTTTTTTACGGGTTGGAAATCCCCCGTCACCCGCAGATCGTCCAGCTCCCAATGTTGAATCAATCCCGTGGCGGGAAAGCGGAAAAGGATACAGTGGTGATCGATAAGATCTGCGCTTAATGCTGGCCTGCCGTACGCGGCAATATAGGCTGGGCTGGCGCACAGCACAAAACGAAAAGGCCCCAACGCTCTCGCCTGTAAACGTGAATCCTGCATCTCGCCGCTGCGAATCGCGACGTCAAAACCTTCATCGATGACATTGACCAGCCGATCACTAAAATCACAATCCAATTCAACATCAGGATAGAGCTGACTAAATTGAGGCAACAGTGGCGTGATGAGTCGATATCCCACCACTGGCAGCGACACATGCAGTTTACCGCTCGGATGCGCCACCGTTTGAGTCATCTCGGCCTCAACATCACGCAGCTGTTCCAAAATGGGACGCGTGCGTGCCAATAGCAACGCACCTTCAACCGTCAGGCTCACGCTGCGCGTACTGCGGTTGAACAACCGCACGCCCAACTGTTGCTCAAGCCGGGCAACATTTTTCCCCACTGCCGAAGCAGAAATTCCCAGTTGCTGCGCCGCCTGCACAAAACTGAGCGTTTCAGCCGTGCGCACAAAGGAGGTTAATGCCGAAATACTGTCCATGATAAGAAACCTTTTGTCCGCAAAGTCTGGAGCCAAACCCCATTTATCCCCTTTTATATCCTCAATAATATGCGGCGTCATCTATCCCAACATTTGCGAGATAAACGATGGCAGAAATCAGTTCTCCCTCTTTGACAGGCGTCAGGATTAGCGCAACCCTGGCTATTTTGCTGGCGGCACTGTTACTCCCATTAAGTTTTACTGGCGGCGTGGTCACCACTCCCGCCATCAGCCACGCCTTACACGGTGGGCCGCTATCGCTGGCATGGTTAACTAACGGTTTTATGTTGACCTTCGGCAGCGGCTTGCTGGCGGCGGGTGTGGCGGCAGACAAACTGCGTTACAAGCGGGTGTTCATCGCAGGGCTGGCTCTTTTCTCCCTCAGCTCATTGCTGATTGCCCTAACAGACAGCACCTTTACCCTCGGTATTTATCGTGCATTACAGGGCATCGCCGCAGCACTTACGTTGGCCGGCGGAGCAACGGCACTGGCCCATCTTTATAGTGGACCGGCTCGCACGCGGGCATTTAGTTTGCTCGGCACACTATTTGGCGTCGGGCTGGCGTTTGGTCCACTGTTAATGGGCGTGATCACCGATGCATTCAGCTGGCGTTGGGTGTATGCGCTGCTGTCCACTCTGGCGGCCATCGTGGGTTTGGTGGGTCAGTTCAGTGTGGTGTCCGCGCCAGCAACACATTCCCCACCGGCAGATATTCGCGGCACGGCATTGTTTAGTCTCGCTCTCCTTGCGCTCACCACCACGCTGATCCTGTTACCCCAATATGGCGTATCGTCCTCAGCCGCGATCGTCGGCATTGTCGTGACGTTGCTGGCGGGTTGGCGCTTCATTCGCCATACGCAGCGTATCGCCCATCCCGTGTTTAGCCTGTCATTGCTACGTCAGCCGCACTTTGCTGGGGTGTTGCTGTTGCCTGTGGCCACCTGCTATTGCTATGTGGTTTTGCTGATCGTTATCCCACTTTTTTTAATGGGCGCACGTCATGTCAGCGAAACCCAGAGCGCAATTATTTTGCTGTCGCTGACGGCACCGATGCTGCTGTTCCCCAGCGTTGCGGCTGGATTAACGCGTTGGTTTGATGCGGGTAAAATTTCGGTAGCAGGCCTGTTGCTGGCCACGCTTGGATTGTTCGGCATGGGGTATGCCATCACCCTGAATGAGCTGACTCTACTTGCCTTTTCCATGGTCATCACTGGTGCGGGAGCCGCCTTGCCATGGGGATTAATGGATGGCCTCGCCGTCTCGGCGGTATCCGTAGATCGCGCAGGCATGGCTGCGGGATTGTTTAATACCGTGCGCGTGGCTGGAGAAGGCATTGCTTTGGCGATCGTCATGGCGATGCTGGCACTGCTCAATCGCTTTGGTCTACAGCAGCGCTTACCAGACGTGGATGTCGTCACGCGTGACAACGCTGCCGTGTGGTTATCCGGAAGTCATATTCATCAAGCACAGGAATTACTGCCGCAGATTTCCGCATCACTGCTGAGACTCAACGTGCAGCATGCGTATCAGATACTGCTTTATGGCCTGGCAGCCATCACATTCGGATGCGCAAATGCGGTGGGGATTTTGCTAAAGCAACCCGTCAAACGGGAATAAAAAACAATGGCGGCTGAGAAAGCCGCCATTCAATTTTACTGCGAATCGATGTCCTTCAAATCATCCTGAATCGCACTGGCGTTCGGATTCTCTTCCGGTTTTAACTTCCCGCCGTTGGCGAGGAAATCATTACGCTGGAAGTAGGCGTTGCGGATAAACGCATAGGGATCCTGCTGCTGTTTCAGGATGGCGTCGGAATCCAACAGCTGTGCACGTGTTTCCACACCTTCCAGTGTCCATTTACCAATCGACATCGGCCAGGTCAGCCAACTCAGTACCGGATAAAGCGTATCGACATAGTCGCCGCCATCCTGACGCACCGTGAAGCTGCCATAACCCGGAAGAACCACATAAGGACCGTAGCCCACACCGTAACGACCCAGCGTGCTACCGAAGTGGTGCGGGACTTCTCGCGCCAATTCAGGATTCGCTTTGCCCGCCACATCGATAAATCCGCCCAAGCCCAATACGGTATTGAGGAAGAAACGCGTGAAGTGGATTCCTGCCTGGCGCGGTTCACCCACCAGAATCGAGTTCAGCATGCTGGCCGGTTCGTCCAGGTTGCCGAGGAAGTTGCTCATACCACTGCGCGCAGGCACCGGCACGTAATCGCGCCAGGCAACCGCAACCGGGCGCACCACATAAGGATCCAGCACGTTCATGTTGAAGTTAAACATGGTGCGGTTAAAGCCTTCGAGCGGATCGCTACGCTGGGCAGGCTGCGTTGGATCGGCCGGTTTGGAACTGGCACATCCCACCAGCAGCAAGCTGGCCAGCGCCAGACCGGTCAGGCGGTTATTCATTCTTATCTCCCTGTGCGGTTGAATAGTGTATCGCTTCAGGGCTGCTGTTGATTAATCTCAACAGCCAGTTGCTGATGACCATCCCAGGGGGTGATCGCGCTTAAGCCAAACCAGTCTCCCGACTGAGGATTGGCGCTACCATCGCGCGATATACGCACCCTGACCTGCACCTGATGCTGCGCCGAAAGCAGGCGATCGGGCATCATTGCGTTGCTGTCATCCAGCGTGAGCGATAACGGGAAATGGCTCAGCGGTAAACGCTTCACAGCCACAGGCACCGGTGAAACACCGTCAGACACAGAAATATACAACACTCCGCCTTGCGGTAACATTTTTTCTGCCTGCGGAGTTAAACTCACCGTCAATGCCAGGTGACTATTTTGCTGTCCCGCATCAGTTTTCGCTTGTTCAATGCTGCGCTCTATCATGGTAATGCGCTTGTCACCCGCGGGCAGAAGCTTCAGCATCACCTGCCAGGCACCAATCGCTTGATCATATTGCTGCTGCTCAAAAGCATTAAATGCCAACAAGCTCAGGGTGCGCACGTTGCTATGATCGCGTTTTAGCAGATCTTTCAGCATCACATTGGCCTGGCGGTTGTCCTGCGGATCGCTGGAGCGCGTCAGGACTTCGGCATAATCCTGCTGCAGTTCCAGATTATCAGGTGCCAGTTGCAATGCGCGCTGGAAGGCCTGGCTGGCATTCGTCGCGTTATTCAGCACCATGCCAAGGCGGCCCAGCATCGTCCAGTCATTGAGGTTTTGCGGATCGTCTTGCAGAGCGGTGCGCAACCCTAATTGTAGGCGAGCCAACTCTTCCATGGTTAAGGGCGCCGCTTTGGGATCCATCACACGGGCGCGCAACTGGGGGTATTCCTGCTGCACGCTAACCCAACCGGCCAGTTGCGCCAGTCCACCTGTCTTCAGGTAAAAGCCAACCGACACCAGCAACAATACAATCAGTCCCGGCAATAGCACCCAACGGCTACTGCTATGGATGCGCGCGGCGTGCTCGTTCGGCACATCGGTGAGCAGCGTTTGTTGCAGTTCACGCACCATCTCCGGGCGCTCGGCAACCACGCCTTCCTCTTCATCACGCGCTAATTCGCGCAGGCGCTGCTGGTAGAAATCGGTATTCAGACGATCGCGATCGCCGCTAGTGGCTTGACGTTGACGCCAGCCTGCACTGAGAAACAGCGCCGAGGCCGCCACCAGCAAAATAATCAGGGTAATCCAGAATCCAGTCATTACGGCTTCCCGTCACGCTTAAGAATCGCCGCAAGGCGCTGTTGTTCATCGTCGTCGAGATCGCTACGGGTTTTCCCCCGGCGATTGCGCAGAATAATAATCAAGCCGCCCAGCACCACAAACAGCGCCGGCCCCACCCACAAAATCAGCGTTGAAGGGGTAACCGGTGGTTCATAGGTGACGAAGTTGCCGTAGCGCGCCACCATGTAATCGATGATCTGCTGGCGACTTTGGCCCTGCTTCATCAGCTCATACACTTTCAGACGCATGTCCGCGGCAATCATCGCATTGGAGTCGGCAATGCTGTTGTTCTGACACTTAGGGCAACGCAGTGAACCGGTGAGATCGCGGTACTGCTCTTCCTGCTGTACCGAATCGAACTGGTAAGTATCAATGGCAGCCCACAGGCTGGTGCTGAGCAGAATGCCCGCGATTAACAAAAGAAGCCGTTTCACGCGCCCGCCCCTTTACTGTATTTGTCCCACAACGGTTTCACTTCTTCGTTCCACACGCGGTCATTCATATCGCCCGCGTGGCGATAACGAATAATGCCATGGCCGTCGATCAGGAAGGTTTCGGGTGCACCGTAGACGCCGAGGTCCAGCCCTAACATGCCGTCACCGTCATACAGGCTCAGCGCGTAAGGGTTGCCCAGCGTGTTCAACCAGGTGACCGCTTTGGTGCGATCATCTTTGTAGTTCAGCCCGACGACGCGAATGCCCTTCTCGGCCAGCGTGTTGAGATACTGATGCTCAGCACGGCATGTCGGGCACCAGGTGGCCCAGACATTGAGCAGGATCGGTTTGCCGTCGGTCAGAACTTGCTGATCGTAGATTTTGCCCGGCTTATCGAGCGCTTCCAGTTTGAAAACCGGTACCGGCTTACCAATCAGCGCCGATTCCAGACGCGTGGGATCATCCCCATTAGCGTTGCGAGACAACTGCCACAACAGCGCCGCCGCCAGCAGCAGAAACAGCACTAACGGGATGAACAGGATTTTCTTGCTCATGCCAGCTCCTCCTGCTGCGCTTTTTTGCGCGAACGATAACGTGGGTCCAGCAGGCACAATAGGCCGCCGACCGCCATAAACACGCCGCCGAACCAAATCCAGCGCACGAACGGTTTGTAATAGATGCGCACCGCCCAGGAACCGTCATCCAGCTCTTCGCCCAATGCCGCGTAGAGATCGCGAGTGAAACCACCGCTGATTGCCGCTTCGGTCATCATGGTACGGGCTGCGGTATAGAACCGTTTTTCAGCATGCAGTACCGCTTCAAATTTTCCGTCACGCGTCACATCGATAATGGCGACACCGCCGCTGTAGTTCGGTCCCTGCAAATTGTGTACGTCGCGGAAAATGAAGTGATAGTTGTGGATATCCACGGTATCGCCTGACTTCATGCGCACATCGCGCTCAACGCTGTACTGAGTGCTAAAAGCAATACCCACCACTGTTACGGCAACGCCTAAATGACCCAGCACCATGCCCCAATGGCTGCGGGTTAAATGACGCAGACCTTTGAAGAAGCTGTGGCGATGGGTAGCGCGCTCGTGCAGTTCCATCAGCGTCAGCAGAATCACCCAGATCGCCATCAGCAAGCCAATCACTGTCATCGCTTCAATGCGGTCCTGCAGCAGCCACGGCAGCGCGATCGACAAGATCAGTGTGACCAGCAAACCGACACCCAGGCGTTTCCACAACTTCTGCGGCTCATCGCGACGCCAGCGCACCAGCGGCCCAATGCCGAGCATCAGAGCGAATGGTGCCATCAACCAGGTAAACATGGTGTTGAAGAAGGGTTCGCCGACAGAAATACTGCCCAGTCCAAGCTGCTTATGGACTAACGGCAACAACGTGCCCAGCAGCACCACCAGCATGGCCGCAATTAACAGCACATTATTACCCAACAGGAAGGATTCGCGTGACCAGGCTTCGCTCTGCACGCGGCTGCGCACCTTGCCACCTTTGATGGCATAAAGTAGCAGCGAGCTACCAATCACGATCACCAGGAAGGCGAGAATGAACATGCCGCGCGCCGGATCGGAAGCAAATGAGTGCACTGACACCAGCACGCCTGAACGCACCAGGAAAGTGCCCAGCAGGCTTAATGAGAATGCCGTGATCGCCAGCAGCACCGTCCAGGATTTGAAGCTACCACGTTTTTCTGTCACCGCTAGCGAGTGCATCAACGCCGTACCGGCCAGCCATGGCATGAACGAAGCATTCTCGACCGGATCCCAGAACCACCAGCCGCCCCAGCCCAGTTCGTAATAGGCCCACGCAGAACCGAGCACGATACCAATGGTCAGGAAAACCCAGGCTGCGGTGGTCCACGGGCGTGACCAGCGCGCCCATGCGGTATCGAGGCGCCCTGCCATCAATGACGCAATTGCAAACGCAAATGCCACCGAGAAACCGACATAGCCCATGTAAAGCAGAGGCGGATGGAAAATCAGCCCGATATCCTGCAGCATCGGATTGAGGTCGCTGCCATCAACCGGGAAGTTCGGCAGGGTTCGGGTAAACGGATTCGAGGTGAGCGTAATAAACAGCAGGAAGCCGAGATTGATCATCCCCATGACTGACAACACGCGCGCCAGTGCATCCTGCGGCATGCCGCGACTGAAAATCGCGACGGCTACCGTCCAGGTGCTGAGCAACAGCACCCACAGCAGCAGTGAACCTTCATGCGCGCCCCAGGTGGCCGCGATGCGGTAGTAAACCGGCAGTAGGGTGTTGGAGTTGGTGGCGACATAGGCCACGCTGAAATCGTTAACGATAAACGCATGTACCAGCACCACGAAGGCGGCAACGATACAGGCGAACATGCCCCACGCCAGCGGACGTGCCATCGCCATCAAACGTGCATCCTGACGCGTTGCGCCCCACAACGGATAAATACTTAATAGCAGCGCGAGTCCCAGCGCCAGGCAAAGCAGAAAGCTGCCAATTTCCGGCATCATGATTGAGCACCTGCCTGCTGATAAGTCGCTGCAGGTCCTGTGTGGTTTTTCTTCATCGCATCTTCAATTTCTGGCGGGGTGTATTTTTCGTCATGTTTTGCCAGCACTTCTTTGGCATTGACCAGGTTGCCGCTTTCCAGCACGCCCTGCGCCACCACGCCCTGCCCTTCACGGAACAGATCCGGCAAGATGCCTTCGTAACTTACGCTGATCACGCCGTTGGCGTCATACAGCTTGAAAGAGACAGCCAGCGTTTTCGGATCGCGCTTCACGCTGCCAGGCATCACCATGCCGCCGACGCGCAGACGTTGCCCGGTTTCCGGCATCTGATGCGCTTCACCTTTGCCGTACAGAATTTCACTCGGGGTGTAAAACAGGTCAATGTTGGAACGCAGCGCATACATCACCAGCGATGTGGCCAGGCCTAAGCCGACCAAAATCGCGACCACCACATACAGGCGGTTACGACGACGGATATTCACACGGTTTCTCCTGCTGCTTCACTGGCAGCTTTTTTCGACTTGGCCGCGCGAATGCGGCGCTCCCTGGATTGACGCTGGCGAATTTCTGCCAGCAAACGGCGGCGGAACAACAGGGTATGCAGCACCAGACCGAATAAAGGGATTAACGTGAGGATGACGGCGAGCCAGACATAGAAGGCATAGCCGCCCATGGCGAAGAAGTCGCTCCATGATGAGAAAGCCGGTGTCATGCTTTGCGCCCTCCCTGAGCCACATCGATCGCCCATGGACGATGGCGCTCGCTGAACAGGATCAGGTTACGCAGGCGCATTAGCGTCAGCGCGCCAAACACCAGCAGATAACCGAGAATGGCCCAACGCAGCGGCGTCCGCATACTCGGCGCAATTGCCTGCTGCAAAATGCCTGACGATCCCTGATGCAGGGTGTTCCACCACTGTACCGAGAAGTGGATGATGGGCAAGTTAACCACGCCCACCAGAATCAGAATGCCTGCGGCACGACCGGCGGTGCGACGATCCTCAAACGAGTGATAGAGCGCAATCACGCCCATATAGATGAACAGCAGCACCAGTTCCGAGGTTAGGCGCGCATCCCAAATCCACCAGGTGCCCCACATCGGTTTGCCCCAGGCGGAACCCGTCACTAACGCGATAAAAGTAAACACCGCACCAATAGGCGCCATCGCTGCCGAAACCAGATCCGCCATCTTCATCTGCCACACCAGGCCGATAAACGCGGCAATCGCCATGGATGCGTAAACGCCCATTGACCACATCGCGGCTGGCACGTGAATGTACATAATACGGAAGCTGTTGCCTTGCTGATAATCGGCCGGTGCAAAGCCGAAGCCCCACACCCAACCAAGCAGCAGCGTTGCCACGCCAAGCACGGCGAACCACGGAATTAAGCGACCGCATAGCTGGTAAAGCCGCTCAGGCTTTGCCCACTGGTGTAACCATTTCCACATTTGCATAGCTCACAATAAAAAAGAATTCGGATACCGGCGGCTCTGGGGCAGCACGGATTAATGCAGACTAATGCGCAAAGCCGCGGCAGTTGCGAACGGCGAAAGTGTTGCGCTCACTGCCAGTATCGCGCCAAGAATTGCCAGATAGCCTCCGATCGGCAATCCCTGACCGGCGGCATCGATGGCCGCGCTGGCAAAGATCAGAACAGGTATCGACAACGGCAATACCAGTAAACTCAGAAGTACGCCGCCACGCCGCAGCCCAACGGTCAGACCGGTGCCAATCGCACCAAGAAAACTCAAGGTTGGCGTGCCGAGTAAAAGCGTCAGCGCCATCGCGCGCCAGCCAGCAAAATCCAGTGACAGCAGGAGTGCCGCCAGAGGCGACAGTAAAATCAGTGGCAAGCCCGTAATCAGCCAGTGAGCAATCACTTTTCCCAGCACCGTGACGGGCAACGGTGTCGGTAGCAAAAGTAGTTGCTCCAGCGAACCATCCAGAAAATCATCACGGAACAGTCGTTCAAGCGCCAGCAGTGAGGCTAACAATGCCGCAACCCACGCCACGCCTGGCGCAATGCGCGCCAGTTGCTGAGGATCCGGCCCGATACCTAACGGAAACAGCGTGATAACAATCAGGAAAAACCACAGCGGGTTAATCACCTCGGCACCGCTGCGAAATGCAATTTTCAACTCACGCTGAATCACGCGACCTAACATCAAACCCACTCCGAGATGAGGCGGATTTTGCGCACGCGTTCACTCTCATCAGGCAAATCCTGATGGGTAGTCAAAATCACTGCGCCTCCGTTATCGGCATGTTCAGCGAAACGCGCCATTAATTTTTCCACGCCGCCTTTATCAATGGCCGTGAGCGGTTCATCCAGAATCCAGATTTTTGCCGGGCTGAGCCACAGGCGAGCCAGGGCTACACGCCGTTGCTGCCCTGCGGACAACTGCGCAACCGGCACCTCTTCATATCCCAGCAAGTTCACCTGCTCCAGCGCGTCGAAAATCACTTCTTCATCACGATCGCCGTGCCAGAAATGCAGGTTTTCCAGAGGTGAGAGTACCGACTTCACACCAGGATGATGGCCAAGATAGAGCAAGTTTTGATGCCATATTTCGCGCTGCTGACGAATCGGCTGCGATTGCCACATCACCTCGCCCTCTTCTGCCCGGCTTAATCCAGCCAGCAGACGCAGCAGTGAGGTTTTTCCTGCCCCGTTAGGGCCTTCAATTTGCACAATGTCACCCGGTTGCACCTGGAAGCTCAGACCATGAAACAGGGTTCGCTCATCACGAACGCATGAGAGATTAATGACTTCGAGCATGAAAGAGGGAATCGCAGCTGTGAAATAAGGCGGGGATAATACCACAATGAATCTGTGGGCCGAAGTCTGTGAGGTAGCTCTCACTTCCCCCAAAGGGGGTATTCGTGCGCATCAGATCAAGGAATTGCGCAAAAAATCGCCTCAGTTAAAATCTTGTTACTCTTAAATTGAATCTTCGTAACATTTCGCTCTTGATAAAACCGTCTACGCTTATTACGCGTTAGCATTATCACCAGGGGAAAACATGAAGCAATCACCATCCATTTCAGAACATGACAATGATGTCGAGAGCGACGAAAAGGACCAGGGGAAAGAGATAGAAGTGGATGAAGATGCCCTGCCCTCACGGGCTGCTGCCATTCATGAAGAGATCCGCCAGGATGGCGAGAAAGAGCTAGAGCGCGACGGCATGGCCTTATTATGGTCTGCCGTGGCTGCGGGGCTCTCCATGAGCGCTTCGCTGATGGCCAAAGGGATTTTCCATGTGCATTTGGCCGATGTGCCAGGCGGTTTCCTGCTGGAGAATCTGGGTTATACCTTCGGCTTTGTCATCGTCATTATGGCGCGCCAGCAACTGTTCACTGAGAACACGGTTACCGCCGTATTACCGGTGATGCACAAACCCACCGGCGGTAATTTTATGCTGTTATTTCGTCTGTGGGTCATAGTGCTGGCAGGAAATTTGATCGGTACGGCGCTCGGCGCATTGGCGTTTAATCATATGCCGATTTTTGACGAGGCAACTCGCCAGGCCTTCACCGTGATCAGCGAAAAGGTGATGGACAACTCCCCCAGCGAAATGTTTGCCAATGCCGTGATTTCAGGTTGGATTATCGCCACCATGGTCTGGATGTTCCCTTACGCGGGAGCAGCCAAAATCGTGGTGATCGTGATGATGACCTGGCTGGTGGCGCTTGGAGATTTGGCCCATATCGTGGTGGGTTCAGTAGAAGTGCTGTATCTGGTGTTTGCCGGCACACTGCCCTGGCAGGAGTTTCTCTGGCCGTTTGCGCTGCCTACCCTGCTGGGAAATATCACCGGCGGCACGTTGATTTTTGCACTGATAAGCCACGCACAAATTCGCAACGATATGAGCGAGGCGGCGAAGGCCAAAGCGAAGGCGGAACAGAAGCGCAAAGAGAAAGCGCAGAAGAAACAACAGTGATCTGTGGCACGCCATTGTTGATAGATTGAGCAAACAGGATTTACACGGTTAAATTCTGCTGGTCGGTACGCTATACTGCGCGCCGCGTCTCCTTAGTTAAATGGATATAACGAGCCCCTCCTAAGGGCTAGTTGCAGGTTCGATTCCTGCAGGGGACACCATATAGCCGTTCGCTGCCCTCCTCATCCCCCTTTATATCAGGCAATCGCCGAATCATTGGCACGCAAAGATTTTCGATGAGTGGCGGTGGGTTTAACTAAACCAAGACGGCTACGGGTCTTCATGAGAAATAGAAATGCGCTATCAACTTGTAGGCCGAAGTGCCAATAGCGATTAAGGCTGGAACACCGAGTAAAACAGCCAACTTCGCTTCAGAGATCTTTTTATCAACTGCATCTGTCAAAGGCTTTTTAGCGAGTGACTCTTTGAGACCTTCTAGTTTTTCAAGCACGGCAGCCATGTTTCTATCGATTGATTTTACATCGGCCTTTAGCTCTTCAACGTCACGTCTAATATGACTGACGTCAGATTCAAGTTTTACAACGCGCACTTCAAGCATGTTTCCTCCAGCCTGGTAACTATAATTCTGATCATAAGCAATGCCATCCCCAGGCAGAAATCTACTCCTGGTAAACATGCGAATCTGAATGGACGTTGGATGTGACGAAGGGCAGCTTGCAGTGTTCATCATTCCCTCATATTGGCTTTAGGTCTAATCCCTCAAAACAGCCAGCGCGCTATACCTAAGCTGAGTCCAGCTGCGCTCATTATTCCACCCAGGATCCATTTGGTTTGTTTGGTCATCTCTATGTGAATTTTGGCGATCTCTACATGAGTTTCAGCGATTTCCTGATGTAAATCGGCTTTCGTTACGTAGTCAGACTTGATCACCGCCAGGTCGGTTTTCACCGTTTCCATATCGGTTTTCAACGTTTTAATATCTGCCTTCATTTCAAATACATCGGCTTCAAGCTTTGAAACGCGCATTTCCATCGTTACCACTCCGCATAAGTTAAACATGTAATTATTACATCAAAAACAACATGTTAATGGATGGCATTGTATCTAAGGCTAAGAAAAGTTCATCACAATTAGCATGAGAGTGAATGAATCTGATACGTTTCTCGAAGGTAGAAACTGGCTGTTTCAGGTAATTACAGCGGAATCAAAGCTGGTGCGCGTTTTGGCGCCATGCGGAAGGGGTGACACCATGCAACTGGCGGAAACGGTTACTGAAGTGACTGGAAGAGTGGAAACCGCAACGCAGCGCGATCTCAGTTAACGGCAGAGCGCTGAACTTTAGCAGTTGCAGTGCGGTATCCATACGACGACGCATCACGAACTGATGTGGCGCTTCGCCCACGCTGCTGCGGAACATGCGAGCAAAGTGATACTCACTCAATGAAGCTTCCGCAGCTAATTGCGCCAGCGTCAACGGCTGATCCAACTGTGCATCAATAAAAGCCAACACGCGCCGCAATACCGCGGGGGCTAATCCGCCGCGCACCTGTGGCGCCTGCCACTGCACTTCACTGTAGCGCTGCAAAAGATGCGTCATTAACAACGTTGAGGCACTGCTCAGCATCAATTGATTGGCGGGTTGCTGCCAGTCAACGCTCAGCAGGAAATGGCGATAAAGTTGCGTGATGCGATCGTCGTCGGCAAAGATCTTTTCATGCAGGTTAAGTTGGGCGGGGCTGCGATCCCAAATTTGTTCGCCAAGATGACGCAAGTGCTCGTCAGTACAGTAGAGATGTACGAACGACAAATCGGCGCGTAAATCCCAGGTGGATTCAATACCAGAAGGCATCAGGCAGAAGCGATCCGGACCACCGCCGTTGCGCCAACCATGCTGAGTTTTATGCCAGGTGTCATAGCCATCAGCGGTATACAGGCTGAGCGTATGGTGATCGCTAAGATTAGTGACACGATCGCCACTATTAAACCAGGCCGCCAACTTGATGCCACCCGAAAGCTGCACGCTATCGCGCAATTGCGCTTTATGGCGCTGCAGCATGTCGAAGGTTTGATAATCGGGCATCAAAGGCATCCACTCACAAGTTAATAACGCACAGTTTACGGATCTCCACGGCCAGAAAACAGGCCAACGCGGGACATCCGTGTAAAAAGCGCAAGATTTTGCAATTCGCGCGCAACCGCGTGCAAGCAGATGGCCATCATGATCGTCACACTTCAGGCAATGATTTTGCTGGAGAGAATGCGATGAACATTATGTTGTACCTTGCGGTGGTGTTGATTTGGGGCACGACCTGGATTGCGATATTCCTGCAACAAGAAGCGGCTAACACGCCGGTTCTGGTAGCAGTATTCTGGCGCTTTTTGCTGGCCTCAATACTGATGCTGGTGATCCTGAAACTGATTAAACGTCTGCGCCCGCTGGATAAGCAGGATCACCTTTTCTGCTTAATGCAAGGCTGTTGCGTATTTGGCTTCAACTTCGTTTGTTTCTATCATGCGGCAGCGTGGATCAGCAGTGGCCTGGAATCGGTCATCTTCTCCATGGCCGTGCTGTATAACGCGCTCAACAGCTGGATCTTTTTCCGTCAGCGCCCACCGTTTCGCCTGTTGCCCGCGGCCGTGCTTGGTTTGGGGGGAATTGTTGCCTTGTTCTGGAATGACATTCAGGCAGCACACCCGGCTCCGCAACTGCTGTGGGGCGTTGGGCTGAGCGCGTTGGGCACGCTTGGATTCTCTTTGGGTAACATGATTTCGACTCGCCATCAGCGCCGTCAACGTGATGTGCTAACCACCAACAGCTATGCCATGTTATATGGTGCAATTGTTATGGCAATCATCGCACTATTGAATGGCGATTCATTAGCGCCTGCGCTGAATTTGCAGTGGCTTGGTTCGATGAGTTATCTGGCCATTTTTGGCTCTGTGCTGGGATTTGGCGCTTATTTCACGCTTGTCGGCCGTATCGGAGCCAGCCAGGCCGCCTACTGCACACTGCTTTTCCCATTGGTGGCACTGACGTTGTCGACCATTTATGAGGGATATCAGTGGCACAGCAATGCCATCGTGGGTCTGTCGATGATTCTGATGGGGAATATGGTGATGTTTGTGCGCTGGCCCACGGCACGCAAATTACGCCTGGCATGAATAGCGAGAGCGGGCATTGCGCCCGCTCTTTGGTCCTCTAGCGCCAGCCCTGAACGCCGATATTGAGCTGGTGAGGTTTATTGATGGCTTTTCTGGCAATCCAGTAAAGCAGAACGCGTTCATCATCTCTGTCGCGATCGGCCATAGCCAGTAATTTCAGCGACAGCGTGGATTTATTCACAGGCTGATGCTCATCGCTTAACTCGATCACCGCCTGACCGATGATGCAGCAAACTTCATCCTCGCTTGACGCGGATTCATATGCTCGGTCTGTCATATTTCCTCCTATTGAGTGAATCTTAAGCCTGGCAAAAAACTGTCATCTTGCAGCGAAATCGGTACCCTTATAACACCCGGTTACACATGCTTACCCATGGCAACCGCTACGCTTAAATTGACATCACTGTGACCCAATGCCATTCATACCCGTATTACTGCATTTCATTCCTTCATCCTGTCTCTTGATGCCCTGCTTCGCCCCACGCGCGCGTAAGCTGCCTATTATCGCTGCAGATTCCGCATTCCCTGAGGGGAGAGATAAAAATGAAAACAGAACTATCCGCGCAGTTGCAGCGCACCCGCATGCTTACCCTTATCGGCACCATCATCACTCAGTTTGCACTGGGTTCGGTTTACACCTGGAGCCTGTTTAACGGCCAGTTGGCGCATAAGCTTGATGCGCCAATCAGTCAGGTTGCCTTCTCGTTTGGTTTACTCAGCCTGGGCCTGGCGATTGCATCGTCACTGGCGGGAAAATTACAGGAGCGCTTTGGTGTGCGTAACGTCACCATCGGCGCCGGGATTTTAATGGCGATTGGCTTTTGGCTGACCGCTCATGCCGATAACCTGATGATGCTGTATCTCAGCGCCGGCATCCTGGTCGGTTTAGCGGATGGCGCAGGATACCTGATGACGCTGTCAAACTGCGTGAAGTGGTTCCCGGAGCGCAAAGGATTAATCTCCGCCTGCTCGATTGGTGCTTACGGTTTAGGTAGCCTCGGCTTCAAATTTATCTGTGGCGCGCTGCTCAGCACTTACGGTCTGGAGAACACCTTTATGATTTGGGGTGTGCTGGCGATGAGTATGATCATTGTGGGTGCGCTGATGATGCGCGATGCCCCTATCCAGCAAAGCAGCGGTAACGCGAAAGTGCTGGAAAAAGATTACACGCTGGCGCAATCCGTACGCTTGCCACAGTACTGGATGCTGGCACTGATGTTCCTCACTGCCTGCATGAGCGGACTGTATGTGATTGGCGTGGCGAAAGACATCGGCGAAGGGATGGTTCATTTGACCACGCAAACCGCTGCTAATGCCGTGACTGTCATCGCGATTGCTAACCTGAGTGGCCGTCTTATTCTCGGCGTACTCTCCGATAAAATGGCACGTATTCGCGTCATTTCACTGGCACAGATCGTTTCACTGGTGGGCATGAGCATTTTGTTGTTTACCCGGATGAATGAAACCACCTTCTTCCTGTCACTGGCCTGTGTTGCCTTTAGCTTTGGTGGCACCATCACTGTGTTCCCTTCCCTGGTCAGCGATTTCTTTGGTCTTAATAATCTGACGAAAAATTACGGGCTGATTTACCTGGGATTCGGTATCGGCAGCGTGATGGGTTCACTGGTGGCTTCTGTGTTTGGTGGTTTTACCGTGACCTTCAGCTTGATCATGACACTGCTGGTGATTTCACTGGTGTTGTCGCTCAGCATCCGTCTGCCAAATCGTCAAAACGTGACTGAACCTTTGCTGCATAATTAATCTCAATAGATGCCGCATCACTGTGCGGCATCTATTTTCTCCATCTTTTCTGCGTCATGTTTTAAGAGTTGAGAACGGCTGTTATTTAGGATTGCATTTCAGACTATTCGCGTTATTATCATCAGGCATTCGGTTTTATCTGATTGGTTTATTTCCCGCCTTGACGTTTTTAGCTTTAAATTGACATATCTGGCAATAGATCCAGAAATAACTCTACATTTACTGCATCTTCACTCCACTTTTCCCCGGTAATCTGGCTTCATTGGAAAAGAGGAGGACTCTCCATGAAAACACTTATTAAAGCGGCTTCGGTTGTTGCCATTATGACGATGTTGAGTGGTTGTATCGTTCATGACGGATATGGTCGCGGACCGGGCTGGGGCCACGGTGGCGGCTGGCATCATGACCATGGTTATCATGGTCGCCATTGGTAATTGGGCAAAGCACACACAGCACATAATAAAAAAAACAAAAAGGGCGGGAATTTATCCCGCCCTTTCTTTTAGCTTTTTACCGCGTAATTACATTGATACCAGGCTTTCTTTAATCCGGGCAGATGACTGTCCTGTGCCGGCAGCGATTCCACTTTATCAAATCCACGCTGGTTACAATAATTCGCCAGATCGACTTCCATCGCATCTTTATTCAACGTTTGCGGGTCATAACGATATTGCACGGTATTTGAGCTTTTATCTTCATCGACACGTTCAAATCCACCGGGTTTGCTGACACTACAACCGGCCAGCATAAAAAGCGCGAGTGCGCTAATAAGCATTTTTTTCATTAGGGTGTCCTCTTCCAGGCGAAGCAGTCTAAATGCCAATGCCGCACGCATCTATAGGAAACTGGCGCGAAATAGTCATTTTTAAAAAGTTTTTACCAATCAAATCAATAAAACCAAACGGTTTTTCATATCACTTAACCGATGCCATGATGCTTTCAGACAGCACGAAGTCTGCACCACACCAGGTGACACGAGAAAAAAAACGGAAAGTGACCTTTATGCCCGCGCTGAGCGGGCTTTTTTTTACGCGTAAACCTAACCGGTAAGGCTGACCATCTTACGCAAAAGGTTGGCGGACTGTTTGGCAGGCAATGCGAGAATGCCGCTGTAAAGATCAATCGACATGGCACACATGGCGCTGCGATCAACGGCAGTATCAGCAGGCATGTTGAGTTGCTGAAGTTTATCACCCCACTTGCCGTAAAGTTTCTCCACGACGCTCTGCAAATCACGTTGTGCGCCCTGCTGATCAATCGGTCGCTCTTCGCCTGTGCTGTTTTTCAGGAGCATATCTAAAGCCAGGGCATCTCGCTGGTACAACGTCGGTGACAGCGCTTGTTGCAAATTGATGCCGCCATTCACCTGCGGGTACAGGAAGCGGAAGCAGCGTTGTGGCTCCGGCTGCTGCAGTGCCTGCATCTCCTGCACTGACACACGCAAATAATTGAGCAGCGTCTCGTCATCTGCACGCGCCATACGCTGATTAACCAGATCCATCAGCCATCCACGTAACTCGCCCAGCGCCTGGTCAGCAGGCACGCCTTCCATACGCTTGTGCAGTAACTCGCGATTAAGCATTTGCCACAGCGCCGGCTCCTGTGTTTTGAGCTGACGATAGCCGGGTGCGAGGCTTAACTGATTTGCCACCTCGCTTTCCAGCGCCTGTCGCTCCTGACGTGGATGTAACCAGCTAAACCACAGCATGTTCGCCAGGATTAACGGCAGTAAAAACAGCACTAACCCCTGCCATAAGCGGAGTGCCGTGGTGCGGATCAGAACGATGATAATCACCGCCAGCAGCGCAAACGCCGCCAGCGTGATAGGTAAGAGGGAAAACATGGAGCGTGATTAATCCTTGCGAACGTCAATCAGAACCGGGCAGTTGGCGCGCTCAATCACAGCCGCACTCACCGAACCTTTAAGTAAGCGATTAAAAGGAGAAAGATGACGGCGACCGATGATGATCATGCTGGCCTTCAGTGCATTGGACTGCGCCACAATGGTTTCCGCGGCTTCACCGGCCAGAATCAAACCTTTGGCAGCCACACCGGCACGCAGTAGCGGGGCCAGCGCGTGACGCACCACCATTTCAGCGGTATTTTGTTCATCTTTTGCCGCGACGAAATCATCTGGATCTTCGCCCGCATCGATTTCGATCGGCTGATTGCAGGATGAATAAGCGGGATCAACACAGCACAACACCGTGACCTGAGCCTGTTGCGCCAGCGCTTGTTCAATGGTTAACGCGATGACTTTTTCTGCCACCGGTGAATTATCAATGGCCATCAGCAAGGTTTTCATCAGTTGGTTATCCTTCCACAGCGGTCATTTTGCCAATTTCGCGAATCAGCGCCTCTTTGCATTTCATGATTTCATCACGATAACGCGCTTCCTGTTTATGAAAACGCGCCGTCGGCACCAGCAGCGAAATGGAGAAGCGACCGAATAGCGTGTCAATCGCCACCGCCATGGTGGAAATTCCTTCAAGCGTTTCGCCACGATCAATGGCCAGACCGCTGTTACGCACCTCAGCAATCAGCTCCAGCAGTTGTGGCAAAGTTTTCACCGTCATTTCGGTCAACTCTTTATACGCTTCGCCGACCATCACGCGCACATCTTCATCACTTTCCAGTGCCAGCAGTGCACGACCGCCTGAAGTGCTGTAGAGCGGGAGATTCAAACCGATGCGTGGCACCACGCGCAATTCCCGGGATGCCACCACATAGTGAACAATCGCTAACTGCGTGCCACTGGCGCGTGCCAGCGAAACGGTTTCGTTGATGTCGGCTGAGAGTTGTTCCAGAAACGGACGGACGATTTCGACCACATCACTGTGCACGCTGGAGATCAGCTTGAGCAGTGCCGGTCCCAGACGAAGCCCGCCCGCCCCGCTGCTGCGCACCAGTTGCGCGCTATCCAGCGCGGCGATAATACGCTGTACCGTTGAACGTGGCAGATCAACCACCTGCGCAATTTCGCCCAGACTCATGCCGCCCGGATGTTCACCAAGCGCATTCAGAATTTTTGCCGCACGCGCGATGACCTGAATGCCACCCGCTTTTTCATCCTCACGGCTTGAGGGAAGTTCAACCATTGTGCGTTCCTTTTTGGCCTGCCCTACTTTAGCGCGAATGACCGCACTTTTACACCCTGTATCACATTGCAATACATCATACCGAGATGTAAGATGCGACATGTATCACATCGCAATACACTGCATCAATAATAAAACGAGACACCTGTTATGAACGCCCAGCCTGTTGCGGCTCCGGCTCCCCATCCGTTTACCCTGCGCCTGGCGCTGGGATTGGTTGGCGTGCTGATTGCTGCGCTCACCTCCGGATTAAATGACCGCGTGACGGATATTGCGTTGGCGGATATCCGTGCCGCCATCGGCATTAGCTACGATCAAGGCAGCTGGATCATTTCCGCTTATCAGGCGGCAGAAGTGGCCGCGATGATGATCGCGCCGTGGTTTGCCGTGACCTTTTCCCTGCGTCGTTTTGCTCTGACGGTTTCCGCTGGCTTTATGCTGTGCGGTTTGCTGCTGCCTTTAATGCCGAACGCCACGCTGTTTATTGCGCTGCGCCTGATTCAGGGTCTGTTTGGCGGTGCATTGCCACCGTTACTGATGACCGTGGCACTGCGTTTTCTGCCGCCGCCGATCAAACTTTATGGCCTTGGTGCCTACGCGCTAACCGCCACCTTTGGTCCCAATCTCGCCGCCACGCTCGCCGCTTTCTGGACCGATGAAGTGAGCTGGATGTTCGTGTTTTGGCAAGTTATCCCGTCAATGCTGATCGCCATGCTGTTGATTGGCTGGGGCTTACCTCAAGACCCGCTGCGCTTCGAGCGTTTTAAGCAGATAGACCTGTTCGGCATGCTGACCGGTTGCTCAGGCATGGCGCTGCTGATTCTGGCGCTGACGCAAGGGGAACGCCTTGACTGGCTCAGTTCACCGCTGTTTGCTGCGCTATTATTGAGCGCGCTGGCATTGCTGACTGTGTTCTTTATTAATGAATGGTTTCACCCGTTGCCGCTGTTCAAATTGCAGATGCTGCGCCGTCACAATCTCGCACACGGTTTGCTGGCGCTGGCGGGCGTGTTGATTCTGTCGCTTTCCGGATCCGCGCTGCCCTCCGCCTATCTTGGCCAGGTAGAAGGTTTTCGCACACTGCAATTCGCGCCGCTGGCGTTAACCATCGGCTTGCCGCAATTACTGATCGCCCCACTGGTGGCAGCACTGCTCAATATCCGCTGGATTGATTGCCGCTGGATGCTAACTGCTGGCGTGACGCTGCTGGTGATCTCCTGCCTGATGGGCATGAACATTACCAGTGACTGGGCGCGACAGAATTTCTGGGTCATCCAAATTTTGCAGGCTTTCGGTCAACCGATGGTGATTCTGCCGGTGTTGATGAGCGCCACCAGCGTGGTTGCGCCACCGGAAGGCCCATTTGCCTCCGCGATGTTCAATACGGTGCGCGGTTTCTCCAGCATTGCCGCCAGCACCCTGGTGGAATGGTTTATCAGCCACCGGGAACAGTTTCACTCTAGCGTGCTGGTGGGCAATGCCGCCAGTCGCCCCTGGCTGATGACCGCGCCCAGCAGCGCCCAATCCAGCAGCAGCTTTCCTTTATTACCGGATGGCAGCGCCAGTAGCGCAGAGAACCTGAGCGGTTTCGCGACACTGCTGAAGCATCAGGCGATGGTGCTCAGCCTGAGTGACTGCTACCAAATGCTGATTGGTTTCGCCGCCCTGCTTTTACTACTGACTGCCTGGTTGCCAAAACGTGTCTGGCCGCCACAAACCCTGATTCAACCTGTTACGACGACGTCGAGATAACTGATATGCAAGCTTTTGCCTTGAAAAGAACGGTGCTGTTGAGTGCCCTATTAATCGTGTTGCTAGCCATGGCCTTTTTTGTCTGGTCATCAATGACCGGCAACGATCATCGCACTGATGATGCCTATGTAAATGCGGATTACACCCTGGTGGCACCGAAAGTGTCCGGCTATATCGCCAGTGTGAATGTGCAGGATAACCAGCGAGTAAAAGCGGGCGAACTGCTGGCCACGCTTGACGATCGCGATTACCGCGTGGCGCTGGAAACGGCGCAGGCGAAGTTGCAGGTCAGCGATGCCAAACGCCTGAGCAGCCAGGCTCAACTGGAGCAGCAGCAATCAACCATTGATGAAGCCAAAGCGACCCTGGCGGCGAGCCAGGCGTCTGCGCAATACGCAGGACAGAGTGCGGCGCGTTATAACCAGCTGTATAAAAGCGGCACCATTGCCGCAGATGAGCAGCAGAAAGCCAGTTCAACCCAACGTTCAGCGTCTGCTGCTGTGCGCCAGAGTGAAGCTGCACTGGCTGCATCGATGAAACAGGTTGGTGTGTTACAAGCGGCCGTACGTCAGGCAGAGGCCGATGTGACAGCAGCGCAGGCCAGCGTGGATCAGGCGAAGTTGAATCTCTCTTATACGCGGATTGTGGCACCGGTAGACGGTATGGTGGGTCAGCGTTCGGTGCGATTGGGCGCTTACGTTAGCGCCGGAACGCGTTTGCTGGCGGTGGTGCCCTTGCAGCAAACCTACATCACCGCCAACTATCTCGAAACTCAGCTGGCCGATGTGCAGCCGGGACAGAGAGCGGTGGTGAGAGTCGATGCGCTGCCTGGCAAGACCTTTACCGGTCATGTTGACAGCATTGCACCGGCGACGGGCGCGACCTTCTCCGCCATTTCACCGGACAATGCCACCGGTAATTACACCAAGGTGGTGCAGCGTTTACCGGTGAAAATTGTGCTGGATGCCAACCAACCCGATTTGGCGCAACTGCGTGTGGGCATGTCCGCGATACCGGAAATTGACGCCCGATGAAAATGTGAGCAATCTCTCAGAACTGGCCTATTTATTTTCGGATCGATTGCGCGTAAATTAGCGCTCGATCCTGTTCTGAGTTCGCTTGGAACCACCTGAGAAGAAAGCGTGCAGCGGTTATGAACTTCACCTTTCTCTTATTCTGTTCGGGTTACGCTGGAGTGGGATCACCAGCATGGTAACCGCTCAGAGGAGTCGTTTTGTGAGATATGCTTTGATGGGAGTTTCTTTCTTCCTGTTAATCTGGGTAGGCACTTTCGTGCTGATGCTCAAATAAATCCTGCCAGGCGGGGCGACCAAAGTCGCCCTTCTTAGTTTTACTCTTCTTCTTCCAGCGCTTTTACCGTTCCCGGCAATATACCATCCGCACGGAACATGGCTTTGATGCCACGTACCGCCTGACGAATACGATCGCTGTTTTCAATCAGAGCAAATCGCACATGGGTATCACCGTAGTCACCAAAGCCGATGCCCGGTGAGACGCACACTTTGGCTTCCTGCAGCAGCAGTTTGGCAAACTCCAGCGAACCGAGATGCGCATAGTGATCGGGAATTTTCGCCCAGACGTACATTGAGGCTTTTGGCAGATCGACCATCCAGCCCGCTTCATGCAACCCTTTCACCAGCACATCACGACGGCGTTTGTACTGTTCAGCGATATCACGTACGCATTGCTGATCGCCTTCGAGTGCGGCAATCGCCGCGACCTGCAGCGGGGTGAAGGTGCCGTAATCGTGGTAGCTTTTGATACGCGCCAGCGCGGATACCAATTCTTTGTTACCCACCATAAAGCCGATACGCCAGCCTGCCATGTTGTAGCTTTTCGACAGGGTGAAGAATTCCACCGCTACGTCGCGCGCACCCGGCACCTGCATAATCGACGGCGCTTTCCAGCCATCATAGGTGATGTCAGCGTAAGCCAGATCGTGGATGACCAGCACGTTGTACTGTTTCGCCAGCGCAATTACACGTTCGAAGAAGTCGAGTTCGACGCACTGTGAAGTGGGATTCGAAGGGAAGCCGAGGATCATCATCTTCGGTTTCGGATAACTTTCGCGGATAGCGCGTTCCAACTCGTTGAAGAAGTCAACGCCTGCCACCAAGGGTACGGAACGCACTTGCGCACCGGCGATCACCGCGCCGTAGATGTGAATCGGGTAGCTAGGATTGGGCACCAGGACGGTCTCGCCATGGTCGAGCGTCGCCAGCATCAGGTGCGCCAGCCCTTCTTTGGAACCGATGGTGACAATGGCTTCTGATTCGGGATCGATCTCCACCTGATAGCGATCTGCGTACCAGCGCGAGATGGCGCGACGCAGGCGAGGAATGCCTTTCGAGGTGGAGTAACCGTGCGTATCTTCGCGTTGCGCTACCTGACAGAGTTTTTCCACGATGTGTGGCGGCGTGGGCCCATCCGGATTCCCCATTGAGAAATCGATGATGTCTTCGCCGCGCCGACGCGCAGCCATCTTCAATTCAGCGGTGATGTTGAATACATACGGGGGAAGGCGTTCAATACGCGAGAAACGACGGGGTGTGCTGTTATCAGCCATGATGTCCTCTGGTTTACGTAGGCGCCCGGACCGTCCGAGCGACGCTGGTCACTGCGGTGACCGAGGTAAGAACATAACGCGCTGATAACAGAATTGTCGAGAGCAACAGAATATTTTTTTAATGTTGCGGATTCAGGCGACCCAGCACCCAATCGTTTACCCATTGGTCGTTTAGCAGATAATTATCCCGTAGAGTGCCCTCAAGTGTGAAACCATTCTTTTCCAGAATGCGTCGGGACGGCCAATTCCCCTCTATGACCAGCGCTTTGAGTTTATGAAATTCTGCCTGTAGCAAGAAGTCGCACAGTGCCTTGAGCGCTTCACTGCCATAGCCGTTTCCGGTGAAGCGATGGCAGAGCATGTAGCCGACCTCAGCTTGCCGATAAGGCTGCCATTCGGCACTGCATCCAAACAGGCCGATAGGTTCATTGGTTTCGCGCAGGCGTGCCACCAGGCACAGCATGTGGAAGCTGGTGACTTGCCAGGGCGCGAGGCGTTCGGTGAAGCGCTGGCGTATGTCGTTTTCATCAGGGATTTCACTGACCCAGGTCATGGTGCCGGGATCTTCGTGTACGGCTTTGAAGATTTGCCAGTCTTCGGGTTGTAAGCGTGTCAGGGACAAGCGAGGGGTAAGAAGTTGCATTGCTGCGCTCCGCGAAATAACTCATGGCAACATAGCAAACCGCGTGATTTACAACCAGCGTTCTGCGTAGGGATTACTAATCCTCTTTTTGTTACTCAAGTTTTCCTCTTTTTGGGGAGTGTTGGGGATTTTGGGAGTTGGGAGTTGAGTTGATAGTCGCTGTTGGTTGGGTGCCAGGGCCAGAACGGGCCAGCCCTATCGCAAAGACAACACGCATCCCTGCAGATCGGCTGGGCCATCCGTGGCCCAGACGCTTTGCTCTTCGGGCTGGCCCTTTCTGGCCTTGAGCTGAATGCGTTGCTGTTTTAAAACACCAGTGAGAATTTGGCCGGAAAATTGATCTAAACCATGAGAAGCGTTTTGCGGGTGTCGCGGCGCTGGCAGATCTTGATCACATTTTTTATCATAACCTCACCCTGATTCACTCCGAGAGATGCCCTTGCCTTCCCACTTCGACATGCTGCTGGCGGTATTTGACCGCGCTGCGCTGATGCTGATTTGTCTGTTCTTCCTTACCCGCACGCGGGTATTCCGTCAGCTGCTGCAAAAAGATGAGCATTCGATCAAAGAGAAAGTGGTGGTGACGGCGATATTCTCGCTGTTTGCGCTGTTCAGTACCTGGTCGGGCATTAACGTCGATGGTTCGCTGCTGAACGTGCGGGTGATTGCGGTGATGTCCGGCGGCATTCTGTTTGGCCCGTGGGTTGGTATCGCTACCGGGGTGATCGCGGGCATCCATCGTTATCTGATCGATATGGATGGCGTCACGGCTGTGCCTTGCCTGATTACCAGCATCGTTGCCGGTATCGCTTCTGGGTTTATCAATCGTCGCGTGAGCAAAGAGCAGCGCTGGCGCGCCGGTATTCTTGGCGGCATGCTGTGCGAAACCCTCACCATGTTGCTGATTGTGCTGTGGGCTCGACCGATGGCGCTGGGCTTTTCGATTGTTTCTGAGATCGCTTTACCGATGATTCTCGGCGCATCGAGCATTGGCTTGATTGTACTGTTAGTGCAGAGCGTGGAAGGAGAAAAAGAGGCGATCGCGGCGCGTCAGGCCAAGCTGGCACTGGAAATTGCCAATAAAACGTTGCCGCTGTTTCGTCAGGTGAATAGCCAGTCGTTGCGTCAGGTGTGCGATATCATTCGCAGCGATATTCATGCCGATGCCGTGGCCATCACCAATACTCAGCAGATTCTCGCTTATGTCGGCTACGGTGAGCATAACTATCACAACGGGGATGATGGCATCAGCCCTACCACGGCGCAGTCGATTGCGAGCGGCAAAATCATCATCAAGAATAATGATGAGGCGCATCGCACCAAAGATATTCACTCGATGCTGGTTATTCCCCTTTGGGAAAAAGGGGAAGTCACAGGCACGTTAAAAATCTATTATCGTCGAGCGCATCGCATTACCGGATCGCTAAAAGAGATGGCCATTGGTTTGTCGCAAATTATCTCCACCCAGCTGGAGGTATCGCGCGCGGAGCAGTTACGTGAGATGGCAAATAAAGCGGAACTGCGTGCGTTGCAGAGTAAAATTAACCCGCACTTCCTGTTTAATGCGCTGAATGCTATCTCCTCTTCCATTCGTCTCAATCCAGATACGGCACGTCAGCTGGTGATCAATCTTTCGCGCTATTTACGCTACAACCTTGAGCTGAACGATGACGAGCTGATCGATATTAAAAAAGAGCTGTGGCAGGTGAAGGATTACATCGCGATTGAACAGGCGCGCTTTGGCGATAAGCTGTCGATGATTTATGACATTGATGAAGATCTCCACTTCACGCTGCCCAGTTTGCTGATTCAGCCTCTGGTGGAAAATGCCATTGTGCACGGTATTCAGCCCTGCCGTGGCAAAGGGGTGGTGACCTTGAGTGTGAAAGACCTCGGTGATTATGTGCGCGTTGCGGTGCGCGATACGGGCGCGGGTATCAGTGAAGAGGTCATTGGCCGGGTGGCACGCGATGAGATGCCGGGTAACAAAATCGGGCTGCTTAATGTGCATCATCGGGTGAAACTGCTTTCCGGTCAGGGTCTGAGCATCACGCGTCATCATCCGGGAACGGAAATCGCCTTCACTCTGAGCAAAAACGGTCAGCGTCTGGCTGCACCGTTGAGCCATATCACGGAACCCAGCGCGTGAAAGCCATTATCGTCGAAGACGAGTTTCTTGCTCAGCAAGAGTTGAGCTGGATGATCCAGCAGCACAGTCAGATCACTATCGAAGCCTGTTTTGATGATGGGCTGGAAGTGCTGAAGTATCTGCAAAACCATCGCGTCGATGTCATTTTCCTCGACATCAACATTCCTTCACTGGATGGCATGCTGCTGGCCCAAAACATTAACCAATTTGCGCATAAGCCGTTGATAGTGTTTATCACCGCATGGAAAGAGCATGCGGTGGATGCGTTTGAACTGGATGCGTTTGACTACATCCTTAAGCCCTATCATGAGTCGCGTATTATCACCATGCTGAACAAGCTGGAGGCCAGTGCACAGCAGCACCTCGCACAGCCATCCACTCAGCAAAGCGCGCCGCAAACCGTTAATCTGGTGAAAGATGAGCGCATTATCGTGACAGATATCAACGATATCTATTATGTTGAAGCGCACGAAAAACTGACGTTTGTTTATACCCGCCGCGAAGCGTATGTGATGTCGATGGCGATCAGTGAATTTTGCAGTCGCCTGCCGGAACCGCTCTTTTTCCGCTGTCATCGATCGTACTGCGTCAATCTCAGTAAAATTCGTGAGATTGAGCCGTGGTTTAACAATACCTATCTGGTGAAGTTGCGTGATTTGGATGCGCAGGTGCCGGTGAGCCGTAGCAAGGTGAAGGCGTTTCGCCAGTTGATGAGGTTGTAAAGCGAGCAGCAGGACGCTGCTCGCCGGAACAGATTACAGCACGCGACCCAGCGTTTGGCGCAAATGTGCACCCGCGCCCAGCAGGCCTGGCTGATCGTGGGTGATCATATACACCGGGATATCGACCAGATAATCACGGAAGCGGCCTTTGTCTTCAAACGCGGCGCGGAAGCCGGAGGCTTTGAAGAAATCGAGGAAGCGCGGCACAATTCCCCCCGCAATGTACACGCCACCAAAGGTGCCGAGATTGAGTGCCAGGTTGCCACCGAAACGCCCCATGATCACGCAAAACAGCGACAGCGCGCGACGACAATCGATGCAGCTATCTTTTAATGCACGCTCGGTGACATCTTTCGGCTTGAGGTTTTCAGGCTCACGGCTGTCAGATTTGACGATGGCGCGATAGAGATTCACCAGACCGGATCCTGACAGCACGCGCTCCGCCGACACGTGACCCAGTTCCGCACGCAGCACTTCGAGAATTTCACCCTCTTCTTCGCTGTTCGGGGCGAAGTCAACGTGACCGCCCTCGCCCGGCAGGCTGATCCAGCGCTTATCCACGTGCACCAGATGGCTCACGCCTAATCCGGTGCCGGCACCGTAAATGGCAATCGGTTTGCCTTCTACCGGCGCTTTGCCACCAAACTGAATCACTTGATCTTCGGCCAGCATCGGGATAGCCATCGACACGGCAGTGAAATCATTGATGATTTCCAGGCTGTCGAATGCCAGGTGCTCTTTCATCTCACGAGTTGAGAATGCCCAATCGTGATTGGTCATCTCGACCCAATCCCCGGTGATTGGACAGGCAATCGCGATGCAGGCGTGTTTAATGTCCTGTTTTTGCTCATCGAGATAAGCACGAATCACCGCTTCGAGATTGTCGTAGTCTGATGTTGAGAATGTTTTGGCCTGGGAGATGGCGCCGGTCTCCACCTCACACAGGGCGAGACGGGCGTTGGTGCCGCCCACATCGCCGACCAGGGCGTATTTTGTCATTCTTCTGCTGCTCCGCTTGGGTCATAAACAATTGCAGGACACTATATAAGAGCCTGCCAATAAAACAATAACGCCCACCAGCACGATGGGCGTAAACATTTCTGGTGCGTGCCACAGCCTGACAATCAGCGGCTTCACTGTATAGAGGCAACTTTCCGAAACTGCGGGCTTATCACGTCAGGCGTTATCGACGCAGCCTCACAGGAAACGGACGATGCGGAGAAACCGAAGCGTAACGAGTGTACGTGAGGATTTCAGGCACCGCCTGGTCTAAAACGACAAAGCCTAAGCCGGATAGTGGCTAGCCGCCGTTACGCTGGTGCAGAGCTGCAGTGACTTTACGCAACAGCGGCGGCAGATCTTGTTTTTCCATCACCACTTCCACCAGCGTCAGGCGACGCTGACGCATTAATTGCTCCATTACCGCCGTTAACTGCACCGTTTTGCTCACTCGCCAGCTTTGTGCCGCACACTCTACGCTCATGGCATGTGGCAGCGCAGTCCAGTTCCATTGTGCGATGTCGTTGTAACGCTGTTCAGCGCCGTGAATCGCCCGCTCAACCGTGTAACCGTCGTTATTGATCAGGAAAATAATCGGCTGTTGCCCGTCACGCTGCATGGAACCCAGCTCCTGGATCGTCAGCTGCGCTGAACCGTCACCGATAATCAAAATGACGCGTCGGTCAGGTTGTGCCGTTTGTGCACCAAAGGTCGCCGGTAGAGTATAGCCAATCGAGCCCCATAGCGGTTGCACCAGCAATTCTGCGCCCGGTGGTAAACGCAGCGCGGCGGCACCAAAGGCGGCCGTGCCCTGATCGGCCAGGATGATATCACCCGGCAGCAGGAAGCGCTGCATCGCCTGCCAGAATGCGCGCTGACTGATTACCGCATCATCGTTTTGCTCAATTTCTTCGCAAGATGCAGTGTCGGCCAGTGCCCAATGTACGCAGTGGCGTTGATAAACGGGCAATAATGCGGCGAGGGCTTGCGCCATGCTAAGCGGCGCAAAGCATTCTCCGCCCACCGTGGCGTGAAACGGTTGCAGGTCGATAACGCGCTCTGCGGGTAACTGCTGGGTGAAACCGGCGGTCAGGGTATCGGTAAACCGCACGCCGACGCACAGCGTAACATCCGTCTCTTCAATGGCCCGGCGCACCGCATCGCTGCTGCCTTCGGCAGCGTAGGTACCCACATAGCCGGGCTGCTGTTCATCGAGCACGCCTTTGCCCATCAGTAATGTAGCGGCGGGAATGGCGCGTAGTTGGCGGAGTGCAAACAGCGGCGATTGCAATTGCCAACGCGAAGCGAGGAAATCGGCCAGTAACGCCACGCGCTGTGCAGGAGCCAGTAAGCGTTCAGCGGCGGCAGTAAAAGCTGTCGCAACGGCGGTCTCCTGATGGACAGGCGCAACGGGCTGAGCATCAGGCACCGTAATCTCCGTCGCCGCGACATCCACCGCCAGCAGCAGATAGCCGGGCCGGTGCTGGTTAAGCGCTTCCGATATCACACGGTCAATTTCTTCAACCGCATTATCCGCAGTCAGCACCGCGCTGGCGGTACTTACCTCTTGTGCCATGCGCAGGAAATGATGGAAGTCGCCGTCCCCCAGTGAATGATGTACACAGTCACCTTGCTGCTGCGCACGACTGGCTGGCGCGCCAACAATATGAATAACCGGGACATATTCGGCATAGCTGCCCGCAATCCCATTAATCGCACTCAGTTCACCCACGCCAAACGTGGTGAGCAGTGCAGCAGCACCGTTGCAACGACCGTAGCCATCCGCCGCGTAGGCGGCATTGAGTTCATTGGCGCAACCGACCCAGGCAATCTCAGGATGAGCGATAACGCTGTCGAGAAATTGCAGATTGTAATCACCCGGCACACCGAATAGATGACGGATGCCAGCTTGCTGTAAACGGTGCAGTAAATAGTCGCCAACGTTGAGGGTTTTCATCGACAGCTCCTTCTTAAGGGGATGATCGAAGTATCAGCGATGTGGCTGAATTGGCGAGATTTTCACCATCAGCGCATGGTGATTTGTGGCAAGCAATCGTTACGACGACAGAAAATTCTGTAAGTTGCGATCTTCGGCGCGTTTCGGCTTAGTGTAAACGCATACACTTCTATGCTGATGTCACTTTCTCCCTTTTTGAGACAGGAACGCTGCATGTCTGTATTTCCTCATCCCGACCGCTATCAACAGATGCAATATCGTCGCAGTGGCCGTACTGGCCTGAAATTACCGGCCATTTCGCTGGGTTTATGGCACAACTTTGGCGACAGCACGCGCGTCGATAATAGCCGTGAACTCCTGCGCCACGCCTTTGATCGCGGCATCACGCACTTCGACCTTGCCAACAACTACGGCCCCCCGCCGGGTTCTGCGGAGTCCAATTTTGGTCGCATTCTGCGCGAAGATTTTGCCGGGCTGCGCGATGAGCTGGTGATCTCCACCAAAGCCGGATACACCATGTGGGACGGCCCTTACGGCGACTGGGGCTCACGCAAGTATCTGATTTCCAGTCTGGATCAGAGCCTGAAACGCATGGGGCTGGAGTATGTCGATATCTTTTATCATCACCGTCCCGATCCGGAAACGCCGCTGGAAGAGACCATGCGCGCGCTCGATCAGGTGGTGCGTCAGGGCAAAGCGCTGTATGCCGCCATTTCCAATTACCCGGCAGATAAAGCAGCCGTAGCGATTGCCATTCTGCGCGATCTGGGCACGCCTTGCCTGATTCATCAGCCGAAATACTCCATGTTCGAACGTGCACCGGAAGAGCAAGGTCTACTGGATGTGCTGGGTGATAATGGCGTCGGCTGCATCGCCTTCTCTCCGCTAGCGGGTGGTGTGCTGACCGATCGCTATCTGCAAGGCATCCCTGAGGACTCCCGTGCCGCCAGTGGCAGTAAATTCCTTAATGAGAGCCAGTTGACGCAAGAGAAGATGGAAAAAGTACGTAAGCTGCAGGCGATCGCCCAGCAGCGTGGGCAGAAGCTGGCGCAAATGGCGCTGAGCTGGGTGCTGCGTGATGCACGCGTGACTTCGGTGCTGATTGGTGCAAGTAAAACTGCGCAAATTGATGATGCCGTTGAGATGCTAAGCCAGCCCGAGCTGACAACTGAAGAGATCGAAGCGATTCATAACATATTAGTGTAAACGCTTACCTACCCGGCTCAGGCCGGGTATTTTCCGCAGCAGAAAATTCTCAATTCAGATTTCCCGCAACGTTTTCAGACTCACTCTCAAGGCAACACTGGACCGATGTGGCACACTAGCGCAACGGTGGCAGTGATAAGCCACTGAAAAGGAGAATTTATGAAACGTGCAATTTTGTTTGCCGCCTTGCTGGCAACACTTTCACCCCTGGCAATGCACACAGCAGAAGCCAACAGCGCCACCCTTACATTGGCTCCGGGTGTCACGCTGCATCTCGGCGATCGCGATCGTCGTGGTTACTATTGGGATGGCGGACGCTGGCGTGAGCCGCGCTGGTGGAATGACCGTTATCGTTATAACGATCATCGCTGGTGGCGTCATGAAGAGTGGCGTCGTCATCAGGCTTACGAACGTGAGCGTGAACGCCGCTGGCATGAACGGGAACGCCGTGAGCATTGGCGCCATGACCATCGTCATGATGACAGGCATGATCACCACCACCACTAATACAAAAATCCCGGCCTGATAGCCTAATGCTTGTCAGTTAAGATCTTAATGGAGGCCGCAGCGGATAACGTTGCGGCTTCTTTTTTACCGCCCTTGGGTAATGCCGCACTCTTCTTTCCGGCAGCACCAGCCCTGGCGCCATCGCCATTATCTCTTCCATTATCCGCGGTATTTTTCCCCCTGAGATGCCCGGTAGCAGGCTCAGATGACTTCTCAGATACAGTGCGGACTGCTTAAAACTCATCTGATAAGGTTCCACGCCTTTCAGGCTGTACGCCATCTGCGCCATCATGAACCTCAGAAGGTTATAGGCCAGGACCACGCCCCACAGCTCCTGACGCACAAGTTCTGGCTTTTTGCTTCTCAGCGTCAG